>DATAQN010000074.1:0-63548 GCA_036264635.1 Xanthobacteraceae bacterium | reverse complement strand
GGTGCAGCTCTGGCTCTGGCAATCGTGGCAGCCTTCGCGGTTGAGCGCATTGACGCTCGGCTTGAAGCCGAAACAGCCGCAGAAGCTTGCCGGACGTATGGTGGAGCCGATCACCTGCGTACCAAGCGCCGCACTCGCGATTCCGACGCCGACTGACGCCGCCGAACCGCTCGACGATCCGCCCGGCGTATGCGCGGCGTTCCAGGGATTGCGCGTGCCGCGCGGCTCCGACGCAGCAAATTCGGTGGTCACGGTCTTGCCGAGGATGACGGCGCCGGCCTCGCGCAGCGCCCGCACATTGGCGGCGTCCTTTTCCGAGCGCCAGCCGGCAAAGAGCGGCGAGCCCATCTCGGTCGGCATATCGACAGTCTCGATGATGTCCTTGATGCCGACCGGCATGCCGTCGATCGCCGACAGCGGCTTGCCAGCGCGCCAGCGTTCGCTCGACCGGTCCGCCGCCGCGCGCGCTGCCGGCAGACCGGTGCAGACGAAAGCGCCGATTTTCGGCTCCCACAGATCGAACAATTCGAGTGAGCGCTCGAGGAACTGCCGCGGCGTTTCCGCGCCAGAGGCGAACGCCTTCGCCGCCGTCAGATATGGCCGCAGGACGGGCTTTGATTGCTCTGATGTCGGCATCGACGCCTCTTGTGAGTGCTGGAGGGTGGGGCAAAATCGCTTCAATATCCGTGCCACATAGGCAACAGCGTGGGCACAGCACGCAACGATTTTGTCTGCGTGGGGAGGCCCGCGCCGCTCGGCGCGTCTACCTACACGCTATTTCTTCGTCTCGTCGTAGTAGTGAATCTCGTAGAGTAAACAGCCCTTTTCGGACTTGAACGGCCCGTGATGGACGCCCGGTGGACGGCAAGCATAGGTCGGCGCTTCGAACGGCTCGCCGCCTTGGCCTTTCTCATCGTTGCCGACGATCAGATCGCCGGAGACGAGATAGACCTCTTCCCAATGATCGTGCACGAACGGCGCGGTGGTGTAGACGCCGGGCGCAAAGCGAAGGAGCCGCGTGCGGCCGCCCATCTTCTTCGTCTCGTCGAGATCGCTCGCCAGAATCTTTTGCTGAATGCCGGCCGGATAGCCGGGCGGCGTCACCCAGCCCGTATTCATATCGAGCTTGTGAAATTCAAGATGCGGCTTGTTGAATGACATGACGTAGTCTCCTTAATTCATCCGGGCCGGTTCAACCAAGAACCGGCAACACTTGCGTGCGGTAATGATGTGAAATCTTTCGCCCCAGAACCGGGTCTTCGAGCTCGAATTCAAAAACATCCGAGGCGCGCACGCCGCCATGTGCGGCCAGCGTGCCGCAGAACATCAACGTGCCCTCGGCGAGCTCTTTTTTGCCGGCGAACTGCTCGATCAGCACCAGCGGATCGAGCATCGCCGTCACCGGGCCGTGCTGATAAAGCTTGTGCTCGCCGCCTTCGGAAATATGCGCGCGCAGGATGAGCTTATCCCAGTGCGGCTCGATCTCGTCATAGGCCCAGAAGTCCTTGGCGATCGGCTTGTCGCACATCTGCTTGGAAACGGAGACGCCGTATTTCTCCACCTCACGATCGGTGTGATCGGAGCCGGTGCCGACCCAGAGCCGGCCACCATGCTGCAACAGCACGAACTCAGCCTCCCCGCTCGATGCATTGCCGAGGGCCTCGATCGCATCATCCGTGGTCACCCGCACGGCCGAGGCGCGGTAGAAGATCGGCGTCGTCGCCGGGCGCTTGACGCCAATGGCCTCGAGCTCGGCGATGTGCTTTTCCACCGCCGCCTTGTCGCGCCCGGTCCAGCCGGCAACCACAAGGTGATCGATCGCAACGGTGCGGCGGGTGGACCCCGATTTATCGTGAAAAACAAGCGTAACAACGGCCGCCGGCACGGAACCTCCATCTGATAACCGAGACGTAAACGGGGCAAAATCCCCGCCCGTTGCAATGGTATGGCACGCATTGTACATCGGGTGAAAGCCTTCGAGCGATAGTTATGCTCGCGACGGATGGCAGCATTGCCGCGCCACCGCGGTATCGCGAGCTGCCTCGCTCCTGCAACAAGCGAGCCACAGAGGACGCCTTCATGCACGAAATCGCCGGTCAGACTCATTGGCACGAGCCGTCGGGCTTCAAGCGCGCGGGCTTCGGCAAGTTCAACCGGCCGAAGACGCCCTATGACCTGTTCATGGAGGCGGAAGACATTCCGATCTTCCGCGACATCGGTGTGAGCAAAGTGCAGAACCTGCCGCTCAAGCCTTGGGCACGGATGGGCGGGCGCGGCAGCTACATCCAGCTGCACGGCACCGAGGGCAAATGGGGCTCTTATGTCGTCGAAGTGCCGGGGGCCGGCGCGCTCAATCCGGAAAAGCATCTTTATGAGGAGATCTATCTCGTCGTCGAAGGCCGCGGCTCGACCGAGGTCTGGCTCGAGGGCGACAGCAAGCGGCACATTTTCGAGTGGCAGAAGGGCTCGCTGTTCTCGATCCCCGTCAACGCCATGCACCGCATTGTCAATGCGAGTTCGTCGCCGGCGCTGCTTATCGGCGGCACGACTGCTCCTAATCTAATGAATCTCGTCAACGATGCCGGCGTGATCTTCGATTGTCCTTATCAGTTCCGCGATCGCTTCTCCGGCGCCGACGACTTCTACAAATACAAGGATGATATCGAGCCCGATCCGGTGCGCGGGCTTGCCATGCGGCGCACCAATTTCGTGCCCGACATCGTCAATTGCGATCTGCCGCTCGATAATCGGCGCTCGCCCGGCTACCGCCGCGTCGAGCCGATGATGACCAACAACACGTTCTATCTCTGGATCGCCCAGCACGAGAACGGCCATTACTCAAAGGCGCATGCGCACACGTCGGCAGCCGTACTGATCTGCCTCAAGGGCAAGGGTTACACCTACACTTGGCCGGAGCATCTCGGCATCACACCGTGGAAGGACGGCAAGGCCGATCAAATCAAGCGTGTCGATTACGAGCAGTTCGGCATGGTCTCGGCCGCGCCCGGCGGCGCGCGCTGGTATCATCAGCATTTCGGGGCGTCGAAAGAGCCGTTCCGCCTCACCGCCTGGTTCGGACCGCACAATCCCGGCCGCGAGCCCGGTCCGCCCGGCGAGAAGCACACCGACTACACCGCGATGGATATTTCCGAAGGCGGCACCGCGATTCCCTACTACATGGAGGATCCGTTTCTGCGCGAGGAATATGCTGAGCGCCGCAAGCGCGACGGCGCCGAGAACCGCATGCGCCCGGAATATTACGAGCGGGATTATCGCGGTCTGCTGCCGAAGGAATGAGTGCAGCACCCACCAACCAACAATCGTCATGGCCGGGCTTGTCCCGGCCATCCCGATGATCGAAATTCCGAGCTCAATTGACCGGGATTGCCGGGACAAGCCCGGCAATGACGCCGCGAAAGCGCTATCCATGACCGACGAAATCCCGCACGACGAGGAAGGCGGCCGTATCTTCTTCTCCAGCACGGGGCGCACTTTCGGCGAAGAGGACGAATTGTGCGTGCTGTCGGTCGGCGTCGATATCGGCTCGTCGACCTCGCATCTGGTGTTCTCGCGCATCGTGCTGGAGCGGCTCGATGCCCGCTATGTCGTCACCGAGCGCGAAAGTTTCTATCAGTCCGACATTCTGCTGACGCCTTATGCGAGCGAGGACGAGATCGATGCGGAGGCGCTCGGCGTCTTCATCGAGCGGCAGTATAAGGACGGCAAAGTCGATCCTGATGAGATCGATACCGGCGCACTGATTTTGACCGGCGTCGCGGTGCGGCGGCGCAATGCGCGGCGCATCGGCGAATTGTTCGCGGCGCAAGCGGGCCGCATGGTCGCCGTCAGCGCCGGCGACAGCCTGGAATCGGTGATGGCCGCCTATGGCTCGGGCACCGCCGCGCGCTCGATCCGCAACAATGCGCCGGTGCTCAATGTCGATGTCGGCGGCGGCACCGCCAAGATCGCAGTCTGCGCCGAGGGCAAGGTGATCGATGTCACCGCGCTCGATGTCGGCGCCCGTCTCATCGTGCTCGATGATGCGCGGCGCATCGTGCGGCTCGAAGAAGCCGGGCGGCGCTTCGGCGCCGAGCTTGGCTTGAAGCTCGAGCCGGGCGCCGTCGTCACCAACGATCAGGCACAGGCGCTTGCCGCGCTGATGGCCGACCGCGTGTTCGAAGCCATCAAAGGCGGCGCGCCGCGCGCCGGCGGTGTTGAGCTTTTGCGCCTCGACCCGCTCGGATATCGCGGCGACATTGCGGACGTGAGTTTTTCCGGCGGCGTGTCGGAATTCATGTATGGCGGCCAGGCGGCGAGTTTCGGCGATCTCGGTCCACAGCTTGCCGCCGAATTGAAGGCGCGGCTCAAGGACGGACCACAATTGGCGCGGCCCGACGCGCGCATCCGCGCCACCGTGATCGGCGCGTCGCAATATACGATGCAGGTGTCGGGCAGCACGATATTCGTATCGCCGCTCGAGACGCTGCCGCTGCGCAACGTGCCGGTGATCGCGCCCGCGCTGCCGCTCGACGATGAGATCGATGCGGCGGCGCTTGCCGGGGCGATCAAGGCGGCGCTCAAGCGGCTCGATCTCGGCAGCGGCGAAAGCCCGGTAGCGGTCTTTGTGCCGTGGCGCGGCTCGGCGACGTTCCGCCGTCTCGATAATTTCTGCAAGGGCATCGCCGCGGGACTGGAAGCCGTGCTGGCTCACGGCCACCCGATCGTGCTCGCCGGCGATGGCGATGTCGGCGGCCTCATCGGCATTCATTATCGCGAGGAAATGAAACTCCAGAGCCCCATCGTCTCGATCGACGGGCTGGAACTGAAAGAATTCGATTACATCGACATCGGCGCCATGCTCGACACATCGGGCGCGGTGCCCGTCGTGATCAAGTCGCTGGTGTTCCCGACCAGCGCCGGGCTCGGCAAGGACTGGCAGGCGGAGCGGACGGTCGTTGGCGCTTCGAGCGGTTAGTTATTCCGCTCATTCCCGCGAACGCAAGAATCCAGCCCTGGGTCCCCGCTTTCGCGCGGACGAGCGGAAATGAACCCGGCCGCTCGCATTATTGCGCGTTGGCGCCGGATGCCCTGATCACCGCCGTCCATTTCGGAATCTCGGCCTTGATGTAGGCGGAGAATTCCTCCGGCGTATCGCCCCCGACATCGACGCCGAGTGTCGTCAGTTCTTGCCGCACGTCGGGGTCGTCCAGCGCCGCGATCACGGCGCGATGCAGCGTTGCGATGATGTCCTTAGGCGTGCCCTCGGGCGCCACCAGCCCGTGCCAGGTCGTCGCCTCGAAGCCCTTGATGCCGAGCTCGTCGATGGTCGGAAGATCCGGCAGTACCGCAGTGCGCTTGAGCGTGGTCACCGCCAGCGCCCGCACCTGGCCACTCTTGATCATGCCGAGCACCGATGCGGCGGTCGCAAACATCATCTGGTCCTGCCCGGAGATGACATCCTGCAACGCCGGCCCCGCGCCTTTATAGGGCACATGGACAATGTCGATATGCGCCATGGTCTTGAACAATTCGCCGGCGAGATGCGCCGCCGCGCCGTATCCGGACGAAGCAAAATTGAGCTTGCCCGGATTGTCTTTGGCGAGCTCGATCAGCTCCTGCATCGTGTCGGCGTGCACATTGGGATTGACCACTAGGATATTGGCCTGCGAGCCGATCAGACTGATCGGTTCGAAATCCTTCACCGGATCGTAGCCGATCTTGCTGTAGAGGCTGACATTGGTGGCAAGGATCGAGTTGTTACCCATCAACAGCGTGTAACCATCGGGCTCGGCATGGGCCGCGACCTCGCCCGCGACATTACCGCCGGCGCCCGGCCGGTTGTCGACAATGAAGGGCTGGCCGAGGAGCTCGCCAAGCTTCTTGGCGACGATGCGCGCCAGCGTGTCGCTCGGGCCGCCCGGCGGGAAGCCCACAACGATGGTAACCGGCCGCTCCGGATAATCGGCGCGGGCGGGGCCGGGGGCGCACATAAAAGCGCATAAAAACGCGAGCAATCCGGCACCGGCGCAGATCAGTCTTCTTGGCATTTTTGGTTCTCCCTGCGGCAGCCGCTTTAAACCTGCGCCAGCCGGATTTGGCAAGCGTAGGCAAGGGATTAGCCCTTATGCAATTTGGCCGGTGCCGGCGCGGGCGGATGACAGTGTCGCAGGCGCCGGGCTAGAACGTGTGGCTGAAACTGCGGAGAGGCCGATGCGCACCGGTGACGAATACCTCCACTCGCTCAATGACGGGCGGCGGGTCTATGTCGATGGCGAATTGGTCAAGGACGTGACCAAGCATCCCGCCTTCCGTCAGGCCGCGCGCTCGATCGCCATGCTCTATGACATCGCGGCCCGGCCGGACTTGCGCGAGCGCATGACCTTCACGTCACCCAAGACCGGCGCACCGGTGCATCGCGCCTGGCAAATCCCGAAAGATCATGCCGGCCTGCGCGAGCGCCGCCTGTTCTCCGAGACCTGGGCGGAGGCGACCTTCGGCCTGATGGGCCGCGCGCCCGACCATGTCGCGGGCTTCTTTTCCGGCTATGCGGCCAATCCGAAATTCTTCGCCAGCGCCGGGCAGCAGCAGTTCGCCGACAATCTCGTCGCGTTCTATGAATTCATGCGCGACAATCACATTTATTGCAGCTACGCGATCGTGCCGCCGCAGATCGATCGCTCGAAACCGGCGCACAAACAGAGCGACCCGACCCTCTATGCCGGCGTGGTGAAAGAGCGTGACGACGGCATCGTCATTTCCGGGGCGCAGCAATTGGCGACCGGCGGCGCGATCTCCGATTACATGCAGCTGAGCTGCATCCAGCCGCTGGCGCCGGGCGACGAGAATTACGCCAATTGCCTCGCAGTTCCGGTCGCAGCCGAGGGTCTGAAGCTTTATCCGCGGCATCCGTTCTCGGGTGCCGGCCGGCCCGCCGATTATCCGCTATCGACGCGGTTCGATGAATCCGACAGCTACGTCATCTTCGACAATGTATTCGTGCCGTGGGAACGGGTGTTCATCTATCGCAATGTCGAATTGTCGCGCGATCAATGGCGCAAGACGCCGTCGCATCTCATGGGCAATCATCAGGCGCAGACGCGCTATGTGACCAAGCTGCGCTTCATGGCCGGATTGGCGCAGCGCATGAACGAAACCACCGGCAACATCGCCAATCCTGCCGTGGTCGGCATGATGGGCGAACTCGTCGCCTTCGTGTCGATCTACGAGGCGATGCTGCATGCGCACGAGACGATGGGAACGATCGAAGACGGCGTGTTCTGGCCGTCGCGAACCGCCTATTACGCGGCGAGCGCCATGCAGTCGGAGTTCAACGGAAGGATGCTCGAAATCATCCGCGAAATGGCGGGCGCGGCCTTCATCACGCTGCCGTCGTCCGACGCCGATTTCGCCAACCCGGACATCGCCGCCGACATCGAGCGCTATATGGGCTCCGGCACGACCGACGCGAAGAGCCGCGTCAAGCTGATGCGGCTGCTCTGGGATTTCCTGGGCTCCGAATTCGGCAGCCGCCATCAGCAATACGAGAAATTCTACGGCGGCCCGTCATTCGCGGCCAAGCAGAACCTTTATCGGATTTTCGACTTCAAGCGCGCTACGGCGCTAGTCGACAAGGCGTTGAATCTGCCGGAGATTGAGTAGCCCAGAACCCGTCATGGCCGGGCTTGTCCCGGCCATCCCGCTCAATTGGGCACCACTGCGCTCATGAAATCGAGATGCCCGGCACAAGGCCGAGCATGACGCAGCGGCTTACGCCTCCGCCCCCACAAGCTGCGGCGCGCCTTGCGGTTTGTCGACCGACTTCGGCTCGAGCGCGTTGGCGACGGCTTCCTCGAGTCGTTCGAGCCAGATGAACTCCATGTCCTTGCGCGCGGTCTCCGGAATGTCGTCATAGTCGCGGCGATTGCGTGCCGGCAGCATGACGCGCTTGATGCCGGCGGAATGCGCGGCGACGATTTTCTCCTTGATGCCTCCGACCGGCAGCACCAGGCCGCGCAGGCTGATTTCGCCCGTCATCGCGGTGTCGCTACGGATGGTGCGTTCCGTCATCAGCGAGACCAGCGCCATGAACATCGCCACGCCTGCGCTCGGCCCATCCTTGGGCGTCGCGCCCGCCGGCACGTGGATGTGGATATCGCTCTTCTCGAAGCGATTGGGATCTATGCCGAGCGCGACGGCGCGGTTTTTGACGATAGAGAGCGCGGCCTGCGCACTTTCCTTCATCACGTCGCCGAGCTGACCGGTGAGGATGAGCCTGCCCGAGCCCGGCGAGCGCGTCGCCTCGATGAAGAGGATATCGCCGCCGACCGGTGTCCAGGCAAGGCCCGTCGCCACGCCCGGCACGCTGACCCGCATCGCCACTTCGCTCTCGAACCGCGGCGGCCCAAGAATCTCAGTGACATCTTGCTTGCTGATGCGGATCGGACCCGCGCTGCCTTCGGCGATGCGCACAGCCGCGTTGCGCAGCACTTGGCCGATCTGCCGCTCAAGGCCGCGCACGCCGGCCTCACGCGTATAGTTCTCAATGATTTCGCGCAGCACGTCCCCACCGATCTCAACCTGATCGGTCTTCAGCCCGTTCGCCTCCAATTGCCGCCGCACCAGATAGCGATTGGCAATCTCGAGCTTTTCATCGGCGGTGTAGCCGGACAGGCTGATGATCTCCATGCGGTCGCGCAGCGGCCCAGGAATAGTGTCGAGCATGTTCGCCGTGGTGATGAACACCACGTGGCTCAAATCGAACGGCACCGCGAGATAATTGTCGCGGAACGTATTGTTCTGCTCCGGATCGAGCACCTCGAGCAAAGCCGCGCCGGGATCGCCCTGGATGCCTGCGCCGAGCTTGTCGATCTCGTCGAGCATCATGACGCAATCGCGCGAGCCGGCCTTGCGGATCGCCTGGATGATGTTGCCCGGCAGCGCGCCGATATAGGTGCGCCGGTGGCCACGAATCTCCGCCTCGTCATGCACGCCACCAAGGCTGACGCGCACGAATTTGCGATCCATGGCGCGCGCGATCGACTGGCCGAGCGACGTCTTGCCGACGCCGGGCGGACCGACGAAACAGAGGATCGGCGCCTTGCCTTGGGGCGCGAGCTTGCGCACCGCGAGATATTCGATAATGCGCTTCTTGATCTTCTCCAGGCCGAAATGGTCTTCGTCGAGGATGCGCCGCGCCCCGGTGATGTCGATCGGCTTCTCCTCGGGCAGCTTCCAAGGCAATTCGATCAGCCAATCGAGATAGGTGCGAACCATGCCGTATTCGCCGGCCGCTTCAGGCATCTTCTGCAGGCGGCGCAATTCCTTGCGCGCCTGATCCTCGACGTCCTTCGGCATGCCGGCTTTGCTGATGGCGGCTTCGAGCTCGGCGAGCTCGGCGGCCTTGCCGTCGTCGCCTTCGCCCAGCTGGCGCTGGATCGCGGCCATCTGTTCGCGCAGCAGCACTTCGCGCTGGCGCTCGTCAAGCGCGGCCTTGGTCTGCTTGCCGATCTCCTGCGACAGCCGCAGCACTTCGATGCGGTGCGACAATTGCCGCGACACCTTGTCCATGCGCGCGATGATGTCGACCGTCTCGAGAATTTCCTGCTTTTCGTCCGGCTTCACGTCCATGTAAGCGGTGGCGAGGTCGGCGAGCTCCGACGGCGTCTCGATGGACTGCATCGCGGCGAGCAGGTCCTGCGGCACCTGCGGCAGCAACTGAATCGCCTCGAGCGTCTGGGCCTTCAAGTTGACGAAGCGCGCCTCGATCTCGGACGTCTTCGTATCCGACTCGGGAATGCGCAGCACGCGGGCGACCAGAAACGGCCAGCCGCTCAGATATTCGGTGATCTGGAAACGCTGCTCGCCTTGGCAAACGACATGGTTCGTGCCGTCGGGGGCGGTGATATAGCGCACGATATTGGCGATCGTGCCCATGCGATGCATGTCGATCCCGGTCGGATCGTTCACGTCGGCAGCTCGCTGCAGCAGGATGCCGACCTGGCGCTGATCGCGCACCGCCTGCTGGGCGGCAGCGACGGATTTCGGGCGCCCAAGTGTGATCGGCAGCACCAGGCTCGGGAAGAGCACGGTGTTGCGCACCGGAACAATAATGAGCGCATCGGGCGGCAGTGGCGGCGAACTGCCGCCCTCACCCGGCGAAGTTTTCAATTGCAATTCGTCAGCCACGGCTCGACCCTGCTTTCTGCAACGTGACCACCAGATATCCCGCAGCGCCGGCGCGGCGGACGCCGCTGTAACGTCCCGCCGGCAAGCGCAGGCGGCGGAAGAACTGCCCTTGCGGCAGTTCGAGCCGGTGCATCGTTGCCGTACGCAATTCCGGCGGCAGGACACGCGTGCCGGCGATCACCAGATCGCCGCCTTCGATCGTGACCTTCGCGCCGTCGACATCGACGCCGGGCAGCGCGACCAGCACCAGAACTTCGTGATCGGTTTCCAAAATATCGACGGGCGGCTCCCAAGCTACCGCGCCTGCGGGCGATCGCGCCCGTGGGCCCGAGGGCCGAAACATCTCGCGATGCATACGTTCAGCCCGCGCGATCGCCTCGCACGCTTCCGACCACATCCAATCGCGAGCTACGTCACGGGCCATGAGGCGCCCCTCCATTTTGACGTCATAATGTGTGGACGGACGCGGCGAAATGCAACGGCAATCCAGGGGGATACCGGACCCCCCAGGGCGTTGCAGCGGCGCTGCAGCCAAATCAGGACGGCGCAGGGCGCCGCCGGCCACTAATTGAAGGCGAAGCGGTTAGTGCTGTCGCGGCTGGCGCGCATGGCGGCCGGGAGCGGCCCATCAACGTGCGGCACGACGACGATGCGGTTGACTTCGCCCCGCTTGAAGGCGCGCAGGAACGCTTCGTAGTCCCGGAACGACACGCAGCCGAACGACTGGCCGCTGGGCCCAAGCATATAGGGGTGCGCCAGGATGCCGTCACGGCCATACATGCTGTTATCGCCGGCCGGGTTGAGGCGAAGCGCCTCGACGCCGTGGAACAGCCCCTCCCGCATTGTGAGGTTGTAGACATTCGGCGGCGTCGCGCCGCGCGCCTTCATGCTGACGTGGCCCGGATCATCGATCCACTGGCCGAGACCGGAATGCGCTTCCATCCGCTCGCCATTCGGCAGATAGACGACATGCGCTTCGATGTCATAGAGCGCGGTGTGGTTGTCGACGGCAGCGAGCAATGCCGTATCGTTGTGCGATGCCCGTGGCCCGAAGAACCGCTGCAGGATGCCGCCAGCTGACGAGGTCGATTGCTCCGGCGGGAGGGACGCTGTGACTTCGGTCGCGGTGGCTTGCGCCGAAGCTGTGCGCACGGCACCGCGCTGTATCTGCGCTGCCAGCGGCCGTCGTGTCGGCATCGGCGTCGCGCTGTTCTGAGCGGAACCAGCGGCGGAGCTGATGGACGCACTTTCCAGCGCCGAAACATCGACGGCCTGCGTCGCCGGCGCCCTGAAGATGACCAGCTTCACCGATTGTACCTGCGCCGGAATGAAGCTGCGCGCGGCGTTCGTTGCTTCGACCGCGCCGGTCATGCCGCGATAGGCTTTCTGCAAAGCCGCCGATTCCAGTCGCGTCAGCTCTTCCCGTCCGAGCGTGAACGGCCGCTGGACCTGAAAATCGGCATTGCCGGAGTGGAGCCCAGCCATGATCCAGGCTGCGCCGAACGTGATGCAGGCGATCGTCGCGCCGATAGCCACGACGGATCCCACACCGACGAACAGGGTGCCAAATACCGCCCGGCGAAATTCGCCAGGAGCGAAATCACGGCCACGAAATGCCGTTACGTCAGCGACCGCTGCGGCCGAATACGTCATGCGCACGACGTGAACGAAGCGGTCTAGATGAAAGCCACGGCGCGATGCGCCGCACGCTGTGCGCCACCCGACATCGACGGCACAACGAAAATGGAACTTGGCTTACTCATAGTCCCCCACCCGCTTCACGTCCCCCGAAGCAGTTACAATGCAGAGGATATTATTAAGCTGCTGTAAACGGCGGCAATGGGGCAAGCGCGGACCGTTCTGAAATATGGTAAATCCGCATATATTGCGCTGCGGCAGCGGGGCATGTGACCAAACTGTGGCTTACGATGGCCCTGGTCTGAAGCAAATACAGCCACCGCAGCGCAATTAAGCCGGGAGTAGTTTTTTAGAAGGCTTCGCGCGTGCGGCGAAAAACTGGCTCGGCGGCCGGTCGAGGCCATAGTGGTCGCGCAGCGTACTGCCTTCATATTCCATTCGAAATAACCCGCGCTTTTGCAGGATCGGCGTCACCTCGTCGATGAAGGTTTTCAGAAGCGACGGCAAGACCGGCGGCATGACGTTGAACCCATCCGCCGCGCCTGACTTGAACCAGTCTTCGATGATGTCAGCGATCTGCTCTGGCGTTCCGGCGACGGTGTAATGGCCGCGCGCGCCGGCCAGGCTGTGCAGGAGTTGCCGCAAGGTTGGCCGCTCGCGCGCCACCAGCGCGATAATGACCTCGGCCCGGCTCCGCGCCGCCTGCACTTTGCTCGGATCGGGAAAGTCATCGACCGAGAGCACCCGATCGAGATCGAGATGCGAGAAATCATGATCGCCGAACCGGTTCGACAGCCGTTCCAATCCGACCTTCGGATCAGAGAGCTCATTGAGCTCCTGCCAGAACCGTTTCGCCTCCGCTTCAGTCGAGCCGATGATCGCGCTAAGCCCCGGCAAGATCAGGACGTGATCAGGTTTTCGACCAAACGCCGCAGCCTGCGCCTTGATGTCGGCGTAGAATGCGACCGCAGTGGCCTTTTCCAGATGCGCGGTGAAGATGGCTTCGGCAAATTGCGCGGCGAAGCGTTTGCCGGTGATCGATGAGCCGGCCTGCACCAGGACAGGCCTACCCTGCGGCGGTCGTGGAATGTTCAGCGGTCCCGCTACTTTGTAATGGCTGCCGACGTGATTGATGGCCCGGACGCGCTCAAGATCGGCATAGCGGCCGGTGCGGCGATCGTCGATCACCGCGTCGTCGGCCCAGCTGTCCCAAAGCTTGGTGACGACGTCGAGAAATTCATCGGCGCGCGCATAGCGCTCGGCATGCTCCGGCAACCGGTCGTAGCTGAAATTGCGCGCGGCGTCCGGCAGCCAGGACGTGACGATGTTCCAGCCGATGCGTCCGCCGCTGATGTGATCGAGCGAAGCGAACTGGCGCGCCAGATTGTACGGCTCTGTGTAGGTCGTCGACGCGGTCGCGATCAGTCCAATCTTTTCGGTGACGGTCGCCAGCGTGGCGAGCGTGGTGAGCGGTTCCAAACCGGCCTTGGCGGTATGCGCGACTTCATTGCCGACGGAGAGATGATCGGCAAAGAACACCGAATCGAACAATCCGTCTTCGGCGAGCTGCGCCAGCTGCTGATAATATCTGATGTCGGTGAGCGCCCGCGGCGTCGACGCCGGATGCCGCCACGCGGTTTCATGATGACCGCGGCCCTGGATGAACAGATTGAGATGCAAGCTGCGCGACATTGCGGACTCCCTTTCTTAGAGCATGATCCAGAAAAGTGGAAACCGGTTTTCGGACAAGATCATGCTCAAACAAAAAGCTAGAGCGGGATCATGATTCAACAAAAAATCCTCCTGCTCTAGCCGATCAAACGCGCTCGACGACACCGAGCGCGGCCAACAGTTCCTCTCTTCGCGATGCGAAACCCGCCTCGGTGTGCCGGGGCGGATGGCGCAAGGCGACCGGGCGGTCGACAACGATGCGGCCCTGGTCCATCACCAGCACGCGGTCGGCGAGCTTCAGCGCTTCGTCGATGTCGTGGGTCACGAGAAGAACCGCCGGACGATGAACGGCGACGAGCCGGAACAACAGCTCGTGCATGCGCAGCCGTGTCAGCGCATCAAGCGCGCCGAAGGGCTCATCCGCCAACAGCAAAGCGGGCTCACGAACCAGCGAGCGCGCCAGCGCCGCTCGCTGCTGCTCGCCGCCTGAAAGAACGCCCGGCCAGGCGTTCTCGCGGGCCGCCAAGCCAACATCAGCCAAAGCCTGCAGGCCGCGCTTTGCCGCGTCTGGCGCTTGCAACCCTAACGTGACGTTGCGCAGCAAATTTTCCCACGGCAATAGCCGCGAATCCTGGAACAGCACGGACCGGCTTTCCGGCACCGTAATACTGCCCTGCCCCTCCGCATCATCATCCAGATCGGCGATCGCCCGTAACAGCGTCGTCTTGCCCGATCCGCTCTTGCCGATCAGGGCTACGAATTCGCCGGCCGCGATATCGAGCGAAACGTCGTCAAGCACGGTGCGGCCGGAAAAGATCCGCGTCAGATTGCGCAGGCGGACTGCCGGCCGACGCGGTGCGGTGTCGAACTGGATGAGCGGAGCTGCAATATTCATCGGCCTAGCACCTTCCGGTAAGACAGCGCCCTGCGCTCCCACAGCCGCACGGCAAGGTCGGACACCAGACCGAGCACGCCGTAGATCGCGAGCCCGACGACGATCACGTCGGTCTGGCCGTAATCGCGTGCGCGGTTGATCAGATAGCCGATGCCGTCCGTGGTGTTGATCTGCTCGAGCACGATCAGCGACGCCCAGCATGTCGTGACGGCAAGCCGCAGGCCGGTGAAGAAGCCCGGCATAGTGCCCGGAATGACGACGCGGCGCACGAATTCGACGCGCGTCAGGCCGAGCGTGCGCGCAAGCTCGACATATTTGATGTCGATGCCTTTCAGCGCGGCATGAACATTGACATAGATCGGAATGAAAACGCTGAGCGAGATGATGGTGACCTTCATCAGATCGCCGATGCCGAGCCACAGAATGCCGAACGGAATAAGCGCGAGCGTCGGAACGGCGCGCTTGATCTGCACCGTGCCGTCGATCGAGGCTTCACCGATGCGGCTCAATCCTGCGATCAAGGCGAGGATCACGCCGATGACAGTGCCGATGACCAGGCCGAGATAGGCGCGCTGTGCGGAGGCAATGAAATTGTCGGTCAGCGTACCATTAGCGATCAGCGCAAAGCCGGTGACAACGGCTTTGGACGGCGCCGCCAGGAGCCTCGGCGACAGTAAGCCGAGCCGCGACGCCACCTCCCAAACGAACACGAGCACGACCGGGCCGAACAAAATGCCGCCCGGCACAAGCCGCTTAGGCGTCAAACGCCTGCGCTGCGGAGCATCTTGCGACGGCGCGATTGTGGGTGTCTCGGCCACACCTCGAACGAGCACGCTGGCGGCCGCAATGGGTTCCGGCAACGCCGCGATCGGCATGTTCGTCTCGGCAATCGCGATGAGGTCCGATTCAATTGACATTGGCACCGAGAACCTCATCGAAGCGCAGGTCGAACTCGTCCTTCGCGTCGAGGCGGCTTGGAATGTCGCCTGCCTGATAGATCAGGTCGACCAGGCCTTGCTGCGGCGCGATCAGCGTTTCCAGAGATGGAAACGAGATGTCGCCCTGCGCGGCGACGATCGCACGGCCGTCAGCGTCCTTCAGATTTTCTCGCTTGACGTAATAGGCCTGGACCCAAGCTTCGCTGTTCGCCTTGGCCCATCTGTTGGCGGCGATCCAATGCACGACAAAATCACGGATCGCGGCGGTCTTCGCCGGATCCTTGAGCGCACCGCCGTCGGCATAGAGATAGCTCAAGCCGCGCGGCAACCTCTCATACTGATTGTCCGACAGCGCACCGCCGCCGCGATCCGCATAGTCGGCAAGGTAACGTGAGAAATGCGGTTCGTTGAGAACGGCAATATCAACCTGACCGCTGCGGATGGCGTCGGGAAAATCGGACGAGCGCAACGGCACAAGCGTGACATCCTTGCGCGTCAAGCCGGCGGCTTTGAGTGCTGCAAGCAGAAAGGGCTGGCGCCCAGTGCCCTCGCCATAGGAAATGCGCTTTCCGCGAAAATCCGCGAGGCTTGAAACCGTCAGACCGGGCCGAACAGCGAATTTGTAATCCGGCTGCGACGACACCCGCGCCGCCACGATCGGTAGCGTCTCGCCCGCCGCCTGGGCCTGGATCGGCGGCGCATCGCCGACTTGCGCCAGATCGAGGGCATGCGCGCGAAACGCCTCGAGGATAGAGGGCCCGCCGAGGAAATTGGCATAGGTGACTTTGGCGGCGAGCTTGGCCTGTTCGCCTGACGCTGCCATGAGCGTCTGCAATTCCTCATTCTGGTCGGCCACGACAAGCGCCGTCCCGGCTGGCACTACAACCGGTAAAGCCTGTGCACGTGCCGAGCCGTCGAGCAGACCAGCGGTGAAAAGCGCGGCCAACAACAGAAGCTGGACAGCCTGCATCAGGCCACGGAATTTCGCATCGACGCGATGGCGCGCCGCGCGCTCGGCGGCGCGTGGAGTCTTGAAGACCTGGCCTTCGAGAGCGTGAAATGCGCGCGATGCTGCGAAGAAGCGGAAGCCCTCGCCGTCGCGCACGACGATGCCGGCTTGAACTGTGATACCCGCCGATTTCGGACGAACTTCGATGACGTAATTGTCGGACATAGCAAATTTCTCCTGTCGCCGGCATCGACCGGCGTCCTGCTGATTTCCAACGTGATGAGGAATGGTGCCGTCAGGCGCTCTGGCAGCGACGCATGGCGGTCGCTGCCAAGGTACAGCGGCAACAGGAGCAACAAGAGAAGCGGTCACGCGAGATAATGCGTTTGACCGGAATCTGAAACGTCATCGGACAGTCTCCATCTGCCAGACCTTGACCCAAACCAATAGGATCAAGGTCTGGATTTCTTATTTGAGCATGATCTTTTCCGAAAACCGGTTCCCACTTTTCGGGATCATGCTCGAACGGAGCCCATGAAACGTCCCGTAAAACGCTTCTTGGCGCTTTAGCTTTGGTGACGCGGCGCAAGCTGCTCCATCAAACCCCGCGGCCGGATGATCTCACCCGGCTCCCTAAACATGATTTGTCTATCAAATTAGTCAACAATAAAAATACGCATTGCTGCAATTTGAAATGGTCATCTGCGCCGGCGCTCAAAGGAAGACGAAGTTTGCCGCCGAAAGCCTCGACTTCGGAACTTCTGCCGCAGTTATCCCGCTGCAGCGACCCGATTTGCGCCGCGCACGCCGTCGGCCAAGGCGCGCACAAGATCAGCAATCGCGGGAACTGTTGCCGGGGTGGGCTTGCCATCGGCACCGAGGCTCTTGCGCACGGCATCCACCAGCGCGGAACCGACAACAACGCCGTCGGCGCTTTGCGCGATCGCGCGCGCCTGTTCGCCGGAGCGCACGCCGAAACCGACGCAGACCGGAAGCTTGGTGTGCCGTTTGATTCGCGCCACGGCAGCCGCGACCCTGCCGGGGTCCGGTGCCGCCGCGCCGGTGATGCCGGTGATCGAGACGTAATAGACAAAGCCCGACGTGTTGGTGAGCACGACCGGTAGTCGTTTGTCGTCGGTGGTCGGCGTCGCCAGGCGAATGAAGTTGAATCCGGCTTTGACCGCGGGCAGGCACAGTTCCGTATCTTCTTCGGGCGGCAGATCGACGACGATCAAGCCATCGACGCCGGCCGCCTTGGCATCGTCGAGAAATCGCTCGACGCCGTAAATGTAGATCGGATTGTAATAGCCCATCAGCACGATCGGCGTCGCGTCGTCGCTCGCGCGGAACTCGCGCACCGCCGCGAGCGTCTTCTTCATGTTCTGGCCGGCATTGAGCGCACGCAGCCCCGCCGCCTGGATCGAAGGTCCATCGGCCATCGGGTCGGTGAACGGCATGCCGAGCTCGATCACATCGGCGCCGGCTTTGGGCAACGCCTTCAGGATCGCAACCGAGGTCTCGTAATCCGGATCGCCCGCCATGGTGAAAGTGACGAGCGCCGCACGGCCCTCTTCCTTGAGCGCGGCAAAGCGCCGATCGATGCGTGTGGTCATTGCGCTTTGCTTCCCAGATGCCGCGCCACCGAATCGAGGTCCTTGTCGCCGCGGCCGGAGAGATTGACCACCATCAGGTGATCCTTCGGCTTCTGCGGAGCGATCTCGAGCACTTTGGCAATAGCATGCGCCGGCTCGAGCGCGGGGATGATGCCTTCGAGCTTCGACAGCAGCTGAAACGCATTGAGCGCTTCGTCATCGGTCGCCGAGAGGAATTTCACTCGGCCCATGTCGTTGAGCCAAGAGTGCTCAGGCCCGATGCCGGGATAGTCGAGGCCGGCCGAGATCGAATGCGCTTCGTTGATCTGGCCATCCTCGTTCATGAGCAAATAAGTGCGATTGCCGTGCAGCACGCCGGGCCGGCCGCCGGCGATGGACGCCGCGTGCATGCCGCTGCCGAGGCCATGGCCGGCCGCTTCGACGCCGTAAATCTCGATGTCCTTGTCGTCGAGGAACGGATGAAACAGGCCCATCGCATTCGAGCCGCCGCCGATGCAGGCGACCAGCGAATCCGGCAGCCGTCCCTCGGCCTCCTGCATCTGCACGCGCGTTTCGTTGCCGATGACCGACTGAAAGTCGCGCACCATCATCGGATAGGGATGCGGACCGGCCACCGTGCCGATGCAATAGAACGTCGAGCCGACATTGGTCACCCAGTCGCGCAATGCCTCGTTCATGGCGTCCTTGAGCGTCTTGGCTCCTGACTCCACTGGCACGACTTTGGCGCCGAGCATGTTCATGCGGAACACATTGGCCTTTTGCCGATCGACATCGACCGCGCCCATATAGACGATGCATTCGAGGCCGAAGCGCGCGCAGAGGGTCGCAGTTGCGACGCCGTGCATGCCGGCGCCGGTCTCGGCGATGATGCGCTTCTTGCCCATACGCCGCGCCAGCAGAATCTGGCCGAGCACATTATTCACTTTGTGCGCGCCGGTGTGATTGAGCTCTTCGCGCTTGAGATAGATTTTTGCGCCGCCAGCCGAAAGGCCGGAGGCCGTCTTCCTGCAATATTCGGTAAGGCGCTCGGCGAAATAAAGCGGCGATGGCCGGCCGACATAATCTTTCAGATAGCCGTCCATCTCCTTGCGGTAGGCGGGGTCATCCTTGGCCGCGGCATAGGCTTTTTCCAGATCGAGGATGAGCGGCATCAGCGTCTCGGCGACAAAACGGCCGCCATAGATGCCGAAATGGCCGTGTTCGTCCGGTCCGGTACGGAAGGAATTGGGTCGCTGCACGCTCATCAAGATGGTCTCTTACGCCACACGATCGATTGCCTTCGCCGCGGCTTCGCGCGCCGCTCGTATGAAGGCGCGTATCTTATCGGAATCCTTTTCTCCCGGCGCCCGCTCGACGCCGGAGGAGACATCGACGCCAGGCGCGCGCGTGATGCGCAGGGCCTCCGCGACATTGCCGGCATCGAGCCCGCCGGACAGCATGAAGGGCATGCCGGGATCGAGATTTTCCAATAGGTGCCAATCGAACGCCTTGCCGAGCCCGCCCGGCCGCGTCGCCTCGCGCGGCGCACGCGCATCGAACAGGAGGCGGTCGGCAATTCCGGCATAGGGTGCGACGGCGGCAAGATCGGTCTTGGTCTCGACCGGAATAGCCTTCATCACCGGCAGACCAAAGCGCTTCTTCAGCGCGGTGACCCGCGCCGGGCTTTCTTTGCCATGAAGCTGCAAAAAATCAGGCCGCAAGGCCTCGACGAGCGCGTCAAAGACCGCATCGTCGGCATCGACCGTCAGCGCGACCTTCTGTGCGCGGCCGCGCACGCGCGCGCCGAGCGGACGCGCAGCCTCGTACAAAAGATGCCGCGGCGACGGCGGGAAGAACACGAAGCCCACCATGTCGGCGCCCTCTTCGAGGGCGACATCGAGTGCCTCTTGCGTCGAGAGGCCGCATATTTTGACGATCAGTGACATTTCGCGCCGTAGAGGTCTTTGGCGTCTCGCCTGTTTCGTTAGGAATTTATGGCTCTTAGCCGCGCCCTTCTACAGGCTCGCGGCGGCTTTGTCTTGGGTTGTCCGGCCGGGTTTTGGACCGCGGTTTCAACGCACCGGCGGACTAAGCTTGAGGCGATCGGCCGGCTCGGCGGTCTTTGGGATGTCGACCGGAACGCTGTTGCGCTTGAGCACCTCGATCTCGGCCCGCAGATTGGTGACCTCACGCTCCAGCCGGCGCGCCATGCCCCGCCATTTGGTCTGGCGCAGCCAAGACGCAATGCCGCCGACGATCACGCCGAAGATCAGCACCGCGAGCAGGACGATGAATAACGGCTTGGTGAAGGACGCCGCCGGAACGTCCGGATTGAACGGGTCGAGCGAAACGGTCACGTTCTGGCGGTTGGCCACCGCGAAAGCGACAATCACAATGGCAAGCGGGATAAGAATGATGGCCGCTGCGGTCCTGCGCAGCGTGCTCCCAGCCGAATGCGCGCTATCGCTCAACCTTCCGACGTCGGCCGGTTAAGCCGCTCGCGCATTTCCTTGCCGGTCTTGAAGAACGGCACGCATTTCTGATCGACCGACACATGCGCCCCGGTGCGCGGATTGCGCCCGGTGCGCGCCGGCCGCTTCTTCACCGAGAAGGCGCCAAAGCCGCGCAGCTCCACGCGGTCGCCGCGCGCCATGGCGGCGACGACCTCGTTGAGGATAGCGTTGACGATGTTCTCGACGTCGCGCTGATAAAGATGGGGGTTCTGCGCCGAAATCCGCTGAACCAACTCAGACTTGATCATGTCCGCCGCCAATAATTGCCCGAATGTATCGGGTCGCCCGCGAGTACCGGCCCGGAATCACATCGGGAAAAAGCAAAAAAGCTTTGCCGGTCAATTCGTACCGGCAGGGTGCCAAAGGGCCAACAGACCGTCAAGGTTGAAACGATCGACCGCTCCAATCGCGCCCCATGCGTCGAGCCGGCGGGCCACCGTGTCGAGCCCCACCGCGTCAAGCATGGCGACCGTTGCCGCATGCAGGAACGGCAGGTCGCCGAGCCGGCTGCGCAGCGCGTAATCGCGCACCGGGAGCTTGGTATCGACGTCCTTGTTCTTGGCGAGCCAGGCCAGCGCCGTCCGTTCGTCGCCCAGTTCGTCAATGAGCTTCAGATCGATCGCCTGGTGGCCGGTAAAGACCCGCCCGTCGGCCGCCGTGGCAAGTTCCGCGTCAGTCATATGACGGCGGTCCTTCACCAGGCCCTTAAACCAGGCATAGGAGTCCTGAATAATCGAATTCAGCGCCGCCGTGGCTTCGGGGCTGGTGGGCTCATAGCCATCCGGCGCGGCCTTCAGCGGTGTCGATTTCACCGCCTCCATTTTCACGCCGATCTTGCTCAGAAGGTCGGCGAAATTCGGATACTGAAACAGCACGCCGATCGAGCCGACCAGCGAGGTCTGCTGCGCCACGATGTGATCGCCCGCGAGCGCGGTGATGTAGCCCCCGGAGGCCGCCATGCTGTCGACGACAATCACCAGGGGCTTCTGCGCCCGCAGCCGGGACAGCGAATCGAACAGCTGCTCGGAGCCGGCCGTGGTGCCGCCGGGGCTGTCGACATGGACAATGACGGCCTTCGCGGTCGTCGACCGCCCCAACCGATCGAGCTGCTCGACCCGGTCGCGATCGCCCCGGATCAACCCGGAAATGGTTACGCGCGCGATATAGGGGCGAACGCCGACCAGGCCCATGCGATTGCTGGTCATCACCCCGGCGCCGGCGATGGCGAGAATGATCAGGGTGATTGCGGTCACGCGCCAGAAGGTGAGCTTACGGCGAATGCGGCGGCGATCGGCGATCAGGTCGGCGTCAAGCGACATGGTTTAAGTCCTTGCTTTGATCCTTTGAGCATGATCCGGGAATTCGGTCCCCCGAAAAAACATACTCGAACAAAAACTAGTCCCGCTCCCGCCCCCTTTTGCTCATTCCGGGACGGCCGCGGTGCGGCGTCCCGGAACAACCTTTCTTCGAGCGCATGCTTGGTCGATACCGAGGATGCGCTCAGTACGTCCTCATTCCTTTTCGCCGTCCTTGTCGCCATCCTCGCTCTCCTCGCCCTTGCGCTTGAGCGCATGGCCGAGAATGTCGCCGAGGGTGGCGCCGGAATCGGACGATCCGTATTGCGCGATCGCCTCCTTCTCCTCGGCCACTTCGAGCGCCTTGATGGAGACGGTGATCCGCCGCGAGCGGCGGTCGTACTGGGTGACGCGGGCGTCAACCTTCTCGCCGACCGCAAAGCGGTCCGGACGCTGCTCGGAGCGGTCGCGCGCCAGTTCGGAGCGCTTGATGAACGAGGTGTAATCGGTGCCGACGATCTTCACGTCGATGCCGCCTTCCTTCACCTCGATCACCTCGCAGGTGACCACGTCGCCCTTCTTCAGTTCGCCGGCACCCGCTTCCTCGCCGGCAGCGGCGCTAGTGCCTGAGGCGGCCAGCTGCTTGATGCCGAGCGAAATGCGCTCCTTCTCGACGTCGACGTCGAGAACCTGGGCCTCGACCTTGTCGCCCTTCTTATACTCTTCGATGACCTGCTCGCCCGGACGTTTCCAGTCGAGATCCGACAGGTGCACCATGCCGTCGACATCGCCGTCGAGGCCGAGGAACAGGCCGAATTCGGTCTTGTTCTTGACCTCGCCTTCGACCGCCGAGCCGATCGGGTGCTTCTCGAGGAACAGCTCCCACGGATTGCGCATGGTCTGCTTGAGACCGAGCGAAATGCGGCGCTTGACCGGATCGACCTCGAGGACTTGCACCTCGACCTCCTGAGAGGTGGAAACGATCTTGCCCGGGTGCACATTCTTCTTGGTCCACGACATTTCCGACACGTGGATCAGGCCTTCGATGCCAGGCTCAAGTTCGACGAAGGCGCCGTAGTCGGTGATGTTGGTGACACGGCCCTTGAAGCGGGCGCCGACCGGATACTTGGCTTCGATGCCCTGCCACGGATCGTCGAGCAATTGCTTCATGCCGAGCGAGATGCGGTGGGTCTCGTGGTTGATCTTGATGATCTTGACCTTCACCTGCTGGCCGATATTGAGCACCTCGGTCGGGTGATTGACGCGCCGCCAGGCGATATCGGTGACGTGCAACAGGCCGTCGATGCCGCCGAGATCGACGAAGGCGCCGTAATCGGTGATGTTCTTGACGACGCCGTCGATGACCTGACCCTCTTCGAGGTTCTGCACCAGTTCCTGGCGCTGCTCGGCGCGGGTCTCTTCGAGCACGGTGCGGCGGGAGACGACGATATTGCCGCGGCGGCGGTCCATTTTCAGGATCTGGAACGGCTGCTGATTGTTCATCAACGGCGACACGTCGCGGATCGGCCGAATGTCGACCTGCGAGCGCGGCAGGAAGGCGACCGCGCCGTCGAGATCGACGGTGAAGCCGCCCTTGACCTGATTGAAGATGACGCCCTGCACTTTCTCGTTATTCTGGAACGCCTTTTCGAGCTTGCCCCAGCTCTCCTCTCGGCGCGCCTTGTCGCGCGACAGCACGGCCTCGCCGAGCGCATTTTCAATTCTTTCCAGATAGACCTCGACGGTGTCGCCGACCTTGATCTCGTTCTGGCGGCCCGGTCCCTGGAATTCGCGCATCGCGACGCGGCCCTCGGTCTTGAGACCGACATCGATGACGGCGAGGTCGCGCTCGATCGCAACCACTTTGCCTTTGACGACGGCGCCTTCATTGACGTGACCGTCATTGAAAGATTCATCGATCAGCTTGGCGAAGTCCTCACGCGAGGGCATGCCGGAGCTGGTTTGAGCCGCAGCTTGAGCCATAAAAATCTCCCGGCCCCGTGATTGAACATGATCCAGAACATGCGGCAGCCGCCGGTTCGACCGGCGGGTGGGGCCAAGGCCATAGGTTCAGGACAAAGCTTTGTGTTCCAGGGGTTTTCGCCGTGCAGACGAGACGGTGAGCGGGCTTACCTCCAATGACGAAAGCGCTGATTAACGGCGCTTTCGGCCCGCTCGAACGGCCTCGATGATATCGACAGCGGCCCGGAACGTCGCGTCTATACCCAAATGCGTGGTGTCGAGCAAGTGCGCGTCAGGAGCGGCCTTCAGGGGTGCCGCAGTCCGGCGCGAGTCGCGCTCGTCGCGGCGCAGCAGGTCGGCGAGGACGTCGTTTTCCTCCGCCATTTCGCCGCGCGCCCGCAATTCCCGCGTCCGGCGGCTGGCGCGGACCTCCGGGGTCGCCACGACAAAGAGCTTAATGTCGGCGCCCGGCGCGATCACTGTGCCGATATCGCGGCCGTCGAGCACCGCCCCTGGCGGCTTTGTGGCAAAGCCGCGCTGATAATTGATCAGGGCCTGACGCACCTCGGGGATGGCGGCAACCACCGAGGCGGCCTCGGTGATGGCCTGCGTCTTCAAGGCAACGTCCTCGAATTTGGCCGGGTCAAGCATGACCGCAGCCTCGATCGCGCGCTGCACGTCGTCGGGAGAATGCCCGGCATCGAGCACCGCCTTCGCCACCGCCCGGTAGAGCAGTCCGGTATCGAGATAATGCAGCCCGTAGACGGATGCGATCTGTCGCGCAATCGTCCCTTTGCCTGATGCGGCCGGCCCGTCGATGGCGATGATCATGATAAATCTGCACCTAGATTTTGCATCAAGCCGACAAATCCCGGAAAGCTCGTTGCAATGAAAGTGCCATCGTCGATTTGCACCGGCCGCTCGCTGCCGAGCCCGAGCACGATCGCCGACATCGCGATACGATGATCCATATGCGTGGTGACGGTGCCGCCGCCCGCAGCGCGCCCTTTGCCGTGCACGATCAAATCGTCGCCCTCGATGTCGAGGGCAACGCCGTTGACGCGTAGCAAATCTGCCGTCGCGGCCAGACGATCGGACTCTTTGACGCGCAATTCCTTCAGACCGCGCATCCGCGTGGTGCCCTCGGCGAAGGCCGCGGCCGCCGCCAGGACCGGGTATTCGTCGATCATCGAAGGCGCGCGCGCGGCCGGCACGTCGACGCCACGCAAAGCGCCGGCGCGGACCCGCAGATCCGCCACCTCCTCGCCGCCCTCATTGCGTACTGCAAGCCGCTCGATCGAGGCTCCCATTTCGAGAAGCGTCGTGAGCAGCCCCGTGCGCAGTGGATTCATCATCACGCCCTCTAGGATCAGGTCCGAACCGGGCACGACGAGCGCGGCGACCAGCGGAAAGGCTGCCGAGGACGGATCGGCCGGAACGACGATAGGCCGCGGTACAAGTTCCGGCTGGCCGGTGAGCGTGATGCGGCGGCCGTCCCCCGGGGTCGCCTCGACACGAACTTGCGCGCCGAAATGCGTGAGCATCTTTTCGGTGTGATCGCGCGTCGCCTCGGCTTCGATAACGACGGTCTCACCGGGAGCGGACAGGCCGGCCAAGAGCGTTGCCGACTTCAATTGCGCCGAGGGAACCGGCGGCTCGAACACGATCGGCATCGGGTCGCGCGCGCCTTTGAGCGTCAGTGGCAAGCGTCCGTCGGACGAGACCACCGCACGGGCGCCGATCCGCTCCAGCGGATCGAGGACGCGCCGCATCGGCCGGCTGCGCAGTGAGGCATCGCCGTCGAAAGTTGCCGTGATCGGGCAGCCGGCCACCGCACCAAGCGTGAGCCGGCAGCCGGTGCCGGAATTGCCGAAATCGAGCGTCACGGCGGGTTCGGCGAAGCCACCGACCCCTACGCCATGGACGGACCAGGCCAGTTCACCGGTGCGGGCGACGCGGGCGCCCAGCGCCTGCAGGGCCTTGGACGTGTTGACCACGTCTTCGCTCTCAAGCAGGCCGGAAACCTTGGTTTCCCCGACAGTCAGCGCGCCCAGAATGAGGGCCCGAATCGAGATCGACTTGTCGCCCGGTACCCGTAGGCGACCGGCCAGAGGACCGTTGCGGCGGGCAATAAGTGGAACCTGGGCAGGATGGGAATGCATCTTCGGGGTCCAGCGGGAGGAAGAATGGGGAGGTAATACCCACTCTGTGACCGCCGTCTATCACGGGCGGGAGCGGCGCGTCATCCCGGACATTGCCAGGACCGGGCCGCCGGGGATCACCGTCAATCGACTATTGACAGCCGCGTTTCGACTAGCCAAGTGAAGCACCCGAATTACACGAAGGATCCGATCGTGGCGAAACCCGAACTGGGTACGAAAAGGCTCTGCGCCGGTTGCGGCGCGAAGTTCTACGACCTGAACAAGGACCCGATCCACTGCCCGAAGTGCGGTACGGTCTATGAGGTCGCGCCGGTTGTGACACGTGGCGGGCGGCCGGATGCCGCAGCCGCCGCCCGGCCTGCTCCTGTGGAGCCGGTTGCAGCCGAGGCTCCGGAGGTCGAGACCGTCTCGCTCGAGGAGGCCGACGCCGAGGCGTCCGGCGCCGCCAAGAAGCCGGCGGCCGCCGACGATGCCGAAGCCAGCGACGATGACGTGGAGATCGACGAGACCCTGGATGATGATGACGATACCTTCATCGAGGAGCAGGAAGACGAGGATGCCGATGTCACCGACATTATCGGCGGTGACATCGAGAACGAGGAGGAAGGATAGTCAGGAGTCGGTAACCAGTGTTCGGTAATCAGGATCTTCGTTCATTCTGATGACCGGTCACTGAAATCTGACCTCTGAGGGGCCATAGCTCAGCTGGGAGAGCGCCTGCATGGCATGCAGGAGGTCGGCGGTTCGATCCCGCCTGGCTCCACCACCCCTCCGCCGCGAAGCGCGTCAAGTCCGACGCTTACAAGGCTCATCGAACGCAAATTCAAGTTTATCTCGCTGGGCCTCCGCTCGGTGATAGCCGGCCTGTGCCTGCGGACCCGTCAGGCCCGCGTTCCGTCCCGCCGCCTTATTTGTTTGCTCCCCCCCTTGTCGTGGTAAAGTCATCTGGGGCGTTAATGGAGACGGGTGATGCGGACGGTATTCATGCGCGCGGCGTCGATGCGTGCGACGCTTGTTGCTGGAATTGGCGGGGCGGCAGCGGCATTCGGTTGCGTTATCAGTCCAGCCGCGGCGGTCACGCTTGCGACGCAGCAGCTGGCCCAAACACAATCGGCAGATCCGAACACGCCCGATCAAGCAGCGCCGGTGGCGAAGCCGCATCGGAAGGGGTCAAAGCAGACGAACCCCACCAATCCCGATCTCGATACCAACGACCAGCTCGCGCCATCGCAGATGCAGCAGCAGATGCCGCCGGCGGTGCCGCAACCGACAAGCGCTCCCGTCAAACCGACGCGTCCTGCCGCGCATACGACGACCGATGCCGCCGCTGCTGCTCCGAGCGGACCGAAAGCCGGCGCTGCCATTGCCAGCGCCCGCGTCGTCGCCTGCAGCGGCGCGTTTTCCAAAGATTCGAGCCACCTGCGTCTGGCGATGACGTTCGATTCCAAGAACGTCACGTTTGCCGATGTCGACTCCAGTAACGGCACCAAGGTCCCGGCTTCGGTGTTGTTTCCAAACGATCCGAAGCGGCGGCTCGAAGTGTGGTGGGCTAATCCAGCCGCCCGCAATCAGACTTATCTGATCGTCATCAACGGCAAATCGACCTGGACCGCACCCGGCGGCATGAAGCTCGGCCTGACTTTGGCGCAGCTGGAGAAGCTCAATCACAAGCCCTTCAAGGTGAAAGGCTTCGACAAGGACGGCACCGCGACCATCAGCGACTGGGACGGCGGCGCGCTGGCAACGCTCGCTGGCGGCTGCAAATCAGGAATGAGCGTGCAGGCCGACCCGAAGGCTGCGCCGGACGCAATCGCAGCGCTCTCTGCCGACAAGGAATATAGTTCCGACGATCCCGCGTTGCGCGCCGTCAAACCTGTTGTGAGCGAAATTCTGATCGGTTATTGAGCGGCCCGCCGCGCGACGGCTGACACCGAATTACGGTTTGGCTTTGGACTTGTCAGACTGCACCGACGGAATCTGCGTCGCGCCGCCTTTCTCATCGCTGCTCATGGACCGCACGTCGCGGGCCATTTCCAGACAGGTCAAGAGCTCGGTGTAGCTCGACTCGCCACCCATGCGCGATTCATTGGTACAGTCCGTTCGGTCGGCCGGCGCGAAAGTCGGCCATTCCTTGACGATCTGCTCGCGAATGGCCTTCTCGCTGTCGATGCAATTCTGCTTCTCTTCGCCGACTGCAGAGTCATGGAACGTCACGCCGCCTTGCTCCGCGATGCCCTTGCAGACCTGTTCGACATTGAGGGTGGGAACGCTATCGGCCACCGGCATCATCAAATGCACACCGAGGACAAATGCCGGGGGAAGTATCATGGCCATGCTCCGTACTTTGGCGAATGCAATATCCGTATAGATAGGCTCGCGCGGCGGAACCATAAAGATGGAACTCGGGGGCGCCAAGAGGACGCACAAGAGGAACGCGCGAGAGCGGTGTAACGCGCCAAAAGCCAGTTCAAGCAGGAATGACTGTTGCTTGATCGCAAAAAGTCGCTATGGCTCAGGCGAGGGTACGGGATAGCCAATGATCCTTGCATCACTTTTC
The DNA here is from genome assembly GCA_036264635.1 of Xanthobacteraceae bacterium. Lineage (GTDB taxonomy): Bacteria > Pseudomonadota > Alphaproteobacteria > Rhizobiales > Xanthobacteraceae > BOG-931. The sequence continues at coordinate 35,191 of DATAQN010000074.1, read as the reverse complement.
GGCGCGACGCTTATTGTCGCTGTGGCCACTGTGCCGGCCGATCCTTCCGCCGGCGCTACGCACTTGACGCCGCAGCAGAGGAGCGCCGCAACCCAACCGCTCGTGCGCTCGGCCACCGACTGCATTGTCCACGCCGTGGTTTCCGACCCGCGCTATGGCGCCAAGCCCGCTGGCGAGCTCGGCAACCAGCTCGGCGAGATCATCGTCGCTTCGATGCCGGCCTGCGTCGGTCCGGTGCGTGCAATGATCGACGCCTACGACCACTATTATGGCGAAGGCAGCGGCGAGGCTTTTTTCATGGGGCCTTATCTCGACGTCTTGCCGAAAACCGTTCTCGAAGCCGGCAACAAAGCGCCTCGATAGCTCTGAAAGCTCGGAGCAACCGAATTTCAATCCCTGAATGCAGGTCGGGTGCAGGAACGCGGCGATCAGTTTTTCGCCGCAACGTCCCTGCATTGCTGCGCAAGATCTTTGAACCGCTTGGCGCTGAGTTCGTCGGCGCAGGCCCGCGCGATGCTTTCGCAAAGTTGGGCGTGACCCAACAGGCGATCGTCGCCTTTGGCGAAATCAAAGCCGAATGACTTTGCGACGCTGATCATCCCGCATTGTCGCATGCCGAACCGAAGCCAAAAAATCGGGGGTAGCCCTGTAAGGGTCACCGCGTATTCGTGCGATACGCACGCTGAAAGATAGCTCGAAAAGCGACGTTTGAAGGTGCGAGCGAGCAGTCGCGTGCTTAACCATCAGTTAAGGCGCAGCGATATTTTTTATTCAATCAATCTTTCCCGAAAGCTCCTCGCACGTCGCCACTGCTCGCCCGCCCAATCTTCCACACGCCTCTATTGCTTGGGCGGGGATCCCTTAGCCGAAGGTCCAATGACATCGACGACGCGCATTTTGGTTGGATCAACGACCACGACCTTGTTTTCGACCATCGTATATTTGTAGAGCTTCGCGGCTTGGTTACCAGCCAAAGCATCCTCCGGCAGCGTGTAGAGCTCGATCATCGCCGGCACGTCGGCGCCGATCACCGCAGAAAAATGCTGCGGCGAGGATTTGCTCGGGTCCTTGGTCACTTCGGCATAGATCGCGCTGCGCTGCGCCGGCGTGAGCAGCGGCTTCTCTTGGATGGCGCCGCTGATGCCAGTGTCGCTCCCGGCATTGTTGGTCGCAGGATTGCCGCCAACCGTGCCGGGAGGATTGGCGATTTGCGCCGCGGCCGGCAGAGCGATCATGACTGTGGCGCAGCACGCGGTTCTTAACAGCATCGGCAAAACGCCAATCTTTGTCGCAGTCTTCATCGGCTCCTCCTCCTTGCTGAACGCCGAGCGGCTGAACTCGATGCGCGCCGCCTGTCGCGGCGGCGCGCAATTCAACGCCTGCAGTCGGCGGCGTTACCGCGGGATCGACTGAATCGGATCCCCGGTCGCGGGATCGATCACGAGGATACGATCGGGCTGGTAGACGTAGCGGTAGACGTAGGGCTGCGTCGCGACGATCGAGCCGTTGTCGATCACCGTCGCCGGCCGGGTCGCGACCACTTCGTCATAGAGCGGCGGCGAATAGGTCGGCGCCGCAACCACGCTGGGTGCCGGTATCGGCGCCGGCGGCAGCGGCGGCGCCTCACTGTAGACCGGCTGATTGTAGACTGGCTGCGGGACCGTCACTGCCGGTGCCGACGTCACCTCATCGTAGATCGGCCGAGGATAAGTTGTGGCCGCGACCGAGCGGTCGATCTCCGTTGTCGGTGCAGGCACAACACGCTGCGTCACGGTGCGCGTGGTCACCACCTGACGGCGCGCCGTGCGCGGCGGCAATGTCCGAACGCTTCGTGTTGTCGTCTCCGTCGTTATGGTCTGTGTCGTCACCGGCTGCGGCGTGATCACAGTTTGCGCAGCAGCGGCGGAAGCGCCGGCAACGAGCGCAAATCCGGCCGCCGAGCCGATGGCCGCACATGCAATTGTTCTCATTGGCCACTCCTGTTTCGTTCGCGAGCGCACCGAACTTCGCCCGCGTCGAAAAGCCAACGCCTGTCCGCGAGCGGCGTTCCGCGCTCCTGCGGCAGCGACGCTGTGCTTGCTGGAAAATTCAAAGCGTTGCGCAATGAAACGCCGCTGTTCCGGCGTCGCAAAATTGACGCGCTTGTGCCTTGCGGTGACCCCAGCCGGACCAGGCTGTTGTTGACTGAATCTAACCTCGATTGACCGCTGTGCCGACGGAGTGCAGTGTGCCGCCGGTGCGGGAATCACCGCACGGCTACGGTTGGGGGATAGTCATGTTCGGCCTGGGCGATCTGTTCCAGTGGGAGCGGTTCGTAACGCCGACCGTCATCAAGGTCTTTTACTGGCTCGCCGTCGTGCTTGCGATCATGCTCGGGTTTGCCGGCGTTGTCAGTGCGCTGACGACCATGGCGTTCAACCCGTTTGTCGGCATGATCTTTTTGATCGTCAGCGTGCTCGGCGCCTTCATGGGCGTGATCATGGCGCGTATCATTGCCGAATTCGTGCTCATCGTTTTCCGCATCAACGAGCATCTCGGCGCGATCAGAAACCAGGGCAACGGCATGCGGAGCTAAAGCATGATCCGGAAAAGCATGCCCTTGGACTTGATCCGAGGGTGGAAGCCGGTTTTCCGAAAAGATCATGCTCAAACGAAAATCCATCCCCGACATTAATTGGCAAAGCGGAAGTGCATGACGTCGCCGTCGTGCACGACATAGTCTTTGCCCTCGAGCCGCATCTTGCCGGCGTCACGCGCTCCGGCTTCACCCCGACAAGTGACATAATCGTCATAGCCGATGGTCTCGGCGCGGATGAAGCCGTGCTCGAAATCGGTGTGAATGACGCCTGCGGCCTGGGGCGCCTTGGTGCCCTCTGTGATCGTCCAGGCGCGCGCCTCTTTCGGCCCGGCGGTGAAATAAGTGACGAGATGAAGGAGTGCGTAGCCGGCGCGAATGAGCCGGTCGAGGCCGGCTTCCTTGAGGCCGACGGCTTCCAGATAATCGGTGCGCTCCTCGCGCGACAGCACCGCGATCTCCGCCTCGATCTTGGCAGAAATGACGACGGCCGCGGCCCCCTCCGCCTTGGCGCGTTCCTCGACTTTTTTTGAAAACGCATTGCCGGTCGCGGCGGAGCCCTCGTCGACATTGCACACATAGAGCACCGGCAGCGAAGTCAGGAGCCCGAGCGAGTGAAAGAGCTTCTCTTCCTCGGGCTTGCGCTCGGTGAGCCGGGCCGGCTTGCCGTCGCGCAAAAGCGCCAGCGCCCGATTGACCAGATCGAGCGTCTCTTTGGATTCCTTGTCATTGCCCTTGGCTTTTTTGCTCAAACCATCGACGCGCCGTTCCAGACTGTCGAGGTCGGCGAGCATCAATTCGGTCTCGATGGTTTCGATATCGGCGATCGGATCGATGCGGCCTTCGACATGGGTCACATCGGTATCCTCGAAGCAGCGCACGACATGAGCGATGGCGTCGACTTCGCGGATATTGGCGAGAAACTGATTGCCGAGCCCCTCGCCTTTCGACGCGCCGCGCACGAGCCCCGCGATATCGACGAAAGTAAGCCGCGTCGGCACGATCTGCGCCGACTTGGCCAGCTCGGCCAACGTGTCGAGCCGCTTATCCGGCACCGCGACCTCGCCGACATTCGGCTCGATGGTACAGAACGGATAATTCGCTGCCTGCGCCGCCGCGGTTTCGGTCAACGCGTTGAAGAGGGTCGACTTGCCGACATTGGGCAGGCCGACGATGCCGCACTTAAAGCCCATTGGAATTTCTAACGTCCCTTATTCGCCTGTCGGCGCTTCATGCAGCGCCGTCACCGTTGTCGTTGCCGCCATTTTGGCCGCCGTTTTGCGGATCGCCAAAACCCTTCGCCACCATGGCCAGATGAACCTTGTTCTGAAATGTCGCGTCCTCGCCGCGTGCGATCAGATCGGCATTGTCGGCGAGAATGCCAAGAAGCGCCTCGACCCAGCCTTTCTCGCTCTTGGCGAAATCGCTGAGCACGTAATGCTGCACCAAGTCCTTGTTGCCTGGATGACCGACGCCGATGCGCACTCTGCGATAGTCATTGCCGACATGTTCGGAGATCGAGCGCAGACCGTTATGGCCGGCGATGCCGCCGCCGGTCTTCACGCGGACCTTGGCGGGCGGCAGATCGATCTCGTCGTGGAAAACCGCCACGGCGTCGAGCGGCAATTTGTAGAAATGCACGGCTTCGGCAACGGCGCGGCCGGATTCGTTCATGAACGTGCCGGGCAGGAGCAGAAGCGCACGCTCGCCGCCGATCGGCCCCTCGCAGGCGACGCCCTGAAAGCGCCGGCGCCACGGCCCGATGCCGTGGCGCTTGGCGATCTCTTGCAGCGCCATGAAGCCGATATTGTGCCGGTTGCCGACGTAGCGCTCTCCCGGATTGCCAAGTCCGACCAGGAGCAGCATCAGCGTCGTCTCGCGCTACTGCCGTGAGCTTCCTAAAGCTACGGCAGCAGCCGCACCGCCAGCCGCAGGTGCAGCGCCGGGAGCCGCCGGCGCACCAGCAGCGGGAGCCGCAGCAGCCGCGGTGGCCGCAGCCGCGGCCGCAGCAGCCGCTTCGGCGGCAGCCTTAATTTCTTCGGCGTAGCCCGACGGCGGCACGACGGTGACGAGCGTCACGTCGCGGCTCGAAGCCGAACGCACGCCTTCCGGCAGCTTGATATCGCTCAAGTGCCTGGAATGATTGATATCGAGCGCACCGACATCGACTTCGATATTGGTCGGGATGGCCTCGGCCAGGCAACGCACCTCGACCGAGTGGGTCACGATCGAAACGGTGCCGCCGCGTTTGACGCCAGGCGACTGGTCGGCATTCTTGACGGTGATCGGAACGCGCACGCGGATGGTTGCACCCTCGCCGAGCCGCATGAAATCGACATGCAGCGGCAGATCGCGTACGGCATCCAGCTGAAAGTCGCGCGGAATGACGCGATGCTTCACGCCATCGACGTCGATCTCGTGAATCGTTGAGAGGAAGTGGCCGGCATAGATGCGTAGCCGCAGCTCATTATACTCGACGGAGATCGGCAGCGGCTCCTTGCCGTCGCCATAGATGATTCCCGGTACCCGGCCGACGCGACGTTCAGCCCGGGCGGCCCCCTTGCCTGCCCGCGAACGCGCCGTCGCCTTGATCACATTGACGGTCGCCATAGCATGTTCCTTCGTCTAAGCTCGTGCACTTTGCCTAAGCTATTGGATTTTCGAGCTAAAAACCCGCGCAGCGCCTCCAGGGGTGCTGTAGCAAGCGCGGAAGCGGCGCTTATAGCGGCGCAAGCCTTGAAAAACAAGGAACGCTTGGCAGAACCGAGCCCGCCGAGGCTCCGGTTAGGGGTCAGTTCAGGTTGGGATTGTCCGGATTCATTTCCGGCGTCGTTGTCGAAGCGGCAGGCTTTGCCGCCAGCGCCGCTTCGAGCGCGGCGACCCGGCTTTTGAGCGCCTCGTTCTCCTCGCGCGCCATCCGGGCCATATCCTTGACCGCCTCGAATTCCTCGCGCTTGACGAGATCGAGATCGCGCAGCCAGCGCTCGGCCTGCGTACGGAACAGCGTCTCGAATTCGCGCCGCACGCCTTGCGCGACACCCGCCGCGTCATTCATCAAGCGCGCCACCTCGTCGAATAACCGATTCGTCGTCTGCACCATAACCGCCTCCGAATCTCGTCAGGTAATCCAGCTCGTCCGGCAATACCGCTTGCAGCCCAACGCCTGCTTGCCATCGGAATTGACAATGGCGATGGTGCGGCGCCGCCGCAAGGGCCGAAGTCCACTGAATTCAACCAAATGAAGCCCAACCGCAACTCTATCGCCGCAATGCGACGTCATGATTAAGACAAGGCGCGGCGAGTTGACGTCGAAATTCACCAGCCGCTAGAGCATGATCCCGAAAAGTGGAAACCGGTTTTCGGAAAAGATCATGCTCAAACGAAAAATCCAGCGGAGAGTGCAAAAGAGCCTGTTCATGTTTGTTCTGCCGGTCATCCCCTATCCAGCCGTCAACCCGGTGCTGATTTCGATCGGGCCCTTGGCCATCCGCTGGTACGCGCTCGCCTATATCGTCGGCATCATTGCCGGCTGGTTCTACGCGCGCGCCATCATCGCGTCCGAGCGATTTTGGGGCGGACGCGCACCGTTTACCGTGACCGACTTTGACGATTTCGTTGTCTGGATCACGCTCGGCATCATTCTCGGCGGCCGCATCGGCTATGTGCTGTTCTACAACCTGCCGCATTTCGCTTCGCATCCGGCCGAGATCTTTCAGATCTGGAACGGCGGCATGTCGTTTCACGGCGGCGTCGCGGGCTGCGCGCTTGCCGTCATTTTGTTTGCGTGGCGCCGGCACATTCCAACTCTGTCGCTTGGCGATGTGTCCTGCGCGGTGGCGCCGATCGGATTGTTTCTCGGTCGCATCGCCAATTTCATCAACGGCGAATTGTGGGGCCGGCCGACCGACGTGCCCTGGGCCATGATCTTTCCGCACGGCGGCACGGATCCGCGCCATCCAAGTCAGCTCTACGAAGCCTCTCTCGAAGGCATCGTGCTGTTTCTGCTGCTCGGCGCGCTGGTGCGGTTTGGCGCGCTGAAGCGGCCGGGCGTCATCACCGCGGTCTTCTTCATCGGCTATGGGGTTGCGCGCACGGTCTGCGAATTTTTCCGCGAGCCGGATGTGCAGCTCGGCTTCCTCTGGAGCTCGGGATGGCTGACCATGGGCATGCTGCTCTGCGTGCCGCTCATCCTTGCCGGCCTCGTGCTGCTCGCCGTCGTGCTGCGCCGCAAGCCGGTCATCGGCGCCGAGCCGATCGTGAAAAATGGCTGAGCAGCGCACACCGCTCGATGCTGAAATCCGCCGGCTGATCGGCATAGCCGGACCGATGCCGATCGCCGAGTATATGCAGTTTTGCCTGACGCATCCGCGCTATGGTTATTACGTCAATCGCGATCCGCTCGGCGCCGGCGGCGATTTCGTCACCTCGCCCGAGATCAGCCAGATGTTCGGCGAACTCATCGGGCTGTGGATGGGCTCGGTCTGGCAGCAGATGGGCGCGCCGGAAAATGTCCGCATCGTCGAGCTCGGCCCGGGACGCGGCACCCTGATGCATGACGCGCTGCGCGCGGCGAAAGTGATCGAGGGATTTCGCAACGCGGTGGTTGTGCATCTGGTCGAGATTAGTCCGGCGCTGCAGCAGGTGCAGCAGCGCACGCTCGAAGACGTCGACGCGCCGATGATGTGGCATACCGCGTTCGAAGAGGTGCCGTCAGGCCCGAGCATCATCGTCGCCAACGAATTCGTCGATGCACTGCCGGTCCATCAAGCCGTCAAGCAAGCCGACGGTTGGCACGAGCGTGGCATCGATATTGCGGCCGACGGCCAGTTCACGATTGTCGCGGCGCGCGAGCCCCTGCCGCATTTCGAGGCGGCGATGCCGCGTGGATTGCGCCAGGCGCCCGAAGGCGCGATCTTCGAATGGCGCGCTGATAGCCTGGCCCTCGAACTCGGACGGCGGACGCGCGACGAGGGAGCAGCCTTGATCATCGACTACGGCCATGCCCAATTCGGCTTGGGCGATACGCTGCAGGCGGTCGTCGGGCATTCCTTCGCCAATCCTCTACGCGCACCAGGCCAGGCCGACTTGACCGCTCATGTCGATTTCGAAGCATTCGGCCAATGCGCCGAGAGCATGGGCGCGCGCATTCACGGGCCGATCCGCCAGCGCGATCTTTTTCTGCGGCTCGGCATCGTGCAGCGCGCCTCGGCGCTGAAGGCGAATGCATCGGCGAAGCGAGCCGCCGAAATCGATGTCGCGCTGGCGCGGCTGATCGCCGAGGGTGCGCGCGGCATGGGTGAATTGTTCAAGGTGATCGCGGTTGCCGCGCCGCGGCTGGGCCCATTGCCGGGCTTCGAGGAGGTGCCGTGAAGCCTGAAGCCAAGCTTGAAGCCCCGTCGCTGACCTTGACCGGCATCCGCCATGCCTTCTTTACGCGCTCGGGCGGCGTCTCCGGCGGCCTTTATGCGAGCCTCAATGGCGGCACCGGCTCGAAGGACGATGCGGCCCATGTGGCGGAAAATCGCGCCCGCATGGCGATGGCGCTCGGCGTCGAGCCGCATCGCTTTCTCACCGTTTATCAAGTTCATTCGCCCGAGGTCGTCATCGCCGAGACGCCTTGGGCCGCCGACGCGCGGCCCAAGGCCGACGCCATCGTCACCCGCATGCGCGCACTCGCCATCGGGGTGACCACGGCGGATTGCGGCCCAATTCTGTTCGCCGATCCGAAAGCGCATGTGATCGGCGCCGCGCATGCCGGCTGGCGCGGCGCACTGTCGGGCGTCATCGAAGCAACGGTGGCTGCCATGGAGCGGCTTGGCGCCGTGCGTGGCGAGATCCGCGCCGCCATCGGGCCGATGATTCGGCAACGCAACTACGAGGTCGGCGCCGACCTCATCGAACGCTTTGCCGCCGAAGATCGCGCCTCGGGCCGGTTCTTCGCGCCCGCCGCGCGGGATGGCCATGCCTTGTTCGATCTTTCCGGCTATATCGCCGCCCGTCTGGCGCGGGCCGGCGTTGGCCATATCGAGGATCTCGCCCTCTGCACCTATGCCGACCCGGAGCGCTTTTTCAGCTACCGCCGCACCACACACCGCGCCGAGCCGGACTACGGCCGGCACGTCAACGCGATCGCGCTGGCGGGCGAATAAAGGCCGCGAATAGCGCGCGCGAGAAGCAAACCAGGGGTCTTGGACCCTGCGCTGCGCTCATTCGGGCATGCAGACCCGTCATTCGCCCATAGCAAATTAACCCTTATCCACAGAAGCCATTGGGATTGCAGCGGAAAAAGCTGCGGAGAAAGTCCCTGAATCGTATTGCCAGCCTGGAAAGCGGCTTGTATCAGGTCCGCTTGATCGGCGGCGCGCGAGGAGACCGAGGAATGGCGGGCAACAACGGAGCAATCAAGCTCGTCTCCGGCAATTCCAATCCGACGCTCGCGAAGGCGATCGGCATCCATCTCGGCAACCCGCTGACCAAAGCGGTCGTGCGCCGCTTCGCCGACATGGAAGTGTTCGTGGAAATTCAGGAAAACGTCCGCGGCGCCGACGTTTTCGTCATCCAGTCCACCTCGTTTCCCGCCAACGACCATTTGATGGAATTACTGATCATCATCGACGCGCTGCGGCGCGCCTCGGCGCGGCGCATCACCGCGGTGATCCCCTATTTCGGCTATGCCCGGCAGGACCGCAAAGTCGGACCCCGCACGCCGATCTCGGCGAAGCTCGTCGCCAATCTCATCACCCATGCCGGCGCCGACCGCGTGCTGACGCTCGACCTGCATGCCGGACAGATCCAGGGCTTCTTCGATATCCCCACCGACAATCTGTTCGCCGCCCCGGTCATCCAGCGCGACATCAAGGAACGCTTCGATCTCAACAACGTGATTGTCGTGTCGCCGGACGTCGGCGGCGTGGTGCGCGCGCGCGCTCTCGCCAAGCGCATCGATGCGCCGCTCGCCATCGTCGATAAAAGGCGCGAGCGGCCGGGCGAGTCCGAAGTCGCCAATGTCATCGGCTCGGTCGATGGCCGCACCTGCATTCTGGTCGACGACATCGTGGATTCCGGCGGCACGCTGGTGAATGCCGGCGACGCGTTGCTCGAGAAGGGTGCCAAGGAAGTCTACGCCTACATCACTCACGGCGTCCTGTCGGGCGGCGCCATCGCTCGCGTCGGCAATTCGCGGCTGAAGGAACTGGTGATCACCGACTCGATCATGCCCACCAAGGCAGTGGAAGAGTCCAAGAACATCCGCGTCCTGACGATCGCGAAGCTGATCGGCGAGGCGATCAATCGCACCGCCGCCGAAGAGTCGGTGTCGAGCCTGTTCGACTGAATCCAAGCGTCGTCATTGCGATGCGCGTTAGCGACGAAGCAATCCAGCGCTGCGAGGCAGACTGGATTGCTTTGCGGAGCTTGTCATCGGGCCGGCCACTTCGGGCCGGACCCGTTGGCTTGCAATGACGGGTTAGCCGCGCGAAAAGTCCAATTGAGTCAACTTGTCGCATTCACGACTGTGGACGGTCATAAATCGAATATTGTGCGTCGCGGCCAAATCACTTCATGACTGCCGGTATCGGTGCCGGTTGAAGCTCTTACTACCTTTTGCGCAGACTTTGGCGGAAGGAAACAAGCCGATTATAGTCGGTGGGGCGGCTGATTCGCGGTGTAGAGTCAATTCGCGGTCGAGAGTTGTTCCTGCGTCAAATCGTTTCGGGCGGCGATGGCTTTCTCTCTGCGTCATTGCGCAGCTGGGTGCGGTTTGACCCCTTTCGAAGTGCCAGTGGCGTGCGCATTTCCACTTCAGGCGGCACCTGTGGAGGCGGCATGTCCTTGATTGAAACGACACAAGATCTCGCTGAAAATCCGCTTGATGTGGTCGAACACATGGCCGCCGGCAATAATTGGCCGTTCGAACGGGCGAGCGACGACGAAATTGGTCTCGCCGTCACCGGCCGGTGGACGAATTACCAAGTGTCATTCACCTGGATGAGCGACATCGAGGCGCTGCATCTGGCCTGCGCCTTCGATATGAAAGTGCCGGAACAGCGCCTGCCGCACGTGCAGCAGCTCATCGCCATGATCAATGAGCAATTGTGGATCGGGCATTTCGACGTCTGGATGCAGAACGGCATGGTGATGTTCCGCCACGCTTTGGTTCTCGCCGGCGGCGTCACCGCCTCCGGCCGGCAATGCGAGGCGGTGCTTGGCACGGCGCTCGATTCCTGCGAGCGTTATTTCCCGGCCTTTCAGTTTGCGATTTGGGCCAACAAGTCGCCGCGTGAGGCGATGGACGCTGCGATGTTCGAAACCGCGGGCGAGGCGTGACGGCCGTTTCACAATCCTTGCAAGATTTTTCCGGCCTCCTGGTCCTGGTCGGCGCCGGCAAGATGGGCGGCGCGCTGCTGGAAGGCTGGCTGCAGCGCGGGCTTGATCCGAAAAATGTCGCGGTGATCGAACCGGCGCTGACACCACACATTGCCGAACTGACGCAGCGCGGCTTGCAACTCAATCCGCGCCTGCAGGCATTGAAGGACGCGACGGCGGTCGTGGTTGCGGTGAAGCCGCAAGTGGCGCCGCAGGCGATACCGCCGCTGGCGCCGCTCATTGGTCCGGCGACCGTCGTGGTGTCGATCATGGCCGGCCGCACGCTGAGCTTTTTGTCGGAGGCGCTGGCAAAGCCTTGTGCGCTCGTGCGCGCCATGCCGAATACACCGGCCGCGATCGGCCGCGGCATCACGGTCGCAGTCCCGCTCAATGCCAATGACGCGCAACGCATGCTTGCCGACCGCCTGCTGGCCGCGACCGGCGTGGTCGAGTGGACCGACGATGAAGCTTTGATCGACGCGGTCACGGCCGTGTCGGGCTCCGGCCCTGCTTATGTCTTTCTCCTTGCCGAAGCGCTGATCCAGGCCGGCATCGCCGCCGGGCTGCCGAAAGAACTTGCCGCCAAGCTTGCCCGCGAGACGGTCGCTGGTTCGGGCGAATTGTTGCATCGATCGCCGCTCGACGCCGCGGTCTTGCGCGAGAATGTCACCTCGCCGGGCGGGACCACGGCGGCGGCGCTCGCTGTGCTGATGGGCAAGGACGGACTGGCCTCGCTCATGGAAAAAGCAGTCGCGGCTGCGACAGCGCGCTCGCGCGAACTGGCAGGCTAAGTTTCCCGGCAATTGCCTCCGCGAGTCTTGTCCTAGCAGCCTTGTCCTACCAGCCTTGTCCTGGCGGTCTTGGAACCGCCCATGCGCCGGCCTAGATTGAGAACAGTCGCCCCGTGTCGGCAATTGTACGAGGAGTAGTCCATGGCCCGTCGCCCCGCCCGCAAATCGGCTGCCAAACGCGCTCCCGCCGACAGACACGTTGCGGCATCGCTTCCGCCGGACATGAGCGACCGCGACAAGATCATCGCGGCTTTCCTCAATCTCCTCGCCGAGAAAAGGTTCGAACAGATTGGCCTTGCCGAGATCGCCGACGCCGCCGACGTGTCGCTTGCGGAGTTTCGCGACGAATTCGCTTCGACGCCCGCGATCCTTGCGGCCTATATCAAGGACACCGACCGCGCGGTGCTGGCCGCCGATTTCAGCGACATGGAAGACGAGCCGCCGCGCGAACGCCTGTTCGATGTGTTGATGCGCCGCCTCGAAATTCTCAGCCCCCATCGCGAAGCGATCCGTTCGCTCATTCGTTCTGCATCGCGCAATGCGCCGCTCGCCATGACGCTGAACGGGCTTGCCGTCCGCTCGCAGCAATGGATGCTCACGGCCGCGGGCATCGGCGCCGCCGGCCCGCGCGGCATGCTGCGCGCGCAAGGGCTGTCGCTCTTGTTCGGGTCAGTGCTGCAGACCTGGGTCAATGACGAGGATCCGGGCCTCGCACGCACCATGGCTGCGCTGGACCGCGCGCTCAGCCGCGGCCAGCGCTTTGCCGGCTTGTTCGAGGATCTGTTCGGCCTTCCGGCCCGGCTCTGCCGCCTCCGGCCGCGCCGACGCAGGGCTGCCGACGGTGATTCAGATGATCCCGAAGAGGTCGCGGCTGCGTAATCGCAGTGTTTGGCGCCGTTTCCAAAGTACAGAGGACGGACTCTGTCCGCACTGGAAAGGTCATGCGATGAGCGCGTCCGAATCGCTGCCCGGCCGGCACGGCATCTGCGGCTTATTTTCTTGATGACTCTCAAGTAGCAACCAAGTTGATCTTAAGTCTTTGACCAATATCAGCATCGGATATTTTGTTTATTCTAGTTCAACTTTGCGACTTACTACGATCTACCTAAGCATTGATCGTGTCTACGAAGATTAGAATCGCTAAAAACAGCACTTTTCTCTTTGCAAGCTTTCCTGTGTAAGCTAAGTGACAAGGCAGAACCTGATAAATGCGCTGCCGGACTCCCATAAATGATTGTTTGCTCCTGTAACGTACTGACCGACCACGACGTGCGTTCGGCGTTGTCGGACGGAGAGGCCGCGCCGCGCACGACCGGCCAAGTGTATCAGTGCCTCGGTTGCAGCGCTCAGTGTGGACGCTGCGCACGGACGATCCGCCGAATCATGAATGAGGCGCTGGGGACGGCCGAAGACGTCTGCTGCCGGCAGGCGCGTTCCGAGCCTTCGTCCTAAATTACCGCTGACTTCACGAAATCTGGAACTGGCTCGCGTGGCAACCGCGTTGTCTTTGCGCGTTCATTGGAATCGTTATAATCAGCTTGCCACCACGAACTCGGTTCGTGGGAATTCAGTATCATTGCAGGAGCGAAAATATGAAGGGCGAGCCCGGCGTCATCGATTTCCTCAACAAGGCGCTCCGGCACGAACTGACCGCGATCAACCAATACTGGCTGCATTACCGGCTGCTGGACAATTGGGGCTACAAGTCTCTCGCCAAGCAGTGGCGCAAGGAATCCATCGAAGAGATGGAGCACGCCGATAAGCTCGTTGAGCGCATCATCTTCCTCGACGGCTTCCCCAATATGCAGGTGCTCGATCCGCTGCATATCGGCCAGAACGTGAAGGAAGTGCTCGATTGCGACCTCGCCGCCGAGATGTCGGCACGCGCGCTCTACGAGGAAGCCGCCACCCATTGTCATGGGGTTCGCGATTATGTCTCGCGCGATCTGTTCGAAAAGCTGATGCATGACGAGGAGGAGCACATCGACTTCCTCGAGACCCAGCTCGACCTCGTCGCCAAGCTCGGCCTCGAGCTTTACGCTCAGCATCACATCGGCGAACTCGAGCACGACGAGGACTGATCGGGCTGCTTGCGGCCACAGCGCGTCACGTCCTGCCACAATGGTTGACAAATCCTGAACAAAGCCGCGCGGCGTGACTGCGCCGGTGTGTGGCTTATGCGGCACACGCGCCGCCGGCTCCACAACGCGCAGGCGTTAATTCACGTGGTTAAGCGTTAAGGTTAAGACCGGCTTAAGCATTTGCTGTCTACCTTCGCCCAGTCTCCAACGACGTGCGCTGCCCCGATGCGCGCGCGCCTCGTCGCAGAAAGGACGAAGCCAATGTTAAGCGTCAAAACTCTCTTCGCCGCTGGTTTTGCGGCGATCATCAGCACCGCAGCTTCCGCTGCCGATCTACCGCAGCCGCCACCGGTCTATCAGCCCGTCGTTGCCGAGCCCTGTTGTGCAGGCGGCTGGTACCTGCGCGGCGATGTTGGCGTTGGGATCATCAACCGGACCAACTTCATCTTCGAGCAGAATCCGCTCAACGTCAGCGACTTCAAGATCCAGCACAACTCGATCGACGATACCACCATCTTGGGCGCCGGCATTGGCTACGAGTTCAACAACTGGTTCCGTGCCGACATCACGGCCGAATATCGTACCAAGGCCCAGATCAATGCCTACGGCCTCTTCACCAACCCCATGGGAAGCGCCGCCGTGTTCGGCGACCAATATACCGGCTCGATTCGGTCAACGGTGCTCCTCGCCAACGGTTATATCGATCTCGGCACCTGGAACTGCTTGACGCCGTTCATCGGCGCCGGCGTCGGCGTCGCGTTCAATACGTTCAACGATCTGGTCGATACCGGTATCGCCGAGTCCGGCAGCGGCAGCGGCCAAAATCCGACCAAGGCCAATGTGGCCTGGGCGCTGCATGCAGGCATTTCGTACGCGGTGACGCAGAATTTCACCATGGAACTCGCCTACCGCTATCTCAACTACGGATCGGTCACCGACAGCATCAACTGCATCGGCGGCTGCCATCCTGACTCCTACAAGGTCGACAATCTGACTTCGAACGACATCATGCTCGGCTTCCGCTGGCGCTTCCCGGCCGCGACCGGCATCGTGGTGCCGCCACCGATCAGCACCCGCGGCTAACCGGCCGCGACGGTCCTAAAAACTGCAAAACGGCGCGGGCGACCGCGCCGTTTTTATTGCGGCAGACCGAATCAACATCAAGGCATTCTTCTCTGGCCGCCTGCCGCTCCTGTTCCCCCTCCCCCGCCTCCCTCGGGCCGCAGCGGCCAAGCTAACACTCCATTAAGGTTAATGCCTGATGATCGCGCCCCGTGACGATGAAAAGGGCGCGGCCGATGCGTTGGCTCATCAGTGCTGCTTTTGTCTGTGCGCTTGCGCCAAGCGCGCTCGCAGCCGATCTCGACATGGACACGCTGCGCGGCCCGCTCACCGTCGGGCCGGCGGCATTTTCCCGCTGGGCCGGCTTCTATGCAGGCGGCCAATTCAACTATTCGAGCGCCAACGTCGATTTCTCCAAAGCAACACAGCCTTTGGTCGCCAACAGTCTGCGCGACACGACGCTCGACTCACAGAATCACGTTTCCTCGGAAACGGTGTTGAGAAACAACAATGTCACCAACAGCACCGGCTGGGGCGGCTTCGTCGGCTATAATACGCAGTGGCAGGATTTGGTGCTCGGCGTCGAGGCCAATTACACACACGCACCGTTTTCGGTGGTCGCCGTCAACAACCCTATCACCCGCGGGGAGTCGGCCAGCGGCATCAATTATACAACGACCATTACGGGCTCAGGCTCGCTCCAAGTGACGGACTTCGGCTCGGCGCGCGCGCGCTTCGGCTACGTGCTCGGCAGTTTCATGCCCTATGGCTTTGGCGGCCTCGCCTTAGGCCGCGGCAGCTACAATGTATCCGCGGAAATCTTCGGTACGGGCTGCGATAGCAACAACATCTGCTCACCTTTCGACTTCTCCAATGCCACCAGCAAGTCATCTGCGATACTGTATGGCTTCGTGGTCGGCGGCGGTCTCGATGTGGCGGTCACGCAGAACATTTTCGTGCGGGCCGAATACGAGTTCATGCAATTCGCGCCGTTCGCCAACATCACGGCGACGATTTCCAGCGCCCGCGTCGGCGCCGGCTTCAAGTTCTAGACCTTGATCCAATTAAATTGAATCGGATCAAGGTCCAGAATCTTTGCTTGAGCATGATCTTTTCCGAAAACCGGTTTCCACTTTTCGGGATCATGCTCTAGCGCCGGTAAAAGCCGTTTTCTCTTTCAGATCCCTTTTGCCGCTTGACGGCGCGGCCCTGAATCTTTAATTCCAGCGGCGGGCTACCCCTCCCCACCGAGGGGCGACTATCTGGAAGGATAGATCATGACGCTGAACACGCCTGCCGTGCGGCCTGCAGTGCCGCATTTTTCATCCGGCCCCTGCGCTAAGCGCCCCGGATGGTCCTCACAAAATCTCAAAGACGCACTTCTCGGCCGCTCGCACCGCTCCAAGCCGGGCAAAGCAAAGCTTAAGCGCGCTATCGATCTTACGCGCGAGGTGTTGCAGGTGCCGGCCGATTATCGCATCGGCATCGTGCCGGCCTCCGATACCGGCGCTGTCGAAATGTCGTTGTGGTCGCTGTTAGGTCCGCGGCCGGTGACGATGCTGAGCTGGGAATCCTTCGGCCAGGGCTGGGTCAGCGACGTCATCAAAGAGCTCAAGCTCAAGGACGTCACCACCCTGAAAGCCGGCTACGGCGAACTGCCCGATCTAGGCAAGGTCGACCCGGCAAGCGACGTAGTTTTCACCTGGAACGGCACGACCTCGGGCGTGCGCGTTCCCAATGCCGATTGGATCGCTGCCGACCGCACCGGGCTCACCATCTGCGATGCGACCTCGGCTGCTTTCGCGCAAGCCCTCGATTGGCCGAAGCTCGATGTCGTGACCTTCTCTTGGCAGAAGGCGCTCGGCGGCGAGGCCGCCCACGGCATGCTCATTCTTTCGCCGCGCGCTGTGGCGCGCCTCGAAAGTCACGAGCCGGCTTGGCCGATGCCCAAGATCTTCCGCATGACCAAAGGCGGCAAGCTCATCGAAGGCATCTTCGTCGGCGAGACCATCAATACGCCGTCGATGCTGTGCCTGGAGGATTATCTCGACGCGCTGGAATGGGCGCAATCGGCCGGCGGGCTCAAGGGCTTGCAGGCGCGCGCCGATGCCAATGCCAAGACGATTGCCGACTGGGTGGCGCGCACGGCTTGGATCGATTTTCTCGCGGCCGATCCGAAGCTGCGCTCCAACACGTCGGTCTGTTTGAAGGTCGTCGATCCGAGCATTATCCGGCTGCCGGCCGAGGCGCAGGCGGCTTTCGTGAAAAGTGTCGCCGCCGCGCTCGACAAGGAAGGCATCGCCTATGACATCGACGCCTATCGCGACGCCCCGCCCGGTCTGCGCATCTGGTGCGGCTCGACGGTCGAACGCTCCGATGTCGAGGCGCTGACGCTTTGGTTGGATTGGGCTTACGCCAAAGCCAAGGACGCACTCGCCAAAGCTGCGTGATTTTTCACCCTCCCCTGTAGGGGGAGGGTTCAACGCTCCGAAGGAGCGTTGGGGTGGGGCAGTGGCCGCACAATTTGTTCTGGCCAGATCGTCCACCCGCTTAATGTTTACCCCACCCCGGCCCTGCGGGCCGACCCTCCCCCTGCAGGGGGGTAGAAGAGGCAAAGACCATGACTCCCAAGGTCCTCATCTCCGATGCGTTGTCGCCGGCTGCCGTTGCGATTTTCAAGGATCGCGGCGTCGAAGTCGATTTCCAACCCAATCTCGGCAAGGACAAAGAGAAACTCGCCGAGGCCATCAACGGCTTCGACGGGCTTGCGATCCGCTCCGCGACCAAGGTGACGCCGAAGATCCTCGAAAAGGCCAAGAGCCTGAAGGTGATCGGCCGCGCCGGCATTGGCGTTGACAATGTCGACATTCCTGCCGCCACCGCGCGCGGCATCATCGTGATGAACACGCCGTTCGGCAATTCGATCACCACCGCCGAACATGCCATCACCCTGATGCTGTCGCTGGCCCGGCAGATTCCCGAGGCCGACACTTCGACCCGCGCCGGCAAGTGGGAGAAGAACAAGTTTCTCGGCGTTGAGATCTTCGGCAAGACGCTCGGCATCATCGGCTGCGGCAATATCGGCTCGATCGTCGCCGACCGCGCCATCGGGCTGAAAATGAAAGTGATCGCTTATGATCCGTTCCTGTCGGCCGAACGCGCGCTCGATCTCGGCGTCGAGAAAGTCGAACTCGACGAATTGT
Source organism: Xanthobacteraceae bacterium (assembly GCA_036264635.1). Taxonomy (GTDB): domain Bacteria; phylum Pseudomonadota; class Alphaproteobacteria; order Rhizobiales; family Xanthobacteraceae; genus BOG-931. Next base: position 17,115 of record DATAQN010000074.1, on the reverse strand, counting down.
GGCGCCGCGCCGATTTCATCACACTGCATACGCCGCTCACCGACAAGACCCGCAACATCATCAACGCACAGGCGCTCGGCCACACCAAAAAGGGCGTACGCCTGATCAATTGCGCCCGCGGCGAACTGATCGAAGAGGCAGCTTTGATCGAAGCGCTGAAATCCGGCCACGTCGCCGGCGCGGCGCTCGATGTGTTCCGCGAGGAGCCACCGCCGCCGAGCCCGCTGTTCGAATTGCCCAACGTGGTGTGCACGCCGCATCTCGGCGCTTCGACCACCGAGGCGCAGGAGAACGTCGCGCTGCAGGTCGCCGAACAGATGGCGGATTATCTTTTGCGCGGCGCCATCACCAATGCCATCAACTTTCCTTCGATCAGCGCCGAAGAAGCGCCGAAGCTGAAACCGTTCGTGGAGCTTGCCGAAAAGCTCGGATCGTTTGCCGGACAGCTCACCGAGACTGGAATCAAACAGGTGCAGATCGCCTATGAAGGCCACGTCGCGCAGATGAACACCAAGGCGCTGACGTCTGCGGCGATCGCGGGCATCCTTCGCCCCATGCTGCAGGACGTCAATGTCGTCTCCGCGCCAATCGTCGCCAAAGAGCGCGGCATCGCCGTCGAAGAAACGCGGCGCGAGGCGCAGAGCGATTACGAAAGCCTGATCACGGTGACGCTCGTCACTGACCGGCAAACCCGTTCGGTCGCCGGTACGGTCTATGCCGACGGCCGGCCGCGCGTCGTCAACATCAAGGGCATCCGCATGGACGCCGAGTTCCGTCCGTCGATGCTCTATGTCACCAATCTGGACAAGCCCGGCTTCGTCGGAAGCTTCGCGACCGTGCTCGGCTCCGCCGGCATCAATATCGCGACCTTCCATCTCGGCCGCGAATCGGAAGGCGGCAACGCCATCGCGCTGGTCGAAGTCGATGGTACGGTCCCGGCTGACGTGCTGGCGCAGGTGCAGAACATCCCGAACGTGCAGCAGGTCAAGCCGCTGCGGTTCTGATTATGCCCGGCCTGCCCGTCCGGCAGGCCCCGGAGATAGGCTCCGAACGGTTATCCACAGCGGCCCACCTCGGGCCGCTGTGCCTCGTCGGCTGAGAATCAGTCTGCTTACGGCATCGCTTTCAGCTCGGGGGCGACTCAGTGCAGCATCCAAAAACCCGCCAACGGGGCGGCAAAACGCCGCCAAGATGATTTCTTAATCCACAGGACAAACGCCGAATTTGGCGTCAAACCAATGGCTTGCGGGGAAAACGGTGGGCCCCAGGGAAGCACTTTTTCTTGCTTCCGCGACCGGCATCCTTTATCCGAAACAGTCGGCTAAGGCCGACATCCTATTCATCGCAACTTTTATCGGCCCTTTGGGGATACTTCCTCATGGCAAATGTTGTCGTGGTCGGCTCCCAGTGGGGAGACGAAGGCAAAGGCAAGATCGTCGACTGGCTCTCTGAGCAGGCGGATATCGTGGTCCGCTTTCAGGGCGGCCACAATGCCGGCCATACGCTGGTCATTGGCGGCGTCACTTATAAGCTGTCGCTCTTGCCGTCAGGCGTAGTGCGGCCGGGCAAGCTTTCGGTCATCGGCAACGGCGTCGTGCTCGACCCGCAGGCGCTGCTCGACGAGATCGCCAATCTCAAGAAACAGGGCATTGCCGTCACGCCCGACAATCTGCGCATTGCTGAAAATACCGCACTGATCCTGCCGCTGCATCGCGAACTCGACGGCATTCGCGAATCAGCTAATGCGGCGCTGCGCATCGGCACGACGCGCCGCGGCATCGGCCCGGCCTACGAGGACAAGGTCGGCCGGCGCGCCATCCGCCTGATGGATCTCGCCGACGGTGCGACGCTTGATCGCAAGATCGAGCGGCTTTTGACGCATCACAATGCCCTGCGCAAAGGCTTGGAGATCGAGCCTGTCGACCCGGCCGAATTGCATAAGAACCTGCTGAAAGTCGCGCCACTTGTGCTGCCTTACATGGATTCCGTCTGGTCGCTGCTCGAGCAGAAACGCCGCGAAGGCAAACGCATCTTATTTGAAGGTGCACAAGGCGCATTGCTCGACGTCGATCATGGCACCTATCCATTTGTCACGTCCTCGAATACGGTAGCGGCGCAGGCGGCGACGGGATCGGGGCTCGGACCAGGCGCGATCGGCTATGTGCTCGGCATTTGCAAGGCCTATACGACGCGGGTCGGCGAGGGGCCGTTCCCAACGGAGCAGAACAACGAGATCGGCCGAATGCTGGGCGAGCGCGGCAAGGAATTCGGTGTGGTGACCGGCCGGCCGCGACGCTGCGGTTGGTTCGACGCCGTTCTGGTGCGTCAGACCGTCCGCACCAGCGGCATTAATGGTCTGGCGCTGACCAAGCTCGACATCCTCGACGGTTTCGATGAGATCAAGGTCTGCATCGGCTACCGGCTCGATGGCCGCGAGATCGATTACCTGCCGGCCAGCGAACATGCCCAGGCGAAAGTCGAGCCGATCTATGAGACCATTACCGGCTGGCGCGAGAAGACCGCGCATGCCCGCTCGTGGGCGGATTTGCCGGCGCAAGCGATCAAATATGTGCGGCGGATCGAGGAGCTGATCGGCTGCTCCGCCGCCTTGTTGTCGACCAGCCCTGAGCGCGAGGACACGATCCTCATGGAGAATCCGTTCGAAGCTTGAGATGCGGCTTGCGTGAGCCGTAAACTGGTAACAGGCGTAAACTGATAAAATGGCAGATTATCACCCGCTCATCGCCCGCGCCGTCGAAGGCCTAGGCAGCAGTACCGGCGAAGCCCGCCGGGGGCTCTATGAGCGGGCGCGCGCGGCACTGGTGGCGCAATTGCGCGGCATCGATCCGCCGCTTTCGGAGGCGGACATCACGCGGGAGCGGCTGGCGCTTGAAGACGCCATCCGCAAAGTTGAAGCCGAAGCGGTACGCAGGTCGCGCACCGAGCCGCGCCCAGCGCCGTCCTTACGGCCGAATCCGGCCCCGCCGCGGACGCCGGCTCAGCCGTCGCCTCCTCCGCCTCCACCCCCGCCGCCGCAGCCGGCAGCGCAACCGGCACCGCCGCGGGCCGAGCCGCCGATGCTGCGCCCCTCCGGCAATCTCCCGCCCGATGAGCCAGCCAGCCCGTCCGCCCAATCAAGCGCACGCAACCGCCTATTGAATGCGCGCACCGCGCCGGCTCCGCGCGATGGACTCAAGAATTTCCGCAATGTCGTCAACGAGGTCGACGATCTCGGCTCGGCGTCGGCGCAGGCCGCCAAGACGGCGCGCGACACGCGTGACTTCTATTCCAACTCTTCGCCGCAACATCATGCCGACGAGGGCGCGCCACCGGCCCGCGGACGTCTCGAGCCGCGATTCAATGCCGACGACTCCGACATCCTCGAAGATACGTCGCAGATGCGCTCGCTCGAGCCGTCCTATCAAATGGAGGACGAAGACGCGGCGTTCCCCGGGCCGGGCGCGCGGGGCTACGGAAAAGAACACGACGAGCACTATGAGGAGCCACGTCCGCCGCGCTCCTATCGCGGCCTCGCCCAGCTTGCGGTCGTGCTGATTATTCTCGGCGGCCTCGTGGCCACGGTGTCGTGGCAGTGGACCAATATCAGCCATCTCTACCAGTTCTTTTCCCATCTGCGTGCGCGGCAGACCCAATCGGCGCAAGCGCCGACCGCGGAGCCGAAATTCCCCGGGCGCGTGCCGCAGGACCAGGGCGTGGGCGCAGGGGCCGGGACGGCGAGCAACCAGGCCGGCCCCGCGGTGGCCCAGCGCGTCGTGCTCTATCAGGAAGATCCGAACAATCCTCAGGGCAAACAATATGTCGGGTCGGCCGTCTGGCGCACCCAGACCGTATCTCCCGGCACCGGGCTCGCGCCTGAACTGGAAGTGCGCGCCGATATCGAAATTCCCGAACAGCATATGACCGTCACCTGGACGCTGCGGCGGAATACCGACCAGGCGCTTCCGGCAAGTCACACGATCGAGATCATGTTCAATGTACCGCCGGATTTTCCCGGTGGCGGCGTCGCCAACGTGCCCGGCGTGCTGATGAAGGAATCTGAACAGGCACGCGGCACGCCGCTTGCGGGTCTCGCCGTGAAGGTCACCAACGGCTTCTTTCTGATTGGCCTGTCGGCCGTCGACGCCGATCTGCAACGCAATATTCAGCTGCTAAAGAGCCGGCCGTGGTTCGACATTCCGATCGTCTATAACAATGGCGGCCGCGCCATTCTGGCGCTCGAAAAGGGTCCCCCCGGCGACCGTGCTTTCGCTGATGCCTTTGCGGCCTGGGGCAACTAAACTCGGATTGTCAGGCAGGGCGGCAGCTGGCGCGCGGTTCGAATGTGGAGTTGCGGGTGAGGACACGTGCGAAGATGAATGCGTCGGACGCCAAAAAGCCGGGCCCCCACATCGCCTCGGCGCTGCGGACCTTCGCGACCGAAGCTGGCGGCTTGGCCGCGCTGACGGCGGCGATGTCGGATGGGCTCGGCGCGCCGTTTGCCGCCGCCGTCGAGACTATTCGCGAAGCGCGCGGCCGCGTGATCGTCACCGGCATGGGCAAATCCGGCCACGTCGCACGCAAGATCGCCGCGACTCTCGCGTCGACCGGAACGCCGGCTTTCTTCGTTCACGCCGCGGATGCGAGCCACGGCGACCTCGGCATGATCACGTCCGACGATGTGATGCTGGCTTTGTCCTGGTCGGGTGAGACCGAGGAACTGAAAGACCTGATCACCTATTCCCGCCGCTTCCGCATCGCGCTGATCGCGATCACCGTGAATGCCGAGAGCACGCTCGGCCAGGCTGCCGATATCGTCTTGACGCTGCCGGAAGCGAGCGAAGCCTGCCCGCACAATCTCGCGCCGACGACGTCGTCCTTGATGCAGCTTGCGCTGGGCGATGCGCTGGCGATGGCGCTACTTGAGACCAGAGGCTTCACCGCGCTCGACTTCGGCGTGTTTCATCCCGGGGGCAAGCTTGGAGCAGCCCTGAAATTCGTGCGCGATGTCATGCATCCCGGCGAGGCGGTTCCGCTGATCAGGCGCGGTGCGCCGATGTCGGAAGCGATTGTTGAAATGTCGGCCAAGGGCTTCGGCTGCGTCGCCGTGACCGAGCAGAGCGGCAAACTCGCCGGCGTGATCACTGACGGCGATTTACGCCGGCACATGCGCGTCGACCTTTTACAGGCGCCGGTCGATGCGGTGATGACCACGTCACCGAAGACCATTCGCGGCGATCAATTGGCGAGCGAGGCGCTGCAAATCCTCAATGCCTCGAAGATCACGGCGCTGATGGTCGTGGAAGCGGGCCGTCCGATCGGCATCGTGCATTTTCACGATTTGCTGCGCGCCGGCGTGGCGTGACGTCGCCTTTGCGCGATCAGGAGGCAATCGCAAACAGTCTTGCTCTAGTAGAGGCCGCCCTTGACGACGCTCGGATCCTCGCCGGCCGGAGCTTCAACGGGCTCGGCTGGCGCTGCGGCCTGCGGCGCCCGCTGGGCGCTCGCCTGAGCCGGTGCGGCGGGGGAATGGCTGCGCTTCTTCCCTTTCTGCGCTTGACTGTTTTGCGCTTGGCCGTTCTGCGTCTGGCCGTTGCGGGCTTGGAATTGCGGTTCGCTCGTCATAGCAGCGCTGTTGGGGGGGATCGCACCGATGGGAGTTGCGGTGCCCGTCGTGGTGGATGCAGCGCCGGGCTCGGCGCCGGAAGGCGGCGTGGCAGTCGTTTGCGCCGGCTCACCATGCGCGATGAAGTCGTCATAGCCGGGAGCGCCCGGCCGCGGCGGCGCATCGGGCGGCAGGCCGCCGGCCCAATGCGGCACATGATCGGCCACATAGCCGGAAAACGGAGCACAGGCGCCGAGCATCGCGGCAAGGCAAAGCAAAGCGCCTGCGGCGCGAAGCCGTTTTATAGTCATACTGATCGCCGAGTTATTCGACCCGCTCGGCAACGGCATCGAGCGCGTTTAACCATCTTGTCCGATCGTGTTGCCGGTCATTAGCAGTGTCGTCATGCCAACCAGTTGCTTCGCGACACCCCACTCGCCGCACCCCGTTGTAGGATACGGACGACTGCCTTTCCAATCGGCTAAACCTGCGTCCAGATGGACAATTTTCGTGGCGGGACTGTGGTTTTTTCGCCTCATTCCTGCGATCCGGCTGATGGTACGGCGCGCAGCCCTGTTCGCCATGCTGGCCGCAATGTCGGGATGCAGCCCGATCGCGCTGCCCGACAACGACCAATCGCCCGGGCCGCAGCCGCCCTACGTTTCGCGGGCCGCGAAATTTCTGCAAGGCACATTGAAGGACACGAGCATCTACGACGGCTACGAGATTTCCGGTTTGCGCTGGGTCAATACCGTCAAAGGCTGGAGTTGGCTTGCTTGCGTGCGGTTCGATGACCATGGCCACAAGCGGACCTATGCCATCTTCCTTCAGGACAACATCATCAGCGATGCGCACTATGCCGTCGAAACGGACGGCTGCGATGGGCAATCCTACACGCAATTCGATCTGATATCCGGCGCACTCGGCCGGCCGACTGCGCCGGTGCAGCAACCGCTCTATTAGCGCATAGTATTATGAGGCACGATATGAAGTGTCATGCCCACTCCTTATTTTGCCGCTGCGATTGATTCGGCGATCTGCGCATCCGCGCATTGAAACATGACTCAGAATTGGCACGGCGACGTAACGGCGGAAAGCGACCGCGACAAGCGCGAGCCCAATCGCGCGTGTCGCCGCTTGCTGATCACTGGCGCCACCGGCTTTCTCGGCCGTGCCGCGGTCGCCACTTTTGCCGCGAGTGGAGCGAACGTTCGCGCCGCCGTTCGTCGCCTGCCGAATCCGCCCCTCGGCACCGACGTTGAAGTCGTGCAGCACCATGATCTGCAGCAAAGCTTCGACTGGCGGCCGCTGCTGAATGGCGTCGACACCGTGATCCATCTCGCCGGGATAGAGCGCAAGCTGCGCGCACGCCCAGCGCTCTATGAGCTCATCAATCATCAAGCCACGGCACGGCTCGCTGCAGCGGCAGCGGAGGCCGGCATCCGCCATTTCATCTTTGCGTCTTCGCTCTCGGCACAGAACGGATCCGCTGCCGATCACGCGCTCACGGAAGGCGATCCGGCCATGCCCGCCGACGCGCAAGGCCGCTCGAAACTTGCCGCCGAGACGGCGCTACGCGCATCCGGTGTGCCGTTTACGATCATGCGGCTCGCACCGGTTTACGGGCCGGGTATGACCGGCGGGCTGGCATTTCTGCTGCGCGCGGCGGTTTCGCCCATGCCGCTGCCGATCCGCGATTTCACCAATCGGCGCTCTTATCTTGGCATCGACAATTTTCTGTCCGCCGTGAAATTCTTTGTCGCGCTGCCTGCGGCGAGCAACGAAGTTTATCTGGTCGCCGATCCTGGAATTCCACCGAACATGGCCGATCTGATCAGAGCGATACGGCACGCCGAGGGCCGCCGCGCGCTGCTGCTGCCGTCGCAGGTACGATATGTTGAAGTGCCGCTGCGCTTCGTGCGGCTCGGCGGCCTTTGGGATCGCTATTGCGGCAACTTGCGGGTCGATTGCGGCAAGCTCGTCGCCGCCGGTTGGCAGCCGGTCTATGACACGCGCACCGGCATCGCGACCCTCACGCAGAATTCCGGCGCGGCTTTGCGCCGGGTCACGCCGCCTGCCGCATAGCCAGTGCTTCATCGACCGCGGACACGACCTGTGCAACGGTCAGTGCATCGAGACATTGGCTGTGACTGTCGAGCCGGCGGTCGCAGCCTTCCTGCTGGCACGGCAGACAGAGCAGCGGGTTTTGCACGAGCCAGACATTGCCGCGCCGTTGGATGGTGCCGGACGACTCCCAGGCATGATCGAGCCCGCCGCGCGGCCACGGTCCCCAGAGGCGCGGATCAGTCGGGCCGTACAGCGCCACGGTCGGCGCGCCGGACGCTGCAGCAAGATGGGTGATCGCGGTGTCGGGGCCGATATAGGCCCGCGCGGCACCGATCACTGCGGCGAGTTCGGGCCATTCAAGCTTGCCGTCGAGCCGCGTCACATCGCAGTCCTTGTCGCCGTTTTGCCAGATACCGTCGAGATAGGCCCGATCCGATGCCGCGCCGGTGACGACAATGTCGAGGCCGCGCTCACTCAGAGCGGCGGCCAGGTTGCGCCAGCCCTCGATGGTCCAGCGCTTGTAGGTGAACATCGGCGCTGCATGCAGGACGGCATAGGATCGCTGCGGCACGAGCCCGAGCCGCACCGGACCGGACGGACCAACCACCTCCGCAACAGCCGGGATGCCGAGCAATTCGGTGAGCCGCAGCATGTCGAGAACGCGATGCTGATTGCGGTCGGTGACACACGCGCGGCTGAGCAGAAAGCGCTTGGCCGTAGCCGCAAGTCCCTCCGCTTCCACGAGGCCCGCACTCTGCCAGCCGGCGATGACGGCGAGCGTCGTCGGCCGATCACCGGTCTGCGTCGACAGCGCGAGATCGTAGCGCCTGGCGATCCGCTTCAACAGCGCAACCGTATCGCCAGGATTCGGCCGCTGCGGGATGGCCAGAACATTTGTCAGGTCGGCATTGCCGGCGAGAACGCCTTCGGTGCCGGCAAAGACCACCGCATCGATTGCGGCATCGGGGAATGCGCGTTTCACACTGCGGATCAATGGCGTCGTCAGCAGCACGTCGCCCAACCGGCGCAGCGCGATCACCAAGACCCGCGCCGCGCTCGGCAAATGAATGGGCTCCGTCATTGCACCACCGCCGAATTCTGTACGGCCGGCACATCGTCGTCGCCATGGAGCGCGGACATGCCGCGCAGCGCGCGAGTACAGGTACCGCTGATGACCTCGTCGAGCCGCTTCTGATTGGTGGCCAATTGCGAGCGGTCGTTGGGCGGGTGCCACAGATGCAATACGCCGGTGGCAAAGCGGCCGTCCTTGCGCCGCACGCCGGCACGGAGGAGACGTACCACGAGATCGGAGTCCTCCAGCCCCCAGCCGGCATAGCTGCAATCAAAGCCGTCGATAAGGTCGAGATCGCTGCGGGCGACCGCGAGATTGCAGGTCTGCGCGCCTCGCCAGCTGCGGGTCGTCAGCTTGCGCAACGGCCCAAGCGGCAGGCGCAGCGTCGGCATCAGCCGGTTGATGCCGCCGCGCAGCCGCTCCTGCGTGAGCGTCGCGTAACACCACTGCTCTGCCGGCTCGCCTTGCGCGAGCACAGATTCGGTCAGTTCGCGCGACAACAGGATGCGGTTGCCGGTGACGAACCAGCCCGATTCGGCCAGCCGGCGATGCGTGGCGACGAAATCAGCGTTGGCGAGACAATCGCCGTCAAGAAAGATGCAAAGCTCTCCCGCACTCGCGACGATGCCGCGATTGCGAATTTCGCCGCCGCGGAAACCGCGATGCTCGTGGCGAACATGCTTCAATGGCACGCGCAAGCGCGGGCGCCAGCCTTCGACGAGCGCCCGTGTTTCTTGCCGCGAGCCATCGTCGGCGATGACGATCTCGAAATCGTTGTCCGATTGGCGGGATAGCGCCCGCAGGGCCGCGTCGAGCGCGTCCTCACGGTTATAAGTCGTGACGATGACAGAGATGAGCGCCGCGCCGCCCACCATGAAGCACCTATTCCTAACGCCCGCCGCCTTCGCCCGAGGATTTCCGCCTCAAGGCTTTGCTCATAGTCCTAGTCTTTTGCCTATAGTCTCCGCCCGCGCGCAACACTGGACAGTACAAAGCCGGCAGGCTAGCCAAAGAATCGCAAAGGGAAAGAGTGAATATAAATTCATTCTATAAGATATGAATAATGATTCATATCATATGGTGAGTTCTCAGCGTGCGGGAGAGCCGCGCGCGAGTTCGCCCATACTTATCGTCCCCTATCTCTGGATCGGCGACTTCGTGCGCTGCCACTCCGTCGTAAAGGTGCTCCGGCAGCGATTTCCGGACCGCCCAGTCGACATGCTGTCGAGCACGCTCTGCGCGCCGCTGACCGACTACATGCCCGGGATTCGCAAGGCCCTCATTGTCGACCTCCCCCGAAACCAGCTGGCGCTGCGGCAGCAGCGCGCCCTGGCGGCACGCCTGCGCGCCGAAGGTTACGGCACCGCGTTGGTCATGCCGCGCACCTGGAAGGCGGCGCTGGCGCCTTTTTTCGCCGGTATCCCCCAACGGACCGGCTTTGTCGGCGAGGCGCGTTATTTTCTGCTCAACGACCTCCGGCCGGGCGAAAAAAAGCTGCCGCGTATGGTGGACCGCTGTGGCGTACTGGCCTTGCCGCCGGGGGCCGAAATACCGGCGGATTGGCCCTTGCCCGAGCTCAGGGTTTCGCCTGACGAAATCGAGGCTTGGCGAAAGCGACGCGGGCTCGACGACGGGCACCCTGTCGTGGCGCTCGCGCCAGGCGCGGTCGGACCGTCAAAACGCTGGCCCGCGGAGTCTTATGCGGCCGTCGCGCGAAAACTCCTGGCCGAGGGCTTTGCGGTCTGGATCCTGGGCGGCCCGGGCGAAAAGGCTTTAGCTGTGGATATCGTCGGAGACAGCGCGGCCCGCGACCTTACCGGCACCGATCTGCGCGACGCCGTTCTGGCCATGGCGGGCGCCGCCGCGGCGATCTCTAACGATTCCGGCCTTTTGCATGTGGCAGCCGCGCTCGGCACGCCCTCCATCGGCATATTTGGCCCAACCAGCCCCTGGCACTGGGCGCCGCTCAATCCCCTTGCAGCAACGATCGAGACGACAAGCGCCCTGCCCTGCCGGCCATGCCACAAACCGGTCTGCCGCCTCGGCCATCACCGCTGCATGACCGAGATCGCGCCGGATCAGGTCCTCGCAGCTGTGCAAAAGGCCTTGGCCACGGCCCTTCTGGCAAACGGCCTGGGACAGCCCGCCTAACGAGGGATTCATCGAATCGGTATAGGCGAAGGGATCTTTTTGGCGATGATCTCGGGAGCGCGTCGAGGGAGGGCGATCTCATGACGGTCCTGGTCACCGGCGGCGCCGGCTATATCGGCAGCCAGATGGTGAACGAGCTGCGCGACGTCGGCGAGCAGGTGGTCGTGCTCGACAACCTCTCGACCGGACACCGCTGGGCGGTGCCCAGCGGCGTGCCGCTCATTGTCGGCGAGACCGGCGATCAGCCGCTCGTCTCCAAGCTGATCCGCGATCACGGTGTCGGCGAGATCATTCATTTCGCCGCCTCGATCGTGGTGCCGGATTCGGTGCGCGATCCGCTCGGCTATTACCGCAACAACACCGCCAATTCGCGCGCGCTGATCGAATGCGCGGTCAACGCCGGCGTGCGCCGCTTCATTTTCTCATCGACAGCCGCGGTCTACGGCAATCCCGTGACCATTCCAGTGCCGGAAGACGCGCCGACACAGCCGATCTCGCCCTATGGCTGGTCGAAGCTGATGACCGAAATCATGCTGGGCGACGCCGGCCGTGCCTACGGGCTGTCGCATGTCATTCTGCGCTACTTCAATGTCGCCGGCGCCGATCCAAAAAACCGCACCGGGCAATCGAGCCCGATGGCCACGCATCTGATCAAGGTCGCAGCCGAAACGGCGCTTGGCTTGCGGCCGAAGCTGCAAGTTTTCGGCACCGATTATTCGACGCCGGACGGCACCTGCATCCGCGACTACATCCACGTCAGCGATCTGGTGCGCGCGCATTTCGATGCGCTGCGCCATTTGCGCAATGGCGGATCGTCGCTGACACTCAATTGCGGCTATGGCCACGGCTTCTCGGTTCTTGAAGTCATCGACATGGTCAAACGCGTCTCCGGCGCCGACTTCAAGGTCGAGATGGCGCCGCGGCGCGAAGGCGATCCGGCGCAGATTGTCGCTGCAAGCGCGCGGGCGCGCGCCGCACTCGGCTGGCAGCCGCGTTTTGACGACCTCTCGACCGTCGTGGACCACGCACTGGCCTGGGAACGGGAACTCATGAGGCGGCGCGCCGCCTCTGCTCCCCACACCGCCGACGGCCGCGCTTAAGGCTCCGGGCGGCAGCCACAAAGCACGCCTGCCAAGGCCGAAAATCCAATCGAGTCAATGGCAAGCCCCGAAGCCACTTGAAATGCCCCTCCCTTCCGGGCAAGGAACGGGCGGGTGCGCGCCCTGCCGCAGCGCGAAATGGATGGGGTAATGAAAGCCGATACGGCGCCTTCCAAGGACGATTATCCGACCTGGCCTCTGATCCGCCGCCTGCTCGTGGACGAAGCGCTCGAATATTGGCCGCGCTACGTCTTGGCCTTTGCACTGATGGGCATTGCAGCCGCCGCCACCGCGCTGACCGCCTATCTGCTCGGCACCATGACGAATGAGGCCTATGTCAACCGCAACTATCACGGCATCGTCGTCATCGGCATCGTGGCGATGCTGATCTTTGCGGCGAAGGGATTTGCGACCTACGCCGCCACTGTCACGCTGTCCTGGATCGGCAACAGCATCATTGCCAATAACCAGCGGCGCCTGTTCGACAAGCTCCTCAACCAAGATATCGGCTTCTTTGCCGACCGCCATTCCTCAGAATTCATCGCCCGCCTGACCACCGGCGCCAATGCCGTCAGCCAGGTGATCAACCTTCTCATCACCGCCATCGGCCGCGATCTGATGTCGCTGATCGGGCTCTGCGTCGTTATGGTGATCCAGGACCCGGCGATGTCGCTGATCGGCTTCATCGGCGCGCCGCCCGCGTTCTTTTTCCTGCGCAAGGTCATCCGCCGCGTGCGCGGTATCGCGCGCATGCAATTCACCGGCGGCACCCGCATCATCGAGACCATGCAAGAGTCGCTGCAAGGTATGCGCATGGTCAAGGCCTTCGGGCTCGAGGACGAGATGCGGCGGCGGCTCGACGAGAGCGTTTCCTCGGTCCAGCACGAATCCAACAAAATGGCGCGCGTCTCCAACCGCGCCAGCCCGATCATGGAAATGCTCGGCGGCTTCACCATCGCGCTGGCGTCGATCTACGGCGGCTATCGCGTGATCGAGACCGGTGCGACGCCGGGCGAATTCGTCTCCTTCATGGCGGCCTTTCTGCTCGCCTATGAGCCGGCCAAACGGCTGGCGCGCCTCAATATCGATCTCAACAACAATCTCGTCGGTGTGCGCGTGCTCTACGAGATCATCGACAGCCCGCTGGGCGAGCCGAGTGACGACCATCTGCCGGCGCTCAAGCTGACGGACTCGCGCATCGAATTCGATCGCGTCAACTTCGCTTATCGCGCCGACACACCGGTGTTGCGCGACATGAGCTTTGTCGCACAGCCAGGACAAGTGACCGCGCTGGTTGGGCCGTCGGGCGGCGGTAAATCAACTGTGCTCAATCTCCTGCTACGCTTTTACGATGTCAGCTCCGGTCGCGTCCTGATCGATGGCCAGAACGTGGTGGAGGTATCGCGCAACTCGTTGCGTCATCAGATCGCCTATGTCGGCCAGATCGTGCACCTGTTCCGCGGCACGATCCGCGAGAACATCGCGCTCGGCAAGCTCGCCGCCGGCGACACTGAGATCATCGCCGCCGCCAAGGCCGCGCATGCGCATGATTTCATCATGAGCTTCCCGCAAGGCTACGACACCCAAGTCGGCGAGCACGGCATGCAATTGTCCGGCGGCCAGCGCCAGCGCATCTCGATCGCCCGCGCGTTGATCAAGAACGCGCCGATCATCCTGCTCGACGAAGCGACCGCGTCGCTCGATTCCGAATCCGAACGGTACGTCCAGGAAGCCATCGCCGAACTATGTAAAGGCCGCACCACGCTCGTCATCGCTCACCGGCTGTCGACGATCATGCATGCCGATACGATCCTTGTGGTCGAGAACGGACAGGTCGTGGAAAGCGGACGGCACGACGAATTGCTGCGCAAGGGCGGCCGCTATGCGGGCTTCTATCGCATGCAGCTCAAGGAGCAGTCTTCACCCGCGCCGGAGATCCAGATCGCACCGGCGCCGGTACCGGAGATCGCCCGCTCCGCCTGAGTCCTCCCCTTTGCAACACTCAAGACCGTCCCTCCAACCTGAAGACTAATATGAGCACTGATACCAAGAGTTACGTGATCCCGCCGCCGTCGCAGGCCGCCATCTCGGTCGCCGGCACCAGCAAATATTTCCCGGTCCGCCGCTTGTGGTGTGTCGGCCGCAACTACGTCGAGCACATCAAGGAGATGGGCAACGACGTGCGCGAGCCGCCGTTTTTCTTCGCCAAGCCCGCCGACGCCATCGTGCCGGACGGCGGCACCTCGCCCTATCCGTCGCTGACCAAGGATATGCACCACGAGGTTGAACTCGTCGTCGCGCTCAAGAGCGGCGGCCGCAATATCCCGACCGAGAAAGCGCTCGACTGCGTCTATGGCTATGCCGTCGGCATCGACCTGACGCGCCGCGACCTGCAGATCGCCTCGCGCGACATCAAGCGGCCGTGGGAAGTTGGCAAGGCGTTCGATCATTCGGCGCCGTGCGGTCCGATCAAGCCGGCTTCCGAGACCGGGCATCCGGCCAAAGGCCGCATCACGCTCAAGGTCAATGGCAAGCTGCGCCAGGACGGCGATCTCAATCAGATGATCTGGAACGTGCCGGAAATCATCTCCAAGCTTTCGGAGATGGTGGAGCTCGAAGCCGGCGACATCATCATGACCGGTACACCTTCGGGCGTCGCCGCAACGGTGGCCGGCGACAAGATCGAATGCGAGGTCGAAGGGGTCGGCACGCTCAATGTCACGATCGGCCCGCCGCTGAAATAGGTTCTGGCTTCACAATCCGCCGGAAGCTTCGGCCCGGATCGCGCGCACCGCGATCCGGGCCGTTTCATGTGCGCGGGAACCGTTTCGAATCTGACGCGTTAGGGAGAGAGCCATAATCTGACTGGAGCTGAAGATGGGCGCGCGCCGTGTCACATTGCGGATACAACCACCGATGCCGCTCGGCGAAGTGACCATGGTCCCACCGCTCATCAGCGGACGTTCGGAAGCCGAATTGGCGCGGGCCATGGCGACGGCGCTTGCCGATCTCGATGAGCCGAGCGTCTCCCAGGTTTACGGACGGTTGCGCCAGGCCTTCCCGCTGGCTCCGCTCGGCGCGCGCGTCAGCGCATTGGCCGCGCTGATGGAAAAAATCCGGCGGCCTGCGGTCTGAGCAAGATTCGTTGTTGTTGTCATGCCCGCGCATAGCCGTTCAAAGAACGGCGTCGCTTCGCTCGCCTATGTCGCGGGCATCCACGTCTTTACAGCACGGAAAGACGTGGATGGCCGGAACAAGTCCGGCCATGACGGCTCTAGGGAAGACAAAGCCACCCACGACCGTCCAGAAGTTTCACAGCCCGAGATAAGCGCTCCGCACGCGGTCATCGGACAATAGTTCCGCGCCGCTGCCGGTGAGCGTGATGCGGCCATTCTCCAACACATAGGCCCGGCTCGCGAGCTTCAGCGACAGCGCGACATTCTGTTCGACCAGGAGACAGGTGACGCCGTCGCGATTGAGGTCGCGGATCACCTCGAGCACGCCATGCGCGATCGCCGGCGCGAGGCCGAGCGACGGCTCGTCGAACATGATGAGCTCCGGCGCCCCCATCAGGCAGCGCCCGATCGCGAGCATCTGCTGCTCGCCGCCCGATAGGGTGCCGGCCGGCTGCCGCGCCCGCTCGGCGAGCCGCGGGAATAAAGCGAGGGCACGCTCGCGATTCTTGACGCGCGCTGCATGCGCCCGCGGCAGCATGGCACCCATAGCAAGATTCTCGTCGACGGTGAGCGTCGGAAAAACCTGACGGCCTTCGGCAACCTGTCCGATGCCGAAATCGCAGACGCGATGGCTTGGCCAGCCGGTGATATCGGTGTCACGAAACAGGATCCGGCCATGCGCAGGCCGATGCATGCCGGCGATGGTGCGGATCAGCGTCGTTTTGCCGGCGCCGTTCGAGCCGACGATAGCGACGATGTCACCCTCGGCGACGTCGAGCGAAACGGCATCGAGCGCTTGCGCGTCGCCATGAAAAACATCGAGCTCCCCGACGCGCAGCATCACAGCGTTCCGGCTTCGAGTTGCGACTGGCCGAGATAGGATTGCACCACCGCCGGATCGCGCACGATCGCCTGCGGCGCGCCTTCGGCGATGGCCGTGCCGTGATCGAGCACCAGCACGCGCGACGCCAGCGCCATTACCGCGCGCATGACATGCTCGATCAGAACGATGGTCAATCCGTTCTCACGATTCAGCGCCAGCAGCGTTGCGACCATGCGGTCGGTCTCGGTCGGCCGCAGACCTGCCATCACCTCGTCGAGCAAAAGCAGCCGCGGGCCGGTGGCCAGCGCGCGCGCCACTTCGAGGCGCTTGCGGTCCGGCAATGTCAGGGCCGATGCCGGCTGGCCGCGCCTGTCGAAGAGATCAAGCTTTCGCAGCAGGCCCAGCGCGGCTTCGCGCGCAGCACCGACATCGCGCTGGTGCAGCAAAGCCCCGATCATGACATTGTCCAAGACACTGAGCGCCGGAAACGGCCGCACCAGCTGAAAGGTGCGCGCGAGACCGCGGCGGCAGACCGCGTCCGCCGTCATGCCGTCGATCCGCGCGCCGGCAAAAACAATCGCGCCGTCGCTGGGCGGCATGGCGCCAGCGATCAGATTGAACAGTGTCGTCTTGCCAGCGCCATTGGGGCCGATCACGGCGAATATCTCTCCTTCCGACACATCGAAACTGACATGATCGACAGCCAGCAGCCCACGGAAACGCTTGCTGACGGATTGCACCGAAAGCAGCGCCGTCATTGCGCGTCTCCGGCGAGGCGAAGCCGGCGCGCCAGCCATGGCCAGATGCCGTTGGGCAGTGCGAGCACGACGATAAGCAGGCAAAGGCCGTAGAACACCTGTTTGGCGCCGGGCAGATCGAGCCCGAAATGCAGCATCACGGCATTGAGCGCCTCGGCAAGGCCGGTGAGCACGAAGGCGCCGAGGATCGGTCCGAACAGCGTGCCAATGCCGCCGATGATCGGACCGAGAATGATCTCGATCGAACGTGAAATGCTGAAAACCTGTTCGGGAAAAAGATTGTTGTAATAGAAGGCGTAGAACACGCCGGCGAACGCCGTCACCGCCGCCGAGATCATCACCGCATACATCTTGTAGCGGAACGTA
>DATAQN010000052.1:0-20771 GCA_036264635.1 Xanthobacteraceae bacterium | reverse complement strand
ACCAAAACGCGCAAGGCCTGCGCCGCCGAAGCTTTGGTGCGCTGGCGGCACCCGACCAAGGGGCTGATCTTCCCCGACAAGTTCATTCCGCTCGCCGAGGAGACCGGCCTGATCACGCAGATCGGCGAATGGGTGCTCAACGCCGCCTGCGCCGAAGCCGCGAAATGGCCGGCCGATATCAAGCTCGCCGTCAATCTGTCGCTGGTGCAATTCCGCAAGGCCGATTTGTCCGGCGTCGTGATGCGCAGCCTCGCCGCGTCCGGCCTGCCGCCGGAGCGGCTGGAACTGGAAATCACCGAGACGGCGCTGATCGAATCGGCGGCCGAATGCCTGCCGGCACTGCGCCATTTCAAGAATATCGGCATCACCATCGTGCTCGACGATTTCGGCACTGGCTATTCGTCGCTCAGCCAGCTGGCAATGTTCCCGTTCGACAAGATCAAGATCGACAAGTCGTTCACGCAGAACCTGACCAAGCGCAGCGAATGCGCTGCCATCATCTCGGCGACTTTGACGCTGGCGCAGAATCTCAATATCGCCACCACCGCCGAGGGCATCGAAACCGTCGATCAATACCGCATCCTGCGGCTCGCCGGCGTCACCTCGCTGCAGGGCTATCTGTTCAAGCGACCGGGGCCGGCCTCCGAGCTCGATTTCAATCAGGTCTATGACGGCGGCGGCAAAATCGACGCCGCAGCGTAGATTTTTCGTTTGAGTATGATCTCTTCCGGAAACCGGGTTCCACTTTTCGGGATCATGCTCTGGCTTGGCGGCGCGACCGGCCTTATTTCACGGCCGGCTTGTCGAACACCATCACCTTAGAGATGAAGGCGTTGACATCGCGGACGTGCTCGAGCCCGCAATCCCACGCCAGCGCGACGAAATCTTCGTCGAGATAGCTTGAATAATACGGCTCGTGATAATTCTGCGGAAACAACTCCAGCAATCCGACATAATCCGGGCGATCGCCGGGCTGCAGCGAGTCGAGCAGCACCAGTCGCCCACCCGGCTTGAGCACGCGGGCGAATTCGCGTAACGCAGCACGCCGCACCTTCGGCGGCAATTCGTGAAACAAAAAGATGCTGGTGACGGCGTCCTGGCTGCTGTCGGGCAGCGGGATCGCTTCGGCCTTGCCGACGGCGAAACTTGCGCGCGAGCGGCCGCGCAGATGCCGCTGCGCGTGCCGGATATAAGCCTCCGACATGTCGAGGCCGTGGACGCGCAGCCGTGGCCAGGCTTGCTTGACGAAGTCGAGAAAGCGGCCGGTGCCGCAGCCGATATCAAGAAGCGTCAGCTTGCGTTGGTCGCGGCCGGCAAAAACCTCGTGAAGCTGCGGCAGCGCCTGCCGCCGGATCGCATTGGCGGAGCCGTTGAACAGCACTTCGACCTGGGTGTCGTAGCGCTCGGCGGAGTCGTCGGTCATCCAGCCGCCGGACTGGAAGTGAAAGTTCTGCAGATAATAGCGCGGCCGCTTGCCACGGGTCTCGTCGTTGAGGATTTCATCATGCGCGCGCGCCTCGCGGCGCTGATGAATATCGGGAAGGTCGGCGAAGAACAGCCGCGAGCGGTGCAGAAGCCTGAGCAGCGAACCGTCGTGATCGGCGGGAAGCGGGTAGATGCCGGCTTCCACATTGGCGAGGTCCCGCATGAACAGCTCGGCCATATCGGCGTAGAGACGGCTGCGCTCCGGCACCGGCGCGTCGGTTTTGGCCTGCGGTCGCGTTGTTGCACCGTTCTGGCGGCGGGCAGCCTTAGAGAGCCGGCGCAGCGCGATGCCGTGGCCGACATACCAGGCGACGCGCGACAATTGGCTCATGCCATAGGTCGCGCGGGTAACGATGCGGGAGAGAGGGCTCATGTTTCGCTCGGCGATTTCGCTTTCGGCCATTTGACCGCAACCTCCGCCAACTTCTATTCGTGATTGCACGCGGTGCAACGCGCAGTCCGGACAGGCACGCGCCACCTTTCAGACGCAAATTCTAAATGATGCCTGAGCTAAAATAATGACGCTTGGCCGTTCGGCTCCCGTGCCTTTTTCGCTCTTGGCCTTGCCGGCTTGACCGCAGCCACCTCGGGCGCGGTCTCTTGCGCGATCTCGGCCGGCGCTGGCGCGACCAGAGCGGCGGCATCGTTGACGACGCGATTGACCGCGGTCGAAACCGGATAAGCTTCGAGCAGATCCTCATCCGCCGGTCTGATCAAACTCGCGGCCAGCTCCGCCTCGACACGGGCACAATCGAGCCACATGTCGAAAGCGTCCGGTGTGATAAAGACCGGCATGCGATCGTGCAAAGCGGACAAAGTGCGGTTCGCCGTCGTGGTGACGATGGCGACGGTATCGAGTTCTTCGCCATTCGGGCCGGTCCAAGTCTCGAAGACGCCGGCAAAGGCCAGCGGAGAGACCTCTTCCCCGGGCTCGCGCTTGGCGCGGACGAAATAAGGCCGCCGCGCTGCCGGTCCGTTGCCGGCCTGCCACTCATAAAATCCGTCGGTTGGGATCAGGCAGCGGCGGCGCCGTATGGCATTCCGAAAGGCCGGCTTGTCCAGGACGGATTCGCCGCGCGCATTGATCAAGAGCGGGAAGCCCTTCGGATCCTTGACCCAGGCCGGCAAGAAGCCCCAGCGCATCAGGACGAAGGAGCGTTTGCCGCCATCGAGCCGCACGACCGGAATCGGCTGCGTCGGCGCCACGTTGTAGCGCGGCGGGAAATTCGGCTGCTCGGCGTAACCGAACAGCTTCCGGATCGCCTCCGGCGTGGAGATGATGACATAGCGGCCGCACATGACTAAGCCGATATAGAGCGAAACGGACCCGACTGTAATGACACAAGCGACCGACGGGCGGACTTATCCCACACGGCCCTATCTGGCGGTCAGCGCCGCCATCTTTCGCGACGGCAAGGTGCTGATCGTGCGGCGCGGACGAGCGCCGGCCAAGGGCATCTATACGTTGCCGGGCGGCGGCGTGGAGCTTGGTGAAACCCTGGAACAGGCCGTCATCCGCGAGGTCCGCGAGGAAACCGCGCTCGACATCGAGCCGGTGGAGCTGGTCGGCTTCCGCCAAGCCATTGCCCGCGATGCCGCGGGCCGGGTCGAGCGGCATTTCGTCATTTTGCCGTTCGCGGCGCGCTATATCGGCGGCGAGCTGACGCTCAATGAGGAACTGTCGGAAGCCGATTGGCGTGATCCTGCCGCGCTCGCCGGCCTGCAGACGACCGAGGGGCTCGCCGACGTGGTGGCCGCTGCCGGCGCGCGACTGGCAGCTTTGCGCTGAGCCCGCCCGCCGAATCGCCAGTCCCCAAGCGCGACATCCGGTTGTCCACATCCTTGCCGTCACGTGGGTCCGCCGCCTATCTTCACCGCAATGCTCCGGACCCTCACCATTGCGCTGGCGCTTTCACTGGCGCTCTCACTTGCGCTTCTTGCCGCTGCCGGCCCGGTGGAGGCGCAGTTCTGGATGCCGTTCGGCGGTTACGAACAACCACGGCCAACGCGGCCGGCGCCAAGGCCGCAACCGCAGGTCCCAGCTTCGCCAAAAACGTCGTCGGCGAGTTCCGGATCATCGTCACCTCCCGCGCAGGACCAGCCCGCGCCCTATGACAAGGACCTGCAGCGGCTGTCGGAAATTCTCGGCGCGCTGCACTTCCTGCGCGGCATTTGCGGCACCAATGAAGGCACAAAGTGGCGCGACGAGGCGCAAACGCTGATCGACGCCGAGGCACCGACCGGGGCGCGCCACGATCAGATGATTGCAAGCTTCAATCGCGGCTATCGCGGCTTTCAACAGAGCTACCGCAGTTGCACGCCTGCGGCCGATACCGTCATTCGCCGCTATCTCGAAGAGGGCGCCAAACTGGCCCGCGATGTCACGGCAAGATACGCCAATTAGGCATATTTTGGACCGGCGCCCGTCGCAGCGCGCGTGTTAACCTTGTAGAAACGTTCGCTTTCAAAAGCCGTCAGCCGTGCTAACACTTTGTCCGGGTAGGGACGCCGCGGTTCTGCGGCGACAAAGTGTCAGTGATGGATATGGCGACGCAAAATCTCGCTGGGTGCGAGACTTCCGAGTTTGAACAGAAGCGCCTGGCGCTTGTTCGTCTCCAAGACGCCTGGGCGGAGGCCTTCCACGAAGGCGTCGACGCCGATTGCCTGGCGCAGACCTCGCTGTTCTTGGCTTTGGCCGAACTGGTCGCGACCTATGGCGAGGAAGCGACCGCCAAGTTCTCGGAAAATCTGCCGACGAAAATCCGCAACGGCGAATTCTCGATCAAAATCTCGCGGCAGTAAGAGAGCCGCCTGTTCTCCTTCTAAGCTCGATTGGGATTGCGCGCACGCAGAGGCCGCAAAGACCGCGTTTGCGCGTTTCAAGGTTGGCCGGCTACGTGGCCAACGTCATCACGATGCTGGCGATGTCTGGTTTGACCTATTTGATTATTCCGGCTGTGCGCATAATTAGAGGTTTTCCAGAAAGCTGAGATGGGTCTTGCGGTTACAGCGAGGCAGGCTTAGGCATTTAGCGCATGAAGGCTGCCCTTCTCCCTGACCGCGGCGTGATCAAGGTCGCAGGCGACGCCGCGCGGAATTTTCTGCACGGCCTTGTCACCGCTGACATTCTCACACTCGCGCCGGTGACGGCGCGGTTTTCTGCTTTGCTCACGCCGCAAGGCAAGATCATTGCCGATTTCTTCGTGATCGAGGGATCGGCCGCGCAAGGCGGCGGGCTCGGCGACGGTTTCTTTCTCGACGTTCCCGGTGCCCTCACCGCGACACTGGTCGAGCGGCTCAATCTCTACAGATTGCGCGCCAAGATCACGATCGAGGATATGTCGGCAAAGCTCGCCGTGCTTGCGGCGTGGGACGACAACGCCAAGGACGGCGGCATCGGCCACGATGCCGCGCGCGCGATAAAGCTCGGCCTTGGCTATGCCGATCCGCGCCTGCCGGCGCTCGGATTGCGCGCCATCGTTCCAGCGGAACGGGCTGCGGAAGCCGCAGCGGAGGTCAGTGCATCCGTCGTTGCGGCGAGCGACTATGAAGCGCATCGGATCGCGCTCGGCGTGCCGAGCGGCGGCGTCGATTTCGCCTATAGCGACGCCTTTCCGCATGAAACCGACATGGATCAGCTGGGCGGCGTCGACTTCAAGAAAGGCTGCTTTATCGGCCAGGAAGTGGTGTCGCGGATGCAGCATCGCGGCACCGCGCGCACCCGCGCGGTGCCGGTGCGTTTCGAGGGCGCAGCGCCTGACGCCGGGACGGCGATCACGGCCGGCGGCCGGCCTGTCGGCACTTTGGGCTCGACCGGCGGCGGGCGCGGCATTGCGCTGCTGCGCCTCGACCGGGTGGACGAAGCGCTCGCGGAAGGCGGCACCCTGACCGCCGGCTCCGTGCCGCTTCATCTGGTCAAGCCGGACTGGGCGCGCTTCCCGTTCCCGGGCGAAAAGGGCGGCGAATGAACGAACGAATGACCGAGCAAACAACTGAACGGACCATCGATCTTGGCCTCAAACGCTGTCCGTGGCCCGGCGAAGACGCGTTCTACATCGCCTATCACGACGAGGAGTGGGGCGTGCCGGAATATGATGATCGCGCGCTCTTCGAAAAGCTCGTGCTCGACGGATTCCAGGCCGGCCTGTCGTGGATCACGATCCTGCGCAAGCGCGGGAATTTCCGCCGCGCCTTCGACAATTTTCAACCTGAAAAGATCGCGCGCTACCGGCCGGCCAAGATCGAAAAGCTGATGCAGGACGCCGGCATCGTGCGCAATCGCGCGAAAATCGAGGGCACGGTGCTCTCCGCGCGCGCCTGGCTCGAGATCATGGACAAGGGGCCAGGCTTCTCCCAATTGCTGTGGGACTTTGTCGACGGCAGGCCCAAGGTGAACCACTTCAAGACCAGAGGTCAGATTCCGGCCGAGACCAAGATCTCACAAGCGATGTCGAAAGAGCTGGCCAAGCGCGGCTTCAAGTTCTGCGGCCCGACCATCGTTTACGCCTTCATGCAGGCGGTCGGCATGGTCAACGATCATCTAGTCGCCTGCCATCGTCATGAAGCTTGCGCCAAGCTCGGGCTGAAGGGCCGTGGCTGACAAGGCGGCCGTGTCTGCGAGTGCGCGGCCGGCCAAGGGACCGACCAAGCCGCGACCCGCATCCGGCGAGCGCGCCTGGCAGCGGATGCTGTCGGGGCGGCGGCTCGATCTGCTCGACCCTTCGCCGCTCGACATCGAGATCGACGATATCGCGCATGGGCTCGCGCGCGTGGCGCGCTGGAACGGGCAGACCAATGGCGCGCATATCTTTTCCGTCGCGCAGCATTGTCTTTTGGTCGAGGCTTTGGCGCGGGCGCGCGCGCCGCGGCTGGACGATAGCTGCCGCCTCGTTGTGCTGTTGCATGACGCGCCGGAATATGTGATCGGCGACATGATCTCGCCGTTCAAGGCGGTGATCGGCGACGCCTATAAGGCGACGGAACGGCGCCTGCTCACCGCCATCCATCTGCGCTTCGGCCTGCCGGCGAAGACCGCGCCGGAAATCGAAGCGTTGACCAAAGCTGCCGACCGGCAGGCCGCCTATCTCGAAGCGACGCGGCTGGCTGGCTTCGCCGCGACCGAGGCGCGCAAATTCTTCGGCCGACCGCCGGTATTTTCGACGGCGATGGAGCGTGATTATCTCAAGCCCTGGCCCGCCGAGACCGCGGAGGCACGCTATGCCGAGCGGCTCAAAAAGCTGGTCGGGGAGTGAGTCATATTGGTGCCGTTTGTCTATGATCCGTCATCCTGAGGTGGCCGCAAAGCGGCCCTCGAAGGACGCACCGCCGGGCCACGCATCCTTCGAGGCTCGCTTCGCTCGCACCTCAGGATGACGAAACAAAGGAACAGAAGAAACTATGATCCACGTCTGCTCGCTGGCACGTCTGCACGAAATCGTCGAAGGTACCGGCGCGCGGCATGTCGTGTCGCTGCTCGGCGACGAGGCGCGCGTACAGCGTCCGCCGAGCGTCGCGCCAGAGAATCATCTCTGGCTGTGCCTGCACGATATTTCGGCGCCGCTCGACGGCTACATCATGCCGGGCGAGGAACATGTCGCCTCGCTGTTGCATTTCGTGCGCAACTGGGATCGCAAGGCGCCGCTGGTGGTGCATTGCTATATGGGCATCAGCCGTTCGACGGCGAGCGCCTTTGCCGGCGTCTGCGCGCTCAATCCGCACCGCGACGAATTGAGCATCGCGCGGGCTTTGCGCCTCGCCTCGCCGACGGCAACGCCGAATATCCGCATCGTCTCGCTCGCCGACAAAATTCTGGGCCGCAACGGCCGCATGATCGCAGCCGTCGAGACGATCGGCCGCGGCGCCATGACGAACACCGAGGCCGATCCATTCCACCTCGATCTCGAATAAGCGCGGTCGACTTGAGGTAATGGGCTGACACTATCGCCAGTGTCAGCCGGCGCATAGACTTCCCCTGGCCGATCTAATGCCGGGGGGCTGTAGTGGACGATTTTTTCACTTTGATTGTTGTGCTTGTCCTTTTGGTACTGGCCGCACCGATACTCGCCATCATCGCACTGGTCCGCACCAGCGGCGTCAACGACAGACTCTATCGTCTCGAGAGGCGCATGGCTGCGCTGGAAACCGGGCCGGCGACCGCGGCAACACCGCGGACAGCGGGGCCGACACCGCAATCCGCCGCGCCGCCTGCACCACCTCCACCGGCAACTCCGGCAGAACCGTCGCAGGCTGCACAGCCGGCAACGCCTCCGCAGCCTTCACCGCCATCACAACCCGTACTAACGCCCCAACCAGCGCCGCAGCCTGTCGCCGCCTCAGTCCCCGCCTCCCCCGTCCCAAGCACAGCGCCAAGCTCCGCAACGCCCGCGGCTGCCCATCCGCCGCGCAACATCAGCTTCGAGGAGCGCTTCGGCACGCGCTGGGTGGTGTGGGTCGGCGGCATTGCGCTCGCGCTCGGCGGCATATTTCTGGTGCGTTATGCCATCGAGCAGGACCTGATCGGCCCGCGCGTGCGCGTCATGCTCGGCGCGCTGTTGGCGCTCGCGCTGGTCGGCGCCGGCGAGTGGCAGCGGCGCAGCGAACGTGCGCTTGACCTGCCGAACCTGCCGACCGCGGATATCCCGGCGATTCTGACCGCGGCTGGCACCACGGTGGCTTACGCGACCGTCTATGCGGCGTACGCGCTCTACGGATTCCTCGCCCCGCCCATCGCCTTTGTTCTTCTTGGCGCCGTCGCCTTGCTATGCTTGGCCGCGGCTTTGCTGCATGGGCCGGCGCTTGCCGGCCTCGGCGTCGTCGGTGCTTATCTCGCGCCGATGCTGGTGGCGTCGAACGAGCCTGATTACTGGGCGCTCTATATCTACATCGCCGTCGTCAACGCGGCTGCTTTTGCGCTCGCCCGCTATCGGCTGTGGCGCTGGCTCGCGCTCAGTGCGCTCGTGCTCGGTGCGCTGTGGGCGGTGCCGGGTGTCAATGCCGATTTCGACTCGGTCACTGCTCTCGGCGCACATGTATTCCATGCCGTGACGGGCTTTGCGCTCGTCGCGGTGTTTCTTGTCTGCGGCTCGCTGTATGGGCCACCATCGGCGCCGGGCGAGATCGACCATGTCTCCGCCTTAGCGCTTTCGGTCTATCTTCTGGTGGGCATGCTTCTCGTGCTGGCGAGTCGGCATGACGCGACAGCGCTTATAGCCTTCGTCATTCTCACGGTCGCGGCTGTCGCCATCGCCTGGCGTACCGAGGCGGCGACCGCAGCCGTACCGGTGACCGCATTGTTCGCCGCCGCCGTGATGGCGCATTGGGCCACGCATATGCAGCCCAATGCGTTGCTGGCGCCTTCGGGCCCGACCGCGCCCGCGATCCCCGAGCCTGGCGGCTTCGATTACGGCTGGCATTTCGCGCTGGCCGCCCTGTGGGCAGCGCTATTCGGCGGCGCGGGTTTTTTGGCGCAGGGCCGTTCCGAGCGGCCGCTGGTGCCGATGCTGTGGGCCGCGTCCGGCGTGATCCTGCCGCTCGCGATGCTGATTGCCCTCTATTACCGGATCGCCGCTTTGGATCGCTCGCTGCCGTTCGCGGGCTTGGCGCTTCTGCTTGCCGCACTTTATGGGGTGGCAACCGAAGCGCTGGTGCGCCGTGAGCCGCGGCCAGGCCTGATGGAAGCGAGCGCCATGTTTGCGACCGCAACTATGGCTGCGCTCGCGCTGGCGCTCACTTTCGCACTTGAAAAAGGCTGGCTCACGATTGCGCTGGCGCTGATGGTGCCGGGCACCGCCTGGGTCGCAGGCGAGCGTCCCCTGCCCTGGCTGCGCTGGCTCGCCGCCATTCTGGCCGGCGTGGTCGCGGCGCGCATCACCCACGAGCCGCGTATTGCCGGCGACGATGTCGGCACCACGCCGATCTTCAATTGGCTGCTCTACGGCTACGGCGTTCCGGCGGCATCGTGTTGGTTCGCCGGGCGGCTGCTGCGCAAACGCGCCGACGATGAGCCGGCGCATATCGTCGACGCCGCCGCCATCTTGTTCACGGTGCTGCTCGTCGTCATGGAGATCCGCCACTATGTGACTGGCGGCAATATTTACGCGCCGATGCGCGGGCCCACCGAGATCATGCTCTACGCCAATGCGGCGCTGGCCATGACCATCGGTCTCGAACATATCCGCGCGCGCAGCGGGAGCTTCATCCACAATGCCGCAGCATCAATAATGGCGGCGCTGACGGCGGCCGCCGTGCTCGCCGATCTGATCGTCGGGTCCAGCCTGCAGTTCATCTCAACGCCACTGCCCGGCGGCCCTTTCATCAACGAGATCATGCTCGGTTTCGGCCTGCCTGCCGTGCTGGCCATTATTCTGGCGCTGATCGCGCGAAGGACGCGGCCGATACCCTATCGCACCGCCGCCGCGATCGCGGCCGTGCTGTTGGCTTTGTATTATCTGACGCTCGAAACGCGGCGGCTGTTTCACGGGCCGATCTTGGCGGGGCCGACCAGCGACGCCGAGCAATATGCCTACTCGACGGTGTGGCTCGTCTACGGCATCGTGCTGTTGGCGGCGGGCTTTGTGCTGCGCTCGCAGCCGGCGCGCTTGCTGGCGCTTGGCGTTATCATCCTGACCATCGCCAAAGTGTTTCTCTACGACACGTCGAATATCGCCGGCATCTATCGCGCGCTATCGGCGATCGGGCTCGGCGTGGTGCTGCTCGGCATCGGCTGGCTCTATCAGCGCGTGCTTTATCCGCAAACCGCGGCGCGCGAAGGCGGGTGAGTATGTTGTTTTATCCGCTCATTCCCGCGAAAGTGGGAATCCAGCTGGCTTGCGGAGATCGTGAAATTTTTGCGCAG
This sequence comes from Xanthobacteraceae bacterium, assembly GCA_036264635.1. GTDB lineage: Bacteria > Pseudomonadota > Alphaproteobacteria > Rhizobiales > Xanthobacteraceae > BOG-931. The sequence goes on along the minus strand of DATAQN010000052.1, from coordinate 10,432 downwards.
AGGTTCCGTTTTCGCGGGGACGAGCGGATACGCGGCCGGCCCAATCCAAAAATGGGCTTAACGGTCGAGCGAAGGACGCAGCGACGGCCGCATATTCCCGATCGGCGTCGCCGCCGGCGTTTCGGCCGGGCCGTTGATCAGCTGCGCGCGCGGATTACGCTGGTAGAAATCGCAATACGCGAAGCCCATGCCGTAGACAGAGCCGCGGAAGCTGCGGTGATCGATTTTCTGCACCCGGAAGCAGGGCGAGATCGGCAGGCCGGAGAGGTGCGCGCACACCGACGTGCTGTCGACGCGGATCGTGCCGGCCGGTAGAGCGGCAAACCGCGGCTCGCCGACGCCGCGCATTCTGATCGTGCCGACCACCGAGCCGTCGGGGAAAATGCGGCCCTGACCGGCCGTGCCATCGAAGCAGGTATAGGAGAACAGTTTGCCGACGACGAAGGCCCGGGCCTGTTCCGGGTTGAGCTCTTCCGCGGCTGCCACTCCGATGCCGAACAAACCCAAAACGCACGCGACAGCTACGCGGACCAACATCGGCAACTCCACTCTCGACAATCTACTACTCGGTACCGGCGTCACGGACAGTACGGACAGTTTCGCTACGTTAACAAAACTTCTTAACTGTCCCCTTACCATAGCGCCCTCGTAGTGTCGCCAAAATTGGTAGCCAAATCCTGAACCCGCTTACCCTACCTTTACCACGATCCTACCGCGGACCTGCCCCTCGACGATGCGCCCGCCTGCCGCAATAACGTCGGCGAGGCCAATTTCGCTCACCATGGCGGCGATCTTCGACTTGTCGAGGTCCGTCTCCAGACGCTGCCAGGCCTTCTGGCGCAACGGCAATGGACACATGACGGAGTCGATGCCAAGGAGCGAGACGCCGCGCAGAATGAACGGCGCCACCGAAGTCGGCAAGTCCATCCCGCCGGCCAGTCCACAAGCGGCGACCGCACCACCATACCGCGTCATCGATAATAAATTGGCTAGTGTGGTCGAGCCTACCGAGTCGATGCCGCCGGCCCAGCGCTCCTTGCCAAGCGGGCGCCCGGGCCCGGTCAACTCCTTGCGCTCGATGATCTCGCTGGCGCCGAGGCCTCTGAGGTAATCGGCTTCCTGCGGCCGGCCTGTCGAGGCGGCGACCGCATAGCCGAGCGTGGCGAGCAGCGCGACAGCGACGGAACCGACGCCGCCCGCCGCACCGGTCACGAGGATCGTGCCGCGCTTGGGATCAAGCCCCGCGCGTTCCAGCGCCATCACGGACAGCATTGCGGTGTAGCCCGCCGTGCCGATCGCCATAGCCTCGCGCGCGGTCATGCTTTTTGGCAGCGCGACGAGCCAATCGCCTTTGACGCGCGCCTTCTCCGCGTAAGCGCCGAGATGTGTTTCGCCCAGGCCCCAGCCGTTGAGAATGACCTTGTCACCCGGCTTCCAGTTCGGATGCGAGGAGGATTCCACGGTGCCGGCGAAATCCACGCCCGCGATCATGGGGAAGCGCCGCACCACCGGCGCTTTACCAGTAACGGCGAGGCCGTCTTTGTAGTTCACCGTGGAATATTCGACGCGGACGGTGACATCGCCGTCCATCAAATGGTTTTCGTCGAAGTCCGTGAGCGCGACCGTCTGGCCGGCATCCGTTTTGTTGATGACGATCGCCTTGAAACTCGACATGACAACTCCCTCGCTTTGGCGAAGTTATAGCCGTGTCGATGCCACTGCTCCAGGGCGCGCGATATGTTCCGTGCTTGCAAACAACCAACGCGATGTTGATGCTGTCCGCGACCAAATATTACCAACAGCTCAGAGCTTCGCGGTCGTCGCGATTTTGTCTTCCGCTGGAGCAGGCGCCGCCGATGCCTCGGGGCCTTTGGTGCTCGCTTCCGCGGCAGCCGGATTCGGCACCGGATTTTCCGACAGCGCTTCTGGATCGGGCCGCAGGTAATCCGCCTTGCTCGCCGGGTCGACGCTCGCCGTCGACGGCGGCGCGTTCGGTCCCCACATTGGAGCGCCGTCGCCGTCGCCCCAGTTGCGCGGGCGATAGAATGTGTGCACGCCCAATTTGTAGAGCCGCGTCATCTCATGCACCCAGCTCGGATGCACCCAGTAGGCGTGGTAGTGCGTGGCGTGACCAACTTCGGCGAGCCAGATCTTGCCGTCGAGCATGTCGCGGGCGATTTGCTTTGCCTGCTCCCACATGTCCGGCTCGTCGATCTTGTTGAGATTCTTGCCCTCGCAGGCGAAGGTGAACTGGCAGGCGAGATGATGGTGGGCGTTCTGATAAACCACGCCGCAGACATCGTGCGGGTAATAGCCTGAGAAGACGCGATTCATCACCACTTGCGCCACGGCTTCCTGGCCCCTCATCACTTCGCCGCGCGCTTCGAAATAGATCGCGTCGGATAGGCACTTCTGCGCTTCGGCGCGCGCCGGTCCGGCGAGGCCGAGACGCTGCGCCGGGCTCAGCACGCGGCTCTCGTCCTTGCCAGTGATGGTTTCATCGCCGCCATATTCGTCGTTGTCGTTCTCCTCGAGCGACGACATTCTGATTTCGGCGCCGGGCGGCGTCACCAGGATCGGCTCGGCGCCGGGCGCCCAGCTTTCGAGACTTGTCGGCGCGCCCATGATGCTCGAGCCGAAATAAATCTGCGCGCTGCGATCGGAGCCGCCGATGAAAGACTCGCCGACGCTCGATTGCGCCACTGTCATTTCCATTTCGCCCGGCGACGGAACCTCCGGCGGTTTGTCGGCAATCACGACCGCATCGTTGCCGCCGCTCGGCGCATTGCCGGCGTTGACGGCGAGCGCCGAACGCGGCGCAATTGTATTGCCGGCCTCGACAAGGCGCGAAGCGGCGGGCGCCAACACGGATGTCGCGGGATTGGCGCTATCGACCGCCGCGGTGCTCGCAGCTTGCGGCGCGGATGCGGGATTGGCCGCGTCCATCTGGACGGCAGCAGCGGCATCCTCCGCTGGCGCAGCAGCTTTGGCGGCGTCGACCTGCGCCGCCGCAGGGGCCGCTGCGTTTTTGTCTTCGGCGTGAACATCGGCGCGCGCCGGAGGCGGCGCGATCACCGGAGCAGCCACAGGTGCGAAAACCGGCGCTGCGGCTGGCGCTGCTGGTTCTGTCGCCGCCGGCGCCGTCGATTGTGCCGCCGGCGCCGCATCAATCGGCTGCAATTGCGGCAACGTTGCCGGGTCAACTGCGACAGGAGCGGCAGGCAGCTGCCGGTCGCCTTTATTGGTGCGGTTGACGGTCGGATATTCGACTTGGCGCACGGGGCGGCCGGCCAGCGGTTCGTCGACCTTCCAGGCATAGGCGTCGAGCGAGCGCGGATCGAAATTGACGTTCTGCAGTTCGTACGCCGTCGGAATGACAGTGCCGATCGGACGGGGGAAGTTGAACGTCGCGCGCTCGATGGTGCCGAATGGTGAGGCGATCAGATGTTCGCCGGGAAAGCCCGTGGACGGGTGCGAATGATGCGCGATCAGCGCCGCAAGATCCTGATAGCCGACCGATGTCGGCATCAAGGCGATGCAGAACGCACTGAGCCAGAAGCGCGCCGATTGAGAAGCGCGCGGCACCCGAATACGCGACGCCACCATTACCCCGTCGATCCCATAACGCAACGCGTACGCGGTCAATGAAAGGCCACCGGAGTGGCTCTAATGCGACATGACAATTTATTGTCGGGTTAACGTTGCGAACGCGTTAATCGCCGTTCTGTGCGGCGCTTCTTCTGCCGCGAAGGCGAATGCGCGTTAATGCATAGGCAAATTGTGTGGAAGAGGCGCGTCACGCATGTGCGCGCTGACCGCACATCAAATGGCGGCGATAAAGGACTTCGTGCGGATTCGCGAGGCCATGAATGCAGAGTTTCGTGGTTGCAATTCGTTAACCACGAAACGATACGAGTGCGCCCCGGCGGCCCGCTGCCGCGCGCCGAGACGGCGCGATCAGGCGGTGCCGCTTGCGCTCTTGCCGAGCGCGGCCTGGGCCGCGGCAAGGCGTGCGATCGGCACACGGAACGGCGAGCACGACACATAGTCGAGCGCGACCTCGTGGCAGAAGGCGATGGAGGCAGGATCGCCGCCGTGCTCGCCGCAAATGCCGAGTTTCAATTTTTGCCGCACACTGCGCCCGCGCTCGGTGGCGATGCGGATCAATTCGCCAACGCCTTCGCGGTCGATCGAGATGAACGGGTCGATCGGCAGGATTCCCTTCGCCGTATAGGTGCCGAGGAAGCTTCCGGCATCGTCGCGGCTGATGCCGAAGGTCGTCTGCGTCAGGTCGTTGGTGCCGAACGAGAAGAACTCCGCGCTCTCGGCGATCTCGCCGGCCTTGAGCGCCGCGCGTGGCAGCTCGATCATGGTGCCGACCTGATAGTCGAGCTTGCTCTTGCTCTCTTCGGCAACCTTCTTGGCCATGGCGTCGATGCGCTCCTTGACGAGGTCGAACTCGGCCTTGCCGGCAATCAGCGGCACCATGACTTCCGGCACCACCGGCTTGCCGGTTTCGCGCGCCGCTTCGACCGCGGCCTCGAAAATTGCGCGTGCCTGCATTTCGGCGATCTCCGGATAGGCGATGGCGAGCCGGCAGCCGCGGAAGCCGAGCATGGGATTGAACTCGTGCAGCTCGCGCGCGCGATCGGCCAGCGCTTGCGGATCGGCGCCCATGGCGGCGGCGACTTCGGCGATTTCCTTCTCGGTATGCGGCAGGAATTCATGCAGCGGCGGGTCGAGCAGCCGGATGGTGACCGGCAGGCTGCCCATGATCTTGAACAGCTCGACGAAATCGGCGCGCTGCATCGGCAGGAGCTTCGCCAGCGCGGCGCGGCGCGCGCTTTCGTCGCCGGCCAGGATCATCTCGCGCACGGCGCGGATGCGGTCCTCGTCGAAGAACATATGCTCGGTGCGGCATAGCCCGATGCCTTCGGCGCCGAATTTGATCGCGGTGCGCGCATCGGCCGGCGTGTCGGCATTGGCGCGCACTTTCAGCTTGCGCACGCCGTCCGCCCATTTCATCACGGTGGCGAATTCGCCGGCGAGCGCCGGCTCGGTCATCGGCACCTTGCCGGCGAGCACTTGGCCCGTCGCACCATCAATGGTGAGCGTGTCGCCCTTTTTCAGGGTAAGGCCGCCAACGGTCATGGTCTGCTCGCGGTAATCGACACGGATCGTGCCGGCGCCGGAGACGCAGGGCTTGCCCATGCCGCGCGCCACCACGGCGGCGTGCGAGGTCATGCCGCCGCGTGTGGTGAGAATGCCTTCGGCCGCATGCATGCCGTGAATGTCTTCCGGCGAAGTCTCGACGCGCACCAAGAGGACCTTGCGGCCCTGGCTTTTAAGCAGCTCCGCCTCTTCGGACGAGAACACGATCTCACCGGAGGCGGCGCCGGGCGACGCCGGCAGACCGGTGGCGATGATCTTGCGCTCAGCATTGGGATCAATGGTCGGGTGCAGCAATTGATCGAGCGCCGCGGGATCGATCCGCGCCACCGCTTCTTCCTTGGTGATCAGTTTCTCCTGCGCGAGCTCGACGGCGATGCGCAAAGCTGCCTGCGCGGTGCGCTTGCCGTTGCGCGTCTGCAGCATCCAGAGCTTGCCCTGCTCGACGGTGAATTCGAGATCCTGCATGTCGCGATAATGCCGCTCGAGCACGCCGTGAATGCGCTTGAGCTCGGCGAAGGCCCCCGGCATCGCGCGTTCCATCGACGGCTTGTCGGAGCCGGACTCCGCCCGCGCGGCTTCAGTGATTTCCTGCGGCGTGCGGATGCCGGCGACGACGTCTTCGCCCTGGGCGTTGATCAGGAATTCGCCGTAGAGCTTCTTCTCGCCGGTCGAGGGATTGCGCGTGAAGGCAACGCCGGTCGCCGAGGTCTCGCCCATATTGCCGAACACCATGGCCTGCACATTGACCGCGGTGCCCCAGCTTCCCGGGATGTTGTGCAGGCGGCGGTAGGTGATGGCGCGCTGATTCATCCACGAGCTGAACACCGCGCCGATCGCGCCCCACAATTGCGCATGCGGGTCCTGCGGGAACGGCTTGCCGAGCTCCTGTTCGACGCGCTCCTTGTAGCGATCGACCAGAGTTTGCAGATCGTCGGCGGTGAGATCGGTGTCGAGCGTGTAGCCGTTCTGCTCTTTGTGCTCGTCGAGGATCTCCTCGAAATTGGTGTGGTCGATGCCGAGCACGACGTCGGAATACATGGTGATGAAACGCCGGTAGCTGTCGAGCGCAAAGCGCCGGTCGCCGGATTTTTCCGCCAACGCCGCAACCGTCGTGTCGTTGAGGCCGAGATTGAGCACGGTGTCCATCATGCCCGGCATCGAGGCGCGCGCGCCGGAGCGCACCGAGACGAGCAGCGGATTTTTTGCATCACCAAACTTTTTGCCGGTGATGCGGCCGACCGCCGCCAAAGACGCTTCGACCTGGGCCTTCAGATCCTTGGGATAGGTTTTGCCGTGGTCGTAGAAATAAGTGCAGACGTCGGTGGTGATGGTGAAACCGGGCGGCACCGGCAGGCCGAGATGCGCCATTTCGGCGAGGCCCGCGCCCTTGCCGCCGAGAAGATTGCGCATCGCCGCGCGCCCTTCCGCCTTGCCGCCGCCGAAGGCATAGACCCATTTGCCTTTGCGGGGCGAAGAGGCTGCAGCTTTGGCCGCAGGTTTCGCAGCGAACTTCGTGGTCGACTTGGCAGCAGATTTGGCAGCCGATCTGGCGACGGGCTTTGCCGCTTTGCGCGCGCTTGCGGCGGGCGCGTTTTTCACGGGTTTGCGGACGGCTTTGGTCTTGACGCGAGTTTTGGCCATGGTGCGTTCGGTGATCGCAGGTTCGACGATGTTGTTTCCGGTTTCAGGCGGCTTTTAGATCGCAAGTCTTGTTCAGAGCGCAAGTCCTGTTCAGAGCGCAAGTCTTGTTTAGTGGGCAAGTCCTGGTGAATGCAAATTGCGAAAAATCAAAAGTGGATCCAATGGTGTATGGCATTAAGCCCGGTCAATCCGACAATAATGAGATAGATCGCGACAATGAAATTGAGCAGCCGCGGCATCAGCAAGATGAGGATGCCCGCGACAAGCGCGACAAGCGGCGCAATATGGGCTGAGGTGATGACCATAAAAATCCTCTGACGTTTTTGTGGCTGAGGTGTAAATCAGGAAGGTTCACGCAACATAGATCAACGCACGAAGCGCCGTTCGGTTCTATGCGACAAACGAGCGTAAAGAAAGCCCGTTACCGAGCGGAACGCTTGCATGTACGCAACTGATCATCCCCCGCAACGGCGGCAGCGCGGGCCTCGCCGTGTCGTCATCCTCCACCGCGATAGCGGGGGAGGTAGCCGTGCGAAGCACGGAGGTGGGGGCGCGGGCCTCAACGTGTGGCACGCGAAATCCCAACCGCGCGTTTTCAATCTCTTGCCCCGCTGCACCGTCGTCGCCCCTACCCGCCATGCTTCGCATGGCGTACCTCCCCCGCTACCGCGGTGGAGGATGAAGAAACGCGATCCCGTTGTCGTGACGCACATGCGTCCGAGCCCTCGTCACGCTACGACACGAAAGAATTTCCCGCGCATAAGACAAGGGAAGCGGAGCGCCGAGAGGCGCATCCAACCAACGGCGGCATCAGCGGATGCCGCGCGCGCCTTGCGATCGGCGCGCTCGCCTTTCGGCGCTCCACTGCGGCTCTTGTTTAGGCGACCGAACGCTACCACTCAGCTTCGGGCCGCGCTTCCCGATCAGCGGGACGAGCTTTAGGCCCGCTCCGCTGTCAGTTCAGCCAGACACCTGGCAGACCGGTCGTAATGCCGGCCGGGACGATGCCCAAAACCGCCCGGGAGCGGAGTGCAAATCCGCCCGCAGGAACCGCACCGGCTCCGCAATCAGGAATGCCTTCCGGAAAGCGTCCTTTACGTGAGCGGGATAAAGCGTGATGTAATCAAATCAGTGACGCATGTCAATGTTTCAAGGACAAATATTACCCAACCCCGCGCGGTTTTTCCCCTCCTCCTTGTGGGGAGGGGAAGGCGTGGGGGTCGGGACGGTATGCGCAGGCGCAGACATCTCACCGACGGATGTCTTCGCCGAGAGTGATCGTCGCGACCCCCACCCCATCCCTCCCCACAAGAGGGAGGGAGCAGCAGCGTGGCCGCCTCACCCCTCAATACGCGAGAAATCCGCGACGGCGCGTGTGGCGGCGCGGATTTCGTTGAGAAGTTTGAGGCGATTTTCACGCAGCGCCTTGTCGTCGACATTCACCGTCACTTTGTCGAAGAAAGCATTGACGCTCGGGCGGAGCTGCGCCATCGCGCGCATCGCGGCTTCGAAATCTTCTTTATCGACTGCGCGCGTTGCCTCGCTCTTCGCGGTTTCGATCGCGGCGGCGAGCGCCTTCTCCTCGAGTTGGCTGTAAAGCTTCGGATCGGGTGCGCCGGTGTATTCGCGCGAATCTTTCTTCTCCTCGATGCGGATGATGTTGGTGGCGCGCTTGAAGCCGGCGAGCAGGTTCTTGCCGTCCTCGGTGTCGAGGAATTTGCCGAGCGCCTCGACGCGCCGGACGATGAGCAGAAGATCGTCCTGACCTTCGAGGGCAAAGACGGCGTCGACGAGATCGTGGCGTGCGCCTTGGTCGCGGAGCTGGACTTTGAGGCGATCGGCCAAGAAAGCGATAAGCTCGTTGACCGCAGCATTATCTTTCGGGGTTCGCGCCTTTAGCGGCTCAAGTAACTGCTGGGGGCTTGCTTCCGGATAAGCTTTCCGAACGATCTGATACGTTACTGGGCTCATTTGGCTTTGCAGCAGGCTGCTCAAGCGCAGTCGGATTGCATTGTCCAAAATGATACGGATGACCCCGAGCGCCGCGCGGCGGAGCGCATAGGGGTCCTTCGATCCAGTCGGTTTTTCATCAATGCTCCAGAACCCGACCAGCATGTCGACCTTGTCTGCAAGCGCAACAATAATAGAGACCGGATCGGATGGTACGAGATCGTCGGGGCCCTTGGGTTTATAATGATCCTCGATGGCGTGTGCGACGGCTTCATCCTCGCCCTGCGCCTCGGCGTAATACTTGCCCATAAGGCCTTGAAGCTCGGGAAACTCTCCAACCATTTCGGTGACGAGATCGGCTTTAGCCAAGAGCGCGGCGCGGCACGCCTTTTGGATCAATTCCGCAATGAAGTCGTCGCGCGCATCAACCAGCCGCGGAGGGTTCACCCGCTCATCGAGATCGGGTCGGAAATTGATCAGCTGCACTATACTTTGTGATGCTGCTTCCAAGCGTTCAATGCGGTCGGCCTGGGTGCCGAGCTTTTCATGAAACAGCATCGTGTTGAGTTTCGGCAACCGGTCTTCGAGCCGCGTCTTTAAATCCGTCTCGTAGAAGAACTTCGCATCCGACAGCCGGGCGCGGATGACGCGCTCGTTGCCGGCGATGATGGACGCGCCGCCGTCCTCGGCTTCCGTGTTGGAGACGAGCAGAAATTTGTTCACGAGCTTGGCATGCGCGGCATCGCGCAGCACGAAGCATTTTTGGTTGTTACGGATGGTGGCGCGGATGACTTCTTCCGGGATGTGCAGGAAGCTCTCGTCGAAGGAGCCCATCAGCACCACTGGCCATTCGACGAGGCCTGCGACTTCGTCGAGCAGGCCCTGGTCCTCGACCAGTTCGAGCCCTTGCGCGAAGGCGAGTTGCTTGGCTTCGGTGAGGATGATGTTCTTGCGCCGCTCGGCGTCGAGCACGACCTTGGCCTTGTCGAGCTTCTGCTGATAATCATCGAGCCGGCGCACCTTGAACGGTTGCGGCGCCATGAAGCGATGGCCGCGCGTCTCGTTGCCGGACGCGATGCCGCCGATGCTGAAGGGCACGATGTCTGGGTCTTCGGTTTCCGGCCCGAACGTGGCGACGATGGAGTGCAGCGGCCGCACCCAGGTGAGCGCGCCGGGGTCCTTGGACTCGACGCCCCAGCGCATCGATTTCGGCCAGGGAAAGCCCTTGATCACGTCGGGCAAAATCTCGCCGATCACATCGATCGCGGCGCGGCCCGGCTTCTCGATCACCGCGACATAGAAGTCGCCCTTCTTGTCCGGCTGCACCTTGGCTTCGTCGATCGATTTCAGCCCCGCTCCCTTGAGGAAGCCCGCGATGGCATTGGCCGGCGCGCCGACGCGCGGGCCCTTCTTCTCCTCGCGCAGATCGGGCTGGCGCGCCGGCACGCCCTGCACGTGGAGCGCCAGCCGCCGCGGCGTCACGAAAGCCTTGGCGCCTTCATAGACGAGGCCGGCTTCGACGAGCCGGTCGGTGACGGCCTTGCGCAAATCATCCGCAGCCCGGGCCTGCATGCGCGCGGGGATTTCTTCGGAGAACAGTTCGAGGAGGAGATCAGGCATGGTGCTTTATCTTTCACCCTCCCCTGCAGGGGAAGGGTTGTCGCGCGAA
>DATAQN010000032.1:0-4564 GCA_036264635.1 Xanthobacteraceae bacterium | reverse complement strand
GTTGCAATGGCCGTACCGGCCGCAAGCCGCGCATCGCCTTCGAAAACGATAAAGCGCCAGGGCGTGAGCTTGCCATGGTCTGGCACGCGGCAGGCGATGCTCAGAAGCTTGTCGATTTCGGCCGCGGCCGGTCCAGGGGCCGTCAGTGCCACGGCTTTGAAGGAACTTCGCGTGGAAAGGAGTTCGATGGCATCGGGCATGGGGCACCTGATAAAGCGAGATCACGGGCGATGAAAGAGCCAGAAACGAACATTTGTATATCCGCTGCGTTCTTTTACGGATGCAGCGGCTTTCGGGAAATGCCAAACCGCGTCTGGGGCGTTTGCGCAGGCGAATCGAAGGGCTTCCCCCTTATCCGTCGCTTTTCATTTTGGCAGCGCCGCTGGCGGTCGTCGAGCCTTTGAAGCTCGCGACCGTTTGCATCGCGGGCGAAGGACACTGGGTCACGAGCGGGCTGGTGATGCTGTTTGCATATGCGGTCAGTCTGTTTGTCACCCATCGGATGTTTGTTGTCGTCAAACCTAAATTGCTCACCGTGCCCTGGTTCGCGCGCGCATGGGCGAAATTTTCGACGGCCTGCAACCGCGCAGCATATTGGCTTGATGGCGTGCGCCGCTCGGCGACAAAACACATCAGAAATTTTCGGCGGTCACGTCTTCGACACAGTGCTCAGCGAAATTCCTCAAGACTGGGCATTGGGGGCGTTCCAATGAAAACGGCCGCGCATTACCGCGCCATGGCCAAAGAATGCATCAAATGGGCGGGCGAGGCGTACACGGCCGAAGTGCGCGAGTCGTATCTGCAGCTTGCGCGAATTTGGCTTGATACCGCCTCTCGCCTCAATGGACTATCCACCGGCGAGGCGGCGCCAGAAGAGCCGGTCACAGCTGCGCGCTCTGCGGATTGACGGCACAACGACGGGCCGGCGGCATATAAACACATAAGAAGAGGCCGCCTCACTCTGAGACGGCCTCACAAGTTGGCGGTTTACTGGACGTCCCGCTCCCCCCGAAAAGCCCTCAACAAGACCCCTCAAGCGGGACCCTCAAATCCTAACGCGAATTGTGTGCAAGCAAGGGCCAATCAGAGGCAGTCCGTCGAATCATCTCTACTGTTGCAACCTTGCCACGGTGCTTAACCGCTATGTCGCGATTGCCTTATTCGCGGCGGCGTCCTTTTCGCCAAACTTGATTTCTTCGCTGCTTATGCCGCGCCGATATCGACAATGGCTTGGACGAAGGCCTGCGGTGCCTCCTGCGGCAGATTGTGGCCGATGCCGCCCGTGATGGTCCGGTGCTCGTACTTGCCTGAGAATTTTTGCGCATAAGAGCTCGGCTCCGCATGTGGCGCGCCGTTGGCGTCGCCCTCGAGCGTGATGGTCGGAACGGCGATTGCCGGAGATTGCGCAAGCCGCTTGTCTAGATCGTCATACTTTGAGTCACCTTCGGCGAGGCCAAGCCGCCAGCGGTAATTGTGAATGACAACGGCGACGTGATCCGGATTGTCGAATGCCGCAGCGCTGCGCTCGAAAGTGGCATCGTCGAAGTCCCATTTCGGCGAAGCGAGCTGCCAGATCAGTTTGGAGAAATCGCGCCGGTATTTGTCGTAGCCGTCGCGGCCGCGGTCGGTGGCAAAATAGAATTGGTACCACCATTGCAGCTCGGCCTTGGGCGGCAGCGGTATCCGACCGGATTGCTGACTGCCGATCAGATAGCCGCTCACCGAGACCATGGCCTTGCAGCGCTCGGGCCATAATGCAGCGATGATGTTGGCGGTGCGCCCGCCCCAATCGAATCCGCCGATGGTCGCTTTGTCGATCTTGAGCGCGTCCATGAAAGCGATCATGTCGACGGCGACCGCGGATGGCTGACCGCTGCGCATCGTATCGCCCGCGAGGAAGCGCGTGCTGCCGTAGCCGCGGATATACGGCACGATCACGCGATAGCCCGCCGACGCCAACGCCGGCGCAACATCGACAAAACTATAAATGTCGTAAGGCCAGCCATGCAGCAGAAGAACGGGAGCACCATTGGCAGGACCGGCTTCGGCATAGCCAACATTGAGGGCGCCGGCATTGACCTTCTTGAGCGGTCCAAATGACGTGTTCGTCCCAGTCTTGATCGCCGGCAGACTGGACGATTTTGTTTGCGCCGGCGCAGTAGGTGTCAGGCCGAGTTGGGCCGCGGCGGCGCTGACGGCCGCGGTGCCGAAGAACCGGCGGCGGCTATGGTCGATCTGTTCGGATTTGTCGATCTTGGCCACGGCAATTCTCCCTGCATGATTTTGTTATACGGAACGATCGTGTGGTCGGTGGCGCGGGTCGTCGGCCGGGTCCAAATACTCGAGGCCGAGCGGGCCGATCGCCGAGACTTGCGTGACGTATTCGCCGGATTTAGCCCAGTGGAAATATGACGTGTCGCCCGGCAAAACGATCACGCTTCCGGGCGGGAAGGCCTTGACTTTGTCGCCGTCGAATTGATCGCCGAGGCCGATGTAGAACACGCCGGACATGACCGTGTAGATCCGATCCTCGGGATGCCGGTGCGGCATCAGCTTTGTGCCGACGGGCACCTTCAGCCTGATGACGTAAGGGCCCGGTTCGGAGGGGTGACCGATGAGGACGGCAAGTCGCGCCGCCGGTGGGAAAGCGGGAAACGGTTGCCAGTCGATGTCTTCGGGCAGGATCGATCTGAAAGCGCTTTGACCTGGCTGGTGTGGTCGAGGCATTGTTGTTCTCCTCACAATCCCGGATCCGCGCTCGCGGCACTATGTGCGCAGTGGTCGAAAGCCGGCGCGCACTTCTTCTGAAAAGGGTTGCGGCTGCTCCCAGGCCGCAAAGTGGCCGCCTTTATCAACTTTGTTGTAGTAAATGAGTTTGTGATACGCGCGCTCTGTCCAGGTCCGCGGGGCTTCATAGTTTTCGCCGGGAAAGACGGTCACCGCGGCGGGAACGGAGACATTGACGGCGTTGTAAAGGCCAACCTTATTTTCCCAATAAAGCCGAGCCGAAGAAATCACGGTGTTCGTCAACCAATAAAGCGTGATGTTGTCGAGGACATCGTCGCGTGTAAGGTCGCCTGCAGGGTGTCCATCGATGGTGCGCCCGAGCACGGCCGAGGTGATCGCCGCCGCCGGCTGGGCATAACCATCGCCATGATCGAGAAGCCAGGCGGCCAGGCCAACGGGCGAATCCGCGAACCCGTAAAGCGTTTGCGGGCGCGTTCCCATTATCTGTGTGTAAGCGCGCCGCTTCGTATACAAAATTTGGAGCTGCCCGTAAGCGCGCTTTTCATCGGCTGAGAGAGAGGACGGCGGAGGATCACCGGACTGAAGCGCCTTTGCAATGTCGGGCGGGATCGTAGCGACGAAATTGACATGAATGCCCAGCAATTCCGGAGGCGCCTGTTCGCCCATCACATTCGTGATGGCTCCACCCCAATCGCCACCTTGCGAAGCAAATTGTGGATATCCAAGCCGCTTCATCAGCACGACCCAGGCACGTGCGATATGAGCGGGGTCCCAGCCAGTAGTGGTCGGCTTGCCTGAAAATCCGTAACCCGGCCGCGATGGAATCACCAGATGGAACGCGTCGGATGCGCTTGCGCCATGTGCGGTGGGATTGGTGAGCGGATCGATAATCTTCAGCTGCTCGATGACCGAGCCGGGCCATCCGTGGGTGACGATGAGCGGCAAGGCATTTTCTTGTTTGGAGCGAACGTGAATGAAATGAATGTCCAGCCCATCGATCTCGGTGACCAATTGCGGCAGAGCGTTCAGTTTCGTCTCACATTTGCGCCAATCGTAATCTGTCGCCCAATAGCGCGCGAGTTCCTGAATCATGGCGAGCGGCACGCCCTGCGATTGATCTGCGACCGTTTCCCCTTCGGGCCACCGTGTCGCACTTATGCGCCTGCGCAATTCGGCGAGTTCGGCTTCCGGAACGTCGACTTTGAACGGGCGGATTGCGTCACTTGACGTCGATGCCGCGCGCGCTTGCGTGGGGATAAAACGGGAAGCCGCCGCGGCTGCCGAGGCGGCAAGAACCGCACGACGGTCGGGGGACGGCAGTTTCGCGGACATGATCATCGCTCCGTACTGGCGTGGTGACGGTGAGGAATGTTCACTCACTTTCCCCCGCTCCGAAGCGACCAGTGACGTCGCGCGAATAGGTCAATCGGCGGCCTGGCTACGGAGTGCTGCGACATCCTTTTCCGTCAGCTTGGACGGCTCGGCGCCGAAACGTGCGGTCACATAGTTGGCGACCGCCGCAATTTCGGTATCGGAATAGGCGTTGCCGAAGGCCGGCATCGATATGACACCGTCGGGGTGTGGCGCGTGGTGCCGGAAATCACGATCTGCACGACATTGGTCGCTGTGCGGTCGTTGACGCCGCGCGTACCGGCAATTGTCGCGAAAGGCGAGATCTGGCTTACGCCGGTCCAGTTATGACAATGCACGCACGCGCCTTCGAAAACGCGTTTACCGACCGCCTCTGCCGTAGCGGTCCCTTGCTTCGGCGAATCCGGCGCCGGGGGCGCAAGCTTGGCCGGCAAGTCGGCCGATG
>DATAQN010000216.1:0-71037 GCA_036264635.1 Xanthobacteraceae bacterium | reverse complement strand
TGCCGAGACCGATGAGGGTCAGCGCGCAGATCATCCCGCTGATATGCGCCATGGCCAACGTCAGGACGATCGTGTCATCGGGCCAAAGGCCGATGTGCTTGCCGAGAAGATCAGCCGTCGCCGCCAGCGTATCGGTCGTATGCGTGACGAATTTTGGCTGGCCCGTCGTGCCGGATGTATGGATCAGCAGCGCGGGCTTGTGTGAAGCAGGTATCGGCAGGTCCGCCGGCGTGTCCTGCTTCAGGACGTCGTCCCACGGCTGGACGCCGTAGATCTTTTCCGGAGCGCCGTCGACGGTGAAACGGTTTTTCCGTGGAAGGATCGCGGCATCGATGCGAGCAATATTTTGATAAAGACCGGATTCGCCGATATAGAGCGCAGGCTTGAGCTGCTGCAGCAGCGTCGCCAGCTCGGCATATTTGAAGGCGGTCCCTAACGGCGCCGCGATTGCACCGAGCCTGAAACACGCATAGTAAGCGACCAGCATTTCGGGCCGGTTAATCATGTGAAGCGTGATCCGATCGCCCGCCTTGACGCCCCAAGCGGCAAGGCCCCTTGCGGCGCGATCGACTTCGTCTGCCAACCGGCGATAGGTCCAGACGTCTTCGTGAAAGATGAATGCCGTGCCCTCAGGCCGAGATTGTACCTGTTGCATCAACGAGTCGGTGGGACTGATTGCCACTGGGATGCTCCTATTACTGATAGAGGCATCCCAAACTGCGAGCGGTGCGCTACCCGGTTATTTCAACCTCGAGAAATCGTATTGCAAGTGTAGTGGCGTGGTAATCCGTGCATCTCAGCGACGCCGAGATGTGAGTTTGAATCTCGATCCCTTGCAGGCGCGCCAACATGCGAGCCTTTTAGATGCCGTAATGTTTGCACGCGTGGGAGCTCTCGACGCCGTCTTTGTTAGGCCGTCTGCCCTGGTGCAGCCTCAGACCCGAAAATGCACGCCCCTTTTGCGGCCCTGGAAGACATCAAGAAACAGTTCGTCGAGCGTAGGCTTGCGGCGGGTCAGTCCCTGTTCGTTGGCATAACCCACGAGAGTTGTCAGCGTATTCGTGTTCTTGCCGGACAGCCCGTATTCCCATGGATCATCGCCGAAGATGCTCTCTTGTTCTTCCCAAGCCTCGCGGTACCAGACCAGCGGCACGACGCGCGGATTGGTCAGTCGCGTCATCGCAATCTTCTTGGCTTCGTCGAAGGCGTGAAACAGATTGATCGTGACCCAGGGATTCTTCTCGACGATCTCGCGGCGGATGCCGAGCACATGCATGATCGGGAAGATGCCGGTCTTTTGATAGTAGGCAAGCTCTTCCTCGCGGTAATTCGGGAATAGCCGCGCCACGCGCGGATCCTTTTCCAGGAGTGGGCGAATGAGATCAGGATGCAGCAGTGCGTCGATCTCGCCGTCGGCGAGCATCTGTTCGACTGAACCGTCGTGCGGCAGGCGGATGGTCTTGAGATGCGCGGCGCCTTCGAAATTAAGGGTCTCGTCGAGCTCGCAGTACCAGGTGATCGACTCAAGCGGCACGCCATATTCGTGCTGCAGAATGCCGCGCAGCCAGACCAGCGCGGTCGACTGAAACTGCTTGAGGCCGATCTTGCGCCCGGCGAGGTCTTGCGGCTTGCGGATGCCTTTTGTCGTGTTGATGAAAATGAAGCCGTGGCGAAAGCGGCGATGCAGGAAGACCGGAATAGCGTCGACCGCCATGCCCTGGTCGCGCGCCACGAAATAGGACGAGCAGGATACTTCGGCGACGTCGAATTCTCCGTTGCGCAGAAACCGCCAGTGCCGGGTCGTGGAGTCCATTCCCGTCAGCACGTTCAGATCGATGCCTTCGGGCGTGACCGCGCCTTCTTTCAGCGCACGAACGATTTCGTAATCACCACAAGCCAGCGTCAACGGCAGTTTCGACAACTAACCCTCCCTCAAGAACGATTGGAACCGCGTCGCCCAATCTGCAACCGCCGCCCCTGCGAGAGGCGAACGGAAGACTTCGCTTACTCGGATATCGGCTGATTGGTCTTAAGCTCTTTCGCGTAGCGCGCGAGCGCGAGAAAGCGATAGATGCCGTGCACGAATTTGCTGTAGGGCAGGAGCAAAAACAGCGCGCAGACCACGCCCAGGTGCAGAGCCAGCAATATCGACATGAAAGATGTCTCGCGTAGGAACAGCAGCGCCAGCCCGGTTGCGCCGGTTGCGAACAGCATGAAGATGAAAGCCACGTCCATGCCGGTGCTGTCGGGATCGAGCAGAACGGGGTCGCGCTCGGTCTTGGCAACGAACAGCCCGATCGGGCCGATCACGAGGCCCAAGCCGCCGAGTGTGCCGAGGATCACCGGCAGATCGTACCAAGTATAAGGCGCTTCGCGGCCAAGGAAATAGTGATAGCCGGTGGCCACGACGGTCGCGGCAAAGCACAGCGCGAAGCCATAGAACGTCAGGTGGTGAAATATCTTGCGGCGGTCCTTGGGCTGGTCCTCGCCGCTGGTGCAGCCGCCTTTGCCGCCGTCCAGATATTTCAGATGCGCCGTGTCTTTGGTCGCCTGCCACAACGGCTGCGGTGCGCCAAGCGACGTCACCGGCTCGCCGATGTCGCGCCAGAACGCAATCGCGCCGGCGATGATAGCGACAATGGCGTAGACAAAGGTCACGCCGAAGATCAGCACCATGATGTTGTGTGGCATGAAAACGTAGAACGCACCCGGCTCGGAATGGATGCTGCTCAGCATGCCGGAATCGTAATAAGTGAAGAACCCGACGATGAAGACGAGCGCGCTCAGCACCGCAATGATGCCGACGGCAACGCCGTTGCGCGCGAACAAGCCCGAGAGCACGCGCGGCCACGCATAAGCGCGGTAGGACTCCATGCGCACTTTGGCGAGCGCGCGCGGCACGTTGACTTCGAATTCATGCGGCGGCGAGAACTGGCAGTCGACATAGCAGGCGCCGCAGCCGTGACAGAGATTGGCGAGGTAATTCAGGTCGCCGTCGGTGAACAGGCGGCGCATTTCCATCGCCGGAAACACGGCGCACAAGCCTTCGCAATAGCGGCAGGAATTGCACACGACCATCAGCCGGTCCGCTTCGGCCAGAACCGGCGAGGTGTGATGCATGGTCGTGTGCATGTTAGTTGCGGGCATTTTTCGCGGCCTCCCGTCCCGCAATTCGTCCGAATACGCTGCCGATCGTCATGCCGATGCCGGCGGTATAGCCTTTGCCGAGCACATTGCCGGCCATGATCTCGCCGGCCGAGAACATGTTGGCCGACGGTGTGCCGCCCTTCATGAGCATGCGCGCTTCCTTGTTCACGCGCGTGCCGAGATAAGTGAAGGTGATGCCGGGCCGCACAGGATAGCCATAGAACGGCGGCTTCTCGATGCGCCGCGCCCAGTGCGATTTGGGCGGGGTAAGACCTTCGGTGCGGCAATCGTCGAGATCGGTGTGATTGAAAGTGCCGGGCCGGACGGCGGCGTTGAAATCCGCCATGGTCTTTTCCAGCACATTGGGATCGAGGTCGAATTTCCGCGCTAGGTCGCCGACCGTGTCGGCCTGGATCGGCGGATAGAGTGACGGCATGAAAAGGCGCAGCGAGGAAGCGTCGAAGATGATGTAACCGATCTGGTCCGGCTGCTGCGCGACCAGCCGCCCCCAGATCGCATAGCGCTTCGGCCAAACGTCTTCGCCTTCATCGTAGAAGCGCTTGGCCTCTTTGTTGACGACGATGCCGAAGACGACGCAGTCGAGCCGGGTGATGATGCCGCCGTCATATTTCGGCGCGCGCGCGTCGATGGCGACGGCGTGGCATTGGGTCGGGTCGCCGACCTCCTGCACGCCGGCGTCGAGCAGCATTTTCAGGATCGTGCCGCGATTATTGGGCGTGCCGCGAATGAGAAAATTCTCGGCGGCATCGCCCCAATATTGCTTGAGCCATTCGATGTTGGACTCGAAACCGCCGCAGGCCGCGACCAGCGTCGAGCCGCGGAAGGTCCTGCTCTCGCCGCCGCGTTCCACCGTCGCCGACAGGAACATGCCGTTCTGGATGTCGAGCTTCGTCACCGGCGCATCGTAGTGAATCTCGATGCCCAGCCGCTCCGCCGTTTGATAGAGCGAATTGAGCATGGCGCGGCCGCCGCCGAGGAAAAATGAATTGGTGCGTCCGAGCGTGAGCGTGCCGCCGAGCGAGGGCTGGAAGCGGACGCCTTGCTCGGCGATCCAGGTCAGCATCGCCTTCGACTCGTGGATCATGTGCTTGGCGAGCGCTTCGTCGGTATTGCCGCCGGTGACGCGCAGCAGATCGTCCCACATCTCCTCTTCGAAATACGGCCCGGTCAGCGTGTCGGTCGCCGCATCGTGGGCGCAGCGCATATTGCGGGTGTGCCGGGTATTGCCGCCGCGATAGAATTTCGGCGCCGCTTCAAGGACCAGAACGGAAGCGCCTTCGCGCCGCGCGCTGATCGCGGCGCAGAGCGCGGCATTGCCGCCGCCGATGACAACCGTGTCGAATTTCCTGTCAGTATCCATGAGGCCTTGGGGCTTGCTTAACCTGCGGAAGCGACAAGAGGTATCAGTCCCGCCCAATACTGGGCAGTGCACGTGTTCTTATGCTTGGAAGATCGAATGTTGGGGGTTGGAAACGAACACGATTGATTGTGTAGCGGAAAGCCGCCGGAGTTCGGATTGCGTTATTGTCACCGGCCTTTGCGGGGACGGGAACCGATCGCATGTGTACCATAATGGGCTAATGTACCGCAATTGGGATATATACCAAATTTGGAACAGTATGGATAGGTCAGAACACCCTCGAGCCGGCCTGCGCCAACCATCCAAGAGTCGGGGTCAGCCGGAGCCTGTGGCGTGACGACAAGGACGATCGGCAAGCGCATCCCGCGCATCGAGGATCGCGATCTTATTCGCGGCAAGGCGAGGTTCGTCGACGACATTCATATTGAGGGCCTGCTGCATGCGGTGTTCGTGCGCAGCCCGCATGCGCATGCCAAGATTCAATCCATCGGCAAAGAGGCGGCCCTGGCGGCGCCCGGGGTCCGAGCCGTGCTGACGGCAGACGATATTGCTCAGTACGTGACCACCGATCGGCTCGCCGTTGCGCTGCCGGATCGCACTTATAAACAACAGCGCGACCGGCCGATTCTGGCGAAGCACGAAACAGTCTATGTCGGCGAACCCATTGCCATCGTCATTGCGGACACGGCCTATTTTGGCGAGGACGCTGCCGCGCTGGTCGATATCGATTACGAGCCGCTTCCCGCCGTGACGGACTGTCAGGCGGCGCTCGCGCCGAACGCTGCGCCCGCGCACGCCGACGCGAGCACCAATCTGCTGGCCGAGTTCTCGAGCGCCTATGGCGATGTCGATGCCGCCTTCGCTACAGCCGTGCATATCTTCAAGGCATCGATCGCGCAGCATCGGGGCTGTGCGCATTCGATCGAATGCCGCGGCGCCGTGGCCTCGACCGATAGCGAAGGCCGGCTGACGCTGTGGAGCTCAACACAGACGCCGCTCGTCGGCGCGCGTCTCTTGGCGGAAATTCTCGGGCGCGAGCAGTCGTCGGTTCGTGTCGCGGCGCCCGATGTCGGCGGCGGCTTTGGACCGAAGCTTGTCTTTTATCCGGAGGAAGCTGGCGTTGCGGTCGCGGCGATCGCGCTCGACAAGCCGGTCAAATGGATCGAAGATCGCCGCGAGCACTTTGTCGCTACGACGCAAGAACGCGATCAGTTCTGGGACGCGGAGATTGCGCTCGATGCCGACGGCAAGATACTCGGCGTGCGGGGGGCGCTGTTGCACGATCACGGCGCTTATACCGCGCGCGGGCTGACAGTGCCGCAAGGCTCGGCGGCCTCGCTCACGCTCGCTTATGTGGTTCCGGCTTACCGGCTCGACATAAAGGTCGTTCTCACCAACAAGGTGCCGGTGACGCCGATCCGCGGCGCGGGTCAGCCGCAGGGCGTCTTTGTGATGGAGAGGCTTCTCGATATCGCAGCGCAGGAAATGGGTCTCGACCGCGCCGAAATCCGCCGGCGCAATCTCGTTCCCGCTTCCGCCATGCCGTTCAAGAAGGGCTTCGTCACCCGCGGCGGGATTCCGATTGAGCTGGACTCTGGTGACTACCCGGCATGCCAGGCGGAGGCTTTGCAGCGTTCGGCGTGGCAGTCGTTTCCGGAGCGACAGAAGGCGGCGCGCGAACTGGGGCGCTATATCGGCATCGGCATTGCAAATTATGTCGAGGGCACCGGTCGCGGGCCGTTCGAGCAGGTCAATGTCCGCGTCGAGTCGTCGGGCCTGATCCATGTCTCGACCGGTGCCTCGGCCATGGGGCAGGGGATCAAGACCATGCTGGCGCAGGTCGTCGCCGAGCAGCTCGGCGGCGCGGTCGAGCGCATCGTCGTGTCGACCGGCGATTCCGCGAAAGTCGCAATGGGCTTCGGCGGCTTCAACAGTCGTCAGACCGTGATGGCCGGCTCGTCGGCGCATGTTGCCGCCGTCAAAGTGCGCGAGAAAGTACTCAAGATCGCGAGCCATCTTCTCGAAGCCAATGAGGCCGATCTCGACATCACCGGCGGTCTTGTCCATGTCAAAGGCGCTGACTTGAAGATTTCGATGGCGCGCATCGCCAGGGAAATGATCGGTTCGCCCGGTTTTCTGTTGCCGGGCAATATGTCGCCCGGTGTCGAGGCGAGCGAAGCCGTGGTCATCAATGCGATGACTTATGCAAACGGATGCACGGTCGCCGAGGTCGAGGTCGATCCGGAAACTGCCGAGGTTAAAATCCTGCGCGTCGTTTTCGTTCATGACGCCGGCAAGGTCGTCAACCCGACCATGGTCGAAGGCCAATTGATGGGCGCGCTCGCCCACGGCGTCGGCAATAGTCTTTATGAGTGGATGGGGTTCGGCGCCGACGGCCAGCCGCTGACGACGAATCTTGCCGATTATCTTCTGGTGACCTCCACCGAAATGCCGCCGATGGAACTCGCGCATAAGGAATCGCCGACGCCGCTCAATCCGCTCGGTGTGAAGGGCGTCGGCGAATCCGGCGTGATTCCGCTTCCAGCAGCGATCGCGTCGGCAGTTGAGGACGCGCTGTCGCCGTTCAATGTCCGGATCCGGCAGATTCCGATCAAGCCTGGCGCATTGTTCGCCCAGCTCGGCCATCGAGCGGAAGGTTAATATTTAGCTCGCTTGAGCCGCGCGTGCTTTTTCGATCAGCGCCCATAGGCGGGGCGGTGTCAGCGGCAGGTCCGTGGGCTGCACGTTGAATGCGCTCAGCGCCGATGCGATCGCGTTGGTGACCGCGGCGCCGACCGGGATGATGCCGCCTTCGCCCGCGCCCTTGGCGCCGAGCGGATTATGCGGCGCCGGAAACTGTTCAAGTGTGACGGCGCGGATGTGCGGGTAATCGGTCGCAAGCGGGATCTGATAATCAGCCAGCGAGCCGACGAGAAGCTGGCCGCTTGCATCGTAGACAAGATTTTCGCTGAATACGCTGCCGAAGCCCTGGACTGCCGCGCCGACCACCTGGCCGTGCAGCGTCAGCGGGTTGATGGCGCGTCCCACGTCGTCGACCACGACATAGTCGACCACTTCGACCGATCCCGTCTTGGGGTCGACGGACACATGCGCGGCCGCGGCGCCGTAAGTGTAGGTCCGCTTGTTGCTGCTATAGGTGCCTTCGCTGGTCAACGAATCCGTGGCGCCAGCTTGTGCAAGCGTGATCGAACGGCCATCGCGCACATGCGCGACGCCGCCGGAGACAGAGATGTCTTCGGGTGTGACTGCGAATTTCCGCGCCGCGGTTTCCCGAAGCGCCTTTAGCAGGTTCTCGGCCGCCAATACGACGGCCGAACCGCCCATCACGGTCGCGCGCGAGCCATAGGAGCCAAAACCTTCTTTCAGATAATTGGTCGATCCATGCAGGACGCGGATCTGGTCCATGGGGATTTCGAGCGCGTCGGCCGCGATCTGGGCCATGATGGTCTCGATACCTTGGCCGATTGCAGATGAGCCGACATAGACATCGACATTGCCGTCGGGGGTCACTTCCATCCGCGCGCTTTCGCGCGGGCCTGATCCGCCACCTTCGACGAAACAGCCGACGCCGATTCCGTGATAGCGTCCGTCGCGCAACGTCCCCGCGAGCACCTTCTTGTCGTCCCAGCCGAATTCCTCGAGGCAACGTTCGAGCGTGACGCGGTAATCGCCGCTGTCACATTCGTCCTCACCGAAACCGTCATCGGGCGCGATGCCAACGAGTGTGTACGGCATGTCTTGCGCGGTGAGGAGATTGCGCCGCCGCATATCGAGATTGTCGATGCCGAGCTCGCGTGCGGCGATATCGAACATGCGCTCGCAGAACAGGCAACCCTCGAAGCGGCCGGGGCCGCGATAGGTGCCGGCTGGTGTTTTATTGGTGAGGACACCATGACCTGTGAAGTCGAGGTTCGGAATCCGATATGGTACGGTAGTGAATTGAACCACATTGCGCACCGGCGTCATGCCGTTGGGACGGACATAGGCGCCGATATCGGCATACATGGTGCCGCGCATGGCTGTTACCGTGCCGTCCCGCTCGCAGGCTATTTCGATATCGGCGTCCACCTGCCGCGCATGACCGATCGCGGTGAAGTGCTCGCGGCGATCCTCGATCCATTTCACCGGGTGGCCGAATTTTCGCGCCGCAAAGGCGACGAGGAAATCTTCCGGATAGAATTCGCCGCGCGCGCCGAAGCCGCCGCCGACGTCAAGCTCGATATAATCGACGGAGGTTTCCGGCAGGCCCATCATCCCCGCCATGGCGCGGCGGTTGAAGAACGGCAGTTTCGCCGCGCCGCAGACGGTGAGGCGATTGTCGCTCGCGTGCCATTCTGCGAGCAGCCCGCGCGTCTCCATGGGTAACGCGGTATGGCGCTGCACGGAAAAGCGTTCGCGGCGCGTATAGGATGCGGCGGCGAATGCTGCCGCGGCATCACCGCATTGCGCCGTGAAGGTGGAGGCGATGTTGGTCTTGGTTCCGGCGAAGAGCAGTGGCGTACCCGCCATGGATGCTTGCCAGTCCACACACGGCGTCATCGCCTCGATCTCGAGAGCGACTTCCTGCGCGGCGTCTTCGGCAAGCTCGGCGCTCGCCGCGAGTACGACGGCAACCGGCTCGCCGACATAGCGGACATGGTCGGCGGCGATGATTGGCTGGGCATAGGGCGCGATGGTTGGGTTTTTGCGCCGGAATGGAATTGTCGGCAAGGGTCTGGCGATATCGTCCGCGGTGATGACGGCGCGCACGCCGGGCATTTTGAGCGCCGGTGCGGCGTCAACTTTGACGATGCGCCCGAAGGCGACCGGGCTCCGCACCATCGCTGCGTGCCACTGCCCGTCGCGCTTAAGGTCGCCGATATATTGGCCGCGGCCGCGCAGAAAGCGGAAATCCTCCACGCGCTCGATCGGCCGTCCGATATAGGTATTGACGGGTCTCATCCGGCCTTCGATCCCTGCTTCTTGGCATAGTGTTCGCGCGCTTCGAGCGCGGCCTTGACGATCGGGATATAGCCGGTGCAGCGGCACAGATTGCCGGAGAGCACGTCGCGGATGCGCTCTTCGTCCGCCGTTGGCTCGTCGCTGAGCAGCGCATGCAGCGTCGTCAGCATGCCCGGTGTACAGAATCCGCACTGCAGCGCGTGGTGCTTGCGGAACGCCTTTTGCAGAGGCGACAGTTCGTCGCCGTCCGCAAGCCCTTCGACTGTCACGATGGAGGCGCCGGCGGCCTGCACTGCGAGCAGGAGACATGATCTGACCGCGCGGCCGTCGACGATCACGGTACAGGCGCCGCAGACGCCGTGCTCACATCCGGCATGGGTGCCAGTGAGATTGAGATGCTCGCGCAGGCAATCGCACAGTGTCGTGCGCGGCGCGACGTCGGCTTCGATCCCCTTGCCGTTGATTTCAAACCGAAGCTTCATTGCGCGCACTCCCGTTTCGCTGCGGCGATCAGGGCCCGTTCCAGCAGCGTTCCAGTCAGAGCGCGGCGATAAGCAGCACTGGCGTGAATATCGTCGTCCGGCTCGACCGCGGCGGACGCTGCCTTAGCGGCCAGGGCAAGGACGCCATCATCGAGCTTCTTGCCGTTGAGAATCTCTTCAACCGCGTCGAGGCGGCGCGGAACCGGCGTCACGCCAATCACGCCGACATGGGCGTTGTCGATCGCACCGTCCGGCCGCTCATCGTAATAGAGCGCGATGCCGGCAAAGGCGAAGTCGCCGCGGCGCTGCGCGAATTCCTCGAAGGCCCATCGCCGGTCGCGCGGCCAAAGCGGGAAATGCACCGTCTTGATCAGTTCGTCATGCGCGAGGCACGTGGTCAGCGGCCCGACAAAGAAATCGCGCGCCGCTACACGTTGCATGCCCTGTTTGCCAACGACTTCGATCTGCGCATCGCAGGTGATGGCAATCCCAGGCATTTCCGCCGCCGGATCGGCATGCGCAAGGCTGCCGCCGATCGTGCCGCGATTCCTGATCTGATAATGGGCGATGTGGCTTACGGCTGCGGCAATCAGCGGGCATGCGGCGCGCAGGCCGTTGTGCTCTTCCAGCTCGCGCCACCGCACCATGGCGCCGATCGAGACGCCGGTTTTCCCGATCGCGATGCCATCAAGGCCGGCAATGCCGTTGAGATCGACCAGCACCGTCGGA
Organism: Xanthobacteraceae bacterium; assembly: GCA_036264635.1. Lineage (GTDB taxonomy): Bacteria > Pseudomonadota > Alphaproteobacteria > Rhizobiales > Xanthobacteraceae > BOG-931. Next base: position 60,336 of record DATAQN010000216.1, on the reverse strand, counting down.
CTCGCCAGCCGAAAAGCCATGATGGGAATAAGACTTTGGCCGCCGGCAATCGCTTTCGCGGCGCCGTCACTGGCCGAGAGAATTTCGATCGCCTCACCGACTGTCGCCGGAGCCCTGTATTCGAACGGCGGAAGCTTCATGCGGTTACTCGACGAAGCTCAGCGTGGCAGGAGATGCCCGAACTTGGCGCGGACGTCGCGTTCCAGTTCCTCACTCGCGCGCACGACGATGGGAAAGGTCGCGCGCCGGCCGAACGGCTTGCAGGCATCGATGACGACGCGCGCATTGCGCGGATCGGTTTCCGAATAAGCCATCGGATCGAGCGCCGAGCTCCAGCAGCCGCGCAGCACTTCCATGCCTTCGCGCGGATCGAAACGCGTGCACATGGCCCAGATGACCTTGTCCATATCGGCGGGATCGATGTCGTCGTCGACCACGACGACGAAGCGGTTGACGTAAGCGCCGGCATGGCATTGCGACGCGATCAGCCCCGCCTGTTTGGCGTGGCCGGCATATTGCTGCTTGATCGCAACCGTAAGCCACAGGCGGCTGCCGCCGGCAGCATGCGACCAGACACCTTTCACTTCCGGCACGCCCGCCGCTTCAAGCTGATTCCATACTGCGCCCGAGCGGTACGAGCCGCGATAGAAGGAGTCATCATCCGGCGGAATACCGGGAATGGCGCCGAGCAGGATCGGATCGTTGCGCATCATCATGGTTTCGACGCGGATCGCCGGCTCTTTCTTCAGGCCGCCGGCGTAATAGCCGGTCCATTCGCCGAGCGGGCCTTCGTCGATCTTGTCGTTGGGATGGATGAAGCCTTCGAAGGCGATCTCGGCATGCGCCGGGATCGGCAGCCCGGTCTTCGGGCCGGTGATGATCTCGACCGGCTCGCCGAGCAGGCCGCCCGCGGCGTCATATTCATTCTTGCCGTGCGGGATTTCGAGGCCGGCGATCATGAACAGAGCCGGATGCATGCCGCAGACCACGGCGACAGGGCAGGGCTGACCGCGCTCGTGATATTTGCGCTGGATCATATCGCCGTGCTTGCCTTTCGAGCACATGACGGTGGCGAGCCGCTTGTCGTGCGCCTGCACGCGATAGGCGCCGTAATTGATCCAGCCGGTCTCGGGATCGCGCATGATCACCATGTCGCCGGTGCCGATGTAAAAGCCGCCGTCGTGCTCATGCCATTTCGGCACCGGGATCTTGAACAGATCGATGTCCTCGCCGGTGAAGACGTTTTCCAGCAATGCGCCGGATTTCACCTCGACCGGCGGAATGGTCTTGGCCGTCTTCATGTAGCGACGCCAGAACTGCACGAGCTCGATCTCGCTGCTGTCCGCCGGAAGGCCGAGCGTGAGATTGATCCGCCGGATCGAGGTGAGCAGATTCGCCAAGATGCGATAGCCCTTAGGATAGCCCGGGATGTCGTCGAACAGGGCGGAAGGGTTACCGATCTTGCGCTGATAGATGTCGACGATGCCGCCGATCTCGCGCTCGCGATTGGCGCCGCTGAAATGCTGGATTTCGCCCGCCGCATCCATTTCGCTGAGCCAAGACCGCAAATCCTGCTTGGAGATGTTGCGGGTCGCGGAAGACGGCTTCACCATCGTATTCATATTTCCTGCCTCGGTCAGTTCAGGCGTACGCCGGATCGTCGCGTTAGATCATGGCACCGGCCACGCTCAAAGTCTTGTTAATCTCCAGCTTGAATATTGGCGTCCTTGATCACTTTGGCCCATTGCGCGACTTCGTCTTTGATCCGTTGCGCGGACTCTTCCGGCGTCGTCGCCAAGGGACGAAAGCCAAGCGTGTCGAACTGGCTCCTGACTTCAGGCTCCGCGACGATCTTGCGCAGATCGGCGCTGAGCGCGTTGACGATGTCGGGCGGCGTTCCCGCAGGCGCCAGCACAAACAGCAGTGTCTCGGCTTCCTGTCCGGGAAAGCCCTGTTCGGTCATTGTCGGCACGTCGGGCAATGCACTGACGCGCTGCGCGCTCGTCACGGCGAGCGCCCGCACCAGGCCGCTCTTGATCAGTGGAATGGCAGCCGGCAGGCTGGAAAAGGTGATCGGCGTATAGCCGCCGACGGTCGATTGCAGCGCAGGGCCGGCGCCCGAGAAAGGCACGTGAACAAGCTTCAATCCGGCGGACAGCCGAAACAATTCGCCGGACAGATGCGTCGTGGTGCCAATTCCGGCCGAGCCGAAGCTATATTTGTCGGGCTCGCGCCGGACGAGGTCGGCGAGCTCCCGCATGTTCTTCGCCGGGACGTCGGGATTGACGACCGCCACATTCGGCGACGCTGCCGCGATCGTGATCGGCGCGAAGTCCTTGACCGGATCGTAAGGTACTTTGTGCAGGCTCGGATTGACGACGAAGCTCGAGCTCGTCATCTCGATCGTGTAGCCATCATTCGTGGCAGTCGCCGCGTCATGCGTGCCGATATCGCCGCCGGCGCCGCCCAGATTCTGCAGATAAAAGTTTTTACCGAAGTCCGCCGTCAGCTTCTGCGACAACAGGCGGGCCATGACGTCGACTACACCGCCAGGGGCAAACGGCACGATGACCCGCACCGTGCGGTCGGGATAGGAGGTTTCGCCGCGCGCCGGCGCAAGCGTGATGACGGACAGGGCTGCGACTAGAAAAGCAATCTGCGGCTTCAACGTCATCGCGGTGCAGCGCCGTCCCTCGTTCTCGGCGCATGTCGCCGGTGAACTCGCCCCCTAAAAGTGTGCCTGTGGCCACGCCACAGGCACAGTCTAGGGAGGAAACGCCCGCGAGGGCCATGACACCCCCGCTGGACGAACCGATCATACCAATTTTGGGACAAATCGCAATATCGGTACAGTGCGCATAATTTGGCCTGATTGTTCCAAAATTAGGCTCGGTCGGGCCCCCCAATTTGGATGCTGCGGTCGGCGTGAGGGGTCCGTCTGGGCGTCAGATTCTCATCGCAAATCAGACATGTCGTGGAACGGCCGGATTTCGATCTCGCTAGGGCCCGGCATGGGGTTTGGGCAGCGCTTCACCCAGGCGACCGCCTCGTCCATGTCTTTGACTTCCCAGAGCCAGAAGCCGGCGACCAGCTCGCTTGTCGCGGCAAAAGGTCCGTCGATGACCCTACGACCGGGACCATCGAACGCAACACGCTTGCCCTGGGAGGAGGGCTTGAGGCCGTCGGCCATGCGCATGATGCCAGCCTTGCGCAGCTCGTCATTAAATTTGCCCATCGCCTCGAACATCTCGGGCGTGCCGGGATTGCCGTTTTCGCTGTATTCGGTCGCCTTCACGAGCACCATCACGCGCATCGTCGGTCTCCTTTTATTGCTTCGCGCTAGCCCAAGGACGGGCGAGGGTGCGCCGAGCCGACAGGAGAAGTGAGATTTTTCGCGTTGCTCCCCTCACGGCAGGCACAAAAAAATGCCCCGCCGGTGGGACGATGGCTGGACTTGTGGGATTTATGGACCCGGCTTCTGCGCCCGCAACCGGCCCGCCGCGTCGAGCGCTGCGGCGACAATATTCTGGTAGCCGGTGCAACGGCAGAGATTGCCAGAAATCGCAATCCGCACATCTTCTTCGGTCGGATCCGGATTGTCGCGCAGGAATTCGATGAGCGTCGTCAATATCCCCGGCGTGCAGAAGCCGCATTGCAGGCCGTGATTGTCGCGGAAAGCTTCCTGCAGCGGATGCAGCGTTTTATCGTCCGGCGCTATGCCCTCGATGGTCACGATCTCATGGCCGTCGGCCTGGACCGCGAGCATGAGACATGAACGCGCGGAATGGCCGTCGAACAGGACGGTGCAGGCGCCGCATACGCCGTGCTCGCAGCCGAGATGGGTTCCGGTGAGCTTGATCTGGTGCCGCAGAAAATCGGCCAGCGTCACGCGCACCGGCACGGTTTCCTCATAGGTCTTGTTGTTGACCGTGACAGAGATCTTTCGCGTTTCGCTCATGATCAAGCCTCGCCGGTCAGGCGCTTATGCGCTTTCAGGAGCGCGCGGCGCGGCAGCACCGTCGCCAATTGCTGGCGATAGGAGGCCGGCGCGTGAATGTCGTCAACGGCCTCCAGGCTGCGCAGCGTCTCACAGATGTCAGTGAGCCGCTTTTCCTCGATCTTCTCGCCGATCAACGCGCGCTCGACCTCGCGCGCCCGCACCGGCGCGGGGCCCATGCCGCCGAGGGTGACGGAGGCGCGTGTGACCTTGCCGCTTGGGTCTTCTTCGATGAGAGCTGCCGCCGAGACGATGGCAAAATCGCCGTGGCGCCGTGCAAACTCGATGAAGGCATAGCCGTGGCGGGCCGGCCAGCATGGAAACGAGACCGCGGTGAGTATTTCATCGAGCTCGATCGCCGGCGTCATATAGGCCACCGGGAACTCGGCGAAGTCGATGCTGCGCGTGCCGTTCTTACCAGCGACGGACACTTTCGCGTCGAGCGCCGCTGCGACGGACACAAGCTCAGCGGATGGATCGAGGTGACAGAGCGAGCCGCCGAGCGTGCCGCGATTGCGGGTCTGGCGGTGGCCGACCTGGGTGATTGCTTCATGCATCAGCGGGCATTTCTTTTTCACGACCTCGGAAAATTCGATGTCGCGTTGCCGCGTCATGGCGCCGATCTCAAGCGTGTCGCCGCGCTCGTTGATATAGCTCAAGCCTTCCACGCGATTGAGATCGATGACGTGATCCGGCAGCACGAAGCGCATGTTCAGCATCGGCATTAAAGACTGGCCGCCGGCGAGGAGCTTTGCGTTCTCCAGCGTCGTCAGCAGGCCGACGGCGTCTGCCGTCGTTCGCGGATCATGATAGGAAAAATTAGGCGGCTTCATGCGGTCTTCCGGCGATCGGCGATGGATTGTTCAAGTCCGCCATACTTATCTTCCTGACAAAGACCGCGCCAGCGGCAACCGGCGTTTTGGTCTCCGCCGTCTAATAAGTATCGAATATTCTTTGGATGTCATCGGCATCCGTCGTTTTCCTCAGAGCCAGCGACAACAGGATGCGCGCCTTCCATGGCTGCAGATTGTCGGCGGCGACAAAGCCGCGCTTGGTCAGGCTCGGGCTTCGCACCACACGGCCGGAGACGACGCGGCTCGACAGGCACATCAGGAGGCCATGGTCGCGGTGGGCCTTGTCGAAAGCAGCATCCTCGGCTGGCGTCGGCCGGCCGCCGCCGGTTGCCGCGCTGACAATGCCTTTGGCGCCGGCCTTGACCGCAGCTTCGATCATGACGCCGTCCGCATTGGCATAGGACAGGACAATGTCGACGCGAGGCAGCGACCGCGCGTCGCGAACGTCAAATTCGGATGCGGTCGTGTGCTTGCGTAAGGGCGCGTGGTAGTAAACCACCTTGCCGTCGGCATCGGCAAAGCCCAGCGGGCCGAGATCGCGCGAGGTGAAGGCGTCGACCCGAAATGTCGAGTTTTTCGTAACATCGCGTGCGCCGTAGATCGCATCATTCATCGCGACGAGGCAGCCGAGGCCGCGCGAGGCCGGATCGGCCGCCACCTTCACGGCGTTGAAGACATTGAGATAGCCATCGGCGCTGAGCGCGGAGGAAGGACGCATAGCGCCGACAATCACGACAGAACGATCGGTCTTGAGCGTGAGATTGAGGAAATAGGCGGTTTCCTCGAGCGTATTGGTGCCGTGCGTGATGACGATGCCATCAGCGCGATCCTCATCGAAAATTTCGTGAATCTTACGGTTAAGGTCGAGCCAGTCTTTGTCGACCAGAGCCTGGCTCGACACACTCCGAAACGGAATCTCTTCAACCGCCGCGATGTCCTCTAATTCCGGCAGCCGGCCGAGCAGCTCGCCGCGGCCGAGGCGTTTCGCGGTTTCAAAATACCAGGCGAGATCGAGCCGATCGGCGCCGACGGAATCGATCGTTCCGCCGGTCAGGATCAATCCAACTCTCGGTCGCTGTGCCATGCTTACGTTGTCAGTTGCTTGTTACTGCGGTTTTCCGGCCAGGCCGGCGTGTTCGATGACGGCTTTCCACTTTGCGTTTTCGGACGCGACGAAACTCGTGAATTCTTGCACCGTCATCGGTTGCGCCAGAAATCCGTCTTGGCGAAACAATTTCTGCACGTCAGGCAGCGTGACAGCGGTGACGACCGCTTTGTTCAATCTCGTTGCGATTTCGTCCGGTAATTTGGCCGGTCCCGAAAACGCAAACCAGGTATTGTCGATGAGTTCGGGATGGCCGAGCTCCTTGAACGTCGGCAGATCTGGAAAGTCCGGCACGCGCTGGGATGAGGTGACCGCGATACCGATCAGCGTATCGGCGTGCAGAAAACCCGACGTTGACGACAGCGTGGATGTCGAGAACGGCACCTGGCCGGTGACGACGTCGTTCAGCGCCTCGGCCGTCGATTTATAAGGAACATGTTCGGGCTTCACGTTCAGTGCGGTGGCGATCGCGACCCCCATCAAATGCCCGTCCGATCCCATGCCCGACGACGAGAATGTGAAAGCATGTCCCGGCGCATTCGCATAGCCGATGAAGTCTTTGAGCGTTTTGGCACGGGTCGCCTGCGTCGCCGCAAGCACGACCGGCGAGCCGCCGATATAGGCAATATGCTTGAAATCGCCGAGCGGGTTGTAGGTCGCTTCGGGGTTGATCACCGGGATCAGCGACATCGTCGATAGATTGGTGATTCCGATGGTGTAGCCGTCGGGCGCGGCGGTGACGATCTGTTGCGTGCCGACGATGCCGCCGGCGCCTGGACGATCTTCGACGATGAAAGGCTGGCCGAGGCTTTCCGACAGGTGTTGCGCGACGATGCGCGCCAGCGTGTCGCCAGCACCGCCGGCGCCGAACGGAACGATGATCCGGACCGGATGCGACGGCCACTCATCTTGGGCGCGGGTCGGCGCCCCCAACAATGGCAGCGTCAGGATCGCGAGCAGACACGTTATGAGCGGATATTTCGTACAGAACTTGCCCATCTCTTTTCCTCTCAGCCCCGGGCGATCCATTCTGTACGGTTATACGCGAGATCGTCAAGAAAATGGTATTTGTACAAAAAATGGGATGATTTCGCCGGCTGAGCGGATTTAGGCGGTCATGCCGCGGAGCTCACACGGTCCTCATTTATAAATGTCGGCGGCCCCGTAGCGCCGAAGTAACGGCACCACGGGGCCCTCCGCGAATCTGCACGCTCATTCGAGCGCGAGGCAGCCTGCTCAGGCCGGCGGAAAGATGTGCGGGAATTTGGCGCGCAGCTTCGCCCGCAGGTCCTGGCTGACATCCACCACGGTCGGGAAGGTCTTCTTCAGCTTCATGTCGTAGGGGATGCAGGCGTCGATGAGGATCCGGTTGTTGAAATTGCCCGGCAGGTAGAGCGGATCGCGCTTGGACGCCCAGGCCTTCTGGATCAGGTCGATATCGACATTCGGGTCGAAGCGCGTGCACATCGCCCACAGCACCTGATCGAGCTCGCCGGCATCGATGTCGTCATCAACCACGACGTTCCACTTGCCGGCATAGGCGCCGCCCTGGCACGCCGCCGCGATATGCAGCGCCTGACGGGCATGGCCGGGATAGCGCTGGCGGATCTGCACCACGGTGAAGCGCGTCGCAGGTCCGGCTTCGTGGTTCCACACGCCGAGAACGTCGGGCACGCCGGCGGCTTCGAGCGCGCGCCAGATCTGGGCCGCGCCCGCGATGCCCTTGAGCAGGCCGGTCTCGTCGACCGGCTTATGCTGCGGGGCGCAGCACAAGATCGGATCGTTGCGATAAAGGATCGACTTGACGTTGATGTAAGGGCGCGGCTGCGTGTCGTCGGAGTAATAGCCCATCCATTCGCCGAAGGGACCCTCCGGCATCGTCTGCCCGGGCACGGTCTCGCCCTCGATGGCGATCTCGCAATCGGCGGGAATCGGAAAGCCAGTATAGGGGCCGCGGATCACGTCGATCGGTTCGCCGCGCAGGCCGCCGGCGAGATCGTATTCGCTGATATCCGGCATCGGCGCGCCGGACAACAGGAACAGCAGTGGGTCCTGGCCGCACAAGATCACGACCTTCATCGGCTGGCCGCGCTCGAAATAGATATCGCGATGAATGCGGCCGTGCTTACCTTCGGTAATCTGACAGCCAATCGTCTTGCCGTCATAGACCTGTGAGCGGTAGGCGCCGAGATTGAACCAGCCCTTGTCGGGATCTTGCGTGACCACGCAGTCGGCGGTGCCGATGAAGCGCGCCTTGTCCTGCTCGTGATGCCGCGGCACTGGGAATTTGAGCACGTCGCAGGCATTGCCTTCGATCACGTTCTGCAGGATGGGGCCGTCCTTCACGAAGCGCGGCGGGATCGTTTTCATATCCTGCATGCGAGTATGAAAGCGCCGCACGATGTCGACTTTGCGTTCCTGTTCCAGCGGCAGGCCGAGCGTCAGCGCCACGCGCTTCACCGTCGAGAAATGTCCGTACAGAGTGCGGAAGCCCTTCGGATAGCCGGGGACTTCGTCGAACAGGATGGCCGGCGCGGTGTTGTTGCTCTTCTCGGTCAGCATCTGGGTGATGCTGCCCATCTCCGTGTCCCAATGCGCGCCATTGACATGAAGCAGTTCGCCGAAGCGCTGAACCTCATTGAGCCAGCCGCGCAAGCCATCGCGGTAGTGGAGCTTGGGTTTGGTCTCGCTATCGACGAATGCCATGACTATTGTCCTCGCGCGTTATGCGTTTCGTGGTGGGTGGCGACATTGTATTCAATTGTATACAATAGTAAAGCGTCCGATTTGTGTCGATGAAACAAAGGCTAACGCTTCGACTGTTCGATGCGGGCCCTGATATATTGCGGCGAAATCGGCACTTGCGAAATACGGATGGAGAATTCGCTGAGCGCGTCCTCGATCGCCGAAATGATCGCTGCCGCTGCCGGGACGGTGCCGACTTCACCCACGCCTTTGGCGCCGAGCGGGTTCAATTGCGTCGGGCTCTCGGTATAGAGCGTCTGCATCGGCGGCAGCTCCGTTGCTGTCGGCAACAGATAGTCGGCCAGATTGGTCGCCAGCGGCTGGCCGTCGCCGTCGTGAACGATGTGCTCGAAAATGGCATTGCCGATACCGTGGACAATACCGCCTTTGATCTGCCCATCGACGATCATCGGGTTGATCAGGCGGCCGGCATCCTGCACGGCGACATAACTGACCAGCGCGATGCCGCCGGTCTCGCTGTCCACTTCAACCTCTGCGATGTGGCTGGCATTGGCGTAGGCCAGTGCGTCGGTACGAAAGTTCGACGTCGCGTCCAATCCGGGCTCCATGCCTGCGGGAAAGGCATAGCCTGGCGCGCCATTGAGGATGCGCGCCAGTTCGCCGAGGCTGACGCTTGCGTCTTTTGCGCCGGCGACATGAACCGTACCGCCGCTCAATTCGAGATCGCTTTCATCGGCTTCGATGATGCGGCCGGCCAGCGTCTTGGCCTTGGCCGCAACCGCGCGCGAGGCGAGCAGCACGGATGACCCCGCCGTGATCAGCTGCCGGCTCGCAAAGCCGCCCAATCCGAGCGGGACCTGGCCGGTATCGCCGGCAACGACATTGATGTCGGATGCGTTAAGGCCGAATTCAGAGGCGCAGATCTGCGCCAATGCAGTCTTGAGGCCCTGACCCATCGGCGCAGCGCCGGTGTAAACCGACACCTGACCGGTAAGATCGATGCGGACGAGGCCGGTTTCGAACGGGCCGCGCCCGGTGCCTTTCACTGCGTTGGCGATGCCGATGCCGATATAGCGCCCGGCGGCGCGTGCTTGTGCTTTGCGCTGCGGAAAATCGTGCCACTTCCCGGCCTCGAGCGCCGCCTTCTGCGTCGCCGGATAATCGCCGGTGTCGTAGACGATCGAGACGCCGGAGCGAGCCTTGATCGGCTTTTCATAAGGCATGTCTTCGGCGGCGATCAGATTGCGCTGGCGCATCTCGGCGCGGTCAAGCTTGAGCCTGACCGCAATGAGGTCAATCAGCCGTTCCATGGCGAAAGCGGATTGCGGATAACCCGCGCCGCGGACCGACGACACCGGCGTCTTGTTGGTCAGCACCACGCGCACGTCCATAGCGAAAGACGGCACCACATAAGGCCCGGTGACGGCGGAAGCCGAGTTGTACGGCAGATTGACGTCTTGCAGTGCGTAAGCACCTTGATCGTGAATGAGGATGCCGCGAATCCCGGCAATAACGCCGTCTTTGTCAGTGGCGATGGCGAGCCGCCAGATCTGGTCGCGTTCCTGCACCGCATTGGTGAAGTGCTCGCGCCGGTCCTCGATCCACTTGATAGAGCGCTTGAGCAGCTTCGCGGCGGCCGCGACCGCGATGTCCTCGGAATAGATGCATAATTTCGCGCCGAAGCCGCCGCCAACCTCGGGCGTCACCACTCTGATCTGGGTGTCCGGCAAGCCCAGCAGGACGGCGATGGAATTCTTCAGATCATGCGCTTTCTGGGTCGAGGCCGAGACGAGGAGCGAGTCGTCGGAAACTCTGTATTCGACGACGATGCCACGGCCCTCGATGGAGTGAGCGCCGCCGCGACATTGGATGATTTCCTCCTCGAAGATATGCGCGGCATTTTTAAAGGCTTGTTCGACGTCGCCATAGCCGACCTTGTAGGTGGCGACGACGTTGGATTTGAGCTCGGAACGCACGCGCGGGCTCGCCGCGTTCTCGCCCAAGCGGCAATCGACCACCGGTTCCAGAACGTCGTAGGTGACGTCAACCAGGGCAGCCGCGTCTTCGGCCACATAACGATTGTCGCCCAGCACAATGGCGACCGGTTCGCCGACATAGGAGACCTCCTTGTCGGCCAGCGCAAAGGGCCAGACCAGATCGAGCGCCGTGCCGGAATTCGAATGGCGCTTCATGCGCCTTTGCCGCATGGCCGCGTTGATGTCGTCGAGCGTCAAAACCGCGTGAATGCCCGGCGCTGCGGCGGCGAGGCTGGTGTCGATGGCACGGATAGCGGCGTGGGCATGCGGGCTGCGGACGAAGCTCGCATGCAGGAGGCCAGGAGGCTCGATGTCGTCGACAAAGCGAGCGCGTCCTTTGAGCAGCGGCTCATCCTCGATGCGAGGAACACTCTGTCCGATCAAATCTGCGTCCTCCGGCTTCGCATACTGTATTTCATTGTATACAATGCCGTGCCAGCGACAAGCGGGCTGGGTCATACGAGGCCTTAAACCAGCAACTCGGTCCGATCGGGGCGGGTGCTGCAGTCAGATTTTCGCAGCGTGGGCTGCGAAATATTCGAGGCGGTATTTGTGCGCCTGCTGGATATGATGGCGCGCCGCCTTTTCCGCGGCGTCCGCATCGCGTTTCTCGATGGCGCGCACGATGCGCAGGTGCTCGATATCGGACTGGCCGTGGCGTGACGGCATCTGCGCGGTGAGGTTCTGCAAAAGCGCCATGGAATCGTTGAGCACCTCGAGCATTTCCAGGAGATACTGGTTATGCGTGGCTTCATAGATATGCTGATGGAACCGGCGATTGATCGTCACCAGAGCCAGCAGGTTATGGCCCTCTTTGCTGAGCTGCTTTTGCAGCTGATAGAGCACCGCGATCTCGCTGTCGGTCGCATGCTGGGCGGCGTATCGCGCCGCGGAGCCTTCGAGAATCTCGCGCATGGCATACAGGTCGAAGATCTGCTTGTTCGACAGTTGCGCCACCGCAAAACCGCGTCCGGGGCGGACAACAAGCAGCCCGCGCCGTTGCAGCCGTTGCAGCGCTTCGCGAACCGGGGTGCGGCTGACGCCAAGGCTCTTGGCGACGTCTTCCTCGCGAATGCGCTCGCCTGGTGCGAAGCGCCCTTCCCAGATCGCATTGCGCAAGCTGTGATAGACGAAATCCGCCCGCGAGCCGGTGGGCTCGGAATCGCGGTCCAGCGCGACCAGGAAGCTCGCCCCGGTTGCAGCGGCGCTCGACGCCCTCCGCCGCTGCGGCGTGCGCTTCTTCGCGCGAAGCTGGCGTGCGGTCGATTTCAAGTTACATTTTCCTCTGCGGAGCGGACATTGTCGACAGGCTCGAAAGACGGCCGAGTCGACTTGAATCGAACAGAACCCAGTAATGGCTGCGCCGTCCCCATAGATCAATGCTCTTGGCGAGGGCAATGTATGCGGAAGAGGCGTGGTTTTGGATAAGCACGGCGATGCGCTCGTCTTACGCTCTGGCTTCATCGCTCCGGTCTCATCCCGTTTTTATTACAGTCGGCCGCTATCGGCTCCGTTTTTCTGGCCTTGAGGCAAGGAAATGACAACAAAGTATGGGAATTATGATGCGCGTCTTTGGGATCTGGTCACGAAGGCAAGTGTAACAATAAGTGTACAAAGCTTGCTTTGACTGCTAGACCGAAGCCATGAAGCCCGCGCCGTTCGCCTATCACGCACCAACCGGATTGCAGGAAGCGCTGAAACTGCTTGCGGCTCTGGCGCCGCAGGACGGGCGCATTCTCGCCGGCGGTCAGACGCTGGTTCCGACCATGGCGTTTCGCATGGCGCGGCCGGCGCATCTGATCGACATCAATGGCATCCGCGAGCTCGATGGCGTCAGCGTCGCCGGCGATCGTTTGCGCATCGGTGCATGCACGCGACATGCTTATTTCGAGTCGGACAAGATCCCGGGTCGCCTTGGCGATCTGTTGCGCAAGGTCGTCCGTTTCATTGCACATTATCCGATCCGGCAACGCGGCACCTTTTGCGGCAGTGTCGCTAATTCTGACCCGTCGTCGGAATGGTGCTGTGTGACCGCGGCGCTCGACGGGATCGTTGTCGCCGAGAGCGAGCGCGGAGCACGCCGCATCGCGGCGAAGGACTTCTACAAAGCCGTGATGACGACCGAACTTCGCGACGACGAAATGATCACCGCGGTAGAATTGCCGCTTCTCGTCGATGATACGCGCACAGGCTTTTGCGAATTCAGCCGCCGCGCCGGCGATTTCGGCATCGCCATGGCGCTTGTGACCTATCGGCTGGAAGGAAGCCGTATCACCGATGCGCATGTCGGCCTCGGCGGCGCCGAAGCAACGCCGCGCCGCATCGCCGAAGCGGAAGCCGCTTTGAGCCGCAAAGAGCCCAAGTCCGAGATATTCGCGGCGGCCGGTGCCGCCGCTGCCGCCGCAATCGATCCCATCGATGATAACAACAATCCCACCGAATATCGCCGTGCCCTGGTCCAAACGCTCGTCGAGCGGGCACTCGCGGGTGCGGCCTGATGGACAAGATCGACATTGTTCTCGAGATCAACGGCGCCGTTCATGAGGCGACCGTGGAGCCGCGGCGGACGCTTGCCGATGTCATCCGCGACGATTGCGGCCTCACCGGCACGCATATCGGCTGCGAGCACGGCGTCTGCGGCGCTTGCACTGTGCTGGTCGACGGCGCACCGGTGCGCTCCTGCCTGATGTTTGCGGTGCAGGCGGAGCACAAGAAGATCAGGACAGTGGAGGGGCTCCAGCAAGGCGCGGCGCTGCACCCGTTGCAAGAAGCTTTCATCGAGCATCACGCGCTGCAATGCGGTTTCTGCACGCCGGGCTTTCTGATGCTGGCCGTAGGTCTTCTCGAGCAGAAGCCGCATCCGGGCGACGATGAACTGCTCGATGTTCTGTCCTCCAATTTGTGCCGTTGCACGGGCTACGAGAATATCCTCACAGCCGTGAAAGCGGCTGCGGCGCGCATGAGTGTCGGCAAATGAGCGCAGGCGCGAGGGACAGCAGAGGCACCGGCATTGGCGTCTCGGTGACGCGGCTCGAGGATAGGCCGCTCGTCACCGGCCGCGGCCAATTCGCCGGCGATATTTCATTCACGCGCCAGCTCCATATGCGGATCGTGCGCTCGGCGAATGCGCATGGCTTGTTGAAGAACATCGATGTGGCCGAGGCCAAGGCGGTTCGTGGCGTTGTCGCGGTGTGGACCGCCAGCGATGTCGCGGATCTGCCGCCGATCGATTTTCGCGAGGGGCCAAACGAAAAGCTCGCGCCGTTCCGTCAGCCGGTACTGGCGCGCGACCGCGTCCGGTATGTCGGCGAGCCGATCGCGGCGGTCTTCGCGACGGATCCTTATATCGCCGAAGATGCTGCCGACCTCGTTGCAGTCGAAATCGAGGAATTGCCGGTCATCGTCGATGCCGCTGCACCCGTCGCGGAATTCCCCGGCGGCCTGACGACCGAAGCAACGATTTGCCGCCAGGGTTATGGCGATGTCGACGCGGTTTTCCGCAACGCTGCGCACATCGTCGAAATCGATGTCGCGATTGGCCGGCATTCCGGCGTGCCGCTGGAGACGCGCGGCGCCATCGGTCGTTACGACGCGGCGCGCGACGTTCTCGAACTTCACGGCGCCGCCAAAGTGCCGCATCGCAACAGGGAGTCGCTCGCGCGCATGTTCGGCCGCAGCACAGCCGCCGTGCATTGTTACGAGGGCCAAGTCGGTGGCGGCTTCGGCATACGCGGCGAAATCTATCCGGAAGATATTCTAGTTCTGCTCGCAGCCATGCGCTTGGGCCGCCCAGTGAAATGGCTGGAAGATCGCCGCGAGCACATGATCGCCGCCAATCACTCGCGCCAGCAGCGGCATATGATTCGTGCGGCGGTCGACGCCGAAGGCCGTTTGCTCGGCATCGATGATCGCTTTTTCCACGATCAAGGCGGCTATATCCGCACTCACGGCACGCGCGTTGCCGAGACCGCCTGCGGCATCTTGCCGGGGCCGTATCGGCTGCCGAATTTCCGGGTGCAATGCCATTTCCGGCTTACCAACAAGACGCCGGCGGCGACCTACCGCGCGCCGGGCCGTTACGAGACGAATTTCGTCCGCGAACGCCTGATGGATGCGATCGCGAAAACGCTCGGCCTATCGCGTATCGAAGTGCGTCGCCGCAATTTGTTGCAGCCGGCCGACATGCCGCATGAGCGGCCGCTTACAGCGCTGGGCGACGAGGTGGTGCTGGATTCCGGCGATTATCCAGGGCTGCTCAACAAGGCCTTGACGCGTTGCGCGTGGGACAAGCTCGAACGCGAAGTCAAAGCGCGTCGTGAAAAGGGCGAGCTCATCGGCCTTGGCCTCGCCATGTATGTCGAAAAGAGCGGCCTTGGTCCGACCGACGGCGTGCATATTCACGTGCATGACAGTGGCGATGTCGAGGTCATCACCGGCGGCGCCTCGGTCGGTCAGGGTTTTGAAACGGTCATCGCGCAGGTTTGCGCGGACAAGCTTGGGGTCGATTACCGGCGGGTACGCGTGGTGCACGGTCAGACCGACCGCATCGAATATGGCATCGGCGCTCATGCCACCCGCGCGACTGTGATGACCGCCAATGCCACCGCTGTTGCCGCGGAAAAAGTCCGCGCCAAGGCCTTGGACATGGCGTCACAGCTCGTGCAGACCGAACCGAGCCGTTTGTCCATCATCGACGGTCATGTCGTGCGCGCGGAAGCACCGGATGCGCCTTTGATGACGCTTGGCGAAATCGCCAGCAATCTGCGCCCGACATCAAAGACGCGTGGCGATCGCGAGCCGGGCCTTGCCGCTGACGGGTGGTTCAACACCGCGCACATGACTTATCCCTATGGCGTGCAGATCGCTCTGGTGACGATCGATCGCGGTACCGGCGGCGTGAACATCGAGAAAATGCTGATCGCGTTCGATGTCGGGCGCGCCATCAATCCGGTTCTTGTGCGCGGCCAGATCGTCGGCGGCTTCGCGCAGGGCCTCGGTGGCGCGCTGTTCGAGGAGTTTCAATATGACGAACGCGGCCAGCCGCTGTCGGTGACCTTCGCCGATTATTTGATGCCGACGGCGCACGAGATTCCGAAGGTCGACGTTCTGATCACTGAAGATGCGCCGAGTGCGACCAATCCGCTCGGTATCAAGGGCGCCGGCGAGGGCGGTATCGCCGGCGTCGGCGCCGCGATTGCATCGGCCGTGGACGATGCACTCGGCGATATCGCCACCGTTACGGCGCTGCCGATCAAGCCGCAATGGCTGAAGGCCGTGATCGATGCTCACGCCGCCGCCTCGGCTTGACGAGGCGGCCCGCGGATCAGCCGGTCAGTTATATTTGATCTTGGCCTCGATGATGATTTTGCGCCATTTGTCGTACTCAGCTCTGACAAAGGCGGAGGCTTCTGCGGGGCTCGTTCCGCGCGGCTCGACGCCGATCGTCGCCAGCGCCGCTTTCAGCTCCGGCTTGGCCAGAGCTGCGTTGACGGTGGTATCGAGCTTGTTCTTGATCTCAAGCGGCAGCCCCGCCGGAGCAAATAATGTGAGCCAAGTGTCGACGGCAAAATCCGGAAAACCCTGTTCCTCGAGCGTCGGCACATTTGGATAAACCGGGCTGCGCTTGTCGCCGGCGACCGCGACAGGCACCACGCGGTTGTCGCTGGTGAAGGGAAGCGCGCTTGCGATGCTGGCGAAAGTGAATTGCACCTTGTTGTCGATGATATCGGGGAACGCGCCGCCCGAACCTTTATACGGGACATGCGTCGCATCGATGCCGGTGCGCAATTTGAACATTTCGGCGCCGAGATGTCCGGTCGTGCCAACGCCGGGGGAGGCGTAGTTGAGTTTCCCCGGATTGGCCTTTCCGTAGGCCACGAGCTGCGGCAGTGTCGTTATGTTCAAGGCCTGCGAGACGACGACGACGTTCGGCGCTGAACTGACGACGGAGATAGCATCGAGATCCTTGAAGACGTCGTATGGCGGGGGATCGAGCAGCGTTTGGTTGATGACGAGAGCAGGATCGACGAGCAGCAAAGTATAGCCGTCCGGCGGCGATCGGATCACGATGTCGGTCCCGACCACCGCGCCGGCGCCGGGACGATTTTCAGGTACGATCGTTTGGCCTATCGCAGCGCCGAGGTGCTGCGCCAATTCCCGTCCGACGAAATCGACGATGCCGCCGGGATTGTACGGCAGGATCAATCTGATCGGCCGTGTCGGATAGGAGTCGGCAAAGGCGTTTGCGGTGAGCGTCGCGGCGACAAGGACGCCGAGGATCGCTTTCAGAAAAGTGGTGTTTTCCATATGCTGACCTGTCATCGCATCAGAGCGCGATCCGGAAAGATCGCGCTCTACAAAAATTGCCCCGGCGAGGACTGTGTCAGCTTATTCTCATAACCGGAGATTTGTATACAAAATTATACAAAGCGTCAGATTGGCGTGAGACGATCTGTCGCTGATCGTGCGCCGCAGCCGGAGCTGGATTTGGAAGGCAAACGGAAAGGCGCGCGGGCAAACTGGACCATGATCCGATCAAGTTGAATCGGATCATGGTCCAGTTTGTTCGTTGAAGCATGATCTTTTCGGAAAACCGGTTTCCACTTTTCCGGATCATGCTCTAAAACGCCAACCGCGTTAGCCGCGATTGCAAGTCGGTTCGCCCGCAGGAAGCAGCGCTTCCCAGCTGTAGATGGAGTCAGACGCCGGAAGAGGCCGCGATCAGCGTGTCCATTTCAATGTCGTCATCGCGCACCGCGCCGATCAGTTCGGAGACTTTTTTGATGCCGCGTTCGTCGCACCAGGCTTCGAGATCCTCGATGATAGTGACGAGCGCTGTCGGATTGCGGAATCCGGCATAGCCGATGCCGACAGCGCTGGCGCCCGCCAGCATATACTCGACGACATCTTCGGCTTTGGTCACGCCACCGATGCCGACGATCGGAATTTTGACTGCCTTGGCGACCTGATAGACCATGCGCAGCACGATGGGCTTCAAGGCCGGCGAAATGAGCCCGCCGAACTTGTTGCCGAGCGCGGGCCGGAAGTTGTCGGTTCTGATCTTTAGCGACAGAAACGTGTTGGCGATGGCCAGCGCGTCGGCGCCCGCTTCTTCGGCGGCGCGCGCGACCGAGACGATATCACCGGCATTGGGCGAAAGCTTCACCCAGAGCGGCTTTGTGGTCTTGGCCCGGATCGCCTTGATGCAATCGCGCGTATAGTCTTCGTGCATGGCGAAATTGCCACCGCTCGCGTTGCGCGTCGGGCACGAAATATTGGCCTCGACCACGTCCACATCGGGCACGCTCAATTCCTCGGCCAGTGCGGCGAAGTCTTCGATGTTTTCCGACGACACGCTGACGATCAGCGGCGGCTTAAAGCGGGCATATTCCGGAACGATATGTTCGATGAAATAATCGATGCCTTTGCCCGGAAGCCCGATCGACTGAATGATGCCGCCCTCGGTCTCGGCCATGCGCGGCGTCGGATTGCCGAGCCGTGGCTCGCGGCAAATCGTCTTTGCCACCAGGCCGCCGAGACGGTTGAGATCGATGACGTCGTTGTATTCCCAGGAAAACGCGCCGGAGGCGGGCATCACCGGATTTTGCATGGTGATGTCGCCGATCTTTACCGAGAGATCTACCATCCCACGGCCTCCTGCATGTTGAATACCGGACCATCCCGGCAAACGCGCTTGAGCGTGCGCACGCCGTCAACCTCGAAGGTGCGGACGCAGACGTAGCAGGCCCCAAAGCCGCAAACCATGATCTGTTCCACGGCCACTTCGCCCGGAACGTTATGTTTTTTGCCGAGCCTTTGCATCAGCTTGAGCAGGCGATTGGAGCCGCAGGTAAAGAATGCGTCGGCTTTGCCGTCCGCCACCAGCCCCTCGACGATCTTTTCGACATTCTCGACGGCGCTGGAACCGTCGCTATCGACGACACTGATCGTGCGGGCGCCGAGATTGTCGAAAAGATCTTTCGACATCACGACTTTAGGATTGCGGGCGCTGAGAATGGCAGTAACGCCGACGCCATGTTCGGCCGCGAGCTGCGACAGCGGCGCCAATGTCGCGAGCCCCACGCCGCGGCCAAGCACGACGATGTTCTTCCATTCCGGCTTCAACGTGAATCCGACGCCGAGCGGCCCCGCGACGTTGAACTCGTCGCCTCGGCGCAGCGTGGCCATGCCTTGGGTGCCGCGGCCCTCGACCTTGTAGAGAAACTCGATCTGACCGGCTTTCTTGTTCACCCGATAGACGCTCATCGGCCGGCGCATCCACACTTCCGCACCGTCCGGCGACGGGCAGAGCAGATGGAACATCTGCCCGGCATAGGCCTTGAGCGCGTGCTCATGCACCGTCATGACGAGGTGCTTGTATTCCTCGTTGACGAAATCGTTGCTCACGATGGTGCCGATGAACTCGCCGACCAGGCGCTGCGGGTAATCGTCCCTGTCGCCAACCCGAAGGGCCGAATTTGTGTATTTGCCTTGCGGTTCGCTGGTCACTTCGCTCGACATGACGCCTCGGTTCACCAGTGATGCGCGGGTCGCCCGCGCTGTATTGGTCTTACATAAGGCTAAGCGCCGACTGTGTCAATTTTGGTATAGTACTTTTCCGCTGCCTCGTGCGACGACCGAGGCACTTCATTGGGCGGGCAAAGCGCTGTGCCGCCATACAGAAAGGTCAGGTTTATCCGGTGATTTTCGTATCCCGAAGCAAATTCTGGCGTATCGGACCAGTGAAAAAGCCGTGACTTGAAGAGCACGGCACGGTTCTCCCGATAGGGTACTTTGAGCCGATCGTGAGGGTTTTGTGCCAAAAATGCTACAATGCGTTCCTGATCTGCCTCATAGTCACTTATCTCCCAGTCCTTGGGTGGCGGAACCAGGCTTACGATAAGGCCACCGCTGTCGGGCTTGAGATTGGCTTTCGCAGGTGTAACCCAGAAATTCACGCTGATGGCGCCATCGTCGGCATGAACGTCGATGGCCGAGGCTGGCTTGAGCCCTTTGAAAGCCCAGGCTTGCGACAAAGGATGATCGCCGATCACGTCGGCGAAGGTGCTGCGGATCTCGTCAGCGATCTGCAGAATCAAGGGGCAAGCAAGGCCGTCTTCGAGATAGGACGCGACGAAGCCGCCGATATGGCTGAAATCATGCCAGATCGTGCTTTCGAGCAGAAAGTTCTGCAGCCGCTTGAGCGCTTCCGCCGTGAGCAGATCATCGAAATAGACCGCCCCGCCGCTCTCGCTTTTCCGGAAGCCGTGAAGAAGGACGCCGCAGTCGCAGCGCTCGCTCACGGCGCGTCCGGAAACTTCCGCTGCGGCGCGAAGATTGATGGGACAGTTGTAGTCATCGCCAAGACGGCCGATTTGCCGCTCCGACAGCTCTTCCAGCGCTTCGGGAAAATCCTGCGCGACATCCTCGTAAGTTCGCGCCAGCGCGGTGAAACGCTGGCCATTGCGCGTGTGTTTGGCCAGGAAATGAAACTGCTCGGCGTCGTGCAGCAGCTTGTCGCGGGTCGCGTGCGTCAAAGATTTGCCGGCGAGATTTGAGCGGTCTTCGCCGCGCCGCAGCTCATAGGTGCGGGCAAAGTGATCCAGCGCGCGGCCCTTGTTGTTTTCCGCGAGCCACAGAAAACCCAAGGCGCGGTGTGCCTCGTAGTGCCCGGGCTGCAATGTGCAAACGCGGCTGAGCCCTTCGATGGCGGTGCGGCGCTGACCAAGGGAAAGCAGTGCGAGAGCGCGATTGTAATGCGCGGCGACAGAACGCGGCTCCCGCGCAATCACGGCGTCGAAGCGCGCGATGGCATCGCGATAATCGCCGCACATGGCAGCGATCGCACCGAGATTGTGTATGACCGCGAGATTGGCGGGGGCGGCAGCCAGGGCGGCCTGATAGGCCGCCTGTGCCTCGGCGAGCCGGCCGGCTTGAAAATGGGCCTCCGCATTGGTTGCCAGCGCAGTCAAACCAGATGCGGCCAAATCGACTGGGGCCAAATCTGATGCAGCCAAAGCGGACGTCACCGGCCCGGATGCGGCGAGATCGGGCCTGGCCTGGTCGGCAAACGCTCCTCCCGGGGTCTGTTCCGGCTTCATCCGGTGGCACCGCTTGCTTCACTATCGTCGTATATCATAGCCCGGTGCCAATATTTGGACGCAGCATCATTGCCTTGCAGATAGAACACAATGCATTGTTATAATTACAAAAACTCCATGAGCCTTACAGATGCCTCGGATCAGAAAATAATGCTTTGTATCAAAAAAGATAGATTGGGTTGATTTTTGGACAGACGCTGGCTAGCGTCAAGCTTGGCTGACCTTGGTGCCATCCAAGTTC
Organism: Xanthobacteraceae bacterium; assembly: GCA_036264635.1. Lineage (GTDB taxonomy): Bacteria > Pseudomonadota > Alphaproteobacteria > Rhizobiales > Xanthobacteraceae > BOG-931. The sequence continues at coordinate 39,297 of DATAQN010000216.1, read as the reverse complement.
GGCATTTTGCTGCGGTCCGACAAGAGCGTGCCGACATGGAATTCGACAATTCGTTCGAGATCCCGCTGCCACCGGATCAGGCCTGGCCGGTCTTGATGGACGTCGCGGGCATCGCGCCATGCATGCCTGGCGCCGAGCTCACCGAAATCATGGATGCGCGAAACTACAAGGGAAAAATCTCGGTCCGGCTCGGGCCGGTATCCCTTGCTTTCGCCGGCAAGGTTGCCCTCGAAGACGTCGACGACGTCAAACATACGGCGCGCGTGAAAGCGCAAGGCAATGATGCCAAAGGCCGTGGCGCGGCCAACGCTGCCGCTACCTTCAAGGTCGAGCCGAAGGGCGCGGGCTCGGTCGTGGTGATCCATACCGATCTGATGTTGTCAGGCGCCGTGGCTCAATACGGCCGCGGCGTCGGCATGATTCAGGCGACCGCGGCGCAGATCATCGGACAGTTCGCCAACAATCTGCGCGCCAAGCTCGCGCAGCGGCCGGCGGCTGCCGCTCCCGCGCCATCGGCTTCGACGAATGCAGCGAGTGCGCCGCCGTCTCAGGCGTCGCCTGTTTCGGCAGCCGCTTCGGCGCCAATGCCTCCCGCGGCCAAGCCGATCTCGGGCTTTTCTTTGATGTTGCGCGTCATCCTGCAGCAGATCGCAGCGCTATTCGGACGGCGCCCGAATTCCTGACAGAGCTCTTCGCGCGCACCAAACAAATGCAAGCTCGAAGTGACCATCAAGCCGGGCAACCTGTGACTGGAGTTTTCAAATGAAGCGTCGTGGATGTGTCCTGTTTGTCCTGCTGTCGGCTTTCGCCGTTGTCGCCATTGCGCCGCGCGCTCGCGCGCAGGGTTATCCCGACCGGCCGGTTCATCTGATCATTCCTTACGGGCCCGGCGGCATTGTCGATTTTGCCGGGCGCGTGCTGGCGCAAAAGGTCGGGGCGGCGCTCAATCAAACCGTCGTTCCTGACAATCGCCCTGGCGCCGGCGGCATCGTCGGCGTCGAATATGTCGCCCATGCGCAGCCCGATGGCTACAACATCGCCATCATGGACCCGGCGATCGTCATCAATCCGACTCTGCAGAAATCGCTGCCCTACGACCTGTTCAAGGATCTAACGACAATATCGATCGTGAGCTCGTCGCCGGAAGTTCTGGTCGTCGCGCCGCAGCTCGGCATCAAGACCTATGCCGAGCTCGTCGCCTACGGCAAAGCCAATCCCGGCAAGCTCAATTATGCTTCGGCCGGCGTCGGCACCACGCCGCATCTCGGCGCCGAAATGTGGAAGCTCGGCACCGGCATCGATGCCATACATGTGCCCTACAAGGGCATCGGCGCTTCGTTCACCGACATGATGGACAACAAGGTGCAAATGGCCTTTTCCAGCATCGCCGGCGCGCTGCCGTTCACCAGCGATGGGCGCGTGATTCCGCTGGCGACGACCGGCAAGGTCCGTTCGCCGGTCTATCCCGATTTGCCGACTGTCGCCGAGGCGGGCGTGCCGGGGTACGAAGTCGATCTGTGGCTCGGGCTCTATGCGGCTGTGGGCACACCGCCCTCAGTGCTCGAGAAGCTTAACAAGGCCGTCGCGACCGCTTTGCAGGACGATGAGCTCAAGCAGTCCTTCGCCAAGTTCGGATTGATGCCGCGCGGCACCAGCCTGCAGGAAGGCGCCGCCTTCACCAGATCCGAATACGAGAAGTGGAAGAGGGTCATCGAGGACGGCCATATCGCCTCGGAATAAAAATCGGTCGCTTTCCTCGGCAATCGCCGCAGGCGTCGCGTAGCCGCGTCGGTGCGGCTCGCGAAACGGCCAGCAGGGGCCGCTTTCAGCCGCGTGAGCGAGGGATAAGTCGTTGTCGGAAATTGTAATTTTTCCGACAATATGCCAGTGATTCGAGACTGTTGCGGCGAACATCATCCGTGAAACAGTTCTCCTCCGGCCGCTCCGAAGATCCGGTGGAAGCGCCGCGGCGGAGCCCGGGGAGTCCTGATGGCGTCTGCGAGCCCTCCTTTCCACTACGACGAGATCGGCGATCGGCTGCGCGCATTCCGTCTGGGCTCCGGACTGAGCGCGGACGAGATCGCACGCCGTCTCGGTATCTCACGCACAGCGCTCTACCGTTTCGAAAAGGGCGAGCTTGCTAAGATCGAGACGCTCGAGCGGCTCGCCGAGATGCTCAACGTGTCGATCCCGACACTACTCGGCGTCGGCATCGAATATGTCCCCTCTGCGGTGGTTTATTTCGAGCGCATGCGGCAGATCGAGGAAACCGCGGACCACATCTCGGTTCTCGCCGGGCCGATTTCGTCGCTGCTCGCCTCCGACAAGTTCGAAGGAATTTTGGAGCAGGTTCTCAAAGAGAGCCTCCAAGGCACGAATAACGAACGCGCGCTGGCCGATATTCCCAAGATCATCGCTATCCTTCACGAGCGCAAAGAGGCCTTCCGCCGGCGGCGGCCCGGCAGCGTCAATCTGATTTCCGCCAACGAGATCGGACGTTTCCTGCGCGACGGCTTTGTCGGCACAGCCAAGCCTTCCGAACAGCTCCTGCGCGAGCGGCGGCAGCTGGCGCGCGCCGAGATCGAACATTTCGCCAGAATCATCGAGGACCAGCCGATCGGCACGCAAATCGGCATTGTCACCGATACGCTGCCGCATTCCGGTTTCCACATCTACCGGCAGCCCGACCGCTCCGTGCTGGTCTTGAGTCCGTTCCGGCTCGGCGAGCAGCCGAACATCCACGTCGGCGTGGCGATGATCACCTCCGCGCCGGAGGCGCTGTCGCTGCACCAGAATCTGGTCGAAGAAGTCTGGCGGCGCGCCCTCAAAGGCAGCGCGGCGAGCGCTTACCTGGCCGCTCAATTGAAGAACGGATGAGCAGCGAACGCATCATGTCCCGCGCTCCGTCCGATCAACATCCGAAAAATTCGGCGCCTTACCTGCTTGAAGAGCAAGTCGGCTTCCTGTTGCGGGTGGCGATGCAGCGGCATTCGAACATTTTCACTTCGGAGATCGCCGCCAATCTCACCGCGCCGCAGTTCTCCGCGCTGGTCAAGCTGATGCAGGAGGGCCCGCTGTCGCAGAACCATCTCGGCCGTCTGATCTATCTCGACGTGGCGACGATCAAAGGCGTCGTCGAGCGGCTGCGCGCGCGCGGCCTGGTCACGTCAAAAGACGACCCGCGCGATGCCCGCCGTCACATGATTGCGCTCACGCCTGCCGGCCGGCGTCTGGTCGAAGCGGCCATTCCGCAAGCGGCGAAAATAACCGAGAGAACGCTCGAGCCGCTGTCGGACAAAGAGCAGGCGATGTTCCTAAATCTGCTCAAGAAGCTTGGGTAAGACCGCAGATCAAAGCGCCAAATAAGTGTCGCGGATCTCGGGCCGGGCATCGAATTCGGCCACCGTGCCCGAGAAGCGCACGCGGCCTTTCTCGATCACGCAGAAGCGGTCGGCGACGAGACGCGCGAAGCGCACGTTCTGTTCGCTCAGGAGCAGACTTAATCCCTGCCGCTTCATAGCCAGGATCGCCTCGATCATCTGTTCGACGATTTTCGGCGCCAACCCTTCTGAGGGCTCATCGAGCAAGACCAACGACGGATTGCCCATCAAGGTTCGTGCGATCGCCAGCATCTGCTGCTCGCCGCCCGACATCCGCCCGCCGAGACGGGAACGCAGCTCGCGCAAGTTGGGAAAAATGTCGAACAGCTGGTCGCGTGTCCATAGCGGCGCGGCCGCACGCTGTGCCTGGCGGCCGACCGCGAGATTCTCATCGACCGTCAGCTCCGAAAAGATGCGGCGATCTTCCGGCACATAGCCAAGCCCGCGCCGTACCCGCTCATGCGCGGGAAGACGCGTGATCGGCGACCCATCAAAGACAATATCGCCGCTGCAATTGGCGACGAGGCCGACAATGGAACGCATGGTCGTCGATTTGCCGGCGCCGTTGCGGCCGATCAAAGCGACGGCTTCGCCCGCGCCGACCGTGAGCGCGACGTCGTAAAGAATATGCGCGCGGCCATAAGCGGCGTTGAGCGCGGTGACGTTCAGCTTGGCAGCGGCGGCAGTCATGACGCGGCTCCGAACAGCGAGCCGGCGCCGAGATAGACTTCCTGCACGTGTTGATTGGAGCGGATCTCGGCCGGCGAGCCTTCGGCGATCAGGATGCCGCGATTGAGAACGAGGATCCGGTCGGCATGACCGAACACCGCATCCATGTCATGCTCGGTGAACAGAACGCCGATGGTGCGCTCGCGGGCGATCCGCGAAACGAGCGTCATCAGGGAGCCGCGTTCGGTCGGCGCCATACCGGCCGCGGGCTCGTCCATCAACAAAAGCTTCGGATCGTTGGCGAGCGCGATGGCAAGTTCCAGGCGCTTGACGTCGCCGTAAGCGAGTTCGCCGCAGGAGCGCTCGGCCTGATTTTCCATGCCGACAAGCGCCAACAGGCCGGTCGCCTCTCGTGTATAGGCGCGCGCGGCCCAGCGCCACGTGGACCAGGCGCGGTGATGCGACACCAGCGCGACCTGCACGTTCTCGGCGACGGTCATGGAGGCGAAGGTCGCGGCGATCTGAAATGTGCGGCCGACGCCGAGCCGCCAGATCGCGCGCGCCGGCGCGCCGGTCACGTCGCGCTCGAACATGCGGATGCGTCCGGCACTGGGCGGAAGCTGGCCGTCGATCATGTTGAAGCAGGTGCTCTTGCCGGCGCCGTTCGGCCCGATCAGGGCCAGCATCTCGCCGGCCTGCAAAGCGAAGCTGACGTCCTTCACTGCCTGAAAGCCGGAATAGGATTTGCTCAAGTTTTCGACGGCAAGGATGTTCATAGCATGGTCATAACACCTCACCCATGGCGAGTGCCTTGCCGCGATTTTTGCCGGGCCGGTTTCGCCATGCGGCGATTGCACCAAGTACGCCTTGAGGGAAGGCCGAGACCAGAACGATGATCAGCAATCCGATCACGAGCTTGGAATAGTCGGTGTGGCTGGTCACCCAGATCGAGAATGTCTTGTAGAGCGCCGCGCCGACGACTCCGCCGGACACGGTGCCGGCACCGCCGAGCAGGACCATGGCCAGGGCGTCGATCGACAGAGGAATGCCGAGATCGTCGGGAAAGACGCTGCCCTTGAGAAAAGCGTGCAGTGCGCCGGCCAGCGCCGCAAAGCCGCCGGCCGCGGTGAAGGCCATCCATTGAATGCGATGCCGGGACAGCCCGATGGCTTCGGCGCGGAGTTCGCTATCGCGCAACGCGCGCAGCGCATAGCCAAACGGCGAGAACAAGATCACGCGGAGCGCGGTGATGCCTAAGGTGACGAGCGCGAGCGTCAGCCAATAAAAGTGTGTGGCGCTCGCTGCCCAAGCGCTTGGCCAGATGCCGATCAAGCCGTTGTCGCCGCCGGTCACGTCGGTCCATTGGAAGGCGACCGACCAGACGATCTGCGCGAAAGCCAGCGTCAGCATCGCAAAATAGACGCCCGACAGCCGGACGCAGAACCAGCCGAAGATCAGCGCGCCGACGAGACCCGCGCCGGTTCCGGCGGCGAGCCCTACACTCATGCCGAAGTGCTTGAGCGTCAAAGCGGCGCCATAGGCGCCGAGACCGAAATAGGCAGCATGGCCGAAGGAGACCAAGCCGCCGGCGCCGACGAGCAAATGCAGGCTCGCGGCAAACAGCATGAAAATCAGAACTTCGCTTGCCACTGTCAGCGAATAATTGCCGGCGGCGAGCGGCAGCAAGGCCGCGGCGGCAATGCCGGCGCCGAGCAAAAGCCGGCCATGCGATGAAAGCGGCGACCAACGTATGACCTGAAGCCCACTGGCCGCGCGGCTCGCGGCTTCCGGCCGTCCAAGCAGTCCCCACGGCCGTACCACCAGAACGATCGCCATGACCAGAAATACGAGGACGATGGAGATCTTCGGGAAAATCAGAATGCCGAACACATTCAGCTCGGAGACGATGATGGCGGCCAGAAACGTGCCGAGGACATTGCCGAGGCCGCCGATCACCACGACCACCAGCACTTCGGTAATGATCTGGAGGTCCATCGTGTGGCTGACGGCCTCACGCGGCAATTCGAGCGCGCCGCCGAAAGCGGCGAGGAAAATGCCGAGCGTAAAGACGCTGGTGAACAGCCATTGCTGATTGACGCCGAGCGCCGCGACCATTTCACGGTCCTGGGTCGCGGCGCGGACCAGCACGCCCCAATGCGTGCGGCGCAAGAGCAGCTGGACGATAATGAGTGTCAGCGCCCCAAGCGCGATCAGCAGGAGATCGTAGGTCGGGAAGGGCTGGCCAAACAGATTGAGCGCGCCCTTGAAGCCGGGCGCCCGCGGCCCGAGCAGGTCGCTCGGCCCCCAGATCAGCACCACCGCATCTTCGACGACCAGGGTCACGCCGAAGGTCAGAAGGAGCTGCAGCAATTCATGCGCGGCATAGACGCGGCGCAGCAACACGATCTCGACGACCGCGCCGAGCGCGGCGACGGTCAGCGCGGCAAGAACAATCGCGCCCCAGAAGCCGAGAGCGCCGGTCAGATGCTGGCTCAGCGTGAACGCGACATAGGCGCCGAGCATGTAGAAGGCGCCATGCGAGAAATTGACGATCCGGCTGACGCCGAAAATGATCGACAGCCCGCAGGCGGCGAGGAACAGCGATGAAGCGCTGGCCAAGCCGGTGACGAATTGGTTGAAGAGAAATGCCACTGGCTCAACCCTGCGAGGATTAGCGCATGTCCCGGAAAAGTGGACGCCGGTTTTCCGATAAGGACATGCGCAAATCGAACATGTGAACGCCCCCCGACGCGGTCAGTTCTGCGGCCGCAGCGAGGCGCCCTCGCTTTCCGGCGGCAGGTATTTCCCGCCGTCGCGATAGCTAACATCGGTCAGCACGCCCTTGCCGTCCTTGAGTGCGGTCTTGCCGACAAAGGCGCCGAGCGTCGACTGATGATCGGCCTTGCGGAAGGTGATCTTGCCAAACGGCGTTTCGGTGCTGATGCCTTCCGCGGCATCGACGAGCTTTTCGCTGTCCGTCGATTTGGCCTTGGCGAGGATGGCGGCAGCCGACTTCAGCGTCGCATAGCCGACCACCGAACCGAGCCGGGGATAGTCGTTGTATTTGGCCTGATAGGCTTTCAGGAAAGCTGCGTGTTCGGGAATCTTCACCGCATCCCACGGATAGCCGGTGACGATCCAGCCTTCGGGCGTCTCGTCCTTGAGCGGATCGAGATATTCCGGCTCACCGGTGAGGAAACTCACCACCGCGCGATCCTTGAACAAGCCGCGCGTGTTGCCCTCGCGCACCAGCTTCACGAGGTCGGGCCCGAAAGTGACGTTGAGGATCGCGTCCGGTTGCGTCTCGGCGATGGCCGCGACCACTGCACCAGCATCGATCTTGCCCTGCGGCGGCCACTGCTCGCCGACCCACTGAATATCGGGCCGTTTCTCGGATAGCAGCTTCTTGAACACGGCGACCGCCGACTGGCCGTATTCATAATTGGGCGCGATCGTCGCCCATTTCTTGGCCGGAAGTTTCGCGGCCTCTTCGGCAAGCATGGCGGCCTGCACGTAATTCGGCGGGCGCAGGCGGAACGTATAGCGATTGCCTTTCGACCAGGTGATGGCATCGGTCAAAGGTTCAGAGGCGAGGAAGAACGTTTTCTTCTGATTTGCGAAATCGGAAACGGCGAGCCCGATATTGGAAAAGAACGTGCCGACCAGCATGACGACGCCGTCGTTGGCGACAAGCTCGTTGGCCGCGGTCACGGCATCCGCCGGCTTGCCGCCGTCATCCTTGGAAATGACTTCGAGTTTCTTGCCGTTGACGCCGCCTGCGGCATTGATCTCCTCGAGCGCAAGCTGCCAGCCTTTGCGATAGGGCTCGGTAAACGACGGCAGGCCGGAATAGGAATTGATGTCGCCGATCTTGATCGTGTCATCGGCGAAAGCCGGCACGCTCGCGCCGGCGAGCGCTGCCGCGAGAGTAGCGCCTGTCAAAATTGCCGAGAGGGTTTTCATAGCTGCTCCAATCAGGTGTTCACTGCAATCTACCGCGGCGTACGTTGGTTAGCGAAGTCCATCGACGCCCTTGATCTCGTTCTTCTTCAAGCCGCCGACGCGCGGCAGCGGCCGGCCGGAATCAGTGACGGCCACCGCGACCACGATCTCGTTGGCGCGCGGTGCGTCGGTGACGCGCACTTCCATGCCATCAAAATGACTGCGCACGAAAGCCGCGTCCTTGTGGCCGAGTGGTATGTCGAGCGCGACACCGGGCCCGCCGCGCTTCTTCGATGACGGGATCAGCGCTGCGCCGGTGCCGAGCACTTTGCGCACCGGCGCGCCGAGCTTCGGATGCAGGATGGCGGCCGCATGTTCGAGCTCACCGTTCTCGCCGACGGCCGCCGCCTTGCCGTAGCTCTCCGCGCGCGGCCCTTCGATGCCGAGCGCCGCGACCGCGCGCTTGGCGAGAAAGTCGCCAAGCTCTTCGCCGATATCGATCAGCTCGGAAAGATCCTCCACGTAACGACCCGCGAAAGGATTCTCGATCACCGCAACTGCAGCGGCGCGCCGCGTCGGCGGCTCGATCGTCTGGCCCATTTCAAGCCGGGTCTCTTCGAGGAAAGTGAGAAGCTTCCGGATTCTGGCTTTCATCGAAGACCGTCCCGTCCTTTACGTTTCAAGCCATCATATTCTGCCAGTTTGACATATAACTTACGCAAGTTCCGGTCTCCTGTGCGAAGTAAGGACCGTGGAGTCGAGCGCCCGGCTTATTCCCTTCAGATGCAGCGCCGCGGCCGCGATCAGTCCTTGCTTCTGCAGCAGGCCTGCTTGATGCAATCCCCGGGCCAAAGCGGTTTCGATTTCTGCACCGGTCAAATGTCCGACGGTCTGCGTCACCCGGATCGCACCAAGATCATTGTCCACTTGCAAGCTGTTGGCCGGCACGCGCTGGATCGCGGGATGGTCCGGCAGGTCGACGGCATTGGCAATCACGGTCGCGGCCGCGTCCGCCATCGCCGCCGTCGGAGCGAGAATGGTGACCGCCTCCGCGATCCCGAGCGAAAAGCTGCGCCCGAGATAGCCGCTCGTGGCAATGCCGCGCACATCGTCTTCTTCGCGGATTTCGGTTGTCCCGAACAGGCTTGGCAGATCGGGCCGGTCAACCAGGCCGATCTTGAAACTCTGCTCTTTGGAGAGATGCAGGGCGATATCGCCACCATTGTTGACGTAAGCGCGCGTGAGGGGAGCGGCTGCGGCCATCACCGTGATGATTTCCTCGGCCACAGCACCGGCCACGGCCGCCATCGGCGTGATGAACATGCGCTGCCCGAAAGGTGAAACAGCCGCGACCATGCGGCGCGCAATCGGTCCCTTCGGCATCGCGCGCAGACGATCGGCCGGCGAGCGCAACAGATCGAGCTCCTGGCACAACTCGGCAAGCAGGCCGTCGAAACGGCGAATTGCCGCCGCATACGCTTCGCGCAACGCCGCATCGTCGCCGAAGGCCTGCACGACAAGATCAATCGGGCCGTGCTGCAGAAGGAGCCGCTTTCCGTCGGGCAGAAACCTCGCGGTGGGCTCTTCACGCATGGCGCCTATCCGTGCGATCGCGGCGTACCGCCAGGTGCAAAGGGCCAGGGATTGTCCTGCCGGTGCGGCAGACTGAGCCGAGACGCGCCAGTCAGGTTCGACAGCGGCTGCACCGAATCCATGTGGCCACCGAGCTCTTTGTAGTCGGAAAGTCTCAAGGTGAATTCCAGCGGCGCAACAATCGCCGGCGTGGGCACGTAGCCGAACGCGTTTTCCGGCAGCCGCGTCACGTCCACCATGAAGGTGATGCCGCCGCCCGGAAACACATAGACCGGCGCGCCGCCGCAGGTCACGTAAGTCAGCGCGTCTTTGACCGAGCGCGTCAGGCGGACTGGATTTTCGGTTACACCCGCACGCAGCGAGCCGCCGGCGCCGGCGACGAACAGCACAGTGGACAGCGCCGGCTCGCAATTCTCCGCGATGCGCTCGACAGGCTCAACGAGGGTTGGCGGAATATCCTTTTGCACCGGCCGCAGCGCTTCATCCAATTCATAATAGGCGGCGTGCTCGCCTGTAGTGGAAACCATGAGCAGGCGCAAACCCGGACGCGCGGTTTTCGGATCGAACGGACCGAGGATGGTGAGCGGATCGCTGATATTGGTGCCGCCCCAGCCGGTGCCCGGCTCGGCAACCTGAAAATAGCGGCCCGGCGTCGAACGGCGTCCCTTGATCTTGATGCCGGTCCCCGGAATGCCGAGATACTTGCCGGCCTGGTGCTCCGACAATACGCCGGTGATGTGATCGTCGACGACGACGACATCGTCGACTTTGCCTTCCCACTGCTTGGCAAAAATCCCGATCGTGGCCGAGCCGCAGCCCACCCGCATGCGCTCTTCGGTGATGCCGTTGACGATCGGCGGCTTGCCGGCCTGAACGATCACGCGTTCGCCGCCGTCGATCGACATTTCCACGGCCTTGCCGTTGCACAGCGACAACAGCGTATCGCAGGTGACGCGGCCTTCTTTCTTCGATCCGCCGGTGAGATGTTTCACGCCGCCGAGCGACAGCATCTGCGAGCCGTATTCACCGGTGGTGACATGGCCGACCGCTTCACCCTCAACACGGACAGCGTTGGTTTCAGGCCCAACGAAGCGGTCGGTGTCGATCTTTATCTTGACGCCGCAATAGCTGAAGATTCCCTCGGTGACGACGGTCACCATGTCGACGCCGTTGACTTCCGCTGAGACGATGAAGGGCGCGGGCTTGTAATCGGGATAGGTGGTTCCGGCGCCGATCGCTGTGACGAAGGTTTCGCCTTGATTGAGAATGCCGCCGTTCCATTCCGGTGCTTCGGCAAACGGCACGATCTCACCGCCTTTGGCGATGATCCGGTTGAGCATCACGTGCGGATCGACGCGAACGAGATTGCCGTCGACATTGGCATAGCGGTCGCAGGCGCCAAGCGCGCCCGGCTTGATGTAGCACATCACCGGACAGGCATCGCAGCGTATCTTGTCGTCCGTACTCGCTTCGGATTCTGTAACGTTCATGGCGCGGTCTTCTGGCGAACCTTGGGCGGCGGCGCTAATGCCGGACGGATTCTAATTCCAAGGGAATCGAATCGGGAAGCGGCATCGCGGTCGCGCCTATTACATGTAAACACCGACAACCACTCTGCGAAATCACGCTCCCGGCATATCGTTTGTATACAAATGATAACGGTCGCGCCGCGCCGGAGTCAAGACATTGCCGGGCGGTTTCGGCGCGCTTTTGTTTGCTCGCTCACTGGTCCGGCGAAGCGTGGACCGCCCTTAAAGTCGCCTCGACGTCGTTCCATTCCGGCTGCCCGGGCGCGAACCGGCCGCGCAGGTAACGTGCGAGATCGGCGATCTGGCGACCATCCAACGCTGTGGCGAAAGCCGGCATCGAGCCGGAAGCGTGACCGCCGCCCTCGAGCAGCAGGCGGAGCAGGTTTGTCGGGCTAGCCGCATGGAGCTTTGAGCTCAAGCCCAAAGAAGGCCCGCGATTGACCAGCGGCAAACCGGGTTCATGGCAGACCGCGCAGGCGCCCTCATAGAGGCGCGCTGCGGCGCTGTTCGTGGCGTTTGCGCTTCGCGTCGTCGAAGCCACGATGCGTTCGGCAACCGTTTGCGCCTGGGCCTCAGGCAATGCCTCATTGAGCGAAGCGAGATAGTTCGCCATGGCGCGGATATCGTCATCCGGCAATTGCTTGAGCTCGCCGACGATTTCCGCCATGGGACCGGAGGCTGTTCCGTGATGCGCCGATGTCCCGGTGCGCAGATAGGCGAAAAACTCGTCTTCGCTCCACGGCATCGGAGCTGCCGAAACTTTGGTCAGTGCAGGGGCGTCCCAGCCTTCGGCGGTGCCGCCTGCGAGATAGGCCCTGCCTGTGCGCTCGGCGCCGAGCACATTGCGCGGTGAATGACAGGCGCTGCAATGCCCAAGGCTGTCGACGAGATAGCGGCCGCGGTTCCACTGCGCTGAACGGATGGGTTCAGTCTGCACATTGCCCCGGCGGTTGAAGAACACGTTCCAGACCGTGAGCAGCGGCCGGATATTGAAGGGAAAGGCGAGCCGGCTCGGCTTGTTTGTTTGTTGCACCGCCGGTTGCGTCATCAGGAAAGCGTAGAGCGCCTGCAGATCGGCTTCGCTCGCCGTGGCAAAATTCGGATAGGGAAACGCTGGATAAAGATGGCTGCCGTCACGATGAATGCCTTCGCGCATAGCGCGCTCGAAGGCGGGGAACGACCAGTTGCCGATGCCGCTGTCCGGATCGGGTGTGATGTTGGTCGTCATTATGATGCCGAACGGTGTCTGCAGCGGCCGGCCTCCGGCATAGAGCAGCCCATCCTTGGCTGTATGGCAGACTCCACAGCCGCCTAGCGCGGCGAGCATCAGGCCCTTTTGGATGGTCCTCGCCGAATAAGTCGCAGGGTCAGGCCGCGCGATTGGGGCGATCGCCGATCTGATCGGGAAAGCGATCGAGGCGAAGGTGGCAATGCCAACAAAAAGACTGCCAAGTCCCGCCCAGAAGGACCAACGTTTTGCCGGCATTGTCTTGCGCGGAGGAGAGGCGAGCTTGCCAAGTCCGGCCAATACGCGCTCCGGCGTCAGCGGCAATTCGCGAAAGCGCACGCCTGTCGCATCATAGACGGCGTTGACGATTGCGGCGGCGCTCGGCACCGACGCCGATTCACCCGCGCCGAGCGGCGCCTCGTGCTGCCGATCCATCAGCAGCACGTCGACGGCGGGCAGTTCCGGAAAAGTCAGAATCGGATAACCGCCCCACTCGCGGCTTGCAACCGCCGTCGTCTCGGAGAACGTCACTTCTTCCTTGAGCACGCGGCTGGTCGACTGTACCACATTGCCATGGATCTGATGTTGAACACCGGCCGGATTGATCATCATGCCGGTATCCTGGCCGACGACGACGCGCGTGACCGTGACCTCGCCGGTCGAACGGTTCACCGCGACATCGGCGACCCAGGCCGACCAGGCCGCGCCCACGCCAGGCCAGTTGCCGTGCACGTAGCGCGCCTGCGCGAAGCCGCGGCCGCGCGCGATCTCCGCCGATTGGCGATCTTGTACGCGCGGGCCGATGTGCGTCTCCCAACTCGCACGCGCCGCTGTTGCGCGCACCAGTTCGGCCGCACGCAGATCATTGATATGGCGCAGCCGGAAAGCGACCGGATCTTCCTTGGCCTCATGCGCGAGCTCGTCGATAAAGCTCTCATGCGCGAACACATTCGGCAGCGCCGAGACGCCACGCAGCCACGCCGCACGTGCGATCGGCGGCATGTCATAGGCCGTGATCCGCATATTCTCATAATTGTATGAAGGCGTCGCCGTGCGGTCGCCCATTTGCAGTGTTGCAGGCTGCGGCGTCACCCGGCCGGTCAGCAGCAGCGCCAAGGTCGGTGCAGCGTTTGACGGATAGCGCGTCCCAAAATCATAAGCAGCCAGCGCACCGCCGGGGCCGAGTGCGCCGGAGACGTCCATGATTTGCGCGGCGCCCTTGGGCTCCCAGAGATGTTCTTGCTCGCGTGTGAGCTGCACGCGCACCGGCGCGCCGACCGCGCGTGACAGCAGAATCGCATCAGCCGAGACGTCATCGGCGCAGTTGCGGCCGTAGCAGCCGGCCGCTTCGAGACGAATGACGTCGATCCGGTCCTGCGGCATACCGGTCAGGAGCGCGAGGTCGGAACGCAGTAGGTGAGGGTTCTGCGTGCCGGACCAAACGGTAATTTGGTCATTGGTGGCGTCTGCCACCGCGCAAGACGGTCCAATCGATGCGTGCATCTGATAGGGCCAGACATAGCTGCAATCGAGCCGCGTCTTCGCCGCGCTGAGTGCCGCGTCAACATCGCCCTGATCGACAAGGCGTCGTTCCTTCGCCGGATGGGCGCGAAGCGCGGTTTGGATGTCACCGGGATCGGATGCCGTGCGCCATGCACGCCATTTCACTTTGAGCTTGAGCGCCGCTTCGACGGCATATTCCTCGCGCTCGGCAACGACGCCGACGAAATCGCCTTCGACCACCACTGCGCGGATGCCGGGAATGCCATCAAGCGAGGTGCGATCGACCGTCTCCAGGCTGCGTCCGATGAATTCGCCGGAGTCGATGCCGGCATAGGGCGGACGTACGACGCGGCCGTGCAGCATTCCCGGCACGCGCGCATCGTGCACATAGACGAATTGGCCCGTGACCTTGGCCGGAATGTCGACGCGCTTGACGGACTGGCCGACCACGCTGTGCTGATCGACAGGTTTAAGCGCAACGTCACCGGCAAGTGGCAGCAGGATGCGGCGATTGCCGAGCAGCGTTTCGAGCGCGATAGCCGGCGTGGCGTCGCTCTGTCGCTGCAATTCGCCGCCCGTGATTTTCAGTTCTGCGGCGGAGCACTGCAGCGCTTCCGCAGCCAGCGCAATGAGATGCTGTCGCGCTTGTGCCGCTGCAAGCTGCAACGGCCGCGCCGTGACCTGGATAGTTTCGCTGGCGATGGTCGGCCCCTGGTCAGGAGTATCCAGCGTATCGCCCAGAACCAGTTCGACAGCAGTGAAAGGAAAGTCGAGTTCCTCGGCGATGATCTGCGCCAGCGCCGTGCGGATGCCGGTGCCGAGATCGACATGGCCGCAAAAGGCGACAATGCGGCCTTCGGCGGTGATGCAGACATATATGTCCAAAAAATCTTCGGGTGGCGCGTCGTCCGGTGTCTGTCCATTGCGCGGTGAAATGACGGCAAGAATTCCGCTCCGCTTGAGAAGTTCGCGTCGCGATGGCGGTGGCGGTTCCCTGGTCAAACGCCGCTCCCGTCAGCGCCGTTACGCGCATCCTTCCGCCAGCCGCGCGCTGCTGCCAGTTTCACGGCTTGCACGATTTCAAGATGTGTCCCGCAGCGGCATAGATTGAAGCGCAGCGCGTCGCGGATCGCCGCTTCGTCAGGCTGCGGATGGCAATCGAGGAATGCCTTCGCGGTCATGATCATGCCGGCGATGCAATAGCCGCATTGCGCGGCCTGCGCATCGACGAAGGCCTGCTGCAGCGGATGCGGCGCCTCGGCGGTGCCTAGTCCCTCAAGCGTGATAATGTCGCGCTGCGCCGCGAGCCGCAGCGGCAGCGCGCAGCTTCGCGCCGCTTCGCCGTCGATGATCACCGTGCAGGCGCCGCACTCGCCGAGTCCGCAGCCGAATTTCGGGCTGTTGAGCGCGAGATCATTGCGCAGGAAATAGATGAGCGGAGTATCGCCTTCGCCGGTGACGACATGCTGCTGGCCGTTAACGCGCAACGTATAAGCAGCCGCCTTTCGCATCCGTCTTTAGCCTGCGCAGGTCATTTGGCGACGACGGGAATCTTTTCCGCCGGCGGCGTATTGCGGCTGCGGCCGCTCCTGACCACGCCGTCGATGACAACCATGCCGATGCCGGGAAGGTCGCCAAGCTGGACGCTGTCGAGGAAACTCTTGCCCGCTGAATGCTGCGCCTTGTCCATGAAAACGAAATCCGCAGCGCGTCCCGGCTCGATCAAGCCGCAGTCGAGATTGCGCATGCGCGCGGTGTTGCCGGTCGCGAAGCAGAAGGTGACCTCCGCCGGCACTTCGCCCAGGGACGACAACATCGAAATCATGCGTACGATGCCGAGCGGCTGCACGCCGGAGCCCGCGGGCCCATCGGTGCCGAGAATGACACGCTCGAGTTGGCCGAGATCCTTCGCCGTGCGCAATGTGTAAAGCGCGGCGCGTTCGTTGCCGTTATGCACAAGCTCGAGGCCGCGGCGGCAGCCCTCGCAGATACAGCGGATCTCCTTGTCGGGCAGGGCAGTATGGCCGCCATTGATGTGCCCGACCACATCAGTGTCGGCTTCGAGAACCACGTCGGCGCCGATCAGGCCAGAGCCCGGAATTGATGGCCCGCCGGTATGGATGGTCGATTGGATGCCGTATTTGCGCGCCCACACGACCATTTGTTTGGCAGTCACCCCGTCCTTGACCCCGCCGAGGCCGACTTCGCCGAGCAGCTTCACGCCGGACGCGGCGAGCTCCTTGAAGTCGGCTTCCGTCATGCCTGGTTCCAGCACCGGCGCGCCGGCATGGATCTTCACGCCGTTGGGACGAAACGCATCGAACGTGCGCTGCGCATAAACCGCCATCGCCTTCAGTCCGACGATGTCGCGCGGGCGTCCCGGCGTGTGGACCTCACCGGCAGAGATCATCGTGGTGACGCCGCCATGCATGGTGGAGTCGATCCAGCCCAGTTGATTTTGCCGCGGCGTCCAGTCGCCGGCGACGGGATGGACATGGCTGTCGATCAGCCCGGGCGCGAGCACGGTGCCTTGCGCATCGATAACGGTCTTGGCGCCGGCAGTGTCGAGCCCGGCGAAGCGGCCGATCGCTGCGATCTTGCCGCCGACGGTAACGATGCTGTCTGCGTCGAGGACCGGGCGGTTGAGATCGCCGCTGAGCAGGAGCCCGATATTCTTGATGACAAGCTTGTCATCGCTGCCGGTGGCGACTATTTGCTGCTCGGCCATGGTCTTTGTTTCCCCACGAAGACCCGCTGTTCCGCAACGCTTTAGGAGCGCAACACTCTAGAGGCGCAACACTTTAGGAGCGCAACACTTTAGGGGCGATTGACAGGAGCGGACAAGCTGAGATAATTGTTTGTATACAAATGAGTTTGGCTTGCTGCCCCGGCCTTGTCAACCATGGCTGTCACGACGTTAGGGGTGTGGACGGTTTGCCCGCCTGCCAAATGCGGCTCTAGCCAAAAGTCCGAGGAACGCTCTGCGGAGGTTGGACTGGTTGCAGTTCCGACAACGCCGCGCTGTGCGCAGGTGAAAGGACACAGGGACTAAGGGGACACTGGACTCATGAGCAATTTCTACGAGGAGCGCGTTCTCAGCGTCCATCATTGGACCGACTCGCTGTTCAGCTTCACCACGACGCGCGACGCCGGCTTCCGGTTCAAGAACGGCCAGTTCACCATGATCGGCCTGGAAGTCGAGGGCCGGCCGCTGCTGCGCGCCTATAGCGTAGCCAGCACGAATTATGACCAAAATCTCGAATTCTTTTCCATCAAGGTACCTGACGGCCCGCTGACATCGCGGCTGCAGAATCTCAGGGTCGGCGATCCCATCATCGTCGGGAGGAAGGCGACCGGCACGCTGGTCCTTGACAACCTCAAGGACGGCAATCGGCTGTTCCTGCTCGGCACCGGCACCGGGCTCGCGCCGTTTCTGTCGCTGATCCGCGATCCGGAAACTTACGAGCGTTATCAGAAAGTGATTCTGGTTCACGGCTGTCGCAAGATCGAGGAGCTTGCTTACGGCGAACGGATCACCGAGCAATTGCCGAACGACGAATTCCTCGGCGAAATGATCCAGAGCCAGCTCATCTATTACCCGACCGTGACGCGGGAGCCGTTCCGCAATCGCGGCCGCATCACCGACCTTTTGACATCGGGCCAATTGCACGCCGATACCGCGCTCGAGCCTTTCGACACCGAAGGCGATCGCTTCATGCTCTGCGGCAGCCCGCAGATGCTCGCCGATCTCAAGACGATGTTCGCGGGTTGGGGGCTCGCCGAGGGCAATCATGGTGAACCCGGTGATTACGTCATCGAGCGGGCCTTCGTCGAGCGCTGAGCCTGACCGTCATTGCGAGGAGCGAAGCGACGAAGCAATCCAACCCGGCAGTGACGTACTGGATTGCTTCGCTTCGCTCGCAATGACGTTGCAAATTCGATCCCAACACAATTCTTCAGTTGTCACTTGCCGGCGCCAAACTCGCCCGACAAGCGCGCGGCCGCCTGTTGCACGATCTTGACCCGGCCTTTCATGGCCTGATGCGATAGGCGCCACACCGGTCCGGAAATGCCGATCGCGCCGATGACCTTGCTGGTGAAATCGTGGACCGGCACGGCGATGCAGCGGACTTCCAGGTTGAACTCGCCGTCGTCGTAAGCGACGCCGGTGCGTCTGATCTCTTCGATCTCGCGCAATAGGAACGGAATTTCTGTAACCGACTTTTCCGTCGATGGTTTGAGACCGGTGCGCTTTAACAGCCGCATCAGCTGATCCGGCTGTAGTGAAGCCAGGATCGCCTTGCCGAGCGCGGTGCAATGGGCCGGCCGCACCACGCCGACACGATCGGCCAGCTGGAATGCGCCGGGGCCGCTTGTTCGTGCGATCACTACGATCGTATCGCCCATGCGCACGGCGAAATGACTGCTCTCGCCCGTCTGCCGCGCCAGATCCTCAAGCACGGGCGTGGCGAGATTGACCATCTCGATTTCGTCGAGCGCGCTCGCGGCGAGTGCAAAAAGCGGCCGCCCGATGCGGTAGCGCTTGCTGTCCTTTTCCTGGCGGATGTAGCCGAGCGCCACCATGGTTTTGGCGAGATGAAACGTCGTTGAATTGTGCAGGCCGACCAGCCGGCTCAGATCGGCAAGGCCAATGCCGTCGCGATGGCGCGCGACCTCCTCGAGAATTCCGAAAGCCCGGCCAAGCGATTGGATGCCGACGCGCTGGCGGTCATCGGCTTCGTCGTCAGCAGGCGTGGCGCGAATAGGCCGGGCAATCTTCGGCCGGG
Source organism: Xanthobacteraceae bacterium (assembly GCA_036264635.1). Classification (GTDB taxonomy): domain Bacteria; phylum Pseudomonadota; class Alphaproteobacteria; order Rhizobiales; family Xanthobacteraceae; genus BOG-931. Next base: position 20,666 of record DATAQN010000216.1, on the reverse strand, counting down.
CCGGCGTCACGTTGCGAGGATCAGTTTTGGCGACGGCTTTGGCGCGCTGTGCCACCGATGAGCCCTCCAGTCGAGCTCCAGGTCTATATCACAATATCAATTGACGTACAGCATTGTGAGACATAGCGTGCGCCCGCTTCCTCACGGCCGCCGGGCCCGCGCGGCCCGCCCGGAGATGCGAACGGAGACGTCAATCATGTCGACCAGCAATATGCTCAACGGCGCTCAGGTCATTGTCGATTATCTGGTGCAGGAGAAGGTGCCGACGGTGTTTGGCCTGTGCGGCCACGGCAATATCCAGTTCATCGACGCGCTGTTCGAGCGCAAGCACGACATTCGGACTGTCTCGGTGCACCACGAGAGCGTTGCCGGTTTCATGGCTGACGTCTTTTACCGGGTCTCCGGCCGGCCGACGGCGACATTCACCTCCTGCGGGCCGGGCTCGGCGAACCTGCCGATCTCGCTCGGCAATGCTTTTCTCGATTCCGTGCCGTTCATGGCGGTGACTGGTAATGTGCCGACGAGCCAGTTCAATCGCGGCGCTTTTCAAGAACTGTATCGCCACTATCAGGCCGACTTCCCTTCCACTGTGCGGTCCTATTGCAAGAAAGTGTTTCAGCCGACGCGCGGCGAGATGGTGCCCCTCGCGGTGCGCCAGGCCTGGAAGACCATGGTGACCGGGCGGCCGGGGCCTGTCGTGCTCGATGTGCCCTTCGACGTGTTCATGGAAGCGGCCGCCGAAGAAGCACCGAAGCCTGAAGAGTGGAGCGCCAATATATCGAGCCGCTGCGGCGCCGATCCCGAGGGCGTCATCAAGGCCGTCGACATGCTGCTTAACGCCGAGCGGCCGGTGATCTTGGTCGGTCAAGGCGTGCGCTGGGGCGGCGCCTGCGATGATTTGCTCAAGCTCGCTGAGCGCTTGCAGATTCCGGTTGCCGCCTCGATGAGCGGGCTTGGCGCCATCAATATGGATCATCCGCTCGCGCTCGGGCTGGTCGCGCGCGCCGGACATTATCAGGCCAACCACGCCACGCGTCAGGCGGACGTCCTGCTCGCGCTCGGCGTCCGTTTCGACGACCGTACATCGAGCTCCTGGATTCCCGGCTATTCCTTCACGATTCCGCCAACGAAGCTCATTCATGTCGATATCGATCCGGAAGAGATCGGCCGCAATTATCCGGTGGCGCTCGGCTTGATGGCGGATGTGCGCACGTTCCTGCGGCAAATCCTCGCCGAGCTCGATCGCCGCGCTGATCTCAACAAGCGCGCCGACGCCCGCAAGAAGTGGCTCATGGCGATCGACGGTTATCGCAAGGAATGGGACAAATTTGTCGCTCCCGGTTTCTCCGACGACACGACGCCGATCAATCCGCAACGCGCCGCGGTCGAAATCGACAAGGGGCTGCCCGAAGATGCGATCCTGGTCAGCGACATCGGCGTGCATCACAATTGGATCCTCGGCTTCTGCAAGCCGCGGCGCCCGGATTCGCTGATCGGCTCGATGGGCTTTGGCCCAATGGGCTTCGGCGTCGCCGGCGTGCTCGGCGCCAAATTCGCCGCGCCCGACCGTCCCTGCGTTTCGGTCTGCGGCGACGGCGCTTTTTTCATGCACGCCAATGTGCTCGGCACTGCGGTCGAATATAATCTGCCGGTCGTCTGGGTGGTGTGGAATAACTACGCCTATGCTTCCATTCGCGGCCTGCAGCGCGGCTATCTGAACGGCCGCGAACTGGCCACCGACTTCCACAATCCGATGACCGGCGAGCGGTACAATCCGGACTTTGCGGCGATGGCGCGCTCGGCGGGTGTCGAAGGCGTGCGCGTCGATCGCGCCGGCGATCTTGCCGAGGCGGTACGCAAAGGCATCGCCGCCAACCGGCCTTATTTGATCGACGTCGATATTGCCGCCGACATCAATCCGGCCGGCGCCGGCGTCTGGGAGCTGCCCGGTCTTGGCCGCAGCAAGCCGGGCATCGGCACGCAATTTCAACCGGCGTGATCAACGCATTGATTGCAGTTCGGGATTTGCGATTTCGGAGCTGCGGCCCAGGCCATTCCACGCGTTGTGGCTTGTCTCGATAACACCACAAGATTGCGGGCGCTGTCTTCCGGTGACGCGTGTCGCGCGAAGGCATGTAGCCGCCGCATACCGCTGCGCGTCTTCAGAAAATCATTTTAGTTAACTCATCTTAAAACTAAATCGCACCTAATGCGTGCGAATTTTGGCATCAACAAAAAATGCCGGACAGCTTTCGCCTCGGGGATCCGCAATGTTGAATCGCGTAACGATCAGTACGCTTCTGAAAGCCGTCATCATGACGCTCGGCATTGCCGTCATCGTCATGCTGGCGATGACCGCGTGGGAATCCTGGAATCGGCTGACGGCGGCAAGCGAAGCCGAAGCGGCGGCCAATGCCGAAAGCCATTTGTTCACGGCGCTCTACAATTTACGTATCGACCGGGCGACGACCGTCATCGACCTCAATTCCGATCGAACGGGCATGTCACAGATCCTCGCCAATTCCCGCAATGCTGAGATGGCGGCGCTTAAATCCGCGCTGGACTATCTGCCGCAGATCAATTTTCCAGATCAGCAGGCGATGACGGCGGAGCTGGCTGATCGTTTCAAGCGCATCGGCGCGTCGCATGACGAAACCGCCGCGGCGCTGGCGCAGCCGAAAGCGTCGCGACCGGCCGGCCTTCCCGACAGGGCGTTCAGAGAGGCCAATGAGTTGTTTGGCCTGATCGACAAATTGTCGACGCGGGTCGCGACTGCGGTCAAATTGCAAGACGCCTTCATCGACCAGATGATGGAGATCAAGCAGCTCGCCTGGACCATGCGCAATATGAGCGGCGATGCGACGCTGGTCATTCTCAATCCATTGAGCGGCAAGCCGGTGTCGCCTACGGCGATGAACGATTACATCGCCCTCGTCGGCAAATACACGGTGACCTGGGCGTCTCTGAAAGAGATGACCAACGGGCTGCCGCTGCCGGCGCGTCTTACTGATACGATCGCCAAGGTCGACAACGTCTTCTTTGACCCGGATTATGCGGCGCTGCGCACGAAGGTGCTGACGGCGCTGATCGCCGGCCAACCGCCCGGCGCCACTTCGGACGAATGGTCGACGATATCGATCGCCAAACAGGCCCCGATTCAAGACACCGCCATCGTCGCGCTCGACGCCGCCAGAGACCGCGCCGCCGAGCTGCATTCGCGCGCAATGTGGAGCCTGATTGTCCAGCTTGTTCTGATGGTTTGCGCCATCGCCGGTGTCGCCGCGATGATGTGGGTGGTGTCGTTCCGCGTCAGCAACCCGCTGCAACAGCTATCGGGCGCAATGCGCAAGCTCGCCGGCGGCGATTTCGACGTCGTCCTTCCGGGCCTCGAGCGCAAGGACGAAATCGGCGCCATGGCGAATGCCGTGGAAGAGTTCAAGATGCTCTCGGCCGAGAAGGCGCATCGGGAGACCGAGGAGGCCGTCCGTCGTCAAAAGGCCGAAGCCGAAGTCCAGGCCAAGGCCGCTGCCGAGCAGCGCAAGAGCGCCGAAGTGCAGGCACAGGCGGCGCAGGAGCAGGCCAAGATCGTGAAGCTTCTGGCCGACGGCCTCGTGAAAATGTCGGAGGGCGAGCTTGGCCATCGCCTCGGCGAGGGCTTCACCGAGAGCTACCGCCAGATCAAGGACGACTTCAACGCCATGGGCGGTCGCCTGCGCGAGGCCATCGGCGGGATCACGTCGGCGACCCGCGAAATCTCCAACGCGTCGAGCGAACTGTCGGCGAGCACGACGGATCTGTCGCAGCGCACCGAAGAGCAGGCGGCAAGCCTTGAGGAGACCTCGGCGTCGATGGAGGAGATTTCGTCCACCGTGCGGCAGAACGCCGAGAATGCACAAAAGGCAAGCGAATCCGCCGGCGGTGCGCGCGAAGTCGCCGATCGCGGCGGTCAGGTTGTCGCCAAGGCCGTTGATGCCATGGCGCGGATCGAAGAATCCTCGCGCAAGATTTCCGACATCATCGGGGTCATCGACGAGATCGCCCGGCAGACCAATCTGCTCGCGCTCAACGCCGCAGTCGAAGCGGCGCGCGCCGGCGAAGCAGGGCGCGGTTTCGCTGTGGTCGCCTCGGAGGTGCGCAGCCTCGCGCAGCGCTCCTCCCAAGCAGCGAAGGACATCAAGGATCTCATCACCAATTCAAGCAGCCAGGTGAAAGACGGCGTCGACCTGGTCAACAAGGCCGGCACGGCGCTGCACGAAATCGTCAATTCGATCGAGCAGGTCGTTGCGATCGTGTCCAACATCGCGGCCGCCTCGTCCGAACAGGCGACCGGCCTCGAACAGGTCAACCGCGCTTTGGGCCAGATGGACGAGGTGACGCAGCAGAACTCGGCTCTGGTCGAGGAAAATGCCGCGACCGCGAAGACGCTTGAGCAACAGGTCAAAGCCATGGACGAACGGCTGGCCATGTTCCGGCTGGAGAGCGAGAGCCGGCATGGCGGTCGCAGCGCGCGCGGGGAGGCCGCGTAACAGCGGTCGGTCTGCGCTGCGGGCCTAAGGTGCCCGCGAGGCCTCATTGGCCGTACGGCGCATTGTCGCAGCGCGGTACGGTGGAATTAGAATTTCAAAGCGATCTCTCTTTTTAGAATTTGAGCGCCGCGGCATCGCCAGCGACGATATAATTTGCACCCGTGCTGCGCATTAAAGGGGCATGGCGTGCCAAAGCTTATAGCTTGATGCGCAATGGCCCGACACTATAGTCCGGGCGCAACAAGGTCCGCGTGGCCCCATCGTAACATTGCCTGACCTGCTGGCGCCGCCGCGACCGGTATTTCCGACCGGCGCTTTGCGATTGTTTGAGGAGCATGTGATGCAAATATCTCGGCGCAAAGCTCTGCTGTCGGCGACTGGCGCTGTCATGTCGGCGGCACTGCCGCGCATTGCGCGAGCCGACACTTATCCATCGCGCTCGGTGCGTATCATCGTGGCCTTTGGCGCCGGCGGGCCGGGCGATGTCTTTGCCCGGCTGATGGCGGAAAAATTCTCGCAGCATTTCGGTCAGCAGTTCTTTGTCGAGAATATCGTCGGCGCCGGCGGCAATATCGGCACCGAGAAAGCCGCGAAGTCCCCGCCGGACGGCTACACGATCCTGATCAACGCCAATAATCAGATCATCAACCCGCTGCTCTATGAGACCGTGCCCTACGATCCGGTGAAGGACTTCGCGCCGGTCTCGCTTGCGGCGGGATTTCCAACGGCGTTTTCAGTTAATACGGCAGCGGTGCTGGCAAAGACGGTCGCCGAGCTTGTGGCGCTGGTGCGCGCGACGCCGGGCAAATTCAGCTATGCCTCGGCCGGCGTCGGCACGCCGTCGCATCTTCTCGGCGAGCGATTCCGCCAGGCGCTCAATCTCGACATCGTGCACGTGCCATATAGCGGCACCGGCCCCGCGACGCAGGCCGTCTTGGCCGGCGACACACAGATCTGCTTTGCCGGACTGACCGCTGCGGCGCCCTTGGTGCCGACCGGAAAAATCCGCGTGCTCGCAACCATGAGCAAGACCAGGTCGAAAGCTCTGCCCGACGTGCCGACCATCGCTGAGGCCGGCTATCCGGGGCTCGACGGCGAGGGCTGGGAGGGCATTTTCGTTCCGGCCGGCACGCCGCAAAACATCATCACGCTGCTCAACGAGCAGACCCGCGCCGTGCTGGCGATGCCCGAAGTGGCGCAGCGCATCGAGACGCTCGGCTTTTCGGTGATCGGCTCGACGCCGGAAGCCTTCGCCCAACAACTCGCCGAGGAAGCGCAGGTCTGGGCGAAGGTGATCAGCGCCGCGGGCCTCAAGCTCAAGTGAGGCGCGCGGCGCCGTCTGTTATTTCTTTTTACTTCTTCGGCGGCACCGCAGCGAATTTCGAGCCGCGCACGCAGATGCGGCCGCGCGGATCCTGCCACAGCCGTTCGGTCTGGTGCAGATAACCGAGCGCGCGTGCCACCGTCACGAAATTATACGCGGCGAAGCGCTCGGCGATGTCGGTGTAATAAAGCGGCTCCTTGTCGATGGCCGCGAGGATCTCCACGGCGAGGTTGCGCACCGTGATGTTGTCGCCGCCATTGCCGGCCGTATCGGCCTTGCCCTTCACATAATCGGCGATGCGCGCGGTGTCGGCATAGGCATAAGTGATGCGCTCATAGTGCTCGACCGGAATACCTTCCGGGATCGTCGCATCGATGCCGACCTTGGTGCCGGTCGGCGCCACGCCAAAGCCCTGCGGCAGGCTCGGATCGAGCGGCTTGGCGCGGGCATTGCCGATGATCATGATATCGCGGTCGCCCTGCACGCGCGTCGCGATCGCCCATTCCACTTCGGCCGGATCGAACACGTCGATATCGTCGTCGACCACGACGACATGCTTGAGGTCCATGACCGAGAGCGCGGCAAGCAGCGCGTTCTTGCCTTCGCCCGGCTGCTTCTTGATCGAGATCACCGCGTGCCAGAAGGCGCAGCCGCCGAGCGTCACATTGATGTCCTTGACGACGACGCCCGCGGTCTTCAGTGCTTGACGGATCGCCGCATAGCGCGTCGGCGCCGCGAGCCAAGTGTTCTCCCACGGCATGTGCAGATTGTAATAAATCGCGTCCTTCTTCATAGCGATGGCTTTGACGCGCACCAGCGGATTCCAATGCAGCCCGCCCATCAGACGGGTGAATTCGCCGAACCGGCCTTCCGGTTGGGTCCAGCCGGTCGGCAGGATTTCGGCTTCCAGCACGATCTCGGCATCGGCGATGCAGGGCAGGTCGATGGTCCGGCATTGCGCCAGCTCGACCGGCGCGCCGCGCAAGCCGCCGGCGATCGCCATTTCGTCGACACCGAGCGGCGCACGATAGCCGGAGCCCGCGATCTCGATCGGATGGGTGCCGATGGAGATCGAGATCGGCAATGGTTCGCCGCGCTCGAGCGCGCGCCGCGCAAACATGCGCATATTGTTCGGCGTGACGATGTCGATGCCGGTCAGATTCTTCTCTTTGACCATGAAGCGGTAGATGCCGCTGTTGAGGCCGTATTCGGGGTCGCGCGCGATGACGATGCCCGCGGTGATCATCGGCCCGCCATCATAGATCGACGACATCGGGATCGGCAGCTTGTAGAGGTCGACTTCGTCGCCTTCGAGGAAGACTTCGTCAGCCGGTGACTTCTTCACTGTCTTCGATGCGATCGGCTTGGTGATGGCCTGCTGCAGCTTGTCTTCGATGTCGCGGTAGGTCTCGGCATGCATCGACATCATCGCCCGTTCCTGGGTGCGGATGATGCCGGAGACGACCGGCATGTCGTAGCCGATGACCTTGTGGAAAAAGAGCGCGGTCTTCGCCTGATCCACCAGTGTCGCGATGTGGCGGATGTCGACCGGCTGATGCAGATCGACGAGCTCCCCGGCCTGGCGCAAACGGTCGAGGAACTGGCGGAAATTCTCTTGCATGGATGATCCTTCGGGCTGGCGGGTCGGCCGTAGGTTTAAAGGTCTCGGTTGGCGGCGCAATCGGGACGTGGAAGCTGCACGAAGTTTAGGCAGAATAAAGCTATTAAATAATCACCACTTCGTGACACATTCCTACTGCATATTTCCAATTTAGTAGTATGATCTACTATAATCAAAGTCCACAGTAGAATAAATGAATTGTCGATGTTGGGTGACGATTCGACCGCTCCCCGAACGCTCTCCAGGACTGAAATATAGTAGGAGTTTCAAATGCTTGAAGCTTCCCTTGGTCTCTCCCCTCCGTCCCGGGCTGATGGCGCCCCCGCCGGCGGGCTCGGCCGACTCGCCGCCGAAATCACCATCGCCTGCAACGGCGCGCCGGACCGGATGGCCCAGCGTGTGATCGCGGCCTTGCAGGCCGCGGCCGCCGATCCGATCTTGCTGACGCCCGAGCAATGCGTTGCCTGCCCTGACCGCTACGCCCGTCACGTCCTCTATGCCGATCCGCAAGGCCGCTTCACCATTCTCGCGCTGGTATGGTCCGGCGGCCAGTTCAGCCCGGTCCACGCCCACGACACCTGGTGTGCCTATGCGGTGCACCACGGCGTGCTCGCCGAAACCCTGTTTCGCTTCGATGCTGCCACCGGACAGGCGACGCCCTTGCACACCGAGACCCGGCGTGCTGGTTACGGCTGCTTCGCCCGGTCCGGGCTTGAGCAGATCCACCGGCTGGGCAATGCCGGCTCGGAGGCCGCGATCTCGATCCACGTCTATGGGGTCGAAGCCGCGCAAGTTTGTTCGCATGTGAACCGGGTGCTCGACGCCCGAAGTTGAGGAGACAGGTGTGACGGCTAAGACGATGAAGGCGCTGCTGCTGCGGCAGCATGGCGGGCTCGATAATCTTGAACTGGTCGGCGATTATCCGGTGCCGCAGGCAATTGAGGGCCACGTCGTCATTCGGGTCCGGGCATCCTCCTTCAACTTTCATGACCTTTTCACCGTCAAAGGCATGCCGGGCATCAAAGTGCCGCTGCCGGTCATCATTGGCCTCGATATGGCGGGCGAGATCGCCGAAATCGGCCCCGGCGTCTCCGGCTGGAAAGCCGGCGATCGCGTGCTGGTGAATCCGGTCAACAAGAAGAAAGGCCTGATGGGCGAGATGCTGGACGGCGGCATGGCCGAATATTGTCTGGTCTCGGCCGACCAGCTGGTCGCCATGCCCGACGGCGTCGACTTTGCGCAAGCCGCGTCGCTGCCGGTTGCCTATGGCACTGCGCACCGCATGCTGATCACCCACAAGACCGTCAAGAAGGGCGACAAGGTTCTCGTCCTCGGCGCCAGCGGCGGCGTCGGCACCGGTTGCGTGATGCTGGCAAAACTGCTCGGCGCCGAGGTCATCGCTTGCGCGTCGAGCGACGAGAAGCTCAAGCGGCTGAAGGATATCGGCGCCGACGAGGTGGTCGACTACACCAAGGTCGACTGGTCGAAATGGGCGGTCGAGAAATACGGCAAGCCGCAGCGCCGTTCTTACGATGGTGGCGTCGATGTCGTAGTCAATTTCACCGGCGGCGATACCTGGGTGCCGTCGCTCCGCTGCATCAAGCGCGGCGGCAAGCTCCTGGTCTGCGGCGCCTCCGCCGGCCACGATCCCAAAGAAGATTTGCGCTATGTCTGGAGCTTCGAGATCAACATCCAGGGCTCCAACAGCTTCTATGACGACGACCTGAAGGGGCTGATGGCACTGATCCAGCAGGGCAAGATGAAGCCCGTGATCGACGAGGAGCTGCCGCTCGATCAGGCGGTCGAGGGCCTGCGCCTGATCCAGGATCGCGAAGTCTTCGGCAAAGTCATTGTGACGCCGTGAGCGAAATTATGAATCAAGAAGAAACCAAACCCGATATCACGTTGGAACAGGCGCAGGCGATGATCACCCGCGCGCCTTATCATCAGTGGCTCGGCCTCAAAGTGACCGCTCTGCATGACGACGGCATCGAGCTCACTGCCACTTGGCGCGAGGAATGGGTGGTCAATCCGGAGCGGCGCTACACCCACGGCGGCGTGCTCGCCGCGCTGGTCGATCTCACCGCCGATTGGGCGATGCTCAAGAAAGTTGGCCGTCCGGTGCCGACCATCGATCTGCGCGTCGATTATCACAATGCCGCCATGCCGGGCGACCTGACGTGCCGCGGCAAGATCGTGCGACTCGGCAGCCAGTTCTCCTCGTCCGAGGCTTTCGTTTTCGACGCCAAAGGGAAACTGCTCGCCAGCGGCCGCGGCACCTATTTCAATGCGCCGCCCAAAGCTTAAGTAAATTGGGCTTAACTAAAGCGCTTGACCAGGCGCGCCGCGGCAAAGTGAAACGCAGATGTTCCCCTTCAAGAATCTCGGGCAGCTGATCGGCCGGGATCGCGATCCGGCAAAGATCGCGGTGATCGATCTCGGCGGCGAGGGTGGCCCCCGCGAATTCAGCTATGCCGACGTCGACGCGATGGCCAACGGCGTGGCGCGTGCGCTGTTGCGCGACGGCTTCAAGCGCGGCGACCGCATCGCGATCCTTTCGGCCAACCGCACCGAATATATCGCCGCTTGTTTCGGCATCATGCGGGCCGGCCTGGTGGCGGTGCCGGTCAATTTCAAGTTCCCGAAAAAGACCATCGATTTCGTCGTTCGCGATGCCGGCGCCAAGCTCGTGTTCTGTGACGCCGAGCGGCGCGAAGATTGTCCTGAAGGTCTTCCCGTTGTTTGCTTCGGCGGCACCGGCAAGGAAGGCTTCGACAAATTCCTCGATCCTGGCGCGTTCAGCGAAGTGATGCCTGAGCCCAACGAGCCGGCGATGTTCCTTTACACGTCGGGCTCGACCGGAATCCCGAAAGGCGTCGTGCTGTCGCACCAGAGCCATCTCTGGGTCGTGGAGACGCGGCTTGCCGGCCAGGATTTGTCGCAGCAGCGTTATCTGATCGCGGCACCGCTTTATCACATGAATGCGCTGGCGCTGGCGCAGCTGGCCATTGCTGCGCACAGCACCATCGTTCTGCTGCCGAATTTTACCGCCCGCGCCTATATCGAGGCGATCGAGAAATATCGCTGCACCTGGCTCACCGCGGTGCCGCCGATGATCGCCATGATGCTGCGCGAGAGGGATCTCTTGGCGAAGACCGATCTGTCGAGCGTGCAATTCGTCCGTATGGGCTCGGCGCCGGTGAGCCAAAGCCTGATGTCGGCGCTCAAGCATGTGCTGCCGAAAGCCGCCGTCACCAATGCCTATGGCACGACAGAAGCCGGGCCCGTCGTATTCGGCCCGCATCCGAAAGGATTGCCGACGCCGGAACTGTCAGTCGGCTATCCGCATCCGAAGGTGCAACTACGGCTGGTCGACGGCAGCGACCGAAACCCCGTGCAGGGCGTGCTGGAAATGAAAGGCCCCGCCGTCATGACCGGCTATCACAATCGTCCCGACGTCGCTTCGCCGGTCGGGCCGGACGGCTTTTACCGCACCGGCGACGTGTTCCGCCGCGACACCGACAACTTTCACTATTTCATCGGCCGTACCGACGACATGTTCAATTCCGGCGGCGAGAACATCTATCCGAGCGACGTCGAGCGCATGCTCGAGACGCATGCCGATGTCAGCCAGGCCGCTGTCGTGCCGGTCGACGACGACATCAAGGGCCAGAAGCCGGTCGCGTTCATTATTCCCAAGGCCGGGCGGCATCCGACCGTCGATGAGATCAAGCAATATGCGCTGGCCAATGCGCCGGCCTATCAGCATCCGCGCTTCGTCTGGTTCCTCGACAAGCTACCGCTCGCCTCGACCAACAAGATCGACCGTGTGGAGCTGCGCAAGCTCGCCGAAGAGCGCGTGAGCGCGGAGCGCGGTCGTTGACCGACGACGCCGTCATTGCGAGGAGCGAAGCGACGAAGCAATCCAGCGCTGAACTGCCGTTCTGGATTGCTTCGCTTCGCTCGCAATGACGAGAAATGCACTATCCTGGCTTTAAGCCCGACTCTTTAAGGATCGGCAGCCACCGCACTTGCTCTTCGGCGAGATATTTGGTGGTGCGATCGGGTCCGAAATCCGCGACCGGCTCGAAGCCCGCGTCTTGCAGCTTGTTCTGGAAATCCTTGTTGGCGACGACACCAGCCGTCACCTTGGCGAGCCGGTCGATGATCGGCTTTTGCGTTCCCGCCGGTGCAAACAGGCCGACAAAAAGCTGCGCGATCAGGTCAGGATAGCCAGCCTCCGCCGTCGTCTCGATGTCCGGCGCGGCCGCAAGGCGATGATCCGTCGCCACGGCGAGAATGCGCACCTGGCCGGCTTTGTGCATTTCCAGCACCGTGCCGGTGATGTTGGAGGTCATGATCGGAATGGTGCCGGCGATCAGGTCGGTATAGCCGGGCGCCGCGCCCTTATAGGGGATGTGGACGATGTCGGGCAGGCCGGCGAGTTTCTTGAACAATTCGCCGCACAGGTTCGACATCGTGCCGGCGCCCGCGGAGCCGTAGGACAGCTTGCCGGGATTGGCCTTGGCATAGGCGACCAGCTCTTTGAGGTTATGCGCCGGCACCGCCGGATTGACCATGATCATCGCCACCGAGATCGCCAGCCCCGACACGGCGGAGAAGTCCTTCACCGGATCGTATAACTGCTCCGTCGACAAAGCCGGATTGAGCACGAGGTCGCTGGTGCTGCCGAGGAGCAGCGTGTAACCGTCGGCGCTGGCATGCGCGACCATCGCCGTGCCGGTCATGCCGCCCCCGCCGCCGTAATTCTCGACCGCGACGGAGCGGAGATTAGCTGCGGCGCCGCTGACCCAGTTGCGCGCGATAATATCGAGCACGCCGCCGGCGCTGCGCGGCACGATCAGACGGATCGGCGATTTCGGATAATCGATGTCGGCCAAAGATTGCGACAGTCCTGCCGCGCTCATCAGCGCGCCGGCGCCGAGCGCCGTCAATCCACGACCCATGAAAGCGCGTCTGTTCACTTGATACATGTCACAATCCTGATTGTTTTATGGAATGGTTGTGCCGTGTCACGCCGCTAGCGGAATGAGAGTGCCCGTCGGACGGCCACGACATTCACATCGGTACGCTGCAATCCGCGTGCCAAGCGCCTTGCGTTTTCCTGGTGCCGGCATGGTGCCAACGTGAAGTCGAGCGTCTAAAGTGCTCCGGCTCGGGCGTGATTTGCATTAAAGGTAATATGCCGCACATAGCAGATTGCTGTGGCGCTGTGAGCAGATGGCGATCGCCGCCAACGGCGTCCAGTGGCGGTGAACAGAATGCAACAAGTGAATGGTCCTTCGCGTGCCTGCCAACAAAAGCATCCGTCAGCTTCCGCTCCGAGAGGAGATTTTTCTCGACCACGTCGGCCACTTTGCGCCCGATCCCGAGACTGCACGTGCTGCGCTGAATGCCGCCGGCTTCTTTGCAACGCCGCGCTCGGTACAGGTTAACCCTGACGGCAAAGGCGGCGTAATTCTGACCGGCACCGGCAATGTCACGAGCATGTTCGAAAGCGGCTATATCGAAGTTCTGTATAAGACTGCCGACACCGCGCTCGGCCGCGAGCTTGATAATGCAATGTCGCGCTATGCCGGTGTGCATCTCGCGGCTTTTTCTGTTGCTGACGCCGAGGCAGCCCATCGCAGGCTCCAGGCTTCCGGTTTTCGTGTGCGGCCGCTCGCGCATATGCAGCGGCCGGTCGAAACCGAGGCCGGGCCCGACATCGCCAAATTCACGGTCACCCGCGTCGAGCCCGGCGAGATGGCGGAAGGACGGATTCAGATTCTGGCGCATCATACGGAAGCGGCCGTCTGGCAGCCTCGCTGGCTCACGCACCCAAACGGCGCCGTCGGACTGGTCGACGTCGTCATCGTCACCGCAAATGTCGACGAGGCCGCCAGCCGCTTCGCGCGTTTCACCGGCAGGCCGGTCACGGATAGCGCGTTTGGCAAGGCAATCACCCTTGACCGCGGTGGCATTCAACTCGTGACTGCCGACGCATTTTCACGCTTGGCGCCGGATATCGCCATCCCGTCATTGCCGTTCATAGGCCTCTACGCAATTGCCGTGCGCTCGCTTGCTGTGTTGTCGGAGAGCCTCCGGCGCGGTGGTCTGTCGTTTGCGGCGCATGACGGATTTGTGCTGGCACATTTCCCGTCCGCGCTCGGCGTCGGCGGCTGGGTCTTTGTCGAGACGCTAGAGCGTCTTCCCTGGCGCGGCTAAAGGCCTAAGCCCTCGACGGGGGCGATGGCGTCACGACAATCGACTATAGTGTCCGCGCCGGAGGGATCGCTTGTCTTCCTACATCCTAGCCATTGACCAGGGCACGACTTCGTCGCGGGCCATCTTGTTCCGCGCCGATACCTCGATTGCGGCCGTGGCACAGCAGGAGTTTCCGCAGCACTTTCCCGCTGACGGCGAGGTCGAGCACGATCCCGAGGATCTTTGGACGACGACGCTTTCGACGTGCCGTGACGCATTGCGCAAAGCGGCTGCGGAAGCGCGCGATATCGTCGCGATAGGCATCACCAATCAGCGCGAGACCACATTACTGTGGGAACGCGCCAGCGGTCGCCCGTTGCATCGCGCGATCGTTTGGCAAGATCGCCGCACCGCCGACCTCTGCACCCAGCTGAAAGCGGCGGGGCACGAGCCAAAATTCGCCGCCAAGACCGGGCTTCTGCTTGACCCCTATTTCTCCGGCACAAAGCTCACGTGGCTGTTGAGAAACGTCCCGGGCGCGGCCGAGCAAGCCGCGCGCGGGGAACTCGCCTTCGGCACGGTCGACACCTATCTGTTGTGGCGTCTCACCGGCGGCAAGGTCCACGCCACCGATGCAACTAATGCCTCGCGCACGCTGCTGTTCGATATCCACAACGGTCGCTGGGACGATGAGCTCCTGAAATTGCTCCATGTGCCGCAATCGGTGTTGCCGGACGTGCTGGATTCGTCGGCCGCCTTCGGCGCAACCGACCGCGATCTGTTCGGCGCATCGATCCCGATCTACGGCATCGCCGGCGATCAGCAGGCGGCGATGATCGGCCAAGCCTGTTTCACGCCGGGCATGCTGAAATCAACCTACGGCACCGGCTGCTTCGCCTTGCTCAATACCGGGCAGACGCCGGTGGCATCGACCAACAAGCTTCTCACGACAATCGCCTATCAGCTTTCCGGCGTGCGCAGCTACGCGCTCGAAGGCTCCATCTTCATCGCGGGCGCCGCGGTGCAATGGCTGCGCGATAATTTGCGCATCGTGCAAAACGCCGAGCAGACCGGACCACTCGCGGAGGCTGCCGATCCGACGCAAGAGGTCATATTGGTGCCCGCCTTTGTCGGGCTCGGTGCGCCCTATTGGCGGCCGGATATACGCGGCGCGCTGTTCGGTTTGACGCGCGCGACCGGCCCGCGCGAATTGGCGCAAGCCGCGCTCGAAAGCGTCTGCTTTCAGACTTGCGATCTGATCGCCGCTATGCGCGCTGATTGGCGCGCTGCCGACAGCACGCTCAAGACTCTGCGTGTCGACGGCGGCATGGCGAATTCCGATTGGACGATGCAGCGTCTCGCCGATCTCATCGGCAGCAATGTCGACCGGCCGCAAATCAAAGAGACGACTGCGCTTGGTGCAGCCTACCTCGCGGGCCTGCATGCGGGATTCTTTCCCGAGCCGGATCGTTTTCTCGATCACTGGCGCTTGGAGCGCCGCTTCTCGCCGCAGATGGATGCGGCTGCGCGCGAGCAAAAACTCGCCGCGTGGAGCTCAGCGGTCGCTCGCTTGCTGACCTGATTCCCTTCCAAAGATTTACGCTAAGTGATTCGGTGCAATGCGGTAAGTGCGTTGCGTAAACATCGCGCGTGGAACTCGCAGGAACTGAGCACGTGCCCAAACGTTGTAGGGAACCGGACCTAGAACTCGTGCGTGATTTAGACGGCTGGGAATCGAAAAGCTGAAGGAGTTCAGCATGGAATTTCGTTATGACCCACAAGCGCGGCGGTTGCGTATGCACACGCTGGTGCCCGCGGGGCATCACGCTGAAAAATTTGTTGCCGCCGAGCAATTCGGATTCGGCATCGAAGAAGAATATTTTTTGGCTGACGCCGAGACCTTCGAGGTGGCGGTGGAGACGCCTGACGCGTTGTTCGAAGCCGCCGATCTCGGCGTTAGCGGCCGCATCGAGCGCGAGTTTTTGCAGGCTCAGATTGAAGTCGCGACTGAGCCGCAGTCGTGCACCAGCGCGGCGCGCGCCGCGTTGCTGTGCCTGCGCCAGAACGCGGCCGCAGCCGCGGCCGAACATGGATTCGTCGTGCTTGCCTGCGGCACGCACCCGCTGGCGCATTGGCGGCATTCGATCCAGAGCCCGAAGGACCGCTATTCGCATGTGATGGATGTGCTGCAGATGATCGGGCAGCGCGACATGCTGTGCGGCATGCATGTGCATGTCGAATTTCCCGATCCGCGGCGCCGCATCGACGTGATGAGGCGGATCACGCCTTACCTGCCGTTGTTCATCGCGTTGTCGACGTCGTCGCCGTTCTGGCAGGGCCGCGCGACCGGACTGAAAGGTTACCGGCTTGCGGCTTACGACGAGTTGCCGCGCACCGGCCTGCCGGATCTGTTCCGCAGCGAAGCGGACTATGCCGCTTACCTCGATGCCATGGAGCGATCTGGCGCGATCCGGGATGCAAGCCACCTGTGGTGGTCGATCCGGCCGTCGCTGAATTATCCGACGCTGGAACTGCGCGCCCCGGATTGCTGCACGCGCATCGATGACACCATCGCGATCGCCGCGCTTTATCGCGCGCTGGCACGCTATTTGTATAATCATCCAGAGCACAATGCGGAGTTCGACAACGTGGATCGGGCGATCGCGGTCGAAAACAAATGGCGGGCCCAGCGCTACGGCGCCCAGGGCACGTTTGTGACCAGGTCGGGCGCGGTGTCCGTTGCCGATATACTCAACCAACTGGTGGAAATGATCGAGGCCGATGGCGAGGAACTCGACTGTGCCGAGCAATTGGAGCACTGCCGCTCCATCGTGCTCGAAGGGACCTCGGCCGACGTCCAGTTACGAATTTTTACTGAAAGTGAACACGAAGGTGCCGATATTGCTCTACATAAGGTGATTCGTTGGATCAGGGACGCCACTCTGGTGGCTTGACCGCAATACGGGGCAAGACACAGGAATTTGCGCCCGGAAAGGCACCTTAAGGCCGTTTTATGTGCCGCTGGATTGCATATCGGGGAGAAACCACCGCGCTCGAGCACTATGTGACCGAGCCGGAGCATTCCCTGATCTCACAAAGCATCCACGCGCTGGAATCGATGTCGAGCACCAATGGCGATGGTTTCGGGCTCGGCTGGTATGGCGAGCACCCGGAACCGGGCCTGTACCGCGAAGTCCGCCCAGCGTGGTCGGATGAGAACTTGCGGTATCTGTGTCGGCACCTGCGGTCGCACCTGTTCTTTGCCCATGTTCGCGCCGCCACCGGCACACCGATCACCCGCCCCAATTGCCATCCCTTTGCCTGCGGCACCTGGATGTTCATGCACAATGGTTTTGTCGGCAATTGGAGCCGGCTGCGCCGCGCCGTCGAGGCCATGATCCCGGACAAGCTCTATCCGGCGCGCATCGGCACGACCGACTCGGAAGCGATTTTTCTCTCGATTGTCGGCGCCGGCATCGAGCGGCCGGTAACGGCCGCCGAGAAGGTCCTGCATACGATCAGTAAACTGGTCAGTCAGACCGAGCCCGGCGACCGCTTCCGTTTCACCGCTGCGCTGTCGAACGGCGAAGATCTCTATGCCTTCCGCTATGCGGTCAACGATCAGGCCAACACATTGTATTTCCGCGAAAACGAGCGCGGCATCGTGATCGTTTCCGAGCCGCTCGACGGCAACCACAGTGCTTGGGAGGCCGTGCCGGAGAACCATGTCGTGGTCGCGCTGGCCGGCGAACGCGCCCGCATCGTGCCGCTGTTTCACCAGCACCAGCAAGCGGCGGAATAATTTCGAGCCGGCGGCGCGAGGCCACCGGCTCGGCGTAGGGCGCCCTTACGGCTTCCAATCCTGCTTCCAGGCCGGCGGCGTCTCGCTGTCGATGAGAATGAAAGCGATGCGGCAAGGTGCTTTGCCGTTATTGACCCAGGCATGGTTGGTGCCCTGCTGCACCAGTACATCACCGGCCTTCACATGAATCTCGCTGTCGTCGAGCAGCATGTCGATTTCGCCGTCAAGCACGATGGCATAGTCGATGGTGCGGGTGCGGTGCGTATTGGCGTGGCGGCCGTAGCCCTGGGTCGCCGGATCGATCCCCATCGAGACCAGCACCTGGTGATGATCGACCGGCGCACCGCCGGGCTGGATCGGCGCGAAGTCGACGATGCGAAACACGGTGCCGTCAGGCGACGGCGGCACGCCGGGATGGCTCTCGCCGCGATCCGTGGAGGCCGATGCGTCGACCGGAAACTCGTGCGTCGTCCAGAGCAGCGTCATGCCGTTGCCGCCGACGGCACGCTGCTTGGCCTTGATCGGTGCGTCGAACAAGACGACGGCTTTGCCTTTGGCATCGTGCCCGGTGACGATCCGGCGTGTCGATCTCAATTCCATGACCCCGTCCCTTTCCGCTGGTTTTAGAATTCGGTGGGTACTCTTACTTGCATGCGCCGATTATAGACAAGCGCGTCGAATGGCATGGGCCCGATGCCTTTGTGCCGCGGTGGCTAGGTTGGGTGCAGCTTTGTCTGCAACTTAACCGATTATTCGCTTCGCAGCTGCGCGCTCGCGCGCGGCGTGAATGACTCATCGCAGCTCGGCGGCGCCGCACCAAACGTTAACTACTGCCGTGCAATCCTGCCGCATACGTAAATTTACCGGCAAGGAAATTCACGGGACCGAAGCCCGTAGCATGTTCTGGGAATGGGAATGCGACGCGCCTCATCGCCGATGAGCCGTCGAATGAAATTCGCAGCGTAACGGCATACGGAAAAGCCCGGTATGAGTTCGACGATCGACCCCGCGCTCGCACCTTCCATCGCGCCGGGTGCTGAAGCCGGCAGCCGCGCCGGCACCAAATCATCCTCCACCGAATTCATCAGCTTCGCGATCGGCGACGAGCAATACGGCGTCGACATCATGGCGGTGCGCGAGATCAAGGAGTGGTCGGGCGTCACCCAGTTGCCCAATCAGCCGGATTACATGCGCGGCGTGCTTAATCTGCGCGGCCTCATGGTGCCGATCATCGATCTGCGCTGCCGCTTCGGCCAAGGGCTCACCGACGCGACGCCGGTTCACGTCGTCATCGTGGTCCATGTCGACGGCAAGACCGTCGGTCTTCTCGCCGACCGCGTGCTCGACATCGTTTCCGTCGAAGGCTCGCAGGTGCAGCCCGTGCCGCACGTATCGCGCTCATCCCAGGCCAATTTCCTGTCCGGCCTGGTGACAATCGACTCTACGATGATCGCGCTCATCAATCTGAACAATCTGTTCTCCGAGCGAACTGAAACCCTCGCGGCGATCTGACACGACCCGCGTCGAGCGGCCACTGACGAAACCCGAGACTGCCTGCTTCAAGGAAAATGTATCATGTCCATTAAACACCGGCTCTACGGCGGTTTCGGTATCCTCGTCATCTTGACGCTGGGCGTTATTGTCTACGGGGTGCAGCAATTCAATTCCGTTTCGGTCTCGGTCACTCGGATGAACGGGATATCTGAGAATTCGACTCGCACGCTGTTGATCGCGGGTTATCTTGAGAAGCTTCGCCGCAGTGTTCTTCGCTACGCCTACGATCACGATGAGCCTTCGCGCAAGGAGAACGGCGAGGTGGCGGCGCTCGCGCGTACGGCGCTGCAAGAGGCGGAGCAGGCGACGCCGTCTGAAGAACGCAAGAAGATGTATCGCGAGGTCCAAGACCAGCTCGCGGTCATCCAGCAGATCTCGCAGAAGCTGTTCGACGGAGTAGGCCAGATCGACGGTACGCAAGCCAAATTGTCCAAGGCCGGAGCCGCCCTGGCCTCTGCCGCAAGTGCGCTCATCGAAAAGGTCCAGGCCGGCTCCGACGAAGCTCTGGTGAGGCTTGCCCTGAAGCTCGACTCACAATTGAACATGATGCGTGTTGTCAGCCTGCGCGCCCAGGTGTTGATGAATGTCGACAGCATGCCGGCTCTCGCCGACTCCGTCGCCAAAATCATGGCGACGATTTCGGCGATCGATGGCTCGGCACCGGACGATATCGTGCTGCTGGCGGATCCGCTCAAAGGAGCAGTGAAAGATTTCCAGACCGGCGTGCAGGGCGTCGTCGCAGCCCAGCACGAAGCGCACGATTTATATGCCAATCAGATCGCGCCGCAAATCAAGACATCCCAGGCGACAATTGAGAGTCTGCGCAGTCAGCTGCAAACGAACTTCAATGACACCCGGACCTCTGTTGAATCCTCGATCGGCTCGACCATCCTGTATCAGGAGATCGTCGGGGGTCTGGTTCTGCTGATTGCCGCGCTGATCGCCTTCTTGACGGCACGCTCGGTGTCGAACCCGATTCTGGCTTTGACCAAGGGCATGGGCGAGCTTGCCGAGGGCAATTTCGACGTTGTGCTGCCGGGTCTCAAGCGTAAGGACGAGATCGGCAATATCGCCAAGGCGGTCGAAGCCTTCAAAGTCAAAGCCGCCGAGAAGGCGCAGGCGGAGGCGCAAGCCAAGGCCGCGCAGGATCGCCAGGCCGAGGCCGAGCGCCAGGCCGCCATGGAGAGGATGGCGAACGAGTTCCAGGCCGCGGTCGGCGGCATCGTGCAGGCCGCTGTCGCCGGCGACTTCTCCAAGCGCGTCGAATTGCAAGGCAAGGCCGGGCTCGTCCTCAATATCGGCACCGCGATCAATTCGCTGTGCGACAATGTCGCCAAGGCGCTCGGCGACCTGATCGAGATGCTGAGCGCACTCGCCGACGGCAATCTCAGCCGGCGCATCACCACCGACTATCAGGGCGACTTCGCCGAGCTGAAGAACAACGCCAATACCGCGGCCGAACGCATCGGGGCGATCGTCGGCCAGATCAAGCAGGCGGCGCGCGAAGTGTCCGATGCTTCGGCTGAGATTTCCTCGAGCACGACCGATCTGTCGCAGCGCACCGAGGAGCAGGCGGCGAGCCTGGAAGAGACCTCGGCCTCGATGGAAGAGATCGCAGCCACCGTGAAGAAG
>DATAQN010000199.1:0-20007 GCA_036264635.1 Xanthobacteraceae bacterium | reverse complement strand
CAATACGAAAGCTGGTACTCGCCGCTGGCCGTCATCCTTTCGGTGCCGCTCGCGCTCACCGGTCCGGTTTTGGTGCTCGAAGGGCTGCGCATCGACAACAATCTCTACACCCAGATCGGCTTGATCCTGCTCATCGCGCTGTCGGCCAAGAATGCGATCCTGATTGTCGAGGTCGCGCGCGAGCATCGCCTCAAGGAAGGCAAGCCCATTGCCGAAGCGGCGCTGGATGCCGCCCGTGCGCGGTTCCGTCCGATCCTGATGACGTCGTTCGCCTTTATTCTCGGCGTTGCGCCGCTTGTCATCGCCAGTGGCGCCGGCGCCAGCGCCCGCAAGTCGATCGGCATCACCGTGTTCAGCGGCATGATTGCTTCGACCTGTCTTGCCGTATTATTCGTTCCGTCACTGTTCGTCGTGATCCAGCGTTTCGAGGAATGGCGCGCCTCGCGTAAGAGCCCGCGCATTCAGCCGGCGGAATGAGCATCTGCGCGAACTCAACACAGCCGGCCATGAAGCCGGCCATGAATATGGCTCGCAAGCGGCGGTCGTTGGGCCGCAGTCACAATTTGGACGCAGGGCGCAGTATGTTAGCGCCCGGGACACCACCGGAAATGTCGAAAGCGATGATCCGCTCCGTTTCGTTCCTGGCGCTCGTGTGCTCGCTGTGGGCCGGCGCCGCCCAGGCACAAATGTCGGAATCCGACATGCTGATGCGCATCGACCAGCTCCAGGCCCAGGTGCGCGATCTCACCGGCACCGTCGAAGAGCTGCAGCACCGCAACCAGCAGCTTCAGCAGCAACTGCAACAGATGCAGCCGGGGCAAGGGGCCGCGCCGAACACGGCACAGGCCCGGCCGGGCCCGCAATACGCGCCGGCTCCGCAGGCGCAGTATTCTTCGCCGCCACCCTACACGCCGCCGCAGTCCGTGGCGTCGCAGGGCCAGCAATATCCAGCTCAGCAATACCCGACTCAGTATCCGTCGACCCCGACATATCAGCAGTCATCCGGCCCGCAATATTCGCCGCCCGCACCGACACATACGCCCGCTTCGGGCATTCCCGCCCCGATCATCGCGGATGAGCCAGCGACGGCGCCTGGGCAAATGGCGGGCCGTCATAGCGATGCTTTCGACCCGAACGTCAATCCCAATGCGCCCGGCGCGCCGCGCCAGCTTGGTGCGCCAGGGGTAGCGGCAGCCGAGCCGCCACCTCCGGTCTATGACACGCCGCCGCGGCGCCAGGCGGGAGCGCCGCTCGATCTGTCTTCACAGCCAGGCTCATCCGAGCAGGGCGGTCCTTTGCCGCCTCCGCCCCCGATCAATCCGAATGCGACCGGGGCGATGCAAGCCTCTTTGCCGCCCAGCAACACGCCCAAAGACGAATTCGATCTCGGCTACGGCTACGTGCTGCATAAGGATTACGGATCCGCGGAACAGGCGCTGCGCGACTTTCTACAGAAATATCCAAGCGACCGGCTGACGCCTGAGGCGCAATACTGGCTCGGCGAAGCGCTGTTCCAGGACAAGCATTATCGCGAGGCCGCGGAGTCCTTCCTGACGGTCTCGACAAAATACGAGAACACATCGCGTGCGCCCGATGCGCTGATGCGGCTCGGCCAGTCGCTGGCCGCGCTCGGCGAGAAGGAAGCCGCCTGCGCTTCACTCGGCGAAGTCTTGCGCAAATATCCGAAAGCTTCCGCCACGGTGAAGCAGAACGTCGACCGGGAACAGAAGCGTGCCCACTGCTGAACGAGCCGTTCGCGACGAAGAAGCGAACGCTTTGTTCAGAGGACTTGAAGACGCGCGCGGCCTGGTGCTGGCGGTATCCGGCGGTCCGGATTCGACGGCGCTCATGGTGCTCGCGGCGCGCTGGGCGAAGCGGCGCAAGAATGCGCCAAAGCTCGTTGCCGTCACAGTCGATCACGGATTGCGTCCCGAAGCGGCGCGCGAAGCCAAAGCCGTCAAGCGCCTGGCCAAAGGCCTCGGTATTCCCCATCGCACGCTGCTTTGGCGCGGCAGAAAACCGAAAACCGGCTTGCAGGAAGCGGCCCGCTATGCGCGCTACCGGCTCTTGGCGGACACCGCAGCGCGCGCCGGATTTGCCCATATCCTGACCGCGCACACGCTCGACGATCAGGCGGAGACGATCATGTTTCGGCTTGCGCGCGGCAGCGGGCTGTTAGGCCTTGCCGGCATGGCGCACGCGTCGCCGCTGCCGGTCGGCGGTGGAGCGTCCTCACTCTTTCTCGTCCGCCCGCTGCTCGGCCTGCCGAAGGCGCGGCTCCTGGCGACTCTTGCGGCACAACGCATCGCGTATAGCGAAGATCCGAGCAATTCCGACCCGCGGTTCACCCGCGTGCGGCTGCGCGGCCTGATGCCGGAGCTTGCCCGCGAAGGGCTTGATGCGCGCGGCCTTGCCCGGTTCGCGGCGCGGGTGCGGCGCGCCGAAGCGGCGCTCGAATTCGCCGTCGGTGCGGCGCGGGCGGCGTTGGCGCCGGGGCCTTGGCCAGCGCGCGGCCCGATCAATTTTGCAACCGCGCAATTTGCCAATTTGCCGGCCGAAGTGGCGTTGCGGCTCCTCGGCCGCGCCGTGGCCCATACCGGCGACGAGGGGCCGGTCGAACTCGGTAAGCTTGAGGCCCTCTATGAAGCGTTGCGGCAGACCCACTCCCGGCTGCGCCGGACGCTCGCCGGCGCCCAGGTGACCCTCGATAAGACCCAGCTTACGGTCGAGCGGGCCCCGGCGCGGCGTCACAGGGCCGAAAGCGCTGCATCCAGGGGCCGCGAAATCAGCGCCAAAGCCGCCCTCAAGAAGGGCTTTACGAAATAGCGACATATTGGGTCGGTTGCGGTCAAGGTTCCCTTGGCAGGGGGCGGTGTGACCCCTACA
Source organism: Xanthobacteraceae bacterium (assembly GCA_036264635.1). Classification (GTDB taxonomy): domain Bacteria; phylum Pseudomonadota; class Alphaproteobacteria; order Rhizobiales; family Xanthobacteraceae; genus BOG-931. Next base: position 17,121 of record DATAQN010000199.1, on the reverse strand, counting down.
TTGCCAGTGTTGGAGACGTGAAGCGGCCACGATTCGCCGGCACGCATTGTCCCGCCGGACTTGAGACGGGGGATCTGAGGACCCGAGATGAACGCCAATCTGCGCAATTTCGCCCTGTGGGTCATCATTGTCCTGCTGCTTCTGGCTTTGTTTACGTTGTTCCAGAATCCCGGCCAGCACACGACCTCTCAGGACATTTCGTTCTCGCAGCTTCTTCATGAGGTGGACGAGAACCGGGTGCGCGATGTCTTGATCCAAGGCCCGGACATCCACGGAACTTTCACTGACGGACGCACCTTCCAGACCTATGCGCCGAGCGATCCATCGCTGGTGCAGCGTCTCTACAACAAGGGCGTGTCGATCACGGCGCGGCCGCAGACTGACAATGTGCCGTGGTTTGTCTCGCTGCTGATTTCCTGGCTGCCATTCGTGGCGCTGATCGGCGTGTGGATTTTCCTCTCGCGGCAGATGCAGGGTGCCGGCGGCAAGGCGCTCGGCTTCGGCAAGTCGCGCGCAAAACTCCTGACCGAAGCGCACGGCCGCGTCACCTTCGAGGACGTGGCGGGCGTCGATGAGGCCAAGCAAGATCTGCAAGAGATCGTCGAATTCCTGCGCGACCCGGCCAAGTTCCAGCGGCTCGGCGGACGTATTCCGCGCGGCGTGCTTCTGGTCGGCCCGCCCGGCACCGGCAAGACGCTGATTGCGCGCGCCGTCGCCGGCGAAGCCAATGTGCCGTTCTTCACCATTTCCGGTTCCGACTTCGTCGAGATGTTCGTCGGCGTTGGCGCGAGCCGCGTGCGTGACATGTTCGAGCAGGCCAAGAAGAACGCGCCGTGCATCATCTTCATCGACGAAATCGATGCGGTGGGACGCCATCGCGGCGCCGGCCTGGGCGGCGGCAATGACGAGCGCGAACAGACGCTCAACCAATTGCTGGTCGAGATGGACGGCTTCGAAGCCAATGAAGGCATCATCCTGATCGCAGCGACCAACCGGCCCGACGTGCTAGATCCGGCCTTGCTGCGGCCCGGCCGTTTCGACCGCCAGGTTGTCGTGCCGAACCCGGACGTGGTCGGCCGCGAGCAGATCCTGAAAGTGCATGTGCGCAAGGTGCCGCTCGCGCCGGATGTGAACTTGAAGACCATCGCTCGTGGTACACCGGGCTTCTCCGGCGCCGATCTGATGAACCTCGTCAACGAGGCGGCGCTGATGGCGGCGCGGCGCAACAAGCGCATGGTCACCCAGGTCGAGTTCGAGGATGCCAAGGACAAAGTAATGATGGGCGCCGAGCGCAAGTCGCTGGTGATGACGGAAGAGGAGAAGCTCCTCACCGCCTATCACGAAGGCGGCCATGCCATCGTTGCGCTCAACGTCAAGGCGACCGATCCGGTGCACAAGGCGACCATCATCCCGCGCGGCCGTGCGCTGGGCATGGTCATGCAATTGCCGGAGCGCGATAAGCTGTCGATGTCGCTCGAGCAGATGACGTCGCGGCTCGCCATCATGATGGGTGGCCGCGTCGCCGAGGAATTGGTGTTCGGCCGCGAACGGGTGACCTCGGGTGCCGCTTCCGACATCGAGCAGGCGACCAAGCTTGCCCGCATGATGGTGACCCGCTGGGGCCTGTCGGACACCCTCGGCACCGTCGCTTACGGCGAGAACCAGGAAGAGGTCTTCCTCGGTTACTCGGTGGCGCGTCAGCAGAACATTTCCGAAGAGACCGCGCGCAAGATCGACGCCGAGATCCGGCGGCTGGTCGAGGCTGGCTACAACGAAGCGCAGACCATCCTCACCGAGAAGCGCGCCGATCTCGAGACTTTGGCCAAAGGCCTCCTTGAATTCGAAACGCTCACCGGCGACGAGATCAAAGACCTCATCATGGGCAAGAAGCCGAACCGCGAATCGGTGATCGAGCCGTCGACGCCGCGCGCTTCGACCGTGCCGACAGCCGGCGCCGGCCGCCGGCCGCCGCCGCGCCCCGAAGGCCCGATGGAGCCGCAGCCGCAGGCCTAAACTGCCAGGAGCAGAACCGCGAAGGACGTCCTCGACAGGGTTCGTAGTTGGCCTCAAGAGGACGTCGACGAACTCGCCGAAATGGCACGCGAGATCGAGGCACGGCGTACCGGTGTTTACGAGCCGACCCCCGAAGAGGAAAAGGCTGTTCACCAAGGGCTCGCCGAGCTTGAGCGCGGCGAGTGGACGAGCGGCGAGGCGATGCGAGCCTTTTGGGTGCGCTGCGGCGTGCTGTGAGGGTTCGCTATAATCCGCGAGCGACCAAAGACCTTAGCCGGGCCTCTCGTCGGGATCGCGTGCGGTATGCCGCACGGCGTGAATCACGATGTGCGTGTCAGTAATTTCATAGAAGACGAAATAAGGATAAGGCAGCATCGTCAGGCGTCGGATGACGGGGTCGTCTGTGCGAACGCCAATGTGTGGATGAACTGCGAGAAGCTCGATGACCGCTCGTATGCGCGCCTGGACGCGGCTGGCGCCGTTCGGCGAGTGGGCAGAAATATAATCTAAGATCGAATCCAAATCGGCCAGTGCGGGGGCCGTGTAGCGTATTTTCACAAGCCGCGTTTGCCCCAGACCGAGCGGACCTGTTCGTCGGTAGCAAATTCGCCTCGAACGGCTGCAGCCTTGGACCTGGCAATGGCAGCGTGTTCCTCAGCGGTAAGCGGTACCGTGCCGGTATCGCTGTCGCCGGCCAACTGCAGGACAATACGCGCAATATCATCTTGCACATCGGGCGGTAGGTCACGGGCTACCTCCAATGCGCGGTCAAGTAATTTTGTCATGGGCGAAATATACTCGCTTTCTGAATGACGGTGAATGGGATCGAACCCGCTTGGTCGCGAAAGCGACAAAGAATTAAGCAGAATCTGGTGGGAAGCTGCTTGGGTACTTTGGTTCGGGATGGGGGGCGGTCTGATGCGCACCATTTTTGTCGCGGGCGCTGTTTTCGCAATCATGATCGGTCCGGCGCTGGCGCAAGTCGGCGCTCAGCCGCGTCCACCGCAGGCGGTGCCTGGCAAGCCGCAAGCGGGCGCTGTGAAAACCGGCACGCCGGCCAAACCCTCCGCTGCGTCGGCCAAGGCGGCGCCGGCTGTGGCCTCGACGCCGGAATCGCGCACCGCCGCGCAGCTCGCCTTGGGGTCCGATCCCGTCTTTGACGACGGCACCTATCTGCGCATCAAGCAGACGCTGCTCAGCTATTCGGATATTCAAGTGCGCGGCGGCTGGCCGACACTTCCGGCCGATGCCAAGCTCGCGCCGGGCGCAAGCGGTCCGGAGGTCGCCTTGCTGCGCAAGCGCCTTGTCATCAGCGACGACTTGCCGGCGAGCGAAGAAAGCGGCGACAGCTACGATGCCGCCGTCGTTGCCGGCGTGAAGAAGTTTCAGTTGCGTCACGGGCTCGATGCCACGGGCTCGGTCGGCGCGCAGACCTTGAAGGCAATGAATGTCCCCGTCGGCGACCGCATCAAGCAGCTTGAAGCGTCGCTCGAGCGGCTTCTCGGTATGGATTTCCTGTTCGCCGAACGCTACGTGGTGGTGAACATCCCCGCGGCCTTCGTGGAGGCCGTTGCCAACGGCAAAGTCGAGCGTCGCTATCGCGTCATTGTCGGCAAGATCGACAAGCCGTCGCCGACGCTCACCGCAAATATCACCTCGGTCAATCTCAACCCGACCTGGACCGTGCCGCTCTCGATCACCAAGACCGAGATCGCCAGGCACATGCGCACCGACCCGAGTTATCTCACCCGCATGCATATGCGGCTTCTCGGCGCGCATGATGAAGAGATCAGCCCGGCGAGTGTCGATTGGTCGATGCAACGCTCGCCGAATTTCACCGTGCGCCAGGATGCCGGCAACTGGAATGCGCTCGGCAATCTCAAGATCGACATGCCGAACCCGTATTCGGTCTACATGCACGACACCGATACGCGGAAATTGTTCACCGACGACTATCGCTTCGATTCGCATGGCTGCACGCGGGTCGACAATGTGCGCGATCTCGCGGTCTGGATTCTCAAGGACGGCCCGGCAGGCTGGGATCGCGCGGCGATCGATGCCGGCATCGGCGCCGGACAGACCAAGATCATCAATCTGCCGCACAAGATTCCCGTGGCCTGGGTCTATCTCACCGGCTGGGTGACGCGTGACGGCACCGTCGAATTCCGCGACGACGTGTACAAGCACGACGAGTCGCTCGATCGCAACGCGCTGGCCGACGCTGCAGCCGGCGGCTTCGTTGCGCCGTTGCCGAAGAACGTGACGCAAGCCTCCAATCTCGACAGCCGCTGACTTCTTCGTCATCCTGAGGTGCCCGCCGCCATAGCAGGCGCAGCCTGCCTATACTTGGCTGCGATACGCGGGCCTCGAAGGATGCAGGCTCATGCGCCAGATCATCATGATCGGCTTTCTGCAGGCGCAGAACTGCACGAATCTCGCAAGCTCTTGGCGGCATCCACAATCGCGCACCGATAGCTGGTCGCCGGATTTCTACCGGCATATCGGCCGCGTGCTCGAGGAGGGCAAGTTTCACTTGGGCTTCTTCGACGACCGCCTGTCGATGCCGGATTTGTATGGCCGCGATCACGGCCACACCGTCAAGCACGGCATTCGCTGCGTGAAGCTCGACGCCGTCACTGTACTGACTGTGATGGGCATGGCGACGGAGCGGCTCGGCCTCGGTGCGACGTATTCGACAAGTTATTACGAGCCATTCCATGTCGCCCGCGTGTTCGCGACGCTCGATCTGATGACTGGAGGACGCGCGGCCTGGAACGTTGTGACCTCGCTCAATGACGGCGAAGCGCAGAATATGGGCCGCGACGAAGTGCTCGGCCACGACTTGCGCTACGACCGCGCCGACGAGTTCATGGACATCGTGCTCGGCCATTGGGACGCTTGGGAAGACGACGCCATTGTCCAGGACAAGGCGACCGGGCTGTTCGCAAGACCCGATAAAGTGCATCGCCTCGACTATCAGGGCCGCTATTTGCGTTCGCGTGGCCCGTTCACGGTGCCGCGCTCGGCGCAAGGCCATCCGGTCATCATCCAGGCCGGATCGAGCGGCCGCGGCAAGGCGTTCGGCGCGCGCTGGGGTGAGATCATTTTCGCCATTTACCCGAACATCGAAATCGGCAAACGCGACCATGCCGACTTCAAAGGCGAAGTGGCTCGTTTCGGCCGCGACCCGGACGACGTCAAGATCACGCATCTCATCAACACGATCGCGGCCGCGACCAAAGCCGAAGCCGAGGACAAATGGGCGGCGATCGAAAAACTGCCGCTTGAGATCGATGCGCTGTCGCTGTTGTCGGAAGCGCTCAACTTCGACTTCGCCAAGAAGGCGATGGACGAAGTTTTTACCGCCGACGAATTGGCCAGCATGTCCGGCCTGCAAGGCATCCGCGACCGCGTCACCAGCGTGAAGAAGAATCCGACTGTGCGCGACTTCATCCAGATCAGCGGCCGCGGCCGCGTTCACAACGCCATTGTCGGCGGTCCGAAGGAAGTCGCCGACCGGCTCGAAGAATGGTTCACGGCGCCGGCCTGCGACGGCTTTGTGCTCTCGGCGACGCATGTGCCCGGCGCCTATGAGGATTTCGTACGTTTCGTCGTGCCGGAGCTGCAGCGCCGCGGGCTGTTTCGCAAGGAATTCGCGGGCACGACATTGCGCGAAAACCTTGGATTCACCATGCCGGCACGCGGTGCGTGGCATGGGCCAGCGCGGGGGCACGGGCCAGACTGACAGCGGTACGCCACTATCGCATCATTGTCACAAATATCGATGAGGCTATGGTGTCCGTGCGCGGCTTGCGCGGTTCCCTAGAGCATGATCCGGAAAAGTGGAAACCGGTTTTCCGAAAAGAGCATGCTCCAATGAACAAACTAGACCGTGATCCGATTCAACTTGGCCGGATCATGGTCTAGGTCACCAGCCGAGAATGAGTGAGCCATGAGACAATACCTGACGGTGGGCTTAGCTGTCCTTGGCGCGGCGGCTCTGGTCGAGGCTGCGCTGATCCCCGGTGTCCTGATCGGCGGTGCCGCAATATTGGCGCCAAAGGTCCTGCCTGGTTTGCGCCGGCGCATTGCGCCGCTGATGGACGGCGCAGCCGGCGGTCGCGCACAGCCCGCAGCACGGCGGCCGGCGGCTCAGACCGGCGTGAACAAACCAGCCGGCGCAACCGCGATCCTGCCCGCGCTCGGGATCAAACAGGCGATCGCCAAAACCATCACCTTTCGCGTCATCGTCACCGTGCTCGACTTCACCTCGAACTATGTCGTGATCGGTGAATTCAACGCGGCGGCCGGGCTTTCGACCTTTGCGCTGGTCGTCGGGCCCGTGTTTTATCTCGCGCACGAAACCGCCTGGAATTATCTCCATCCTGGTGATGGTGCTGTCGATGTCTCGTTGTTTATGCCGCTGCCCTCGGATGCAGGCACAGAGGACGGCGAGCGCAGTATTACGATCAGCCGCGCGCTCGCCAAGACCGTTACCTTCCGCACCATTGCGACCGCGATAGACTATACCGCGCTTTACGTGGTGACCGCCGATCCCCTCACTGCCGCCGGCCTCGCGGCATGGGGCTTTGTCGTCGGCCCGTTCGTCTATTGGGGCCACGAAAAACTCTGGGAACGCTTCAGTGCGCCCGAAGAGGGCAGTGTTGATGCGCCTGAGCCCATGAAGCTCTTGCCGGCTCCAGTGGGCGCTTAGAGCATGATCCGGAAAAGCATGCCCTTGGACTTGATCCGAGGGTGGATACGGGTTTTCCGAAAAGATCATGCTCAAATGAAGAATCTACGCATCGATCCAATGCAATTGAATTGGATCAATGCGTAGCGAGAGCAATACGCGGATCAATTCAGCCGCAGCTCCGTGAGATGTCGCGGATCGGCTGCGATCTCGCCTCTCTCGACGCGCTTGACGAGGTCGGTCAGCACCGCATTGGCGCGGCAGGGCAGGCCCAACTTCTCGCCTTCGCGCACGATCAGGCCATTGAGAAACTCGATTTCGGTGCGGCGGCCCTTCTGCATGTCCTGACCCATCGAGGGCCGTTGCCCCGCCGCGGTGTGGCCGGCATCTTTGAAGCGCTGTGCGTCGCAGGCTTGCGCCGCCGCGTCGTCGCCTTCGCCGGCGCGCGCGATGGTTTCCGGCGGCAGGTGCAGAATGTCCTCGAGCTCGTAGCCGAGCGCCTGGCCGACACGGATGGCTTCGCTGCCGACACGCGTCGAGAAGCGGCGGATCGGCTCGCTCTTGAGCATGTCGCCGCCGCCTAGACCGGTGCACGCGGAAATGCCGTTCTGCATGGCATTGGCGACGAGCTTCGACCAGCGTTCGCCCCAGAGATTGCCGGTCACTTTGGCGCTGTCGGCGTAAGCAACCAGCCGGCAAACCTCTTCGGCCCGTTGCGTGATACGGCCATGAACTTCGCCCGCGCGAAATACGGTATGAGCCGCGCCGTGCTTGGCGGCGCCGCGATGGATCAGGCCCGGCTCCGGCAGGTTGACCGTGATGCTCGAGGCGATGCAGCCGAGCGTCTTGCCCCAGCCGACGACGCCGGCGATGGTCTCTTCGTTCATGCAATTCTGCAGCGAGACGACGTAACCATCAGGCGCCAGATATTGCTTGATCAGCATGCTCGCCCAGGCGCTGTCGTAGGACTTCATGCAGACAAATGCGATGTCGACCGGCTTCTCCCTGGCGAGAGCTTGCGCGTCCGTCACATGCAACGCGCGCACCGGCACGGTGAATTCCGGCTCTTTCATCGCATGGGTCACGCGCAGCCCGTGCGCCCGCATGTGCTCGACATGCGCCGGCCAGGGATCGATGAAAGTCACATCTTCGCCGGCCTGCACCATGTGTGCGCCAGTATAGCCGCCGACGGCGCCGGTGCCGACGATAGCAATCTTCTTGCCTGTCGTTTCGCTCATGCTTTCCTCCCGCGCCTCTTTGGGCGCCCATGAAAATCTTCAACCGCGTGCTGAATAGCCGCCGTCAACGGACAGCGTCGTCCCGGTGATGAAATCCGCGGCTGGGCTCGAGAGAAACACCGCGGCGCCCGCCATGTCTTCGGGCTCGCCCCATCGGCCTGCGGGTGTGCGCGACAGAACGAATTCGTGCAGGCCGTCGACCTGTTCGCGCGCTCTACGCGTCAGATCAGTGTCGAGCCAGCCAGGCAGGATTGCATTGACCTGGATATTGTCGGGCGCCCAGGCGCAAGCTAGCGAGCGGGTGAGCTGAACCAGGCCGCCTTTGCTCGCGCTATAAGCGACCACAGTCGGCGCGCCGAATACCGAATACATCGAGCCGATATTGACGATCTTGCCGCGGCCGGCCGCCTTCATGTGCGGGTGAACGGCCTGCGCGCAAAACAGCGCCCCGCCGAGATTGGTGTCTATGACTTCGCGCCATTCATGTTCAGAAAGTTGCTCAGGGAGTTTTCGAATGTTCATGCCGGCATTGTTGACGAGGATGTCGCAGCGGCCGAAATCGCCCATGACGCGCTCCACCATGTCCCGGCACGACGCTGCGGACGAGACTTGAAGCGCATAGAACTGGCAGCGTCGGGTGAGCGCACTGAGTTCTGCCACGGCCGCTCGACCTTTGGTTTCGTCGCGCGCGGCAATGACAATGTCCGCGCCGGCGCGCGCCAGGCCGCGTGCCATTCCCAGGCCGAGACCGCCGTTGCCGCCAGTGACGATGGCTACGCGGCCGGTGAGATCGAAAGGGTTCAAGGGCAACTCCTCCGCTCACAAAAGTAAAGCGGGCCAAAGGGCCGCTGTCCATGGCAGGAATCAGATGCTAGGAATCGGGTGGCAGGAATCGGGTGGCAGGAATCGGATAGCAGGAATCGAGTGGACCGCTTGCGCGGCCGTCGGCTTCGTGGCGCGTGGATCAATAGCGAAATGATTGGGTAGACCGATGGCAGGCCGTCTCGCGAACAGAACCTATGGCGCCGTAAGTGCTGAGAGGCAGAAGGCGATGAGTGGCCTGGAATTTGTCCAAGGCCTCGCCGATGGTTCGCTGCCGCTCAATACAATGGCCCAGACGCTGGGATACGACGTGATCGAAGCCGCGGAGGGACGCGTGGTCGTGGTCGCGGAACCGGGCGGCGCTCATCTCAATCCGGCCGGCACTGTTCACGGTGGGTTTGCGGCCACTCTGCTCGATAGCTGCATGGGACTTGCGGTGCAGACGACTTTGGAAAAAGGTGTTGCCCAGACGACGGTCGAGTTCAAGATTACGCTCATGCGGCCCATCACGCTGGAAACAGGTGTAATCAAGGCAGAGGGCATCGTCTTGAGCCGCGGCCGCCGCATTGGCACGGCTGAAGGCCGGATTGCCGATCGGCAGGGGCGGTTGCTCGTCCACGGAACAACAACATGTCTGATTTTTCAGACCTGAATTGAAATGCGCGATGCCACTGCAAAACCGGGTCAATCCTCTCGGCGATCTGTGTGCGCTTCCGGCACGTGGTTTGTTCTTCGGTAATCGCGGCGGGCGATTCCATACTGACGCAAAGATGCTGACAACGCGGCGCTGGGCATCGCGGCAATGGATCTGTTGCGTGCTCGATTTCAAGGGGCGGCAGCGCGACGTCTGGGGGCGGTACTATACCGAGCTGTTTTTTCTCGACGAGCCGACGGCGTTGGCGGCCGGGCATCGGCCCTGTTTCGAGTGCCGCCGCAAAGACGCAGAGGCTTTTGCGCAAGCGTGGCGCAAAGCAAAGCGGCTGCCGACGCGGCCTTATGCCGACGCAATGGATCTGGTGCTGCACGACGAGCGTCTGGCCGGTCGCGCCAAGCGGCTCCATCGCTGCAACATCGATACTTTGCCTGATGCCGTATTTGTTCTGCTGGATGGCGAGCCCTTCGCCATCCGCGGCAACGCGCTGCTGCGCTGGACGCCCGAAGGTTACGACAGGCGCAAGCCGCGTCCCCGCGGCGTGATCGTCGATGTGCTCACGCCGCCCGCGATCCTTGCGGTGCTGTCAAACGGGTATCGGCCGCATTGGCATCCGAGCGCCGAAGCCGTGGCTGAGTAGATCAGCCCTTGAACGCAGCCTTGATGGCTTCGACGCCTTTGGCTGATTTCGCTGCGGCGATAATGCGCGCTTCTTGCTTCATCAGCCCGTCAAGCGCGTCCTTCATCGGATCGATCGTATTCAGCGGCACGACGACGGCGCCGTGGCGATCGGCGTGGATGAGGTCGCCGCTGTTCACCGCCATGCCATGAACGGTGACGGGGATGCCGAAATCTTCCACATGCACATAAGCGTGCGATGGCCCGATCGAGCCGGCGAGCATCTGAAAACCCTCGGCGACCTGAGGAATGTCACGCACGGAACCGTTGGTGATGGTGCCGAGGCAGCCGAGCGCCTTGTGCACATTGGTCTGCACTTCGCCCCAGAACGCGCCATAGCCCGCGGGATCGTCCAGGTCCTGGATCACCGCGATGCCCGGCTGCGGCTGTGCCGCGACATAATCGAGGTAGTCCATGCGCTTTGCCATGTAGCTCGGTCCGCTCACCTTGTCGCGGGCGCGCATGGTGACGGTCTTGGCGAAGCCGACCATCGGCGGCAGGTCAGGGAAAGGGCAGTGCAGATGCGATGTCGTATAGCCCGCGCCGCGGCGTTCCGGTGCGACGATTTCAAGGAGGTTGCACACGGTCGGCGTATCGATCGAACGCAGAAACGTGAATTGGCTCTCTGACAACACTGGTTTCCCCCTATAGGCCGAGACTGTCTCGGCGTCTTGTTTCAGTCCCACGCAGTCGCGACGATCGCCGCAATGATGATCTGCATGGCGACGATCAGAGCGACACAGCCATTCCATCCCGCGGCGTTCCAGGCAAGGCCCGTCAGAAACGCACCGGCGCTGCCGCCGATATAGAAGATCGAAGCGTAAAGTCCCACCGCCGACGAGCGGCCTTCCTGGGCCGTCATCGTGACATAGCTGGTCGAGATTGTCTGGCACAGCATGCCGCAAACGGCGCACAGCGTCAGGCCCACGAGGATCACCCAAACCGGCGGTGCCAGCAGAAGCAGCGCGCCGACGATCCACATCACCATTATGCCGAGCACGAGCGGGCGACGCCCGAACATCGCGATCGCGCGGCCAGTCAGGGGCTGGAGCGGGCTACTGACGAGATAGGTGAGGAACAACATGCCGAGCAGCGTCGGCGAGAACAGGTAAGGCGGCGCGGCCAGATGAAAACTTATGTAAGTGAATGTGGCAATGAAGTTGAACAGCACGCCAAAGCCGACGGCAAAGGTGGCCAGCAGCCTGCGGTTGCGCAAATGCCGGAGCATTTGCATCAGCGAAGACAGCAGGCCATCCGAGCGGACGAATTTTCGCTCCCGCGGCAAGGTCAGCGTCACAATGATGGCGGCGGCGAGCGTGATCAGCGCCACGACCTGAATGGCCGAGCGCCAGCCGATCAGATCGGATAGAATCCCCGGAATGAAGCGGCCGGAAAAGCCACCGATACTGGCGCCGGAGACATAGAGCCCGGCGACACGGGCGACATCGCTCGCCGGCCACTCGTCGCCGATATAGGCGACCGTGACGGTGAAAATCGGCGGCAGCAGCAGGCCCTGAACGAAGCGCCAGAAGGCCATATCCGGCACGCTGCCCATGAACGTCATCACCAATGTCGGGATGGCGACGGCATACATCGCCGCGCTGATCAGGCGTTTTCTCCCGACCACGTCGGCAAGTGCTCCGGTGAAGGGCGCTGAAATCGCGATCGCGGCGGTGCCCGCGGTCATCAGCGAGCTGATATCGCCGGCGCCGACATGGAACTCACGCGCAAGCTCCGGCAGCAGCGCCTGCGGCGAATAGAGATTGACGAAGGCTGCATACCCGGCGGTGGCCACGCCAAGGTTGCGCAGATCGAAAGCCGTTTTCCAACGCGTCATGCCGCATTATGGGCGAGGTGCACGGCGAAAGCACGCGTGCGATGCCGACGCTATGAGCGCGCACTCCTACGGCAACGGGTCGACTATATAACGCCCCCGACGAATCGGAACGCGCTTCGCGCCCAAATGGGCTCGATTCAGTTGAATCGGATCAATCCCGATAGAGCTGCTCGATCATCCGCGCGCGGCGCGCCGGTGCACCGTGACATTGGGCCGGGCGCCGCTCGCCGGTCGTGAGCGTTTAAGCGCCGCGCCGTCGAGCGAGCGGCGCACTTCGACGGCCTCCGGCGAGAACACCGTGCCTGCCGGCGGCGTGAAGGTGAAACCGTGACGGCCGGAGCCGAGGCCGGCGCGCTTGAGGTCTTCGCGATGGGCGCTCGCCAGCACCTGGCCGATCAACTCGCCGCCGGTGAAAATATCGAGGCAGACCGGGGCGTCGGGCACGTCACTGTTCTGCGCCCAGCCGGCGATACCGGTCGGGCTGACCAAGTCGATATAGCCGCGCAACGCGCCAAGCTGCGGTGCGTTATCAGCGCGAACAAGTCCGGCGCGCAGCGCCAGGCGCCCGCGTACTGCTTCGACCTCATAGCCTTCGTTGAGCCGTGGCGCGCAATAATGCGCGGGGGCAGAGCGCTCTTTTTGGTACAGCGTCTCGTATTCACACGCGTTGTGGAACATGCCGCGGCTGTCGTCGTCGATGAAGGTCTCCGACAGCGCGCCTTCGGCGATGATCACATCGTGCGTCTCGAGCTCGATGTGGAAGTATTCCACACTCTCAACCTGCGCGGTCTGCGCGATGGAGACGCCGTTGACCAGGTCCTTGGCCTCGATCAGCACGCCCGAGAGATACATCGCATGATTGGGCGAGACCCAAAGGTCGCGCGCCGGCACGTTGTCGGCAAGCGCGCCGGCCTTGATGCAGATCGGGAGAATGTCGCTCCGCCCCATGATGAAGCGGCCGGCATAGCTGCGCCGCCCGATCCATTTGATCGGGCGGAGCGCACCCGAGGCGGTGCGGACCTTGTCGCCGATGTTCAGCGCCTCGACGCTCTTTTGTCCACGTGCGACTTCGATCAAAGTGCCGCGGCAATAGCAGGCAATGCCGGTGTCGACCTCGATATTGCTGAAAGTCGGCAGCGTGCCGGAAAATTGCGCTTCGTCGCCGAGACTGTCGAGGATCGAGCCGCCGTGGAGATCGATGCCGGTTACGGCGAGACTCGACACATCGTGGTCGGTCGGCGCCACGTGATAATCGAACACGACGTAGCCGTTCTGTTGCAGCAACGCCGTATCGGCGGCGTCGAGCGTGGCTGTGCCGCCGTCGTTGAGCGAGAGCGTGATGTTGCCGGTCGCGGTGACGGCTTTGTTGAATTCGACAAACAGCGCCATGGTCTCGCCGGCGCCATAGGTCCCGCTGGACGGCGCCGCGAAGCCTCCCGTGACTTGCGGCAGATCGATTGTCGGCCCGCTCTGGCTCAGGCCGGCGAGCGAGACGTTGGCCGCGGTGCCGGCGCCGTTCGTAATGACGGCGTTGTTGGAGTTGAACAACGTCGCCTGCAGCGAGGTGACATTGGCGATGTCGGTGCCGGTCAGCGTGTAGTCGAAGACCAGCGACGTGCTGGTCGAAGCAGCGGCGTCATAGGTCGCGATGCCGTTGTCGTTGAGCGTGAGGGTCGGCGCGCCGTTCGTCGTATCGACGGTGACCGGATCGTTCAGCGTCAGCGTAAACGTCACCTTGGTGTTAAGCCCGATCTCGCCGCTCGACGGATTTTCCGTGACGGCGGTGAAGGTCGGCGTCGTGGTGTCGATCTGCGGGCCGGATTGCGCGACGCCGGTCACCGGCAGGGATGTGACCGTGGCGGCGCCCGAGGGGTTCGACAGCGTCGTGCCGTTGAGGTTCACGGAATTGACAGCGAGCGACGCCACGTTGGTGTCGCCAGATGCCACCGTATAGTCGAACACCCATGACGTGCTGGTCGAAGCCGCGGCATCGTAGGTCGCGGTGCCGCCGTCGTTGAGCGTGAGCGTCGGCCCGTTGCCGGCGATGTCGATCGCGCCGACATTGGCGAGGCTGAGCGTGATCGTCTCGCTTGCGTGAACCGCAAGATCGCCGCTCGACGGGCTGAACCCGATGCTCGAGATTGACGGCTTGGTGGCGTCGAGATCGATGTCGAGCGTCGAAGACGTGACGCCGCCGTGGCCGTCGCTCACCGAATAAGTGAAGGCGTCGGTCACCTGCCCGGACGCCGCGGAGATAGCGGCAAGTTCGGTCGACGTCGCGCCGGCCGCGTAGCTGAACGAGCCGTCGATATTAAGCGTCAGGTCGCCATAGGTGCGGTGCACGGCGGAGCCGAGCGTGCCGCCGCTGACCGCGGAAACGCTGAGCGTGTAGCCGGCATTGGCATCGCTGTCGCCGGCGAGCGCGCCGCTGCCCGATGTGCCGGCGGTGCCGGAGACGGCTCCGCCCGAGGTGACCGTCGCGGTCTCGGTCACGACAGCCGGGAGCGGCAGTACGTTCACCGTTTCGATGAAGCTGGTCGGACCCGCGCTGTAACCGTCGGGACTAAAAACGGGGCCGTATCCAGAAGTCTGCAATGCCTGGAAGCTGATCTGGGCCGAAGTCGGGGCATCACTGGACGTATTGACGTACGTCAGGTTGTTGAGCACCACGTTCGAAAGGCCGGCGTCTTGTGCACTAGGGAGCGAGACCGTGAGCTGGGAAGCAATGAGCTGGCCGACATACCCTGTGGGTGTGGCCGCGAGCTGGTACGCGGAGGGATCAAATCCGGATAAAATTATCTCGCCCTGCCCGCCCACCAAATAGACGAGAGACGGGTCCGCGACGTCAAAGGTCAGAGAATAGCCCTGAGCATAAAGAGCAGCGAAATTTAAGCTTAACTCACCGCCACCATTGGCGATCGACACGACAAATGCGTTGGAGCTGGGGTCATCAGAGTACCAAGGCTGTCCATCGACCTGCTCCTCCGGCAGTCCACCGATCGTGTTTGAACTAAAAACTCCACTATTGGGCTGGAGAACGACGGGCGTGCCGGCATAGGTGGTCTCAGTGAGAACGGAGTCATTGAAGCCCACTTGGGGAAGCGTCGGATTCGACATTTCGTTTCAACTCCTTCAGCTACGCCGCTTCAGATGCAGTGCCTGCGGCGCACCGATGGACCGCGACATTGCGTCGGGCGAGGCTCGCCGGCCTTGAGTGTTCGAGAGACGGCTTTCAGATCGTTGCGATAGCTGTTCGCCAGCACCTGGCCGATCAGCTTGCCGTGCGCGAAAATGTCGAGGCACACCGGCGCTTCGGGGGCATCGGTTTCGTTGTTGGTGGTGATTGCAGAAGTGGACATTGTAAGCTTTCGGTTGCGCGCCGGCATTGGTCATCGGAGCGTAGCAAGGGCGCAGCCGATTGCTGTCACGCGGCGGCGTGATCAAGCGGGCTAGATCTTCGTTTCGGCATGCGCTTGGCTAAAAGGCCGCGCGCCCCTCGTGGCGACGGTTCGCGTCACCTGCTCCTCGGCCATAGCCTTAGTCTGACGTTAACAGGCCGACAACGGAACTTTTGCCAACGATCGGACGAAATCCGGCGGCGTGCTTAAGGCGCATTCCCGCGCCGGGATGTGAAATTAGCGGCGACGCCGAAGGTATGGATCGCCGGAAAAAATTAACCCGGCGCGCGCGGCGCCTGCTGATAGCAGAGATCGAATCCGCTCATAGCGTCGGCGACGAGACGGTCGAAAGCCTGCAGGACCGGCGGCAGCAGTTCGACGAACTGGCCGCCGGCCTTCGTCAAACGAACAAGATCCAGTCCTTCTGCCGCTTCGAGGAGCTTGCGGACATGGGTGCGCGACACGCCGAAGCGGCCCAGATCGGAGTAGGAAATCTTCAGCGGCTCGGCGCCGCTATTTTGCCCGGCCAGCTGGATCATCTTGATCAGAATCGTCACGCCGGCGTCGCGACCCTGGAACAGCATCACGATCGGATTTAAGGCCAGGATTTTCGCGCCGAGCGCGAACCGAGCGCCGCTTGATTCGAGCGAATTAGAGCTGCTTGATCGCGCTGAAATCCCAGGCTGTCGCGTCGCTCGGGTTTTCGCCGATGCGGATCGTCGTGTCGTTGACGAAGCGATAGGGCGGCACCGGCAGATTGTACGGCGCCGGCACGCCGGAAAAGACGCGGCCGGCGGGATCGTATTTGGAGCCGTGGCAGGGGCAGAAATAGCCACCGGGCCAGTTTGCGACCGGCGTGACGGCGCTGGCGTCCGGATAGAACAGCGGGATGCAGCCGAGATGCGTGCAGATGCCGACCAGCACGCCGAATTCCGGCTTGATCGAGCGGTGCCAGTTGGTTGTATAAGGCGGCTGCTGCACCACTTCCGAATTCGGATCGGACAGGAGCGAGAGCATCTGGCTGCTCTGCAGCGAATCGAGCGTCTTCTTGGAGCGGTGGAACACCCAAATCGGTCGCTCCCGCCAGCGCACGACGACCTGGCTGCCTTCCGCAATCTTGCTGACATCGAGATCGACCGGCCCGCCGGCCGCGAGCGTCGAGGCGTCCGGATTCATCTGGTCGATCAGCGGCACCAAGACCGCGGCCGCGCCGACGGCGCCGACCATGCCGGTCGCGATATAGAGGAAATCGCGACGGGTGCCTTCGCCAGCGCCATGGCCGCCCGCCGCGGCGCCCGGCAATGTGGAAGCAGTATTAGCCATGATATTGGGATTCCTCGCTGATCGTGCCCGGACTGGTTTCTTCTTGGTCGACGGTTATGCCCCGCGGGCCGTAATGTCACTATCGGCATAGGCTTCGTCAATCGCAACTTCATGACGAGGCGCCAGCCTTGCGAATCTTGCACTATTGAATTTTACGCGGCCAAGCCGGAAAAGGGCAGGGTCCGCACGTGGGACCCCGCAAAATCGCGCCGAATACGAAATCCAGGAGAGAATGATGCGCGCCAAGGACAATATGCGCACCGCCGCCGAGGTTCTGGTCGATCAGTTGCGCATCCATGGCGTGCAACACGTCTTCTGCGTGCCGGGCGAGAGCTACCTCGCGGTGCTCGACGCCTTCCATGACAGCGATCTGTCGGTAACCGTTTGCCGGCAGGAAGGCGGCGCCTGCATGATGGCGGAGGCTGTCGGCAAGGTAACCGGCCGGCCCGGTGTGGTGTTCGTGACGC
>DATAQN010000184.1:0-2040 GCA_036264635.1 Xanthobacteraceae bacterium | reverse complement strand
GGCGCTCTGCCCCCTTCGCGTTCTTCTTTGGGGCCTTGTTCTTTCGTTTCGTGAAAATCGCGGCGTGACTTTCACCGCGTGCGCAGACGCAATGCGCGAAGGCTGGAGTGCGCGTGTTTCATCCTCCGCCGCTAGCGCGGTGGAGGATGAAACTAAAACTACACATCCAGCGCAGCTTCGTCGGCGAACTCGGCGCGCTCTTGGATAAACTCGAAGCGCGCTTCGGCTTTGGTGCCCATCAGGCGCTCGACGGACTTTTCGGTGTCTTTGCGGTCGTCGGGCACCAGCATCACTTTAAGCAGCGTGCGCTTCCTTGGATCCATAGTGGTCTCTTTAAGCTGCGCCGCCATCATCTCGCCCAAGCCCTTGAAGCGGCTCACTTCGACTTTGGCGTTGGCGTGGAATTCTTTTTTCAGGATTTCGTCGCGGTGCTTCTCGTTGCGGGCATAAAAGATCTTGCCGCCGTGCGACAGCCGATAGAGCGGCGGCACCGCGAGATAAAGGTGACCATGATCGATGAGCTGCGGCATCTGCCGATAGAAGAAGGTGATGAGGAGGGAGGCGATATGGGCGCCGTCGACATCGGCGTCGGTCATGATGATGACGCGGCCATAGCGCAGGTCCTCGTCGCGGTAATGCACGCCGGTGCCGCAGCCGAGCGCTTGCCCCAGATCGGCAAGCTGCTGGTTCTGCGCGAGCTTGTCCTTACCGGCCGACGCCACGTTGAGGATTTTGCCGCGCAAGGGCAGGATCGCCTGCGTGGCCCGGTCACGCGCTTGTTTGGCCGAGCCGCCGGCGCTGTCGCCTTCGACCACGAACAGCTCCGACCCTTCTGCGGCGGAATTGGTGCAATCGGCAAGCTTGCCGGGCAGCCGCAGCTTTTTCACCGCGCTCTTGCGCGCAATGTCCTTTTCCTGACGGCGGCGGATGCGCTCCTCGGCGCGCTCGGCGACGAAATCGAGGAGCTTGTTGGCTTGCAGAGGATTGCCAGCGAGCCAGTGGTCGAACGGATCCTTGATTGCCTGCTCGACGATCTTTTGCGCTTCGGCCGTGGCAAGCCGGTCCTTGGTCTGGCCCTGGAATTCCGGCTCGCGGATGAACACCGACAGCATGGCGCCAGCGCCGATCATCAGATCGTCAGACGTGATCGCAGCAGCGCGTTTGCCCTGGCCGATGCGCTCAGCGTGATCTTTCAGGCCGCGGGTGAGCGCCGAGCGCAAGCCGGATTCATGGGTGCCGCCGTCCGGCGTCGGAATGGTGTTGCAATAGGAATTGAGAAAGCCGTCGGCGTCTGCCGTCCAGGCCACGGCCCATTGCGCGGCGCCATGCGTGCCCGGTTTTTTTGCACTCCCGGCGAAGATATCAGGATGCACCAAAGTGGCACTGGCGAGCGTGTCGGAGAGATAATCCTTGAGCCCGTCGGCGAAATGGAATGTCGCCTTTTCCGGCACGTTCTCGATGCCGTGCAACAACTCCTTGGCACAGGACCAGCGGATTTCGACGCCGCCGAACAGATAGGCTTTCGAGCGCGTCATCTTGAAGACGCGTTCCGGCTTGAAATGCGCTTTGGGTCCGAAAATCTCAGGATCGGGACGGAAGCGTATTTTGGTGCCGCGGCGGTTCGGCGCCTTGCCGGCGTCCTGCAATTTGCCTTTCGGCGTGCCGCGCTCGAACACCATCCGATAGAGCTTCTGGCCGCGCGCGACTTCGACCTCGAGCCGCTCGGAGAGCGCATTGGCGACCGAGACGCCGACGCCGTGCAAGCCGCCCGAGGTTTCATAGACCTTGGAGTCGAATTTGCCGCCGGCGTGCAGCGTGCACATGATTACTTCCAGCGCCGACTTGTTCTTGAATTTCGGATGCAGATCGACCGGCATGCCGCGGCCGTTATCGGTCACGCTGATAAAGCCATCGGCTTCCATTTCGACGTCGATCCAGTCGGCGTGGCCGGCCAGCGCCTCGTCCATGGCGTTGTCGATGACTTCGGCGAACAGATGATGCAGCGCCTTTTCGTCGGTGCCGCCGATATACATGCCGGGG
>DATAQN010000160.1:0-1566 GCA_036264635.1 Xanthobacteraceae bacterium | reverse complement strand
CGGGCGTTTACAACGAGACGATCATGCCGCGCTACATCGAGATGGGCGCGCGTTTCATCCTGTCCGGCCAGGATGCGGCGTTTATGGCGGCCGGCGCGGCCCAGCGCACCGGGTTCCTGCGGAAGCTTTCGCCGAGCTAGCCTAGTGCGCCGTCTCAAAAATCGCATTACCCAACTTGGCTGAAAAAGGCCCTGGCGAAGGCTGGGACCCATCTCAGCCATAGGCACCGGCCTTCGCCGGTGTGGGGGCATTGCAGCCGGCGTCCCTATTAAATCGCTGTAATGTGCGATTTTGCCGGGTATGCGCCGATCCGCTGGTCCGTAAGTCATGAGTGAGGGGCTTGAGCCCCGTTTATAACAGAGGTTCGAGATGATCAGGTTGCGTACGCCATTTCTCGCCGCGGCACTCTTGACCGGCGTTGCTGCGGTCGGACTGGCTCCCGCCTTCGCGCAAACCGCGCCGGGGCCGGCGAATTCCGCCGCAGCACCAAGCGAGGCGCGCCATCACGAGATGGAGCGGATGCCCGGCAAATTCGTTGACGGGCGCATTGCCTTCTTGAAGGCCGAGCTCAAGATCACGCCGGCGCAGGAGACGCAGTGGCAGCAGGTCACGGCGGCAATGCGCGAGAACGCCAAGGCACTCGATCAGACGATCACTACTGCGCGGCAGAACCGCACTGACAGGGACGCGGTTCAACGCCTCGAGTTGCGCGAGGAATTCGCGAAAGTGCGGGCCGACAACGACGCCCGTCTTCTCGCTGCGTTCAAGCCGCTATACGCCAGCTTGTCGCCCGAACAGCAGCAAATGGCCAACCAGCTGGTCGGCGCTCACCACCATCGGCACCATCGCGCCTAAAGCACTGGGTCGTCGCTTACAAGAGCCGCCGAGTCATCTCGGCGGCTTTTCATTTCACCGCGGTAGCGATTCGCAGGCGACACATCCGAGGCAAAGCAGCATTGCCAAACCGGCGCTTGCCGTGGCTCGCACGGGGCCGCATTTTCACCGATCATTCCGGAGGACAAGGCGCTGATGATGACGGATGCGGCCGCCGTAACCGGCACCGGTGGTGAGACACGCCCCACAAAGCGTAGCAAACGAATCGAGGAATACCGTGCCGTCGCGGTGGTTTCGCTGGCGCATTTCGTCAACCACTTTCACAATCTGGTCGTACCGCCGCTCTTCCCTTTTCTAAAGGAGCAGCTGGGCATCGGTTTTGTCGAGCTCGGCTTAGCTCTGACCGTCGCCAACATCCTGTCGGTCGTGGCCCAATTGCCGGTCGGGCATCTCGTCGACCGCGTCGGCTCGCGGCGGATGCTGGTGCTCGGACTCGTTACCAGCGCGCTGGCTTTTATCAGCTTCGGCCTTTCGCCGTCCTATTCGCGCCTGTTGCTGGCAATGGCGCTGCTCGGCCTCGCCAACAGCGTCTTCCATCCGGCCGACTACGCGATCCTCGCGGCCCGGATCGCCCCCGCCCGCGTTGGCCGCGCCTTTTCGATCCACACCTTTTGCGGCTTTCTCGGCACCGCCGTCGCACCGGTGACGATGCTCGCCGTCGGGGCAAGCCTG
>DATAQN010000119.1:0-4037 GCA_036264635.1 Xanthobacteraceae bacterium | reverse complement strand
CGGGCGCAAGATCGAACTCATCAAGGAAGACGATCAGTTCAATCCGCAGATCGGCTTGCAAAAGGCCAAGAAGCTCGTCGAGAGCGACAATGTCGACCTGGTGATCGGGATCCAGGCGAGCAATGTCGCGCTCGCGGTCCTTAATTACATGAAACAGCAGAAGGCGTTCTATATCGTCTCCGGCGCCGGGACCGACGCCATTACCTGGGACCGCTATCCCTATCTGTTCCGCACCTCGATCTCGACCTATCAATTGTCCGGACCGATGGCCGATTACATTTACGACAAGCTCGGCAAGGAGATCGTGCTCACGGCCTCCGACTATGCCGGCGGCCATGACGTGATGAACCAGTTCAAGGGCCCGTATCTCGCCAAAGGCGGCAAGGTCATCAAGGAAATCTGGCCGCCGCTCGGCACCACCGATTTCAGCGCCTATCTGACCGACATCAAGTCGATCAACCCGCCGGTGACCTACGATTTCATGCCGGGGGCCGACGCCGCCCGCTTCGTTCAGCAATATTCGGAATTCGGCCTGAAGGAGAAAATGCCGCTGACCGGGTTCACGATGATCGACTCGCAGACGGTGAGTGCGCTCGGTAAATCTGCCATCGGCGTTATTTCGGCGCTCACCTATACCGACACCGTGGACAATCCGGAGAGCAAGGAATTCGCGGCGAACTTCAAGGCAAAATACAAATATGCGCCGGACCTGTTCGCCGACTATGGCTATGTCGGCGCCAAGGCGCTCGGCGAGGCGCTGAAAATGACCGGCGGTGACGCGTCGAACAAGGACAAGCTCGCCGAGGCAATGAGCAAGGTGCAGTTTAATGCGCCGCGAGGGCCGTTCCGTATGGATCCGGCAACGCATAATCCGATTCAAAACATCTACATTGCGCAGGTGATTGAGCAGGGCGACGGCATTTCGACCAAGATCCTGTCCACCGCAAAGGACGTCCAGGACCCGGGCAAGAAGATCTACTGACGATAACAGCGTCGCGGCGAACGGCGGGCAGAGCAGCACATGGATCTGCACTTGGATTTGTTCGTCGCCCAGCTTCTGAACGGGCTGGTCTACGGCGTGCTGTTGTTCCTGATGGCCGCCGGACTGTCGCTCATCTTCGGCCTGATGAATGTCGTCAGCCTCGCGCATGGCTCGTTCTTCATGCTGGGCGCTTTCGTTGGGCTCGCGATCTACAAGGCCAGCGGCAATTTCTGGCTGGCGCTCATTCTTGCGCCGCTTCCGATAACCATGCTCGGCGTGCTGGTGGAGCGTCTGTTCTTGCGGCCGCTCTATAAGCGCGGCCACATGGATCAGGTGCTCCTGACTTTCGGCTTCACTTTCGTGTTCCTCGATCTGGTGCAGACGGTCTGGGGCCGCATGGTGCTGCGGCTGCCGGCGCCGCAGTCGCTGCAAGGCATCGTGCATATCGGCGCCGGCGTTTTCTCGGCCTATCGGCTGTTTCTGATCGGCTTTGGCTTTGCCATTGCGCTCCTGCTCTGGCTGCTTTTGGAGCGCAGCCGCATCGGCGCGATGGTGCGCGCCGGCGTCGACAATGCGATGATGGCCGCCGGGCTCGGCGCCAATATCCCGGCGCTGTTCACTGGCATTTTCGGCTTTGGCGTCGCGCTCGCGGCGCTCGGCGGCATCGCCGCCGCTCCGGTGCTCGGGCTCTATCCGGGCATGGATTCCGAAATCCTCATTCCGGCCTTCATTGTTATTGTCATCGGCGGCATGGGGAGCTTGCGCGGGGCCTTTGTCGGCAGCCTGTTGATCGGCATCGCCGACACGTTCGGCAAGGCCTATTTCCCGAGCGTCGCCCTGTTTCTGGTCTATCTCGCCATGACTGCCGTGCTCCTGGTGCGGCCGCAGGGCCTGTTCGGGATAAAATATTCCGACATCGCGATCGCGCCCGCCGTCACGACGACCAGCAGGCCCGCCACTCTGCAAACACGCGCCGCCGAGCTTCTGGTACTTGCAGTGCTGATCGTGCTGCCGTTTCTGATGAGCGACTATCCGCGGGCGCTCGTGGCGGAAATCTTTATCTTCGCGATCCTTGCCATGAGTCTCGATCTGCTTCTCGGCTTCACCGGCCTGATGTCACTCGGCCACGCCGCTTTTTTCGGCTTGGGCGCCTATGCGGTCGCGATCCTCGGGGTGCAGTTCGGGCTCAATGCGTGGCTTGGCGTCGCAGCGGGCGTGATCATTGCCGGGGCCGGCGCGGCTTTGATTGGCTTCTTCTGCGTACGGACTGGCGGCATTCCTTTTCTGATGCTGACGCTTGCCTTCTCGCAGCTTGTGTTCTCCGTGGCGTTGAAATGGCGGGACCTGACCGGCGGCTCGGACGGCATGGCGATCGCCGAACAGCCGACCTTTCTTGGCTTCAGCCTGTCGAAATCGCTGCCGATGTATTTCATGACGCTCTGCTTCTTCGTCCTGGCCTATTGGGGCCTGCGGCGTTTGTTGAACTCGCCGCTCGGCCACGCCTTTGTCGGCATCCGTGAGAACGAGCCGCGCATGATGGCGATCGGCTATCCGACGCGCGCCTATAAGCTCATGGCCTTTACGATCGCCGGCGCAGTGGCGGGTTTGGCGGGCGGGCTTTATGCCATCTTCAACGGTTTCATTTCGTCGGATGCGGTCTATTGGACGGCGTCCGGCGACATTCTGATCATGACCATGCTGGGCGGGGCAGGGACCTTGATCGGGCCCGCGCTCGGCACCGCTATTTTTCTTCTGATGAAGAATGTGGCGAGCTCTTACAGCGAGCACTGGCTCTCCATCATTGGCGTCACCTTCATCTGCTGCGTGATGTTCTTCCCCGGCGGGCTCTGGGGCAGCTTGCAGAAAATCCGATGGCAGAGGGCGCTGAAATGAGTGTGCTCTGCCTCGACCATCTCAATAAGGCGTTCGGCAGCCTGGTCGTCACCGACGATGTCTGCCTCGACATCGCGCCGGGTGAACGGCACGTCATTATCGGGCCCAATGGCGCCGGCAAGACAAGTTTGGTCAATCAGATCGGTGGTCAGTTGAAGTCCAGCTCCGGTCGCATCGTGTTCAAAGAGCGGGACATCACCGGGCTGTCGCCGGATCGGATCAGTCGCTTGGGCGTAGCGCGCACGTTTCAGCGTAACAATCTGTTTCAGAATTTAAGTGTGATCGAGAACATCCGGCTTGCGCTCGAGGTGCAGCGCGGCAATCCGCTGAATTTTATCAGGCCGGTCGGCCGTAACACGGATCTATCCGTCCGCGCCGAAGAACTGATGGCGCAGGTGCATCTTGATACCGATGGCGCGCGCCTTGCACGCAAATTGTCCTACGGCGAGCAGCGCCAGCTCGAAATCGGCATCGCGCTGGCCGGCGCGCCCGAGCTTCTCTTGCTCGACGAGCCGACATCCGGCATGTCGCCGACCGAAACGACGCGCATGATCTATCTGATCGGGGCACTGCCGCGAACGCTGTCGATCCTGATGATCGAGCACGACATGAAAGTCGTGTTCTCGGTCGCCGACCGCATCACCGTTCTCTACTACGGCAAGGTGCTGGCAACGGGAACGCCGGCAGAGATACAGGCCAATAGCCGCGTGCGCGAAATCTATCTCGGGAGGGCGCACTGATGCTCGAGATCGAGAACATCGGTGCCTATTACGGCGACAGCCATATCCTGCACGGCGTCTCCTTCTCCGTGCGGCCGGGCGAAGTCGTCTGTCTGCTGGGCCGCAACGGAGCCGGCAAGACCACGACCATCCTCACGGTCATGGGCTATCTCAAACCGCGGCCCGGCCGCATCCGCTACGACGGCCGTGATATCGCCGGGCTGGCACCCTATGCGTTGGCGCGGCTCGGTTTCGGCTTCGTGCCGCAGGAGCGCGGCATTTTCCCGAGCCTCACCGTGCGGGAGAACCTGACAGTCTTTGCGCGCGCAGGCACGGGAAGATCGTATTGGACGCTGCCGCGCATTTTCGACCTGTTCCCGGTCCTGCGGGCACGCGAGCGCAATCTCGGCTTCCAGCTCTCCGGCGGCGAGCAGCAGATGCTG
>DATAQN010000116.1:0-1960 GCA_036264635.1 Xanthobacteraceae bacterium | reverse complement strand
TTCATCATCGAGCAGAGATGGCCGTAGAAATTATGCGGGGCCACATTGACCTCATAGGCTTCCGCGGCGGCCGCGATCTTCATCGATTGCCATACCCCGTTCCAGGGCGTGTCGATGATCGCGACATCCATGGCCTGCTCGTGGAAATAGGGCTGGAATTCGCGCAAGCCGAGTAGCGTCTCGCAGGAGGAGATCGGATGCGGGCTCTGCCGCCGGATCAGCGCCAGCGCTTCCGGGTTGTAGCTGTCGATCTCGATCCAGAACATGTCGAGATCTTTGATGGCACGCAGGATCTTCAAATAGCCTTCGGTCTTGGCGTTGAAATTGAGATCGAGCAGGATGTCGACATCGGGCCCGGCACCGTCGCGGATCGCTTCCAGATGCATGCGCAGGTCGCGCAGCACCTTGCGTTCGACATTGATCTCCGGCTGAAACGGCGAGCCGAAGCCCGGCCGCCAGCCGGTGGGCTTGCCGCCGTCATAGGTGAAGATGTTGGTTTTCAGTGCGGTGAATTTCTTCTCGCGTACTTCGCGGCCAATGGCCTTGACGCCGTCGAGGCTTTCGATCGCCGGCTTGTACCAGGAGGGGTGGTTGATGCGCCACGTCGCGCAATGCGACCAGTAGAGGCGAATGCGGTCGCGGATCTTGCCACCCAGCAATTCATAGCAGGGCACGCCGAGAAGCTTGGCCTTGGCATCGAGCAGGGCGTTTTCGATCGCGCCGAGCGCCTGCGCGACCACGCCGCCGGCGGCCGGACGGGTCGCGGCGTAAAGCTCGGCATAGATGCGCTCGTGCTGGAAGGCGTTCTGTCCGACCACGCGCGTCGACAGACGCTGGATCGCAGCGCCCACGCCGGGCGAGCCAAAGCCTTCGTCAAATTCACTCCAGCCGACCGCGCCGTCCTCGGTCGTGACCTTGACGAAGTGATAGTTTCTCCAGCCGGCGTCGCAGGCGAGGATTTCGACGGCTCTTACTTTTGATCCCTTCGTCATGACGGCTCCTCCGGCTTTTTGGTGATTATGCCTGCCGTCGCAGGACCGATCCATCCCGATCTCGGACATGGCCTATATGTGCAAGGCGCGATGGAAATGACGCTAGCGCCCGTCGGCGCAGGCGGCGGTGCGCGATTGACAATGGCCCTGCGTGCGCTCATCGGAATTGCAGCGATCCATTGCCGCGCTTTGTGCCGCGGGATAGGTCATGCCGCCCGCGGTATAGGAGAGACTCCAGCGGCGGCGCCGGTAGGGACCGATGAAGGTCGCGAGCGCCGCGCATTCCTGCCCCGAGAAGCTCACCACCTCGCAGCCGCCGCGGCCGAACCGGGCGCATTGCCGCAACACTTTTGCTTCGGCTTCCGGCTGTGAAGCCATCTTCCAGGTGGTTGAATAGGAGCCGTCGGCCGTGAAAGCGATCGCGCCCCAGGAAACATCCGACGAAGGGTTCGAGCGGTCAGGATAGGACGGATTGGAATTCGTGTCCGGGCTGTGCTCGGGTCCCGTCGTGTAGGAGGGCGGGTTCGAGGATGGCACGTTTGGGGAATAGGGCGTCGGCGCCACTGAAGGCGGCAGTTTTTCGAAGCCGCCGCCTTGCGCGACGACAAGGCCGCGTAACGGAACGTTCCCGGCCGCGGACATGGCAGGCAGCAGCGAGCCCGCGATCAGCAATAATGCAATCGCTATCCTTGTTAGCGCCGGAATGGATTGAGCGGTCTGCATGCCCCTTCCCATCTGCAGACATTCGTCGGCTGAGAATGTCCCAAGAATTTCGCTTGCAAACAAGGGCCGCCGCCGATTTTTCCGCTCGGCTTGCTGATGCGAGCGGCTAGCGGAACAGCCCGTCGACGCGGAAGGAATAGCCGACGCCGACGATATAGCTGGGGGCGCTGTGGCTGAGACCGTAGGCAATATGAAAGTCGACCTGCTGCAGGCGGTCGATGTGATAGACCGCGCCCGAATTCCAA
>DATAQN010000115.1:0-81793 GCA_036264635.1 Xanthobacteraceae bacterium | reverse complement strand
CTTGAGTAATGATGGCCTCTCCGACCTCATAGCCTTCGATGATGGCAACGCCAGCGAGCAGCTCGGCAATGTCGCGCTTGTTTTCTACGAGCGCTTGTTTGAGCAGCGCATCGCAAATAAGGCGTGGTCCCTCAGCGCCAGAAAACCGAGCTGCCAGTACTTTGCCGGGCGCAACGATCGTTTCAGCAGTCAGGGTTGAATTCGCGGATTTGCGAGGCATTCTCAATTGCTAGCAATCGCACGGCGAATAAGCAATCTCGACAACCGGCGGGAGAAGCCCCTGAGTGCGCCGCCGGGGAGCAATTCCTATGGAGCCTGAGAACGTCGTCCCCGGCAACGCCGCGAGATTCACCGCGCTTTTTTAGGGACGGCAACGTTCAGAGCGAGTCTCTAAAAACAGAGGCAACCAAAAATCGCCCAATAAATCGAATTTCGGCCAGCGCCCATGATAATCAATTCCAGAAAATGCGGACCACGTTCTCCGTCAAACCGAATATTCGCGCCGCGATGCCGCTAATCGCCCTGCCCCTTTCCAGTCGATGCTAAAGCCACGGATTTACGCGGGCTTTTGCGATGCAGAATTTTCCAGTTATCCAGCTCTAAGCCATTGAAAACAGGGATATTAAGCTGATCTCACCCCTTCCGCCATAACATATTGATATAACTAATAAATTTTGTGTTCTTTGAGATTGACCCCCGGATCAACCCCTCCCCGGTTTGGCGCGTATTTTTATGTTTTCTTCGAGGCGGCTTCCGTCGCGGCCTCCGCTATTTCGATTTCCTCGATGACTGTTTGAAGCGTCGCCATACGCCGACTTACCTCGCCAACATTCGAGGTGACTTTACTCATTCCCCCGCCGGGTTTCGTCTCAAGTCGAGCAAGTTCGGCCAATGCCCAAGTTTTTAGCTCTACTCGTTGACTCGCTGTTTGCGGGAGACGTTTAACAAGGAATTGCTTGACCTTTGACCGAAGGCTCGTGGTTGACCCCAGCGACGCAATCTCGTCCAATGCTTTCTTGCAGAATTCGACATCGGCGCTCATCGAACGATCCTCGCACGCCTAAGCTATAGCTAAGGAGCGACAACTCTAAATGGTCCCGCACCCTGCCCCGGCCGCTGTGCCCGGAATCAGGAAGGACACTCGATCACTGCCGTTGGTAACCGTTATGGTTGCCGAAAATCTTTTCGGTGTTGGATACCGACCCGGTGCGTATCCCAGTGTGGTGCGTGCCTCCTCCGCCGCTTCTGGCCGCATTGTGCATGATCTGGTTTCCCATTGGTCGTTGCTTGGCAAGAGCCGCACCGGACATACCGATCAGCACCGTCGCACCGACTGCGAAGATTTTAGCTTTCTTCATAACATGTTCCTTATCGCATTCCCCGCAGACCGCTCGCAGTGAGAAAACGCCGGCTTTCAGCTTCTCGTTCCCTACGAAGCGAGTTCTTCGAACGTGAACTTTTTGCAATCAAATGGATGACGGCAAGGAATTCCTGCGGCTGTCGAAGCTCGCCGACGTGCGTGATTTCCTGAAACACATTCCGAAGGAGCGGCGGCAGTTCAGCACCTGGGCAGTACGTAGGCGGCAGCTGGCGCTGACACAACGCAAATATCGATCGCGTTGCGGATGGTGCTTCAGCTAGAGAACGTCGAGTATCGGTGACGCTGCTCATCTTGCCGCACTTCGGCCGCATGTCCCGGTGGCCATCGTCGCCGCACTAGGCGCCGTCGTTCTATTCGCGCTTTATCGGAAGAGTACTCGATAAACAGGGGACGCCGCGCAGCCCTTAATACACATGCTGCACGACCATCCAGAGCGCGAGCAAGGCGCTACAGGCAACGGCTGAGAACAGAAAGACTAGGTCTTGGTAGCGCGTCATGTGTGGCTGGAGGGTGTTTGAGTGCAGGCCGAAATAGCAATCGGTATGGGACACTAACGCGTGATCCGTGTTGCAGCCACAGCGCGACAGCTTAATTCCGATGTCTTAGGCCGACCAGGCGGCTCCCCATCCCCTGACAGATAGCCGCCCAGACAAGCCCGAGCTGAGGCAACAACTACGGAACCCCAAGCTCAATAGGCTTGGGGTTCTTTTTTGTGGCAACTCGGAGCCTTATGCGCGGCCGGCGCTTTTGCTTAGCACACGTGGCATTTTTGATACACACGCGACTTGGGTGGATTGCCAGCCGAAATAAAGATGCCCCGCCGAGCGGAGTATCGACGGGGCAAAGTTCTCAACCCAGTTGGCCTAGTTATTTGTATCTGAGTCGGCCTGATCTGACGACCATGCAAACTCTGCGCTTGTTCGCCTCACAGTGGCGATTGATCTGCGCTGCAGATGGTGCTGCAGTTGGAGAATGTCGAATATCAAATGAAAGAGGCCGCCAACTCGGCGCCGGTCTCATCAAGCAGAATGTCGCCGTCTTCCATATGAAAATAAAAGCGTGGCATAAACGCGCTCCGCGGCCTTAAGGCTCTCGGTCATCCAGGCCTAGAAAAGAGGCCGCCGACTGAGGCGGCCTGCGTGGTGTCCGCCAACTGCTGTTCTACCATCGCGGCGCGCGTCCAAGTCTGCGCAAGCTCCAACAGGCTTTTCCTATCGTCGTCGGATTCGGCGGATAACGCCGAAAGAACTGCTTCTTTTGCGTACTGCCAGAATTGATCTGTACTACTCGACATGGGCAACCTCATGCCCCGACCACAATACCATACTGCCCCCTTGCAGCGACCGTATGGTCAATATTGAACACTCAGGTTTCGTCAAGGCGCATGCGCCTGGCCGGATCGGCTGTTCGTCCATGGTCTTTTACAACGTACTACGGCGAATTGACTGGCGTTCGCTTGCAAAGTGGAATCTAGTGATTATCGACACCGTGGCGGCAGTTCTCTGCTAGTCGCCCAGAAAGGCACCATGACGAAGCTTGTGCTTCTTGCCGCGTTCGTTCTCGGTGTTGTAACCCTCGCGGCCGTCACGAAACCCCTCTATTCACCTGATCAGGTCTTGATCTCGGATTGCAGCTCCAATGGCGGTTGCTGAGTCTGCGGAGGTCAACACGACCGCGCCGGTCAAGTTTCCACCATGTCCTGGCTGCGGAATCCGGATGACCTTCACACTCCGATTGTTGAAGGGTGACGGTGCGTGGATTCCTCGAACCTTCTCTTGCAGGGAGTGCGGCGTTGTCGTCGTGCTGGAAGCCACCGTGCCCCCGCCGCAGAAGCCACATGGCATTGCGTAACTATCGTTCTTATCCGAAGCAAGTCTGAGCGACCGTTAGCTAAGTGTCGGCTTATTGTCGCTGATGGGAAGTTGGGGCTCAGCGCGCCTCTCGTCTCGCACAGATCGTTCCCAGCCGCCGCAGCGTGGCACGCTCAAGACACGGATCCTAGAAAGCGTACTCGGCCCCGGGACAACTCGGGGCTTTTTTGCGTCCTGGAGATATCCACCAACCCAAACACAATTGTGATTTTCATCACATACTTACCGCACAATCTGCGACTCAATTACCACTGCCTAATAGGTGGGGGGCACCCGATGGCAGATGAAGACACACGCTCCGCTGATACAATATTATTGTCGGTGCAGAGCGAATTCCGCCGGGCCTGCCAGGTGCAGCAAGACTTTCTCGCATGGTACTGCAGTCGCAGCGAGGTGCCCTTCGCTGAAAGCCTGCGCCGGTACAGCGAAATGATCCAGGCGAGTGAGCAATGGGCTGCCAGCTATCGACGTATCAGCAAGGAATTCCCCGATCACCTTGATCAGCTAAACGCGCTTCTCTTGCCGATCCAGCAGGAAATATGTGCCGTTGCGGCCCCGCCACAGCCCGACAAACCTCGGCGACGCAAAGCACCTCGCGCGAGCCGTAGATTGGTCGGAGCATTAGCAGGCCGATTTCGGTGACTAGACCATGATCCGATCAGGTTGAATCGGATCATGGTCTAGCTTCTTCGTTGGAGCATGATCTTTTCGGAAAACCGGTTTCCACTTTTCCGGATCACGCTCTGGCCGACCGTCTATCGACAATCATCCACAAGCGCCGATTGGAAACAGCAGAAAACCGATCGACTTGCCGCCCCAGCTTGGATGCTGAAGCGTCGCGCCTCTACTGCCGCAACACGTGCAGCGCGCACGCTGGCGTAGCACGTCGCTCGATGCGCTTGGTCCCCAGCGGATAATGAATGGCACGACCGCGGCCGGTGCGTGATGTTGGCAGCGTTCACACCACAGCCAAAGCCAGGGCGATGAGCGGCGCAGATCGCCAAGCGTTGGCCGCGGACCCGGATGCGACTTGTATCGCGTTCAGGACTGCCAATAAGCAGCATCGCGCAAGGTCAGATAGTTCGGTTCGCCGCTCATGACGGCGAGTCAGATGGCCCCTCGTAGGGGAGATTCCAGCCGCTAGGGATAGTACCTAAACGAAAGCGGCCGCCCATCGGCGCATCAAAAATCGGTCATGCCTTAGTTTAAATTTCGCCGACGTTGACCTCACTACTGAGGTTTCTGGTCATTCGGTAATAGGTTGTACACGCCGACAAAAATCGCAAAAGCGAGAACGTATTCATCAGCCGTAGAAAACCCAATGCGCCTTATGACGAGAACCGCAGCGAGCGCGAAGGCTAACGCGGCAGCGTTTTTGCTGCGCGGAATTTGGAAAAATGAATAGGCAATTGATACCGCTAAAATGATGAATATTGGATCGCGAACAAAGCTTTGTATTTGATCCCATATCATTGGCTTAAGCGGCCGCCGGAACGTGCACCGGCCGGATCAGGGTTGCCGCGAATAATTTTCGTCTGCGTGGCCATCACGCGGCTCATTTAGATTGCGATCTGAGGTACTCGAGGTACCGAGAACTTGCGCTCAAAACTAAAGAAGCCCGCCAATGGCGCTGAGCGGGGCCGTTGATGCGCACCTAGGAACCGTAAGGCGCGACGTACAGTAAATCTAATACAGCCTTGCGGCAAAATTCAAGTAAAATCGGCGCTAACGGCGCTTGGCTGTGTTCTTGAGGATTCCCCACAGATTTTTTCGGAACGTGTGATGGGCGGATGTCCGAGTCCCCTGCCCCGGCCGCTCACAATGCTGGCAATCAAAAATAAAAGAGGCTGGGCGGCCTACATGCTCTTTCCAAAGGCTAACCAGAAAGCCGCAGCAACCATGCCCAGCGCGATCGGCATCCATGGCTGAAGATGCATGCCGAGGACTGCGAAGTCCCAAACCAGCCAATCGAACACAGCGTCGCCCCCGACGATGGAGACGAAATCCTATCTGCAGTGCCGCGAATGAGCTACGGGTGCAAATGCCGCACGCAAAAAGGAAGCCGGAGAAGTCAATCGGCTGCTGATCCGGTCGCATGACTGCTGATCATACCCGTGCCGCCGAGGATCGGGCCGCAGCTGCGGACAAACGCTGCCCCCCGTGGTTCATGCACGCGCCCGAGTCCAGTCGCGATAGCCGCGCCAGCGCGGCGCTGTGCATCGCTTGTCAGCGGAGATATTTCATACCTAAAATGCTTCGGTCAGACTTTGGCTGCCGGGACGCCCGGCATCGCATCCGCCCACCGAGGGCGACGGGGAGATCGTATGTCCAGCACCCAAATATCCAGCGACCAAGTTCTCAGTGATCTTGCAACGGCGCTTCTGTCGGACGCTATCGACGTGGTCGATCTTACCGCGCCGCTCGGGCCGGAAACGCCGCTGATCAAATTGCCGCCGGAAATCGGCAAGAACACGCCGACGGTCGAAATCCACGGTATCTCCCGCTATGACAAGGACGGGCCATTCTGGGCCTGGAATTGGCTCAAGCTCGGCGAGCACTCCGGCACCCATTTCGATGCGCCGGTGCATTGGATCACCGGCAAGGATCACCCGCACAACACCACCGACACCATCCCGGCGAAGAATTTCGTGGCGCCGGTCTGCGTCATCGATTGCTCGGCGGAGGTGGCGAAGAATGCCGACTTTCTGCTCACCGTCGACGGCATCAAGGCCTGGGAGAAGCAGCACGGCGACATCCCGGCCGGATGCTGGGTGCTGATGCGCAGCGACTGGTACAAGCGCAACGACGACGAGGCCAAATTCCTCAATGCCGACGAGAAGGGACCACATTCGCCGGGGCCCACGGCCGAGGCCATCACTTATCTCCTATCGAAGGGTATCGTCGGCTGGGGCAACGAGGCCATCGGCACCGATGCCGGCTCGGCGGGGGGAATGGATCCGCCCTTCCCTGCGCATAATCTCGTGCACAAGGCCAATCGCTACGGACTCGCGAGTCTGTGCAATCTTGACAAGCTGCCGCCTAAAGGCGCGATCCTGATCGCCGCGCCTTTGAAGATCGTCAAAGGCACGGGTAGCCCGCTGCGGGTCTTGGCGCTTGTGCCTAAGCACTGAAGCCGTAGCGGCAAAGTTCGCCGGCTTAAACCACGGCCCCACCTCGACCGCCTTCGGAGGTCGGTCCTCCCCCTGCAGGGGAGGATGAAGTGCTAAAGCGAAGCGATGGTCTTGAGCGCGCCGTCGAGTGCGATGCCCTTTTCGTCCATCAGGGCGGCGTCGCGCAGGCGGCGCATCCAGTCGGCGCCGTCGCCGCGGCTCGCTAGCAGTGGCACCGCGTCGATCACGCGGTCGAATTTCGACTCGCCGCGCGCATGCGTATCCGAATAGCCCTTGATCAGGCGACGGGCAGCCAGCACCTCGACAGCGAGTTCGTAGTTCGTCGCGGCCTGCGATTTAGCCAATGACAACCACTTTTCGAGATGCGCCATTTCGCGCTGGTGGCGCAGCGTCGTGCGGCGGATCGGCTTGAGCGCTGCGAGCACGTACAGCGTGAGGAACCAGCGGATCGTCCCGGAGCGGACCCGGCGGCCGCTGCGGAACATCCAGCCGAACAGGCCAGGATGCGCCTCCAGAAACCGCCCGAGCGGCGCCGGCATCGTGCCGGCGGTCTCCTCGAGTCGCGGATGCATATATTCGGTGGTGTAGACGATCTGATCTTTGCCGACGCTGTTGTCGCGCAGCACGCGCTCATAGCGCTGCGGGCGAGTTTTCAGTTCGGCGACCCGGATCACGTCGTCGTAGGCCATCGCGATGGCGACGTATTTGGCGGCCGTGGCAGTGAGCTTATAGGCCTTTGCGGCGCCGCCATTGGCGACGTCCAGGATGTGGATCGCGGCGATCCGATCGAGATATTCGTTGGCGTATCTCGGATCCTGAAAATCGGCCGCCCGCTTGACGCCGGCGAACAGCATGTCGTGGAGCGACACCGGAAATTCGCGGATACGCGAGAGAAGCGCGTCGAGATCGGCGCGCCCGGCGGTCACTGGCAACGGGGCAAAACGCTTGCCGGGCTTGCTAACGACGGGCTTAGCCAGAGCGGGCCGCTGCGCCGCCTGATCGCGGGCGGCACGAAACGCGTTGAGGCTCGGCTCGACGCCGCGGCCGCCGGCTTTGATCACCGCCTCAAAACTCTCATTGTCGAACGGCAAAGCACGCGACGCGGCCAGCGCGCCGAACATGCAGGCCGAGATCACGCTGTTGTTCTTGACCGCGAGCTGCTCCATGTCGAACGCGATGACGCGTTTGGCCGCGATATCGGCCGCCTCGATCACGGCATTTGGATCGGCGATGGCATCGCCCGGCTTTTCCTTTTCGGCAACGGCATAGAGCCGATGAGTCGAGGCGATCAACGTCGAGCGGTCGGGCGTAACAAGGCCGCGCAGGATGGAGCGGCCGGCCTCCATCATTTCGGTCGCGAGCACGATGTCGACTTCGCCCTGCGCCGGCATCAGCGACAGGATCGGCGCACGGTCGCCTTTCGGCGGCAGCATCTCGACATAATAAAGCGTGGCCCCCGTGCGCTGGGCAACGCCCGGCACCGAAGTCGATTGCGCGTGCCAGCCCTGCGACTCCGCGAGCTCGACGATCCAATCGGAGAGAACGCCGCCGCCCTGCCCGCCCATGGCAAGAACTGCGATGCAGATCGGCCGGTCCGTCGTGACCCGCGCCGGCATGTTCGAGAGGTCGTTCATGGCGTCCTCCGCTCAGTCGGCAAACGCAACGCGGCGGGCTTCGCGCCGGCGCTGCAGAAAGCCGATCACGGCGCGGCGCAATCCCGACATGAAGCGATCGAGCCGGGTCGGATTGTGAATGATATCGGCGCGATAGAACGACGGGCACAGTACGGCCGCTTCCGAGACCTCGCCGCAATTGCCGCAGCCAACGCAATTGTTGTCGATCGCCGCGACCGGATCGTCCTTGAGCGGGTCGTCGGTATGCTTGACCGACAGCGAAGGACAGCCGGACAGCCGGATGCAGGCGTGATCGCCAGTGCAGACATCTTCGTCGACGCCAAAGCGCTCGCGCACCATGCGCTGGCCGTCACGCACCGATTTCTGGAACAGCGGCTTCACCCGGCGCTGCTTGTTGAGCATGCATTCGGACGACGCCACGATCACTTTCGGGCCTTGCTGCTTCGTCGTCAGCGCCTCGCGCAGCACATCACGCATGCGGCCGACGTCGTAGGTGCGATCGAGGTGGCGTACCCATTTGACGCCGACGCCTTTGACCGCATCGACAATCGTATTGTTGGTCGAACGCGCGTCCTTGAGCGCACGCGAGGACATGATGTCCTGGCCGCCGGTCGCCGCCGAATAGAAATTGTCGACCACCATGATCACGCCGTCCTGTTTGTTATAGACGGCATTGGCGACGCTGGTGGAGAGGCCGTTGTGCCAGAAGCCGCCGTCGCCGATCATCGAGATCGGGCGCTTGTCGGCTTTGACATTGAAGGCAGAGGACGAGGCTGGGCCGAGACCGTAGCCCATCGTGGTCGCGCCGATATTGAACGGCGGCAAGGACGAGAACAGATGGCAGCCGATATCGGCAGAGATATTGTGCTCGCCGAGTTCCTGCTGCACGAGCTTCATGGCGGCAAAGATCGGCCGTTCGGGGCAGCCGACACAGAAGCCGGGCGGACGCGGCGGCACGGTCTTGGCGAGCGTCTTTACTTTTGGGTCGGCCAGAACCGCATCGGCGTTCGGCGGCGGCGGCGCATTGCCGAGGAGCGTGTTGGCGTAACGCTCGAGAAATGCCTTGAGCCCCTTGGTGACGACCATGGGGGTGTATTCGCCCGCCATCGGCAACACGTCCTTGCCGCCGATCTTGGCCTGAATGTCGCGGCGGCGCAGGATGGTGTTGATCGCCTGTTCGATGAATTCCGGCTGTCCTTCCTCGACGATCAGGATGGCTTTCTTGTTGGCGGCGAAAGCAGCAACCTCGTCGTCGACCAATGGGTAAGTGACGTTGAGCACGTAGATCGGCACGGATGTCTCGCCATAGACGTCGGCGAGGCCCAGCTGCTGCAAGGCGCGCAGTGCTGAATTGTAGAGGCCGCCCTGCACCACGATGCCGACATCGGCGGTTTCAGGGCCAAAGAGTTCGTTGAGCTTGCGCTCTTTGATGAATTTGACGGCGGCCGGCCAGCGCTGTTCGATCTTCTCGCGCTCATGCATATAAGACGCCGGCGGCAGCACGACGCGTTCGGTGTCGCGGCGCGGATTCTCCAGGGCTTCGCGGAGCGCAAAGCTCGGTTTTTTGTTATCCTTGGCGATGAATCGGCCATGCACATGACAGGCGCGGATCCGCACTTCCAGCATCACTGGCGTGTGCGAAACCTCTGAAAGCTCGAAGCCGTCTTCCACCGCTTTGACGATCGAAGGCAGATTGGGCCGCGGGTCGAGGAGCCACACCTGCGACTTCATCGCGAACGGATGCGAGCGCTCCTGCATGATCGAGGAGCCCTCGCCGTAGTCCTCGCCGATGATGATCAGCGCGCCGCCGGTGACGCCGCCCGACGCAAGATTGGCAATGGCATCGGAGGCAACGTTGATGCCGACTGGAGCTTTGAAGGTCACCGCGCCGCGGATCGGATAATGTACCGACGCGGCGAGCGTCGCGGCAGCCGCAGCTTCCGAGGCCGAGTTCTCGAAATGCACGCCGAGCTCGTCGAGTACGTCCTTGGCGTCGGCGAGCACGTCCATCAAATGCGAGATCGGCGCGCCCTGATAGCCGCCGACATAGGATACGCCGGATTGCAGCAGGGCCTTGGTAATCGCGAGAATGCCTTCGCCGCGGAATTCTTCGCCCTCGCCCAATTTGAGATCCTGGACCTCGCGTGCAAACGAACGTTCCGCCATGAAATCCTCCAGGCCGTCTGCAGCGCGCAAGCGACGGCGACGTGAATATTTATGAGACCTTCCCATTGCTCTTGCAACGGCTCGTGCGCGCGGATGAGGCATGAAATGAAATCGCTCAATCCGGCAGCAGCGACAGCCCAAAACTGCAACAGCAATCGGCTTGTCAGGTCGTTATTTTAGATTTAAAATATCTGTTCTGCAAAGGAATTTCGGTCGTCTGCGCGCAACCGCGGGCGAAGCGAAGTTCTTTGCCAGCCACAGCTATTGCATTGCACGCGACCTGCCGGCCTTTTGGCCAACCCGATCTGCATAATCGTGATGAGCGCTGCGACGGCGATAGCGGCCTTGTGCGCCGGTGCGACGCGCCGGCGCACCCCAAACCTCACCCCCGTGATCAGCAGCAGGAGAGCCAACGGTGGAACTCAGCGGAAGGGTCGCTCTCGTTACGGGAGGAACACACAGCATTGGCGGCGCGGTGGCTCAGGGCCTCCACGCCGCTGGAGCCAAAGTGCTCGTGACCGGGATTGAGGACGATCGCGGCGCGGAACTCGTCCAAACTCTGGGCGACGGCGCGCGTTATCGGCATCTCGATCTACGGCATGATGTTGAGATCGACCAATGTCTTGAGGCCTGCCGCGCTGAATTCGGCCGCCTGGACGCAATCATCAACTGCGCTTGTTCGTACCTCGACAACGGGCTTGCGACCTCGAGGCAGGATTGGCTCGCTGCGCTGGACGTCAACGTCGTCGGCGCCGCCATCCTGATGCAGAAGGCACTGCCGCTTCTAACAAAGCCTGGCGGGGTCATCGTCAATATCGGTAGCGTCGCGGGTAAATTCGGGAATGGCTTCCGCGGACCCTATTCGGTGGGCAAGGCAGGGTTGATGCACCTGACCAAGCTCGCCGCCGTCAGCCTCGGCCCACAGGGTATCCGTGTCGTGACTGTCTCGCCGGGCTGGACCTGGTCTCCCCCGATGGAGACGATGACCGGCAACAATCGCGACCTCGCCGACCGAGCTGGAGCGGAGGTCAATCCGCTCGGCCGCGTCGGCCGCATGGAAGAAGTTGCGAACGTCGTGGTCTTTGTTTGCTCGGACAAAGCGTCGTGGGTTACGGGCTGCGATGTCCCGGTCGATGGCGGTTTTTCGATGGTCGGTCCGGACCGCGGCTTAGGGCCCCGCTACTGGTGCGATCACTACCGAGATGAGGTGGAAAACAGCGGATCGTGACGGCACCGATCGGCGCGAACGCGTCATCGCCGGCGATCAACCCTTGCCACTGTCGGTGATCGCCGCCCGTGCTGCATCCTTCGCCTTGCCGAGGAGGCGCATCAGTACTTCGCGCTCACTGGCGGTGAGATCGCCAAAAATCTCGGCGATCCAAGCCTCGTGCGACGCGGCCATGGCACGGAAACTGCGGCGGCCTTCGGCGGTGAGTTTGACCAATTGGGCGCGGCGATCATTGGGCGCCGGCTGACGGTCGAGCAGACCCTGTTCCACCAGCCGATCGACCAGACCGGTAATATTGCCGTTCGACACCATCAGACGCTGCGACAATTCACCGAGCTTCATCCCGGCGGGCGTCTTGTCGAGTTGGGCCATGAGATCGAAGCGCGGCAGCGTGATCTCGAAATTGTCGCGCAGCCGGCGGCGGATTTCGTTTTCGATCAGCATTTTGCAACTGAACAGCCGGAGCCAGAGGCGAAGCTCGTCCTTGTGATCGCTGGGCCGTTCGATCACCTTGGTCTCCGCATCAAGCGGCAGCACGGCAGCGTCATTCATATCTCAAGCTCTCCAGCTGCGATGACCAGCGTTGTCCACATTTTCGGCGCGCCGCACCGAAACAAATAAACAGATTCGTATCCGCCGCTTCCTTGATTCCGACCCGACCCGCCGGCGAATTTTCGCCTGGTAACAGGGGAAGCCGTCGGTTTTCCCGGCAACCAGGACGCTATCGCTTTGTGCACCCGTTGCTTTAAGCCTGAACTTTATAGGGTTCAAGCAACTAATGAAAAGCGGTTTTGCGATCCCGGACGCCCCTGCCCGCGGACCACGCATTATAGATATGCGCCTCTAAAATTACTTTATACTTGAAGTATCTCGCGCCGGGCCTAGACTGCCGTCTCATGTGGCGCCCGCCTGAACGCATCCGCTTTTCGGCAAACCTTGGCCGGATTCCGTCGCGCGAAGAGGCGGGAAACTCGCGGCTGTTTTCACCGTTGCGTGTCGGGCCTGTTGAACTTCGTCAGCGCAGCTGGGTCCCGGCGATGGTGCCGTGGCGCGCCTCCGAGGATGGCGTCGTCACCGACGAGGTGGTGGCCTGGTACGAGCGCTTCGCGCGCGGCCGCCCGGGCGCCATCGTGGTCGAAGCGACCGGCATTCGGGACATTCCGAGCGGGCCGCTCTTACGCATCGGCCACGACCGCTATGTTCCGGGGTTACGCCGCCTGGTCGAAGCCGTCCGTGAGGCAAGCGCCGGCGAGACGCGGCTTTTCATCCAGCTCATCGATTTCCTCGCCATCCGCCGGCGGCCCGAGCCGGAAAAATACCTGCAGCGCTTCCTCAAAACCACTGACGCTCATCGGCAAGCCCTCGGCGATATGACTTTGAGCGAGGCGGCCGTGCGAGCGCGCCTGGCGGCGATGAACCACGACGCGCTCGCGCAAGTCTTGGACGCAGCGGAACTCGAAGCGCTCGATTACGGCTATCGCGAGCGGATTACTGATACACACTTGGAGCACGTCCGCACCCTGCCCGCGGTGCTGCCGCCGCTCTTTGCTGACGCGGCCGCGCGGGCGCAGAAAGCCGGCTTCGACGGCATCGAACTCCACTACGCCCACGCCTATACGATGGCGTCGTTCCTTTCGCGCACCAATACGCGCGACGACGGCTATGGCGGGACGCGCGAAAACCGCGTGCGGCTGCCGCTCGAAGTTTATTCGGCCGTGCGCGCCAAGGTCGGCGAGGACTTTGTCGTCGGCTGCCGTTTTCTCGCCGACGAATGCATTGACGGCGGCAGCGAGGTCGACGACGCGGCGTTCTTCGGTCTGGCCTTCGCGCGTGCCGGTATGGATTTTCTGTCGACCTCGCGCGGCGGCAAATTTGACGAT
This sequence comes from Xanthobacteraceae bacterium, assembly GCA_036264635.1. Classification (GTDB taxonomy): domain Bacteria; phylum Pseudomonadota; class Alphaproteobacteria; order Rhizobiales; family Xanthobacteraceae; genus BOG-931. The sequence goes on along the minus strand of DATAQN010000115.1, from coordinate 68,502 downwards.
GCCAAGCAGCCTGCTGTCAGCTGGGCCGCCTATCCGTATACCGGGCGAAGCGGTTACGAGTGCATGCCGCAATATATTTCCGACAACCGCGGACCGTTCGGGCGCAACGTACCGGCCACCGGCGCCATACGCGCCGCAATTCGCGCCGCCGGTTTCGACACGCCGGTGGTTTGCACCGGCGGCGTGCACAATTTCGAGATGGCCGAGCAGCTCCTGACCGATGGTGTTTGCGACATTGTCGGCGCGGCGCGGCAATCGCTCGCCGATCCCGACACGTTCCGCAAATACGCGCTCGGACGCGGCAATGAAGTGCGGCTGTGCGAGTTCACCAATTACTGCGAGGGACTCGATCAAAAACACAAGCCGGTCACGTGCCAGCTCTGGGACAAGATCGACGCCGGCGCGCCCGGCGTCCAGATGACATCGGACGGCAAGCGGCGTCTGACCGCTCCGGACTGGACGCCGTAGCGGCTTGCCCTCTAGCACCTGCTCTCATTGTTCTCTGATTCAGTCATCCGACGAGTCAGAGTCTCCGACCGCCGGGGCGGCTTTAAGAAAAACAGAACGCGCTGCCGCGTCCCTTCTCCTCAGCGGGGAGAAGGACAGGATGAGGGGGTTCAGCGCCGAAGAAAAATCTCAGAGGCCGAGCCCCTCACCCTACCCTCTCCCCGCTGGGCGAGGGTTTGTCAAATCAAGAACATCAGCCACGCACGTGTCGAACTCGCCGCATGAAATGGGTCGGAGAACAGGAAGGGTCGGCGCTAGTCCGCAAAACCCTTTCCGGCTTTCGCCAGTTCGACGAGAAGCGGCGCCGGTTCCCAGCCCAAGCCGTCGCGTTCTTTCATGTGCTCGACTTCGGCGAGGATCACGCCGAGGCCGATGCGATCGGCTTCGAACATCGGCCCGCCGCGCCAGGCGGGATAGCCGTAGCCATTGACTAGGACGAGGTCGATGTCGGACGCGCGCAACGCGATGCCTTCCGCCAAAATCTTGGCGCCTTCGTTCACCATCGCGGCGATCAGACGCGATTGTATCTCGGCCGCGGGGATCGAACGGCGCACAATACCTTTGGTGCGCGAGGCGGCCTCGATCAGTTCGGCCACCTGCGGATCGGCGGTGCGCTTGCCCTCGACATAGCGATACCAGCCGGCACCGGTCTTCTGCCCGAGCCGGCCCATCTCACACAGCGTGTCGGCGACGGTCACGTAACGCTCGCGCGCATCGCGAGTCGGCGCGAGCCGCTTGCGGCGCGCCCAGGCGATGTCGAGACCGGAGAGATCGTTGACCGCGAATGGACCCATCGGCAGGCCATAGGCCTCGACAGCTCCGTCGACATCCTGCGGCAGCGCGCCGTCCTCCAGCATGTATTCGGCCTGTTTGCGATAGGCCGAATAGATGCGATTGCCGATGAACCCTTCGCACACACCTGAGACGATGCTGAGCTTGCGCAGCTTCTTGCCGACCGCGAGCGCAGTTGCCAGCACGTCCGGCGCGGTGCGCGCAGCATGGACCACTTCCAGGAGCCGCATCACATGCGCCGGCGAGAAGAAATGCATGCCGACGATGCGATCCGGCCGCGCCGTGGCCAGGGCAATGTCGTTGGGATCGAGATAGCTGGTATTGGTCGCGAGGATGGCCTCAGGGCGCACGATCGCGTCGAGCGACTTGAACAGCTCCTGCTTGACCGAAAGCTCATCGAACACAGCCTCGATGACAAGGTCCGCCGGCGCGAACGCGGCTCGGTCGGCGGCCATGGTGAGGCGGCCCATGCGCTCGGCTTTGTCGGCGTCGTTCATGCGCTTCGACTTGATGGCGCGGTCGTAGAGGCCGCCGATGCGTGCGCGCCCGGCTTCCGCCGCCGCTTCATTCTGCTCGACGACGACCACCTTGTAACCGGCGTCAAGGCAGGCGACCGCGATGCCCGATCCCATGGTGCCGGCACCGGCAATGCCGATGGTCGTGACCGGCCGCGGCGCAACATTTTCAAGTCCGGGAACCTTGGTCGCGGCGCGCTCGGCGAAAAAGATATGGCGCAGGGCCGCCGCCTGGTCCGATTTGACCAGATCGGAATAAATCGCGCGCTCACGCTTGAGCCCTTCGTCGATGTCGTAGTCAGCGCTGAACAAGACAGCGCGTGCCGCCTGCTCCGGCGAATGCTGACCGCGCGCCTTGCTCGCGATGGCGGCGACCTGCTGCTCAGCCGCGGCGCGATCGAAGGCGGGAACTGCAAGCGCACCGGTGCGGCGGATCGGCTTGCCGATCAGCTCTCGGGCAAATGCGATCGCGGCACCACGCAGATCACCATCAACGACGCGGTCAATCAGTCCAGCGGTGAGCGCTTGCTTCGCCGGCAACGGCTTGCCGGAAGCTACGAGATCGATCGCCGCCGGCACGCCGGCGAGCCGGGGTGCGCGCTGGGTGCCACCAGCGCCGGGAATGATGCCGAGATTGACCTCGGGAAGGCCGACACGGGCGTCGGCCGCGGCAATGCGCGCGTGCGCTGCCAATGTCAGTTCGAAACCGCCGCCCAGCGCGGTGCCGTGGATCGCCGCAACGACCGGCTTTTGGCTTGCCTCGATGGCATTGCAGACGTCGGGCAGAAACGGCGGCTGCGGCGGCCTGCCCTGCTCCTTGATATCGGCGCCGGCCACGAAGGTCCGCCCTGCCGCGGCGATGACGATCGCCGCAATCGCGGGATCGGCGATAGCGGTGTCAAGCGCCGATGCAAGGCCGGAGCGGACTGCCAGCGAGGTCGCATTGACCGGTGGATTGTCGATCTCGATCACGGCCACGTCGCCGTGCCGAACGATGCGGACAACGTCCGCAACAGATGGAGAATTCTTGGGAGCGGTTTCGGCCATGGCGGTTGGCTTCTTCATTGTCCTGACGAGAGATGCCGAGCCGGCATTGACAGCGGCCCCGGATATTATTTTATGTATGAAATAATGCCATATCCGTCCAGATGGGCGTCCAGCCGGGCGCCCACCACCATAGTCGATCCTGCAGCGTCGGGCGAAGTCTCTCAACCCGCCGCATCACCCGAGCCAGCGCCATGACAACACCGCATCCGATGCATGGACCGAACAAGTTCAAGCTCGGCGTCTTCTCGATGAATTCGGACGGCGGCTTGACCCTGACCAAGGTGCCGGAGCGCTGGCCGGCGCGCTGGGACGAAATCGTCGAAGTGTCGCAGATGGCCGACCGCGCCGGCATCGAATTCATTTTACCGATCGCGCGCTGGAAGGGATTTGGCGGCGAGATGAACAGCCGCGAATGCTCGCTCGAGACTTTTACTTTCGCGGCCGGGCTTGCCGGAGTGACCAAGAATATCGCGCTGTTCTCCACCGTGCACGTGCCGATGGTGCATCCCGTTTTCGCCGCCAAGGCGCTCACCACGATCGATCATGCCAGTAACGGCCGGGCCGGGCTCAACATCGTGTGCGGCTGGAACCCGGAAGAGTTCGCCATGTTCGGCGTCAACCTCGCGCAGGTCGACGACCGCTACGGCCAGGGTCTTGAGTGGTTCGAGATCATGCAGCGGATCTATACGTCGAGCGAGCCGTTCGACTTCGATGGCAAGTTCTACAAGCTCAAAGGCGTGTCGGGAAAACCGGCGCCAGTGCAGAAGCCGCGGCCGATCACGCTGAATGCCGCCTTTTCGCCGCCGGGGCGCGAATTCGCCGCCAAGGCGGCCGACTTCCTGTTCACGACCTTCGTCGAGATCGAAAAGGGCCGTGAGCACATCGAGGACATGAAGCGGCGGGCGCAGGCCCAGGGACGCGACGTCGGCGTCTACACCACCACCCATGTCATCTGCCGTCCGAGCCGGAGCGAAGCCGAGGACTATTACGAATATTACGCCTCGACCATGGCCGACCAGGACAGCGTCGATCACTACATGGGCCAGAAACAGGCCTTCTCCGGCTCGCATGAAGCGGAAGCTTATCGGCTGCACCGCAAGCGCTTCGCGGGCGGCGCCGGCACTTATCCGCTCGTCGGCACGCCCGAGCACATCGCCGCCGAGATGGTGAAGATGCATGAGGCCGGCTTTGCCGGCACCACCGTTTCGTTCGTCAATTTCAAGAACGAGCTGCCGTATTTCATCGACAAGGTGCTGCCGCTCTTACGCGAGGCCGGCTTGCGGCGAGCGTAGCAAGACCTCAGGCGTGGGCGCGCAAATCGCCGCCGCTTGATGCGGTCACGGATATCTTGCGCTCTGTGGGCGCCGCCCAAATTGTTGCCGGATCGTCTGGCGGCACAGCGGCGAGCAGTGTGCGCGTATAGGGGTGGCTTGGCGCGGCAAAGACCGTATCGGTCGGACCGCTCTCTACCACCTCGCCGCGATACATGACCAGGACGCGGTCGCACAGGCAGCGCACGACCGAGAGATCGTGCGAGATGAACAGCATCGAAAATCCGCGCTGACGCCGCAGCCGCTGCAAGAGATTCAAAAGCTGCGCCTGCACCGAAACGTCGAGCCACGAAACGATTTCGTCGGCGATCAGGATGGGCGGCGTCGCGCAGAGCGCGCGTGCGATATTGACGCGCTGGCGCTGGCCACCGGAAAGCTGCGCCGGAAAGCGCATTGCGGCTTCCGGCGGCAGGCCGATTTCCGACAGCAGCGCCTCGGCGCGCGCTAGGCGTTCCGGCCAGCTGCCCTCGCCTGCCGCTTCGAGCGCTTGCGTCACGATGCTGGCAACGCGCCGGCGCGGATTGAGCGCCGATTGCGGATCCTGGAACACCATCTGCACATGCGCACGCTGATGCGCGCGGGAAGCAGCGCTGCCGTCACTCACATCGCGGCCGGCGATGACGATTTCGCCTTGGCTCGGCATTTCGAGGCCGCACAGCATCCGCGCAACCGTGCTTTTGCCGCTGCCGCTCTCGCCGACAATGCCGACGAATTCGTTTTCGTGCAGAGTGAAGCCGACATTTTTAACGGCGGCAAAGCTGCTGCGACCGAACAGACCGCGATGCGTCACGAACGTCTTCGACAAGCCCTCGACGGAAAGGAGCGGCGTGCCGGCACTCGCCTCTTCGTGTGGCGCCGCGGCCGGAGCCGCGATTGTCGCCGTTGTCTCGCTGCGAATGCAGGCCGCGAAGTGACCTTTCTCGACTGCAACGAACGGCGGCGGCTTAACCGTGCAGTCGTCGCTTTTACGCGGACAGCGCGGTGCGAACAGGCAACCGTCGATGTCTTTGAGCACGCTCAGCCCCGGCATTCGTTCCGGCAACGCGTAAAGGCCGCGCCGCGGCCCGCTGATCGTTGGATTGGCGAGCTGCAAGCAGCGCGTATACGGATGCGCCGGCGCGGCAAAGACGCGGCGCGCGGGCCCGTATTCGGCCGGCCGGCCGGCATAGAGCACGAGGATATCGTCGCAGATCTGTGCCGCCAGCCGCAGATCGTGGGTGATGAAGACGACGCTGGTGCCTTCGTTCCGCTGCACCTCGGCGATGAGCTCGACGATGCGGGCCTGGATGGTGACGTCGAGCGCGGTCGTCGGCTCATCCGCCACCAGAAGCTTGGGCCGGCTGGCGAAGGCCATGGCAATCAGGACACGCTGGCACATGCCGCCGGATAATTGATGCGGATATTTGCCGAGCAGTTCCGCGCTTTGGCTCAGATGCACGGCGTCGAGCATGGCCAGCGCGTGTTCGCGCCGCGCCCGGCGATTGCCGATCCCCAATCGCGCCAGATGTTCGTCAATCTGCCGGCCGATCGTCAGGACCGGATTAAGGGCGGAGAGCGGCTCCTGCGGCACAAAGGCTATCTCGCTGCCGAGGAGCTCGCGCCGCGCATCAGCCGGCATGCGGACGATATCCTGACCGTCGAATATCAGCTCGCCATCGGTCACAGCGAAGCCAGGCGGAAACAACTGCGCGATGGCGCGTCCGATCATCGACTTACCGGCGCCGGATTCTCCGACCAGGCCGAGAATGCGGCCCGGCGCCACCGAGAAGCTCAGATCGCGGATGACGGGCACACGGCCGCCGGCAAGTGCGGCGCTGACGGTAAGCTCTTTGGCGACCAGCATGTCCATAAATGCGATCCGCCCCTCAGACCCGCTGCGTTTCGGTCACGCGCACGTCGAGCGTGCGGCGCAATCCGTCGCCCAAGAGGTTGAAGCCAAGCACGGCAATGAAAATCGCCAGGATGGGAAAGACCAGGTTCCACGGCGAGTCGTAGATGTATTGGCGCGCATCGGCGATCATCTGGCCCCAGGCCGGCGTCTGGTCGCCGACGCTCAAGCCGACGAAGGACAGAATGGCCTCGACGATCACCGCGATGCCCATCTCCAGGCTGACCAAGGTGATCAACAGCGGCAGGCTCGCTGGAATGATCTCGCGCGTGATGGTGCGCCAATGCGAGAAGCCCAGAAGGCGCGCCGCGGCGACATAATCCTTGCGCGCCACGACCAGCACCTCGCTGCGCAGCACGCGGCAGAACCGGGTCCAGTCGACCAGCACAATGGCCAGGATCACGTTGCGCACGCCGACACCGATGCCGACCATCAGGATGAGCGACAGGATGACCGGCGGAAACGACATCCAGACATCGACCGCGCGTCCGATCAACGCATCGATCCAGCCACCGAAATAGCCGGCGATATGGGCAAGCGTGGCGCCGATCAACATGGCGCCCAATGACGCGAAGACCGCCACCAGCATCGCCAGCCGCGCGCCATAGATCAGCCGCGACAGCACATCGCGGCCGAGGCTGTCGGTGCCCAGAATGTATGCGGGATCGCCGCCCTGCTCCCAGACCGGCGGCAGAAAGGTTGAAATCAAGGTTTGCTCGTTGGGATCATGCGGCGCCAAAAGCGGCGCGAAGATTGCGCAGAACCCTACGATGACGACGATGGCGAGCCCGATCGCGACACGGCCGGAATGCAGCCATTTCGGCAAGGAGCGTGTCAATTGGCGCATCACGACCGCAGCCTCAATTTCGGATTGAGCAGGAGATAGAGGCTGTCGACTACGGTATTGATGATCAGGACGACGACGCAGTAGGCGAGCCCCACCAATTGAATGATCGGCAGGTCGGCGTTGCGGACGGCGTCCACCATCAGATTGCCGAGTCCGGGATAAGAGAAGATCACCTCGACCAGCAAAGTGCCGCCGAACAGGAAGCCGAATTGCACGCCCATCAGGCTCAGTGTCGGCAGGAACGCGTTCTTCAATGCGTGGCGCAGCAGAATGCGCCGCTCGCTCAAGCCACGCAGCCGCGCCATATGGATGTAGTCCTCGTGATAGACGTCGATCAGGCTCGAGCGCAGCACCCGCATGATGGTGGGCGAGAATGCGATGCCAAGCGCAAAGCACGGCAAGATCATGTGCCGGAGCGCGCTCCAGAAAATGTCGAGCCTGCCAGCCAAGAGCGCGTCCACCAGCAGGAATCCGGTGCCATGCGGCAGGCGGAGGTCGGGATCGAGCCGGCCGGTAAACGGCAGCCATTGCAGAGCGACGCCGAAAATCAGGATGAAGAACAGGCCCCAGAGAAATTCCGGGATCGATAACAGCAGGATCGAGCCGAAATCGATCACCGGCTCCTCGCGCGTGCCGCGCACATGGAACAGGACCAGACCGCCGACGACACCCAGCACCGCGGCAATGGCGATCGAGAGCACCGCGAGTTCGATGGTCGCCGGCAAAGTGTTGGTGACAAGGCCCACGACGCTGCGGCGATAATGGATCGAGTCGCCGAAATTGCCGTGCAGCACTTGCTGCAGCCAGATCAGATATTGCTGCGGCAGCGGCAGATCGAGGCCCATCTCCTTACGCTTGGCTTCGATCTCGGCGATGGTCGCGTTCGGCGGCAGTGACATCGCGGCGGGGTCGACAGGCAAAGCATGCAGCACTACGAACAGCAGCAACGACACTACGAGCAATATCAGAACAGAAACCAAAAGCCGACGGCCGATCAGCGGCAGCAGAGACGACATCATCGGCGCGATCCGTTGAGACGATGATCGATCGCGATCATCCCCATTTCATCGTATTGGCGAGGACCCAGCCATTGCCGAATTTTTCGTACGACAGGCTCTTTTTGCGCACCAGCGTCTGCACGCTTTGCAGAAGCGGAATAGTCGCGCCGTGCTCGACCGCGTATTTGTTGATGTCTTTGTAGCCGTCGATGCGGGTCTGATAGTCGGTGATGTTGAAGAGATCGAGCACTTTGGCGCCGACATCCATGCCTTTCCAGGCGGAGAACGGCAGTTTTGGATTGAGCAGATAGCCGGTGAAGATTTCCGGATCGCCGGTGCCGTTGTCCCAGCTGTAGAGGGTGGCTTCCGGCAATTTGTCGCCGCGATTGAGCTCGAAATATTTCGAATATTCGATGGTTTGAAGATCGGCATTGATGCCGACCTCTTTCCACATCTGCTGGATGGCGCGGGCGATGTCGAAATCGCTGGGGAACTGGCCATTGGTGGTGGCGAAGCCGATCGTCGCCGGCTTGTCCGGACCGAATCCGGACTTCGCCAATAGCGACTTGGCCAGAGCCGGGTCGTAAGCGAACTTGTAGTCCGATGGGAAGCCGGGCGTGTCCGGCGACACCGGCACCGAAAGCGGCACCGCCGCGCCGGCATAAAAAGCCTTCGACAGCGCTTCCTTGTTGATCGCGTGATGCGCCGCGAGCCGCACATTGTCGTCGGCAAAGCCTTGATCGTCGCGGCACTGCAGGAGAATGACGCGCGTGATCGGGTTGATTTCACCGGCGAGATTGGGCTCGTGCTGCAGGCGCGTGACTTCGCGCACCGGAACATTGGTTGTGAGATCGACCTGGCCGGATTGGATCGCCGCCACCCGCGCCGAAGGATCTTTGATGACCTCGAAGGTCACGCGCTTGATCGGCGGCTTGCCGCCCCAATAATCGTCATTGCGCTCCAACACGATGCGGGCGTTGAGCTGATAGTCCACAAGCTTGTACGGCCCGCTGCCAACGGGCTTTTGCTGGAACGCTTCGACGCCCACCTGCTGCATGTATTTCTTCGGCACGACATAGCTGCCGAGAAACGCCAGCCATTGCGGCGCCGTCGGCGCCGGCGAGGAAAATTTCATCACCGCCTTGGTCGGCGAGACCACCTCGATGTCGCTGATCTTGCGCCATGAATTCTTGGTATCGATCTTGTCAGGCCCCTGAATCCGCTCGAAGAACGTGTAGCGGAAATCGTCCGCCGTCATCGGATCGCCGTTGTGGAACTTGACGTCGCCACGCAGATCCACGGCAAGGCTCAGGCCGTCTTTCGCCAGTTCCCATTTGGTGATCAGATTCGGAACGAGGTCGAGTTTCGGGTCCTGATTCAGCGGTGAATCAAAGACAAGCTTGAAGATCGACTGCGCTTCCGGTGAGAAACGTTGATTGGGATCCCAGGCCGGCACATCCACCGGCCATCCGATCGCGACAGCGTCCGTCTCTTGCGCAAACGCCTTGAGGCAATCGGTGAGAGTGGCGCCGCCGGCCACAGTGAGGCCAAGCATGCGCAGCAGCGCGCGGCGCTCCAGCTCGAAAGTCATGATGGTCCCCCTCCGGTTATCGTTGTCATGACCTTGATCCGAGCCGCAACAACTGCTTTCGGATCCGCGCCGATCTGCGAAAGCCGTCGGCCCAAATTACTTCAAGTCTAAAATGTTTGGTGTTTCCGCGCAACAGGCATTCGCGTTGCGCACGCGGCTTTTCGAAGCATTGCCTGCCGCATTTTGCGGCATGGCGTGCGTTATCCCACCAGCCGGCGGCGGGTCATCGGATAGTGCGTATTGGCGCCGCGGAACCGCGGAAACTCGTGATAATGCGCGCGCAATTCGTGCCGCACCGGCGAGGCCATCGCCGCATTGAATGCCTCGACGTCGTCGAACACGACTTCGTTGCCAATCATGTAGTCGGCGGATTTCAAATTGTTGCCGATGTGACTGCTTGCGGAGATGTCGTCGAGCGGCAGGTAACACATGATGCTGCGGATGCCGGGGAATCTCGCTTGAGTCACGGGATGCGTGGCGAGATAGTTTTCGATGAAGGCCGCCACGTCATCGGCCGGGTGATGATAGCGCACCACGTAGGAGAACGGCGCCTGCAACACCGCCGGTGTCGCGCCCTCCCCGACCGCATAGAACCGCCGCTCGAAAGCCGCGCCGGTTGCGGCAATGTCGGACGCGACGTCGCGAACCGGAGCCGCGATAGCGCCACTGCCGGCAGCTGCGGCGAGCGCGTCGCGGCTCACAAAATCGAGCATGAGCAGCATCAGCGGACCTGCACCGTCGTTGACGTAAGGGTCGCGCGAGGAGCCTACGGCGGGCGTATAGAGATCAAAGGCCGCAAGCTCCGGCAGGCCCGCATAGGTTTCGCGCGCGCCGTCATCAAACCAGGTCTGCAAATGGTCCGCGTGTTCGGGTTTGCCGCGAAGCGCGATTTCGTAGGTCCAACTCATTGTCTATGCCCGCCTGATCCCTGGCCACCGTAAAGATAAATCCGCTTGCATATCGTTGCTCGGCATTCGACAGCCGCGGATAGTTTATGCTTAAAATAATCGCGGCGACGCGGCCGGCGGTCAAGCGCTTTGCAACTGACCAGGACGGCGGCAGATGGCGTCGGAGGGATCGATGCAACATAGCACGGCACTGGCAACAGCCGGTCCGGACAGGCAGGCAGTGATCGAGGCGATCCGTGCGCGCTGGCCGAACCAAGTCTCGACCGCCGAAGCCGTACGTGGACATCACGCCCATAATTTCACGTGGCACACGCCGCAGCTCCCCGACGCGGTGTTCTTTGCCACTGCTACGGACGAAGTCGAAGAGGTGGTCCGGCTGTGCGCGGCCGGAGGCGTTCCTATCATTCCCTTCGGCACCGGCACCTCGCTGGAGGGGCAAATCAACGCGCCGCAGGGCGGCCTGTCGCTCGACCTCTCGCGTATGAACGCCATCATCGCGGTCGATGCCGAAGATCTCACCTGCACCGTGCAAGCCGGCGTCACCCGCAAGCAGCTCAATGACCATCTGCGCGATCAGGGACTGTTCTTTCCCGTCGACCCGGGCGCAGACGCAAGTCTGGGCGGCATGGCCGCCACCCGCGCCTCCGGCACCAACGCGGTGCGCTACGGAACGATGCGTGAAAATGTCTTGTCGCTCACCGCGGTATTGCCCAACGGACAGACGATCCGCACGGCGCGCCGCGCCCGTAAGTCGGCGGCGGGCTACGACCTCACCAATCTGCTTGTAGGCTCCGAAGGCACGCTTGGCGTCATTACCGAGGTCACGTTGCGCCTGCACGGCATTCCCGAAACCATCGCCGCCGCAGTCTGCCCCTTTGCGACGATCGCCGGCGCCTGCACGACGGCGATCAGCGCGATCCAGGTGGGCCTGCCCTTGGCCCGGATCGAAATGCTCGACGAACTGCAAATCCGCGCCTGCAATCTCTATTCGAAGCTCACATTGGCCGAAACACCGACACTGTTCGTTGAATTTCACGGCAGTGAGAGCGCTGTTCCTGAACAAGCTGCCGTTTTTGAATCGATTGCTCGCGACAATGGCGGCGAAGACTTCCAATGGTCGACACGGCCAGAGGAACGCTCGAAACTGTGGCAGGCCCGGCATGATGCGGCCTATTCCTGCCTGATGCTGCGGCCGGGCGCGAAAGTAACGCCGACCGATGTCTGCGTGCCGGTGTCGCGACTCGCCGAATGCGTCATGCAAACCAAGCAGGATTTGGCCGAGAACGGCCTGTTCGGGCCGATCCTTGGCCATGTCGGCGATGGCAATTTCCATGTCGCGGTGCTGTTCGACGGCGACGATCCAAACGACGTCGCGCGCACGAAGGCGTTTTGCCAGCGCCTGGCATTGCGGGCCATCGCCATGGATGGCACTTGCACCGGCGAGCATGGCGTCGGCCAGGGCAAGATGGATTATCTCGATGCGGAATTCGGACCGGCGCTGGATCTGATGCGTCAGATCAAACGCACGATTGATCCGCATAACATCATGAATCCGGGCAAGATATTTACGCTGTAACCATGTGCCTTGAGTTGGGGATGAAGGACCACCGCTGGGCGGCATAGCTTTGGGGAGTTCGTTATTTGGATTTGCGTGACATGAAACTGCGGCAGCGTCTCGGGCGGCAACCGCTCGCGGCGCTATGGATGGCGATAGGATCGACAACCATTATTGAATTGGCTGGCGCCGCCGGCGCCGACGCCATCGTGATCGATGTCCAGCACGGTTTATGGGACCGCGCGAGCTTGGAGATCGCGGTCGGCGCGGTTCCTCCGAACACGGCAGTTTTGGTGCGAGTGGCGGAGAACACTGCGCTCGCCATCGGCCAGGCGCTCGATACCGGCGCCGAGGGCGTCATTGTCCCGCTGGTCGAAGACAGCGCCGAAGCCGCGCAAGCCGTTGCGGCGGCACGCTTCCCGCCGCTGGGACGGCGATCAGGCGGCGGCGTCCGGCCGCTGGCCGGCGGTTTCCTCGACTATTGCGCCATCGCCAACGAGCGCACCGTTTTGGGCGTGATGATCGAGACCGCGCGCGGCGTCGAGAACGCCGGGGCCATCGCACGAACGCCCGGAGTCGATTTCGTTCTGATCGGGACTGGCGACCTTGCGCTGTCGCTTGGCGACGGCAAGCGCCGCGACGAGGCCTGCCGCACTGTCTTGCAGGCTTGCCGAGACGCCGGCGTTCCCTGTGCGATCTTTACCGCGACGGTCGACGACGCGATCGCACGCACAGCCGAAGGCTACGCCATGGTGATAGCGGCAAGCGATATTGCCGTAGTGTCGGCCGGATTTGGCGACGCCATGCGCCGATTCAGGAAGGCGGTGCCAGACGCTAGATGACGATCGTTCCGATGCTGGCACCACCGCACACGTAAAGCGTCTGTCCGGTTACAAATCCGTTGGCGCGATCGCTAAAGAACATCACGGCGCGAGCGACATCGTCGCTGCGACCAAGCCGCTTCACCGGAATGGCATCCGCCAGCGCTTTTTCGCGCTCACTGTTGGCAGGGATGACACTGCGAAACTGTTCTGTATCGCCAATCGGACCCGGCGCGATGACATTGACGGTGATCCCGTCAGCTGCGAGCTCGAGCGCCCACGTGCGCGCCATGCCGATCATGCCCGCTTTGGTCGCCGAATAGGCCGAGCGGGTCTGCAGGCCGAGCGCTCCGCGCGACGAGATGAGGACGATCCGTCCGAAGCGCGCCTGCTTCATCGCCGGCAAAACCGCCTGTGTGATAGAAATTGCCGCACCGAGATGAAGCTGCGTGAGTGCGTCCAGATCATCCAGCTTGACGTCCGGCAGCAGCGCCGGACGAATGACGCCAGCATTGTGCACCACGTGTGAGACGACGAAGCGAAGGGCTATTTCCTTCGCCGCCTGCTCGGCCGCAATGCGGTCCAGCAAATCGACTTCAATCGCGTGCAGCCGTTCGTGCGTCTGCACCGGCTTGCCAAGCCCCAGCGCGACGACGTCGTATTCCGCCGCCAGCATCTGCCGGCAAATCTCGGCGCCGATACCGGTTGAGGCGCCGGTGACAACCGCGACGTTGCGCGCGTTCATGCCAACCCTCTTCTCACGACACAAGCGCGAGAACGCGCAGTGGACTGCCTGAGCCTTGCTTGATCTTGAGAGGCGCCGCGATGATCACCGCCCCTTTGGCCGGCAGCAGGTCGAGATTGGTCAGGCATTGCAGGCCGAAACGGCCTTTGCCATGCATGTAAAAGTGCGCCGGAAACGGCGGATTGAAATGATGGCCTTGGCCCAAATCAGTCCCGATCGTCTCGGTGCCGAAACCATGGACGTCGCGTTCTTCCACAAACCATTTCACGACGGCCGGCTCGGGTCCCGGCGTGTGCGCGCCGTCATCGCGCAAATTGGCATACTTAGTGAAATCCTGCTTCGACCAGTCGGAGCGCAACAGTACCCAATGGCCCGGCTCGATCTTGCCATGCCGCGCCTCCCAGGCTTCAACAAAAGGGATGGTCAGCGCGAAATCGGGGTCGGCAGCGCATTCCTTCGAGCAGTCGATGACGACAGCCGGCGCGATGAATTTGGTGACGTCGATCGTGTCGGCTGCGTTGTTCGGCAGATCCTTGCCGGAAATCCAGTGGATCGGCGCGTCGAAATGCGTGCCGGTATGCTCGCCGAGACTGATATTATTCCAATACCACGCCGGCCCACGCTCGTCGTAACGCGAGATTTCTTCAATGCGAAACGGCGCGCATTGGCCGAACTCCGGCGGCAGCACAATCGTGGGAAAGTCTTGCGACAAAGTTTGCGTCAGATCGACCACGCGGATTTGGCCGGCCGCGATCGCACGCGCAAAGGATAAAGCGTCAACGGTCATTGCGCGTTCTCCTTCAGCTCGCCAATTCGCGTTCAAGGGCTTTCGGATTGACCGCAAGCCGCGCCCGGACGTCTTCGGCTACATCGCCGACAAAAACGTCCTCGAGACCCTCTTGCAGCCCTCGCACTACAGCGCGGGCAAGCGCTGAAGGCGCAAGCTTCGGCGGCGGCACGGTTTGAAACCATTCGGTTTCGAGCGGCCCGAAAAACACGTTCATGACGTTGATGCCGCCTGGACGCAGTTCAGCGCGCATGCAATGCGCCGCCGAGAGGCAGGCGGCCTCGGCCGCCGAATAACTGCCGTAAGTCGGCCAGTTCATTAATGCGTGCACCGAGAGCAGATTGACGAAGGCTCCCGCCGCGTTGACATCATCGGCGCCGCGAGCGCGCAAGATCGGTCCGAAGGCCTGCGCCAGCCGCACCAGTCCCAGATAGCGGATATCGATCTGCTCACGCACGACCGTCAGTCCGTGGCGATCAACAATGCCGCCCGAGCGCACATGCTCGGCGGTGTTGACCACGATATCGATGCGCGCTCCGTTCTGCTCGGCCTGCTCGGTGACAGATTCCGTATCCGTCAGATCGAGCGGCACGATTTCGACGGGGGCGATCTTGCGCAACGCATCAAGGCCGGGAAATGGTTTCCAGGGATCGGCTATGCCGACAAAAACAATGGACGCTCCGGCGTCGGCAAAGGCCTTCGCCATGGCCTGCCCTACAGGCGAGCGGCCGTCGGTGATGAGCACGCGACGGAATTTCGGATCGCACGTCATCTCGCGCAGATGCGGATCGTCGGCCATGTTCGGGGTATCCTTCTCGGGCAAGGCCATCGCCACGGCCGAGCCGCTCTTGTCGAGCTTGAGCGCAAGCCGCACGCGCTGGCCCTCCTGAGTGTCACCATGCAGATGCGCGACTATCAGCGGACCGGCATCAAGCTTCACCGTACCGACCCGCCAGGGCGTGCGCTCACGAAAATACGAATCGGTGGAGACTTGCACCGTCGTCTCCGCGACCAGAACGCCGTTTGGCACCACGTCGCGAAACGGCAGCCGGACCGACAGACAAGACGGGCAACAGTCGCGCGGCGGATAGATAACGGTCTTGCAGTCCTCGCAGACTTGCAGCGCAAAACGTCCTTCCGCCGCGGCCGCGGTAAGCCCATGCGCTGTTCGACTGCGTAGCCCCTGCGGGCTGAGCGGCTGGCGTGTCCGCTGCAGCGGGTTTTTGCGCTTGGGCCGGACAAGAGGTTCGGTCACTCAGGCTCTCGCTAAGATGGCCGCGCCGGAAGACAGGCCGCGGTCGTAATTGATCATACCGAAACCGGAAACGACGCAAGTGCGCGCGTCAGGCACCGCCGAGCCGAGCGGCTCACCGATAAGCTGACGGATGGCTTCGACCAGTCCAAGAAGACCGCCGCCGGCCCCGGCCTGGCCCACCGACAACTGGCCACCGGATGTGTTATGCGGGAACGAGCCATCATTGGTGAATGTGTGCGAACGGACAAAATCCGGCCCCTCGCCTTTTTTGCAAAAGCCGAGATCCTCGAACTGCATCGTCACGATTACAGGATAATCGTCGTAAGTCTCTACGAAGTCGATCGCGCCGGGCTTGAGCCCCGCCATCGACCATAGATCCGATATATCCGCGGCCCAGCCGCCTCGTATCTGAATCGGATCCGAAGCGAACGCATTGTGCCTTTCGATGGTCGATAGAACGCGCACATAAGGCAGCTTTAGCGATTTCGCGACATCTTCACGGCAGACAAAGAGCCCTTCAGCGCCGGCACAAGGCATGACGCAATCGAACAGATGGATCGGATCGGCAATCGGCCGCGCCGTCATATATTCGTCGAGCGTCAGCTTCTTTTTCATCATCGCGAACGGGATCGCCAAGGCGTTGTCGCGCTGGGCGATGCAGATTTTGCCAAAATCCTCACGCTTAGCCCCATAGAGGTTCATGTAGTTTTTGGTGATCAGCGCAAACGACGCGTTGGCGCCGCCCGAGCCGTAAGGATAGACGGCGTCTTGGGCGAAGCGCGAGAAATTCGACAACGTCTTGCGGAACGAGTCGACGTGGTTGGTATCACCGGCGATGCAGGCGACGATATCGGCATCGCCCGCCTGCACGGCCCGCGCCGCGCGCCGCAGCGCGACAATGCCGCTCGCCCCGCCAAAAGGAATATGATCGAGCCAGCGCGGCGAAACGCGGAAGTGTTGGGTCAGCCCGATCGCGGTATCGGGCGCGAGCGTGAAGCTCGACACCGCCAGGCCGTCGATATCAGCCGGACGGATCTTGGCGCGCTTGGTCAGTTCCTGGAGGGCCCGGCCGAGCCACCAATGCGCGCTGTTCGTCGAATATCGCCGGTACGGAATGGTGACCGGCAGACAGGCGACGACGTCGTCATAAGACTTGCGCTGCGACCCGGAGATCATCTCGCTGTTCTTGCCGCTAATCACATGAAGAGCTGGATGCTGCCGAACGCGGCCTCGCTGTTGACGAGGTCGACGCGCTTGAGCTTGATCCGCAATCCGCCGTCGGACACTGTCAGCGTATGCGTCGCCCAGGCGGCATAAAGCTGCTGGTCGTCAAAACGGGTCTCGATGTAATGCATGGGCGTCCAGGTCACATATTCGTTGTTGGCCTCGTCGCGGCGGTCGATCTGCGGCACTTGCAGAATATGATGGCAGCGGCTCTTCGGCTTCTGTGAAAACGTGCGATTACCTTTGAGCCGCTCGACGCGAATGGTGAGCAGGAGCTTGTCTTCGTACATCAAGGACGCCGTAAGCTTGGGATCGGTCTGGCCCCATTCCAACGGCATCCAGTAAATACCGTCGTCCGTGAACAAATCGAGCCATTCGTCGAAACGGTGCTGATCGATCAACCGCGCTTCGCGGGTGACAAAATCGGCTAGGTCCTTGTCGGTTGGAACATTCATGGCGGCGCGTCACATCGACATGGTCATGAATTTCGACCAGGCGCGGAATTGGTTGCGCATCTGCCATTCCGATGTGCCGTTCATCTCCGCTGTTGCGTCGGCCTGCTCCGACGGAGCATAAAGCCGCTGCAGATTAACCCATTGATTGGCATCGACGTGCAGCCCTTCCTGCGCGCGCTCATACACTTCGAGATCGTCATGGCCGACTACGGAGGTCGGCGCGTTGATCAGCCGGTTGTACATTAATGTGCGCTCGAGCAGCATGTCGGGTGCATCGACGAGACGGAATGTCCAGGACTCCACCAGCGTCTTATTCGCCGCAAGCGGCTTGAACAGCCGGATCAGTTGAATCGGGCCTTTGATCATCAAGTTCGGGAAATAGATCGTGTTGTGCCGATTTTCACCGAGAATGGCTTTGGCGCGGTTCTCGCCATAGGCCTGCACCATTTTCTCGTAATAACCGGGAATGGCCGAATAGTCCGAGTGGATTGAATGATGCACACCGGTATGGCCGTGGCCATTGGCCCACACGCGAATGCCCATATTTTCGAAGAATTCGTAAGGCGCCATGAAGGGCGCATAGATTTCAACCGCCATCGGCTTCTTGGTGCCGGGGGAAGCGCGGTTGAAGACCTCGATCGCGGTCCCCGCCGAGGATTCATGCGCGACCATCGGGTGGCAGGTATCGGTCTGGTTTTCGACCAGCATTTTCCAATTGCAATTGTGCATATAGCGCAGCACGCCGCCTGCGACTTCGAGCCTTCCGACCGGTGACCGGTCGATCATATTGTCGAAGCTGCTCAGGCTGTCGCCGAAGAACTCCTCGAAATCCAATCCGCCGTCATTGAGCTTGGCGAAGACAAAGCCGCGATAGTTCTTCACATGCCGAACAGCGCTCATGCCCTTGGCGGCGTGGCTCGTCTCAAGGCCCGTGTTTTCATAGCCCTTGCGCAGCGGAATCGCGAGCAGCGAACCGTCGGTGCGGAAGCTCCAGGCATGATAGGGACAGCGAAAGAACTTGCCGGCATTGCCGCATGTTTCCGAGGTGATCCGCGTGCCTTTGTGCGGACAGCGGTTGAACAGGACTTTCACGGTGTTATCGGTGTGGCGCACCATCAGGATAGGCTGCGCGCCGACGGTCGTGCCGAAATAATCGCCGGGATTTGGAATCTGACTGTCGTGACCGACATAGACCCACGTGTTGGCGAACAGATGCTCCATTTCCAGCGCGAACACCTCGTCGTCGATATAGACGTCGCGGTGAACCTCGGTTTCCCGGACCAGATTGCGAACAGCTTCGGCATTCCCGCGGTATCTGGTCATAGTGCCCTCCTTATCGCGGAATCACAGATCCAGCACCAAACGCGGCGTCTTCGACCGCGACACGCAAATCTGCATCAGATCTCCCGCGGCCTTCTGGGAATCCGACAAGATGAAGTCGCGGTGATCCGGAACGCCCTCGATCACGCCAACTTGGCAAATGCCGCAGTCGCCGCGCTTGCAATCGTAGAGCGGATCTTTGCCGGCCTCGATGAGAGTGTCGAGAATGCTCTTTCCGGCCGGGACATGGAAGCTATCGCCGGTGCTCTTCAACACCACTTCGAAGGCCTGATCGCCGGCCTTTGGCTGTGGCGCGGTAAAGATTTCAAAATGCAGGCGGCCATCGCGCCAGCCGAGCTCTTTTGCCGTCTTGATCGACTGCTCGATCATCGGCATCGGTCCGCAGCAATAGAGCGACTCGTCGTCCTTCAAGGAGCTCATCAAGCCAGCGACATCGAACAGGCCAGACACATCGTCGGTATGGATCGAGAGCTGCCTTGCGGCAAGGCCTTCGATCGAAGGCAGAAAGGCCAGTTGATCCCGCGAGCGACCTGCATAACAGAATCGGAACGGCTGCCCGCGCGCGGTGAGCTCGGCGGCCATCGACACCAGCGGCGTCACGCCGATGCCCCCGGCGAGCAGGATCACCGGCTTGCTCGTCGCTTGCAGCCTGAAATTATTGCTCGGAGGTGACGCGGCCACAACGTCTCCCGGCCTGAGCGCATGCATATAGGCCGAGCCGCCCTGGCTCGGCTCCTCAAGCCTGACCCCAAGCAAATAGGAGCGCGGATTTGTGCTGGCTGTAAGCTCGGTGGAAAAATTGACCAGCGAATAAGAACGCTCGTCACCCTGCGGCAGATGCACCTTGATGTGCCCGCCAGCGTCCCAGGACGGCAGTGCCTCGCCATGGGCGCGCGCCAGCCTTATGGCGCGGATGCGCGGCGTCTCCTGCCGCACCTCCGTCACGACTAAATTGAGTCCTGCCTGCCCGTCCATAGCGGCTCGCCGGCTCTTACAGCCCTTTGGGATGCTGCAAAAACTCTTCGATGACTTCCGGCGGCGGCTGGATGTAGTCAGACACTCGGCTGACGCCGAGCCCGGTGAGGCGCCGCAGCTTCACCGCCAGTTCGGCCATTTTCACCACGATGGGTATGCCGTTGACCACCGGTGCGCCATCCACTTTGTGATCGCGAATAGTAGAGAACAGAAGCATCGGAATGCCACCGCCGGGAATGAGCACGTCCACGCCGGCCGCCACGAGTGGCTTTGCCTGTTCGGCAAACAGCTGCTCGACTTCGATCGCGAGTTTCTCAGATTCGTAGGCCTTTAGAATCTGCCCCGGCTCGAACTGCATGGCATGAACGCCGGTTATACGGCGCTCGAGCCCATATTTGGTGATCTGATGGTGAAACCAGGGAATATAGCGCGTGTTGATGGTGACGATGCCGATGCGCTGCCCCAGTTGGCAGCTGTACAGCATCGACGCTTCGCCGAGCGCAACCACCGGAATGTTTACGACGGAGCGTGCCTCATAGAGGCCGGCGTCCTGAAAATGGCCGATGATGAAGGCATCGTAGCCTTCGCGCTCGGCTTTGACGGCGTTGCAGATCACTTCACGCGCACAGCGCATTTCCACGAGCGGATGTGCATAAGAATCGTGCGGCGTGATGCCTTTGACGTCGACGGTCGTTCCGGGATCTACAACGACATCAAGATGTTTGCGCAGGCGGTCCCAATAGGTCTTGCCGTTCTCGTAGTCGACATAGCTCTGATACCAGATGCGCAAATTTCCCACTCCCCTTCAACAGGTTGGGCCTCTGCACCGCGGCCCAGCAACCGCCGCGTCGTTCATGACGGCAAAAGAGACAACGGTGAAACAGACCCTTGCCATTGCCGCCAGATGTTTTAAGATTAAAGCAATTTTCGCGAACGTCCAGAGGATTGTTTTTCGCGCGCGTACAACAAGGATATCCAAGGGAACGGGGTGGAGGCAGATCATGCTGATGCGGTCTTGCGTTGCAGTGGCATCGCTCCTTTTTGCTGTGACAGGCGCTTCCGCCGGCGACATCACAGTGGGTTTTGTCACCTCATTGAGCGGCCCGGGCGCCTCGATCGGCATCCCTTATGAAAAAGGCGTTTTGGCCGCCGATGCCTATGCCGGCAAAGTCGGCGACACCAATATCAAGCTGATCCGGCTCGATGACGCCTCCGATCCCTCAGCCGCATCGCGCGACGCCCGCAAGCTTGTCGAGGAGGACAAGGTCGACGTCCTGATGGGCACTTCGGGCACGCCGGGCGTGGTCGCCATGGCGGTGGTTGCAACCGAAACCAAAACGCCCATGATTTCGCTCACGCCGGCAAACCAGCCGGAGAGCCCGAACGGCCAATGGATGATTTCCATTCCGCAGCCGCCGCCCATGATGGTCGACGCGGTGGTCGAGCGCATGAAAAAGGACGGCGTCAACAAAGTCGCCTATATCGGGTTCTCGGATTCATGGGGCGATCTCGTCTACGACGCGCTGATGAAGACCGCCGGCCCGGCACACCTCGATGTGTTGACCAATGAGCGCTATGCCCGTTCTGACACCTCTGTCACCGGACAGGTGCTCAAGATCGTCGCCGCACAGCCGCAGGCCGTGCTCACCGGCGGCTCTGGAACGCCCGGCGCCCTGCCATATCTCGCGCTCGCCGATCGCGGCTATAAGGGCGGCCTCTACGGCACGCATGCGCTGATCAATCCGGATTTTGTACGCGTCGGCGGTGCGGCGGTCGAAGGCCTCATTGTTCCGGCGGGACCCGTGATTGTCGCCGAGCAATTGCCCGACGGCAGTCCGACCAAGAAGGTCTCGCTCGCGTTCCGCGACATTTATCAGAAGACCAACAACGCGCCGACGACCGACGCGTTCTCTGCCTATTCGTTCGATGCGTGGCTCGTGTTCGTCGACGCCGCCAAGCGCGCTTTGCAGAAAGCGCAGCCCGGTACACCGGAATTCCGCGCGGCTCTCAAAGACGCCTTGCTCACCACCAAGGACGTGGTCGGGACGCACGCCGTCTATAACTTCCATCCCGGCAGCTTCTTCGGCGTCGACGACCGTTCGCAAGTCCTCGTCCAGCTGCAGAAGGGCCAATGGAAGCTGCTGCAGTAACGGCATGAGGGCGGCGTCCTTGACGACGAGTTCTTCTTGATGACGCCGGAGATAGCCCTTCTCCTTGCTCAAGACGGCATCACCACCGGTGCGATCTACGTGTTGGTCGCGCTGGGACTCGTCCTGATCTTCCTCTCGACGCGCGTGATCTTCGTGCCGTTCGGCGATGTCGTCGGCTATGCCGCGCTCACGCTCGCGGCGCTGCAACTCAAGCGCACACCAGGGACGGTGTGGCTGGTGCTGACGCTGGCGGCTATCGCCACCGTCATGGAAGTCTGGGCCCTCATCCGCCAGCGCCGGTTCCAGCGCTTGCCGCAAGCTCTGCTTTATTATGCCGCGCTTCCGATCGCGCCGGCGGCCGTCGCCTGGTTTGCCGCCGGCTATGATTTGCCGATGTGGGCGGGAATCCTGATCACGCTCGCGGTCGTTTTGCCGATTTCGCCCCTGCTCTACCGGATCGCATTCCAGCCGCTCGCTGACGCGTCGGTCCTTGTGCTTTTGATTATCTCCGTCGCAGTTCACTTCGCGATGTCCGGCATGGCGCTGGTGTTTTTCGGTCCGGAAGGATTCCGCACCCAGCCGATCACCCGCGCGTTCTTCAATGTCGGCCCGATGAGCGTTTCGGGCCAAAGCCTCCTTGTCGTGGCGAGCGCGGCCGCTTTCGGCCTTTTCCTGTTTCTGTTTTTTGAGCGCACTCTCAGCGGCAAAGCTCTGCGGGCCACTGCGGTCAATCGCGTCGGCGCAAGGCTCGTCGGCATCCGGCTCTCGACCACGGCCGCAATCGCCTTTCTCTTGGCGTCAGCGCTCGCTGGCATTTCCGGCATTCTGATCGGGCCGATCGCAACGCTCTACTATGATTCCGGCTTCCTCATCGGCCTGAAGGCCTTTGTCGGCGCCATTATCGGCGGACTGGTCAGCTACCCGGCCACGATCGTCGGCGCGCTGCTCGTGGGGCTGTTCGAGAGCTACGCGTCGTTCTGGAACAGCGCGATGAAGGAAGTGATCGTCTTCGGGTCGCTGATCCCAATCCTGCTATGGCGGTCCTTTGCGACCAGAAGCGGTGTCGAGGAAGAAATCGAGGAAGAAGAAGGTGAGCGCCAGACATGAGGCGCGCTCGATCTTACCTCATCGTGGCCGTCGCGGTCGCGTTCATTGCCGTGGCGCCAGCGATGTTCGGCAGTTTCACCATCACGCTGATGAACTATATCGGCATCTACGCGATGGCGACGCTTGGCCTTGTACTTTTGACGGGAATCGCCGGCCTGACATCTTTCGGGCAGGCCGCCTTTGTCGGCATCGGCGCTTATGCCACGGCCTGGTACACGGTGACACAGGGCGGCTCGCCATGGATCGGGTTGCTGCTGGCGCTCGCTTCGACCGTGCTCGTTGCGACGATCTTGGCCATCGCGACGTTGCGGCTGGGCGGACATTTTCTTTCGCTGAGCACGCTGGCCTGGGGCATCGCGATCTATTTTTTGTTCGGCAACACCGATGTTCTTGGCCGCTACAACGGCCTCTCCGGCATTCCCGCGATCAGCATAGGGCCCATTTCGCTGGAAAGCGCTGTCGCCATCTACTTCCTCATTTGGATCGCGCTTGGCGGCGCGATGCTGCTGTGCCGAAATTTGCTCGACTCGCGTCAGGGCCGCGCCATCCGCTGTCTGCGGGGCGGAACCGCGCTCGTCGAAAGTCTCGCGATCGATTCCTTCCGCATTCGGCTCGCCGTCTTTGTTCTGGCTGCGTTGCTCGCCGGCGCCTCTGGATGGCTCTCCGCACATATGCAGCGCTATGTCGGTCCGATGCAGTTCGATATCGACTCCGGCATCGAGTTTTTGCTCATGGCGCTAGTCGGCGGCGCGAGCCAGCTCGCCGGAGCCGTCGTCGGCTCGGCGATTGTCACGCTGATCAAGAATGTGTTGCAGGATGTGCTACCCTCCGTGACCAGCTATAGCGGACAGCTCCAGGCCGTCGTGTTCGGCGTCTTGTTTGTCATTTTGCTGCAGAAAGCACGCGGCGGCGTCGTGCCGATCATCAGGAAATATCTGCCGCGGCCTGAGAAAAAAATCTTGCCGGCCGCGGGCGCACCAATGTCGCGGCGGATGCGAACCACAGCAGCCGGACAGGCGGTGCTGGCGATCGATAGCGCAATGAAGCGGTTCGGCTCGCTTGCGGCGGTCAACAAGGTCAGTTTCGAGGTCAAAACCGGCGAAGTGCTCGGTCTGATCGGACCAAATGGCGCCGGCAAAAGCACGCTGCTCAATCTGATCACCGGCGTGCTCAAACCGAACAGCGGGACGATTCTGTTTCAGGGCCGCGACATTACCAGGGCGCCGCCGCGGTACATCGCGGCAGCTGGCATGGCGCGCACGTTCCAGCACGTCAAATTGCGGCCGAATATGACGCTGCTCGACAATGTCCTGCTCGGCATTTATTCGCGCACCCGTTCGGGCTTCCTCGCCGGAGCCTTGCGGCTTGATCGCGCCGAAGAGAGCGCCGCTTGCACGGAAGCCTTGCATCAATTGCACCGCGTGGGTCTCGGCGACAGATACAGCGAGCTTGCCGGCAACTTGCCGCTCGGCCAGCAGCGGCTGCTCGAGGTCGCGCGAGCGCTCGCCGCCGATCCCGCGCTTCTCGTGCTCGATGAGCCGGCGGCAGGCCTGCGCCGGCTCGAAAAGCAGACCCTCTCCGACCTGCTGCGCGAGCTGCGCGCGGAAGGAATGACGATCATCCTCGTCGAGCACGACATGGAATTCGTCATGAACCTCGTCGACCGGATCGTCGTCATGGACTTCGGCGTCAAGCTCGCCGAAGGGCTGCCGGCCGCGATTCGGGCCGATGCACGCGTGCAGGAAGCATATCTGGGCGGTGTCGCATGACGATGCTGCTGTCGGTCGAAGACTTGCATGTCAGCTACGGCAAGATGGAGGCCGTCAGCGGCGTATCGCTGGACATGCAAGTAGGGCAGATCGTGACCGTGATCGGACCGAATGGCGCCGGCAAGACCACCCTGCTCTCGGCGCTGATGGGCCTTCTGCCGTCCACGGGCAAGACCCGCTACGAGCAGGATGATCTTGGCCCACTCAGCACCGAAGAGCGGGTGCGGCGCGGCATCTGCCTGGTGCCGGAGCGCCGCGAATTGTTCGGCGACATGACGGTTGCCGACAATCTGATCCTCGGCGCCTATACGCGCTGGCGCGACCGCAGCGCGGTGCAGGCGGACTTGCGTGAAGTCTACATTCGCTTTCCCAAGCTCGCGGAACGGCGCGGGCAGTTCGCCGGGACGCTATCCGGCGGCGAGCAGCAGATGCTTGCGCTCGGCCGTGCGCTGATGGCGAAGCCGCGGCTGCTTTTGCTCGACGAGCCGAGTCTAGGGCTCGCGCCGCTCATCGTGCGTGAAATCTTCCATATCGTTGTCGGGCTGCGCGAATTGGGCGTCTCGATCCTCTTGGTCGAGCAAAATGCCCGCGCTGCGCTCGAGACCGCCGATTTCGGCTGTGTGCTCGAGACCGGCAGCGTTGTTCTCAGCGGCGCAGCCGCCGGCCTCGTTCACGATCCCCGTGTCATCGCCAGCTATCTTGGCGGCAAAGTCGAGTCATCGTAATGGCGCTAGCATCTACTCTTCGCAAGCAATGGTCGGAAGCTTTCTCGCCGGCCGAGCGGACCCTGCCGACAATGTTGCTGCGGCAGGCAAACCGGACTCCCGAAAAAGCCCTGGTGTCGGCGGGCGACGCTACGGTCACCTACGCGCAAGCCTGCGACACTGCCGCTCGCGCCGCGGCGGCATTGCAGTCGGCCGGCATTCATGCTGGCGATCGTGTCGCGCTTATCTGCTCGAACCGGATGGAATTCATCGGGATGCTGCTAGGCTGCGCCTGGCTTGGCGCCGTGCTGGTGCCCATCAATATCGCCTCGCGCGGACCTCAGCTTCAGCACATTTTGTCGAATTCCGGCGCGCGGCTCCTGGTTGTCGAAGGCGCCCACGCCGACAATCTATCCATGCTCGATTCGTCGACTTTGTCAGTTGATGCGATCTGGTCGATCGATGCACCGGCGAACATCCGATTGGGAGGCGTCGAATCCGTTCCCTTGCCACACGGCCAAGCCGGCCTTTCACCGGCTCCTTTGCGACCGAGCGATCTCGCGGTCATCCTCTACACATCCGGCACCACAGGGCCGTCAAAGGGCGTCTGCTGTCCGCACGCGCAGTACTTCTGGTGGGCGGTGAACACGGGGGCAGCACTCGAGCTTCAGCCTGACGACATCCTTTGCACGAGCCTGCCCTTGTTCCACACCAATGCGCTGAACGCCTTCTATCAAGCTATATTGATCGGCGGCACCATCCGCTTCGAGAAGCGTTTTTCCGCGTCCGGCTTCTATTCCGCGTTATCACGGCATCGCGCGACGGTGACTTATTTGCTCGGCGCCATGGTCCCCATCCTCTTGTCTCGTCCGGCCTCTCCCGAAGAGCGTGCGCATGCCACGCGGATTTCGCTGGCGCCGGGCGTGCCGAAGCAGTTCCACGCCGAATTCATACAACGCACCGGCATTCGCATGATCGACGGCTGGGGCTCGACTGAAACAAATATGGTCCTGGGCACGACCGTCGAGCGGCAACGTCCCGGAGTCATGGGACCTGTTTTCGATGGTTTCCAGGCGCGCGTCGTCGACGACGAGGACAACGAGGTGGCCGACGGCACTCCCGGCGAGCTCGTGGTGCGTGCCGACGATCCGTTTGCGTTCGCGACCGGTTATTTCGGCACACCGGAGAAGACTGTCGAGGCTTGGCGGAATCTCTGGTTTCACACCGGAGACCGTGTCGTGCGCGAGCCCGACGGCTATTTTCGGTTCATGGACCGCCTCAAAGACGCGATCCGGCGTCGCGGCGAGAACATCTCTTCATTTGAGGTCGAGCAGGTGCTGCTGAGCCACCCCAGCGTCGCCAATGCCGCCGCTTTCCCCGTCCGTTCGCATCTGGCGGAAGACGAAGTCATGGCCGCCATCATCCTTCATCCCGGCCAGACGCTGACTGCGCCGGAACTGATCGAATTCTGCAAGCCTCGCCTGCCGTATTTCGCCGTGCCGCGCTATCTCGAGTTCCTGCAAGAGCTGCCGATGACCGAGAACGGCAAAGTGCAGAAATTCAAGCTGCGCGAACGCGGCCTGACGGCGACGGCGTGGGATCGCGATGTCTTCGAGGGAAAGCTGAAATCAGGATGAGGCTTCCGCGGCAGCTCGACCTACGCCGCCAGCCGTCACAAGGACGAACCCCAATTGCTGCGCGAAGCGCGCTTATAAGTCGTCCCGTCGCGGCGCGAGAATAGTTGCTCCCCCGCCGATCCGTCAGGACTGCACAGCTTCAATGTGACGCGACCACTGGCCTTCCGCGGACGGGCGATGACCCTCGCTCCAGCATGCGCTGCCGGCCGGCGCGAGACTGCCACGTAACTGAACTTCTCATCTTCCCAAGGAACCTCCGCGCCCTTGGCTTGCCGGTGTAGACGCGAGCGCGCGAGGCGTTCGGCAAAATGACACCAATCCGGCGGCTGGAGCGGACAGGCCTGCGCATGCGGACAAGGCGCGACCACATACGCGCCCTGCTCGATCAATTGCTGCCGCGCGGCGAGGATACGCTGCCAGCCTGCCGGCGTGCCCGGTTCGACGATGACCAGCGTGTCGGTGGTGACCAGCCATGCCCGTTCCACGACCAGCGGCTGACGCTCCGGAGCAAGCTCGTTAAGCACATAGGCGGCTGTGACCAGATCGTGGGGAGTGCCATCGACGGCGGCCGCGGCGACGTCCGCAATTTGCCAAGTGACCTTGGGTAAATGAGCTTCCGCCGCGAGCTCTTCGCCGACATCATGGAAAATCGGGCTTGCCTCCACGAGCAAGGCGTCGGCGAGACCTGGCCAGCAATCCGCTGCCGCCCAGAGAGCGGTGCCTGGACCGGCGCCGAGATCGAGAACAGTCTTCGGTGCGAAATCCAGACGCGCTTCGGCGATGGCAGCAAGGCTTGCGCGGACTGCCGCATAGGTCGCCGGAAGTCGTGTCGCGAGGTAGGCCAGCGCGTCCTGAGTGGTCGCGACGTAAGGCTTGCCGTCACTGCGCTCCTCACGATAACGCCGCGACAGCGCGGCTGCGGATGCGGCGAGGTCGGCAAGCGCAACGCCGCTTAGCGCACGATCAACTGCGCGGCGCAGCTGTGGCGGCAATTCCATCGATCACCCATTGCCGGCCGTCTTGTCGCGTCAGTCTGTCAGGATTTCGGCCAATTGAGGCATTCGGCAAGGCCGCGCCCCATGACCCATTCCTTATCCGTCGCGGAAATAAAGTCCATATGCTCGGTGAACAGCTCGACGCATGCTCTGTAACTGGAGCATCGCCGAGCCATCAGCCCGCGCCCAATACTCGCGTTGTGTCGTCAAACAATTCATCGACCGATATCGGCCGCGAAATCAGCTTTTGCCGAAGACAAAAATCGACGATGATTTCGAGCGTTGGACGGCACACCTCGACGCCGAAGCGGTAAGGATCGAGCGGCCCTTTGTCGGCGAGGCCAGCGGCGCGCTTGCTCTCCTGGAATTCCCGGAACACTTCGCGCACCACGTCCGGCCGCGACTGCGACAGCTCGCTCCGTATGACCAGCATGTGGTTGATCGGAATGCCGTGATGGCGCTCGGCCCATTTTTTGGCCGCCGCTTCCGGATCGGGAATGAGGTGCTTCAGGCGGGGATCGGGAAGCTTGTCGCCGACAACGGCCGCATCGATCTCGCCGTCAAGCAGCATCTGGACGAGCTCTTTGCCGGGCGGCGCACGCTTGACGATATCGGGATCGTGGTATTCTGCGAGATGCGGATCCTCAAAGGTGATCCACTCGACCTTGTCGAGATCGACGCCGTAGTCGCTCGCCAGAATGCCCCGCACCCAGGTTCCGGTAGTGACGGTATAGGCGCGAACGCCGACGCGCTTGCCGGCCAGATCGGACGGTTTCAGTTCTCCCCGTTCGGCATTGTACGCAATCGTGTGATGCTGACCGCGGCTCACCACCACGGCCGGCATCAGGACATAGGGCTTGCCGTAAGATTTCCCTTGCAGATAGGTGACAATCGCGAGCTCGGCGAGATCGTATTTGGCATCGCGCACCACCTGCTTGAAATGGTTGTTGGCGATCTTGACCTCGGCGAAATCGTATTTGACCAGATCCGAATGCACCGCCCCGCTCTTGAGCGGCGCGACATTGGCATAATTGCCGAGCATCGTGTGTAGCGTGACCGCGGTCGCCATGGCCTGCCTCCCCTGTCAGCTTGCAAGTTTCGGATAGAGCGACAGCGCCGTCTTGCCGAAGACCCAGTCCTGATCCGAGGCCTTGGCGAAAGAGAACGCCTTGCGGGCCGCGCCGAGAATTTCCGCAAGCGTTCCGACCGAGTTCGGAAAATTCGAGCCCCAGGCGATCCGCGAGGCGCCGAATGTATCGATCAACTTGCCGAAGAATGTTTCCGGCGTTCCTTTGCCCCAGGATTTAGGTGTCACGTTGAGCGGAGAGATTTTCAAATAGACTTGGCCGTACCTGGCCAAGGCGAAGAGCTCCGCGGCCTGACTATAAGGAGGCCCATCCTCAAACGGCGTGCGCGATAGATGGTCAAGGATGATGATGACCTTCGGAAACTTATCCATGATCTGTCGCAGCAGCGGAATGCCCTCTTGCTTCATTTGCACGCAGACGGGGATGTTCTTTGCCGCCGCATGTTCCCAGAACGGATAGGTCTTTGGATCGGCAAACCAGGTCGCCTGGTCAGGCAACGTACTGCCCGTGGTGAAGAGCCGCATGCCGGTGCAGCCACGGCCGAGCCAATGGTCGAAGATCTTCACCGCGTCCGGCGCCATGACATCGATCGAATAGACGCCGGTGAAGCGTGTCGGCACCGCTTCGACGGCATCCGCGACGTAACTGTTGTCGAAGCCGTAGGCTGTCGATGAATGCACGATCGCGGCCTTGGCGACGCCGGCATCGTCCATCGCCTCCAAAAGCTGCTGATACGTGGTCGGCCGCTCGCTCGACCATGTTGATTGCTTGCCGCCGAGCGGCGCGAGCGGATAGCGCTTGGTGTCAGGCGAAACGATATGCGGGTGAATGTCGATGACGTCGGACATGTTTGTTCCTTGCACTCGGACGAGAGATTCTCAGGGATCGATCTGGACGAAGACCTCGTCGAGCTGAGGCCGTGACGGGATGAGCTCTTGCTGCAACGCGTAGGTGACCAAGGCTTCGATGCTGGCGCGGTTTGCGGAGATTCCGTAAGGTAGGGGATCGCTCATCAGCGACATGAATTTGCGATAGCGCTTGTCTTCCGGAGCATCGCCTTTGCCGAGCTTCAAGTCCTCGATGTAGGGCTTTTTCGACGCGACGAACGCATCCATGAGCGCGCGCGCGAGCCATGGATGTGCCTTGATGTGCTCGTCCTTGACGACGACCAGGCCGTGAATGGGCAGGATGCCGCTTCGGCGATACCAGTCCTCTTCGACTTTCTCGACATTGGCGATGAGCTCGGGATAGACGCCGGCGTCGCTGCCGGTCGGTGCATTCATGTCCCAGTTGACAATGGGTGGCCCCGAACGGCCGACGCCGGCCGGACCGGTGAAGCCAGCCTGGATCTCTCCGGACGCCATCATGCTCTGCAGCGATTGGCCTGGCGGCACGTGGAGCACATTTTGCGGCAGTTTCAGCGTGGCGACGTGTTCCTCATCGTCAACCACCCAGGTCACCTTGGAGGAATCGAGCCCATATTCATTGACAAAAATGCCGCGGGTCCAAACGCCGGTGGTCACCGAATAAGCGCGGACGCCAACCTTGTTGCCCTCGAGATCCTTGGGCGTCCTGATATTTGCATCAGGGCGGACAACGAAGCCGCCATGATGAAAGCGGCGCATCAGGAAAATTGGCAGCGCGATATAGGGCGCGCCGCGGGCGCGGGCGATCATGTAGGTGGTCGGCGCCATTTCGCAGACGTCGAATTCGAGATCACGAACCATGCGCCGGAAGGCGGCGATGATCGGCACCACTTGAATGAAATCAGGGTCGACGCCCCTGATGGGCACGTTTCCTGATTTCAACGCCCGGGTATACCCATAGTCCGCAATCGCCATCTTCAACCGTGGCTGTCCGGCCATTTCCTACTCCAGTGCTTGCAGTAATCCGCTGTGCCCACGCCAGTTTGAGCTGATGCTGGCACGGCAAACGCCCTATTGTTTGGGAATTCCCGCCTTCTCGATGACGTCACGCCACTTGGCGATGTCGGAAGCCATGCGGTCACGCATCTGTTCCGGCGAACTTGAGCGCGCTTCGAGCCCGAGCCGCAGTGATCGCTGCTGAAGGTCGGGCTCGGCGACGGCTTTTCGGACCGCCGCATTGAGTGTGTTGATGACTCCGGCCGGAGCGCCGGCTCGCGCCTCGATGCCGTTCCAGCTGGTCATAACGTAGCCGGGCAAGCCGCTTTCTTTCGCCGTGGGTATGTCCTTGAGCAGCGGATCGCGATCGTCTCCCGACGTTGCGATGATATGAAGCTTGTCCGGACCGATCGTGGTGCCAAGGCCGGCAAAATAATCGAAGCCAAGATCGACATCACCGCGCAGCAGCGCGGTGACCAAATCCGGCGTGGTACGATAGGTGACGACCGTGAACTTGGCGCCGCTCACCTGCTCGAACAGATGCGCCGATAGATTCTGCGTGCTGCCCGGATTGATCGCGCCGAGATTGAGCTTGCCCGGCGCCTTGCGCGCCGCCTCGATCAGATCTTTGACCGACTTGTAGGGTGATGTCGGCGGAACGGCCAACAACATTTCAAAATTGGCAAGAACGGAGATCTGCGCAAAATCCTTGATGACGTCGTAAGGCAGCTCTTGGAACAGGCTTGCGCTGATCGCCTGTCCATTGCCGAATATGCCGAGCGTATAGCCGTCGGCGGGCTGCTCCAGCACTCCGCGCGCGGCGGTGATGCCGCCGGCGCCCGGCCTGTTCTCGACTACGAACGGCTGCTTCAGATATTGGCTGAGCTTGTCGGCGACCATCCGGGCTGTCAGATCGCCGGCGCCGCCAGGCCCATAGGGCACCAGGACGCGAACCGGCTTGTTCGGAAAATCGCCGGCGGGCTGGGCAGCGACGCCAAGGACTGACGCGCAAGCGAGCGCCAGGCCCACCGCAGCGCAACCGAGCCGGCGCGCGACATTTGTCAGAGGCTGCGGAGAAATCGACGCCTCCCTCTCAAATTTGTTGTTGTGCCGATCCCGCCTGGCAGCGCGAGCGCCGCCCGCGAGGACCTGCGTGGTTGGCGCCGATTGTCATTGCGAAGCGGCCGAACCGCCAATCAAATTCGTGCCCGGAGCTATAAGTTTTTGCTATAAATCGTTGCGACACTTGTGTGTCGAATCCGCCAATACAGGCCCGGCCAGCGATGACCTCGCACGAATTCCCGTCACTGCGTCAGCTCCGCGCCTTCGCGGCGGTCGCCGCCTCGCAAAGCATCAGCGGCGCTGCCAAGGTGGTTAATCTTTCGCAGCCCGGTGTTACGGAATCCGTCCGCGCTCTCGAAGACCGTGTCGGCACGCAACTGTTCGAGCGGCGCGGGACCGGCTGCTATCTCACGACGAACGGCGCCGTCCTGCTGCCGCGTGTTCATCGATTTTTCGACCAGTTGCGCATCGCGCTGAGCGACGGCGGAGCCGCCACGATCAACGGTGCCCAAGCTCTCAATGTCACCCTTGCTCGGATCACCGGGCCTCAGATCCGTGGCTTGATCGCGATTTCCGAAAACAGCTCCTTCGACGCGGCGGCGCGCGCGCTCAAAATCTCCGAACCCTCACTGCATCGAGCCGCCAAAAGCCTGGAACGCGAACTGCGCCGTCGGCTTTATCAGCGCACCAGCCGCGGCATGACGACAACATCGCTGGGCAGCGAGATCGCACGGCGCTTTCAAATCGCGCTACGGGAGCTGGCTTACGGGATGGAAGAATTGCAGGCGGCGCGGGGCAATGTCGTCACGCGCGTCGTCGTCGGCAATATTCCCCATTCCGGGACCCAAATTCTCTCTTCCGCCATCAATGAGTTTTTTCGAACATATCCAACCGCCACTGTGCGTATCGTCGATGGTCACTACGAAGAGCTCTTGGATGACCTGCGCACCGGCAAGCTGGACTTTCTGTTCGGCGTGCTCCGCCTGCCCGATTGGGCGAAAGATGTGGCCGAAGAAGAGCTGTTCACGGACCGCTATGTCGTCGTCGGCCGTGCCGGCCATCCATTGACCCGGGTAAAGACACTGAGCCTGCGCGAGCTCGCCCGCTACCACTGGATCATGCCAGGACCTGTGACGCCCCGGCAGCAGGCCTTTCGGCGCATGTTCGCGAGTCTGCCCGAACTCCCTAAAATCAGCGTCGAAACGACCTCGTTGCAGATCTATCGCGATCTGCTGGCGACGTCGGACCAGCTTACCCTGATGTCGGCGCTCGAAGCACAGCTGAACGAACCGAGCAAATTGGCGGTGTTGTCCTTCCGGTCAGCCGAACTGCATCGCTGTGATGGAATAGCTACGCGGGCCGACTGGCAACCGACCCGCATTCACCGCCATTTTCTCGAGGCTTTGCGCATGCATGCTGGGCAGGTCGGCGCACACAGCCCAGAAGCCAAACCGATACGACGCCGCGCGGCGAGATCGAGACCGTCCAGACGAGCCGAAGCCGGGTGACGCGCTTCGCAAGATGCAATTTGAAGCGGGAGCTACTTTCTATTCCGCCTTGAGGTTCAATTTGCGAACCAGAGAGCCCCACTTTTTCTCCTCAACATCGATATCCTGCGCGTATTCGGCAGGCGTCGACGTCAGAGGGTCACCGCCTTCGAAGTGAATCCGATCTTGCACCTGTGGATCACCGGCAAGCTTTTGCAGCAAGCCGCTCAGCTTGTTTACGACCTCCGGCGGTGTGCCCGCCGGCGCCAGCAAACCGTAATGAAGAACGGCTTCAAATCCCGGCATTCCTGACTCGTCAAACGTCGGCACGTCCGGCAGCAGCGAGAACCGCTTCTTGCTGGTCACGGCAATGGCGCGCAGTTTGCCGGCCTGCAAATTGCCGAGCGCCGGCGGCAAGACGCCAAATGCGATCGGGACTTGCCCGCTGAGAAGATCGTTCATGACCGGTGCGGTGCCTTTATACGGAATGAGCGTTGCTTCAATCTTGGAGTCAGCCTTGAACAGTTCGGCGCACATATAGCCGCCGGTGCCGACCGCCGACGTTCCGATATTGAACTTGGCCGGCTCTTTCCGCGCCAAAGCGATGACATCGGCGACGGTCTTGGCGGGAAAAGACGGATTGGCAAGGAGTGCGACCGGCATCGAAGCAATCAGACCGACCGGCGCGAAATCCTTGCGCGGGTCCATGCCCAGATCAGCGTAGAGGCTCGGATTGATCGAAATCGTGCCGGTATGGCCAAGGAAGAGCGTATAGCCGTCCGGCGCTGCGCGTGCCACCGCGCGATAGCCGATTGTGCCACCGCCACCGGCGCGGTTGTCGACCACAAAGCTCTGATGCAGCGCGTCGGACATTTTTTGCGCAATGATCCGCGCCATCGCATCGACGCCGCCGCCCGGCGTATACGGCACAATGATGGTGACGGTTCGCGCGGGATAGTCCTCGGCGCTGAAGGCGGTATCAGCTTGAGACATCACCAGCAGGGCCGCGATGACTCCAAACATTCTGACAGCACCCAGCATGGCAACCGCCCTCCCCTTTGTCGCTTTGAATGGTTGATTTCCGATGTCGCAATCGACGCTGACCGATTGACCGCGACTTCGCAAGACCCGCCCTCGCAACCGAGGTTGCGTCTATCCGACTTTACCGGCCTCAATCGGAGGCGTGCCGTGGGTGTGAAACGATTCAATCGTCTTCAGGCCCCAAGCTTGGCCTTTCTTGCGCTCTTCTTCGGTCCAGCGGATGGGCTTCCAGTCAGGCGCGAGGACCAGTCGCGCGCCGGCATTGGCGACTTCGACCCGGTTGCCGCCTGGCTCATAGACATAAAGAAAGAAGGTCTGCTGAACGGCGTGCTTGTGCGGGCCGGTTTCAATAAAGACTCCGTTCTCAAGAAAGATATCGGCCGCTCGCAAAATCTCTTCGCGGCTGTCGAGCGCGTAAGTCACGTGATGGAAGCGGCCCCTGGTATGGGTATGATCGAGCGTATAGGCGAAGTCATAGGACTTGTTGGTGAATGTGAGCCACATTCCGGCTTCGGTCTCGTCATTGAGCACGATCTGCTCAGTGAGGCGCGCGCCGAGATAGTCCTCGAAAAAGATGCGGTTGGCTTTGATATCCGCCGCCAGTCCGTTGAAATGGTCGAGCCGCCGGACGCTCACACCGCGCGCGGGAAATCGCTGCGCCTGATTCTTCAGCGCAGGTTTCTTGTCTGACGGCGCTTCGTACCATTCCGTCTCGTAGTAAAGCTCGATCCGATGCCCATCCGGGTCGTGGCAGACGAAAGTCTTGCCATGCCCAAGATCGCCATCTGACCAACCGACATCATAACCGGACCCTTTCAGCGCCGCGGCCCGCCGCTCCAGCGCTTGCGGACTGCGACAGCGAAATGCTGCGTGTCCCATCCCCGACGTCTTGGAAGCCGTAAGCTTGAGACTATAGCGCTCATAATCGTCCCAGCCGCGCAGGAAGAGGCTGTCGCCGGCCCGGCCGCTTTCCGTCATCCCGAGCACGTCGATGAAGAACTTCGCGCTGGCCTCGAACTTCGGCGTTAACAATTCGATATGCCCAAGATGGGCGACGTCAAGAACAGGTTCGCGAACCGATTCCGGCATTGGGCTAGTCTCCAGAGACATTTGGTGTGATGTCCTAATAAATTGGTCTTGGGTCAACCCTCATGCCTGACGCAGGGCGAACGTCCGGTTCCGCGGCTCGCCCCATGCGGCGAGGGGCAGGATTGTCATCTGGCGCCTCGCCAATATAAATAGAACCGCGACAGATGAGCGCGAACCAAGAACAAGGCCGCCAGGGAGGATCGATTGATGCAGGCATCCGCCTCGACGCCATCGGGAAATGTTGAACATTCCGATTATATGAGCAGCGCCGAGGCTCTCGCCATATTGGCCGTCAAACCGCAGACTCTCTATTCGTATGTCAGCCGCGGCATGATCCGCAGGATCTGTCTGGACGGCAAGAACTCCCTTTACAATCGCGAGGACGTTCGCCGCCTGAAGACGCGGAGCACAGCGCGGTCCGGCCACGGCGCGGTCGCCGGCGGGGCGCTGCAATGGGGCGAGCCGGTTCTTCTGACTGGCATCACCGAGATCACGAAAGACGGGCCGCGTTACCGGGAATACCTTGCGGTCGAACTGGCGCACGAAGGCTATAGCTTCGAATGCGCGGCCGAGTATCTGTGGGGCGGCGAGGAGATCAATCCGTCGGCACAATGGGCTTTTGACGACTCGATTTTTCGTATCGCGCCCCAAGTCGCCGCGCTGACGAGCGCCTATCCGAACATTCATCTGCGACAATTGCTGACAGAAATTGTCGTCCTCTTGTGCATTGAACAGAGCCAATCCCCCGAGCCGCAGTTCGAGCCGTCGCTGCAGCAGGCGCGGGCCCTTGTTCAGGCGCTCTGTCTGGCATTCTGCTTTGCCGGGCCGCACCAGCGCTTCATGGCGCCCGACAAAAACGACAGCATCGCGAGCTACATGCTTCGTGCATTTGGCGTCTACTCCCATCGATCGCAGATCCGCATTCTCAACGCCGTCCTTGTGTTGCTCGCAGATCACGAATTCACGCCGGCAACATTCGCGGCGCGGATCGCGGCATCTTCCGGCGCCGATCTGTATTCCTGCGTCGGCGCCGCGTTGCATGTCCATTTCGGATCGGCGCTTGGGCTGCGTTGCGACCACATCGAGCAGGTGCTGGGCGCGGCTGCCTCCGCGCCAGGTCAAAATGACGGCCCCTCGCCTCTCCATGCCGGTCCTGTCGGTTTTAGCCATCCCCTCTATTCAGATGGCGATCCGCGCGCACGCGAGATCCTCAAGCTTGCCCTGAGCCTCACGCAACACGCCGACGAGAGCCGGCAAGCGTTGCAAACCCTCGAACATATCGACGGCCGTGAAGCCGTGGTGAATCTCGACGTCGCGCTTGCCGTTCTGTGCCGCGCGCTAGGCTTGCACGGCCGCATCGCCGGAGGTCTCTTGGCGGTCAGCCGCTCGGCCGGCTGGATTGCACATGTGATAGAGCAGCACAAACAGGATTTCATGATCAGGCCGCGCGGCAAGTTCATTGCCCCGAAAGCCGATCAATCCGCCGCTTGATTTAAGTCGACCAACGTCACCGTCATTGCGAGCGAAGCGAAGCAATCCAGAACAGCGCCGCAGCACTGGATTGCTTCGTCGCTACGCTCCTCGCGATGACAAGTATGATTCGGCCTAGTATCATCGCGATCTAGCGATTGATCTTCTCGTGCCCGCCCATGCCGGGCCGATACTCGCCAGCGACGAAGTCGCCGATGCCCTCTTTGCGCCACGTGTCGCCTTGCTTCATCGTCATTTCGGCTTCCTTGGCGACGATGAAGTTGAGCGCCGCGTCGAGCGGCATTTCCAGCGAATGCCGGTAGGCGTCCTTGGTCATTTGCAGCGCCACCGCATCCTTGCCGGCGATCTCCTTGGCGATCGCCATGGTCTCTTCCTCGAGTTTCGCCAGCGGGAAGGACTGATTGACAAAGCCGATGCGCGCCGCCTCCTCGCCGCCAAAGGAGCGGCCGGTCATTGCATAAAACAACGCGTCGCGCGGGCGGAATAGATTGGCGAGCGACTTGCTCACGCTGCCGCCGGGAAAGCCTTTGAAGTTGATTTCGGAGAGCCCCATTTTGGCTTCGTTCGCGGCAAAGGCGAGATCGCAACTTTCGACGATAGAGAAGGCTCCGCCGAAACAGTAGCCGTTGATCATTGCGATCGTCGGCTTGGGGAAGTAACGCAGCGTTCGCGAGCGCCATTCGGTCGCCTGGCGGAGAACCCGATTGTATTCCTTCGGGTTCTCCTTCAGATCGTGGAAGAACTCCTTCAGATCCATGCCGGCGCAAAAGGCGTCGCCCGCACCGGTAATGACCACGACATGCACGGCATCATCGTAGCGCAGCGTTTCCAGCACTTCCGTCATGTCCGCATGCAATTGCGGATTCATGGCGTTCTTCTTGTTCGGCCGGTTGAGCACCACTTTCGCCACTTTGTCGGCGACAATGACTTCAATTGTTTTGATGCTCATGGCCATCTCCATCTCCCGGCCGCGCCGCGCTCGACTTGGCCGCTTTCATTTGCCCTCGAACAGCGGCGACTTCGGCCAGAACTTGCGGCTGTAATGCAGCTTAAGGCTGACCATCATAGCGGCAAGCCGGATCGGAGCGCCAATGCCTTCGACCACCGGAACGCCGAGCTCTTTCATCAGCCAATCCGGCTTGATGTGCACCGGGCACTGCGTGATGCCCATCGGCAGGATGACGTCGGCGCCGAGTTCAACGAGTTCCTTGGCCTTGTCGACAAAGGTCGAGATCACCTGATCGCGATTGGCGATAATATCCGGCAGTTCGAAGCCGCAGGTCCGCCAGCCGACGACCTTGTCGCGCATGTTGAAACGATCGACCATGCGATAACCGAGCGGCAGGACGAAGTCGTGATACATCATGATGCCGAAGCGGCGGCCGAGCATGGAAGCGATGTGCAGCATGGACTCGCTCGGACCGACGACCGGGATATCGACAACAGAACGTCCGGCGTCGACGCCCAGATCGAGAGTGCCGAGCGGCACCACGGCATCGTAGCCCTGTTTCTCAGCATCGCGGAAAGCGTCAATGAAAGGCGGTACCGCAAGCCCGAGCAGATCCGGCGCGTTGCCGATGTAATGCGGGCTCGCCTTTACTGAAACGATGCCGACTTCGACTTCCGGCGACGAATAGGCCAAAGCAGTGTCTTCGCGGCGCTTACGTTCCGCCGGCGGATAGTCACCCACTACAAACGCGACACGAATTTTTCGATCGACCAGCGACATGCGTCCTCCGCGGAATCTGTAAAATTGACGAGCTCACTGCGAACCGGCGTTCCAGCTTGCAGCTTGCAAACTGGTTAAGTTACAGCCGCTTGTTCATTGCCCGGCAAGATGGATTGATGAATCAACATCATTGAACATTCACTTCGCGCGTGCTGCGGAATTCGGCTGAGACGGCCCCTCGACTTTGATCCCGGCTCTCTTACGAAAGGTCCAGATCAGAATGAGCGCCGAAACCAGCAGCATGGTTCCTGAAATCGGCCGCTCGGCCAGCGCCAGCACATTGCCGTGCGACACGATCAGGGATCGTCGCAGATAGGTCTCCATCAGCGGCCCTAGCACAAGGCCGATCAGCAGTGGCGCTGGCTCGAAGCGCAGTAGCCGCATGCCGTAGCCAATGCACCCGAACACCAGCACCAGGAGAACATCCAATGTCGAATTATGGATCGTGTAGACGCCGAGACAGATCAGAACGAGGACCGATGGAAAAAGGATATCGAAGGGCACGGTCAGCAGCCGGACCCAAAGCCGGATGAAAGGAATGTGCCAGATCACGAGCAACACATTGCCGATGACAAAGCTGACAACGAGGCCCCAGAAGATATCGGGATGCGCGTTGATGAAATCCGGACCGGGCGAAACGCCCTTGATCAGCAAAGCGGCGAGCATCACGGCGGTGATCGGATCGGTTGGAATTCCGAGGGTCAGCATCGGAACGAACGAGGTCTGACACGCCGCATTCGCCGCGGCCTCCGGGGCGACGACGCCTTCGATCGCCCCCTGCCCGAACCGATCCGGTTCGGCCGCCATCTGCTTTTCGGTCGTATAGGCGATGATCGAAGCCAGAACCGATCCTCCTCCGGGCAGCACGCCGAAGAAGGAGCCGAGACCTGTACCGCGCACAATGGCCGGCCACGAGCGCTTGATGTCATCGCGCGTCGGCAATAGCGAGCGCCAAGTGATGTCGCTCGCCTTCACGGTTCCGACCCGCAATTGACCGGCATTGGCAATCAGCTCGGCGACGCCGAACAGACCCATGGCGATGACGCCAATGGAAATGCCGTCGATAAATTCCGAGATGCCAAACGTGAAACGCGGCTGCGCCGAGGTCACATCCATGCCGACGAGACCAATCAACATGCCGGTCAGGATCATAATGAAGGATCGGATCGGCGAGCCGCGGGCCAAGGCCACGGCTCCGGTCATGCCGAGCACGACCAGCGCGAAATAGTCCGGCGACTCGAAGGTCAGCGCGATCGCCGCCACCGGAGGCGCAAACAGCGCGAGGATGACGATGCCGACGATGCTGCCGCAGAGCGAGGCGATGGTCGTCATGAACAGCGCGACACCGGCCCTGCCCTGCCGCGCCATCGGATAGCCGTCGAGACATTCGACGGCCGATACGGTGTGGGGAATATTGAGGAGGATCGCCCCGGTAACGGCACCGTAGACCGCCCCGTAATAAAGGCCCGCCAGCATGATCAGGCCCGCCGACGGCGGGATGTGATAGGTCACCGGCAACAGGATCGAGACCGCGGCAACGGCACCGACGCCCGGGATCACGCCCATCAAGTTGCCGAGCGTCACGCCGAGGAAGCAATACAGCAGATTCTGTGTGGTGAAGGCGACTTCAGCGCCCAGCGCAAGATTGTTCCAGAAGCTCATGATCTAAAGGCTCACCGCTGAAACAGGAATCTGCAAGACAGTGACGAAAAGCAGATAGACCAAGGCCGTTACGACGACGGCAAGAACCGCGACACGGTGCGGCCGCCAATTCGGTTCGGCGAGCGAGCTGACGAGGACGAGCATAAGTGTCGCCGGCACAAGGCCGGCGCGCTCCAGCGATACCGCGAACAGGATAACGCCAAGTGCGATCGCAAGAACCGAGCGCCATTGTATTTTGATAGACGACGCGCCCGCGCGCGAACGCAAGCCGCTGATGACCAAAGCAAGGCCGAGCAAAACGATGAGAACGGCAATCACGCAGGGGAAGAAACCCGGGCCCATCCGCAGGAGCGACCCCATCGGATAGTGCGACGCAACGGCCAGAACCGCGATGCCGAACGCCACAGCGAGGCTTCCGCCGATCAGATTTTGCGCCGCCGATGGGGGCGATTTTGCAATTTCGCTCATGTGCTTTGCTCGCGAGCGTTGCCGCCGGCTTCAAGCTCGACCAGGAGCTCGGCCAGCCCTTCCTGCGCAACTGTTGCGTCGTGCTTGACCAAACGAAGAGTCCGCGACAGCACGCCCCTGCGGCCATCGGAGGCGACGCGCGTTCCCGCGATCACCAGTTCCGTGTGCACCGTGTCGCCGATGAACAGCGGCGCCTTGAACGACCAGTCTTTGATTCCGAGCGCGGCGATGATCCGATTGCTCAGCGGCAGAAGATCAGCCGATTGCGCGATCGCAAGCGAGATACCGAAAGTGCCGTGGAACATGCGGCGGCCGATACGCGTGTCCTTGGCATATTGTTCATCGGCATGGATCGCGTGCCAGTCGCCCATCATCATGCAGAACATGACAAGATCGGTCTCGGTCAGCGTACGCGCATTGCTCGAGAATGTCTGGCCCGGTTTGAGACTTTCGAAGGAATGCATAGTGCCCTCTGGCAACGGCCCTTGTCAGATCGCTTGCGTTAGATCCCCTGCGTTAGATCGCCTTGGCGCGCCCTTCCCACAGCGGCGCGCGCAACTTGAACTTTTCGACCTTCCCATTCGGCAGCTTCGGCAGCGCCTCGACGAACTTCACCGCACGCGGGCGCTTGTAGCCGGCGATCTTCTCTCGGCAGTGCGCGATGACCTCGTCGGCACTCACCTCCGACCCCGGCCGCTTAACGACGAACGCCAAGACGGTTTCGCCCCAGCGCTCGTCAGGGGCGCCAACGACTGCGGCATCGGCAATGCTTGGATGGCTGAGCAACGCCTCTTCCACCTCACGCGAATAGATGTTTTCGCCGCCCGAGACGATCATGTCCTTGACCCGGTCGACCACGTAGACAAAGCCTTCCTCGTCGGTCTCTCCGAGATCGCCGGTGTGCAGCCAGCCGTTGCTTAAAGTCTCGAACGTGGCGGCGTGATTGTT
The DNA here is from genome assembly GCA_036264635.1 of Xanthobacteraceae bacterium. Classification (GTDB taxonomy): domain Bacteria; phylum Pseudomonadota; class Alphaproteobacteria; order Rhizobiales; family Xanthobacteraceae; genus BOG-931. Next base: position 26,631 of record DATAQN010000115.1, on the reverse strand, counting down.
CCAGTATCCCGCCATCAGCGCTTCGCTGCGAATGACGATTTCGCCGGGCACGCCGGGCGGGCAAAAGCTCCCGTCGGACGCCATGATGCGCACCTCGCAGCCGGTCATCGGCTGGCCGGCGGAGCGCAGTCGGCGCACGATCTGCGGCGGGCCGTCGAGAACGTGTTGATGCGCATGCAGCGTGCAGCCCGGTCCGCCAGATTCGGTCATCCCATAGATCTGGCCAAAGATCGGACCAAAAGCCTTCACCGCGCGCCGCAGGAGCGTCTCCGGCATCGGCGCCGCCGAATAGTAGATTTTCCGCAACGACGGCACCGAAGCATGATCGCAGCCGAGATCGAGCAGGTCCTTGAGCATGGTGGGCGCGAGCAGCGTCACCGTCGCTTCGTGCTCACGTAACGCGCCGAGGAAGCGGTCCGGACGGAACGCACGATGCAGGATGATCGGGCAGCCGTAGAGGGAATGGCTGAGCCACTGGTTCTTGGCGCCGATGTGGTAGAACGGCATGGCCAGCGCGAGCCGGTCAGTCGGCTGCACCAGAGCCTCGAAGGCGGAAATCAAGGCGGAGCGCATCTGACCGCGATGGGTGAGCATCACGCCTTTGGGGCGTCCTGTGGTTCCGCTGGTATAGACCAGGAACGCGACATCATCCGGCTCGACCAGCGGCGGAGGCGGCTCCGGCTTTTCCTGCGCCAAAACCTCTTCGTAGCCGCCGTCTTGTTGATTGCCGCCGATGATTAGAATGTGCTGAAGCGGTTTGCGCGCGTCAGGATGCACCCGATCTTCGAGCTCCGCCTCGCAAATAAGGACCTGCGGCGCACTATCCCGAAGGATGTATGAAATTTCCGGCGCCGCGAGACGATAGTTGATCGTGACTGTCGTCCAGCCACCGAGTTCGCCTGCCGCATAGACCTCCATATATTCCGGGCAATTCTGCGCGAGAATGGCAACGCGCTGTCCCCGCTTCACGCCGAGCCGTCGCAAAGCATTGGCAAGGCGGAAGGCACGCTCGGCAAATTCACGATGCGTGATGGTCCGCCCTTCGAAAATGATAGCGGGCGCCGAAGGGCGCAGCTGCCAATTTCGCAACGTAATGCTGCCGAGAATCTGTTGATGCCGATCCAAATGCATTCCCTTTAGGACTATATAGATGCGGCGTCTGGCTATTCCGGCTGCAGCCCAGCCTCGACCGCGCGCTGTTTCCAGATCGGAAGCTGCTCTCGCAGAAAGGCTGCAAACTGCTCTGGAGTGTTACCCAGCGGGTCGATTCCGATCTTGATGATCTGCGCCCGAAACTCCGGATCCTTCAGAATGGCGTTGATCGTGCCATTCAATTTGTCGACCGCCGCCTGGGGCGTCCCTTTCGGCGCGACCATGGCAATCCAAGCAGTGACGCTGAAGCCCTTCAGGCCCAGCTCATTGAGCGTCGGAATGTCTGGAGTCACGCCCGAACGATTCAAGCCCGTCGTCGCCAGGGCCAGAACGCGCTTGTCGCGGATCATCGGCAATGTCGGCACAACGTCGGCGAATACGAGTTGCGCTTCGCCGGAAATGACTGCAGTCAAGCTCGGCACCCCGCCTTTGTATGGCACGTGAGTGATATCCAGGCCGGCCGTCTTCTCGAATTCGGCAAGCGCCATATGCGACGTCGAGCCATTGCCGGACGACGCGCCGATCAGCCGGCCCGGCTCTTTCTTGGCGAGTGCGATCAAGTCGTCGACCGATTTGACCGGAAGCCTCGGATCGACCGCGAGCACGAGCGAGTTCTCGCCCGGCACAATCACAGGCACGAAATCTTTCAACGGATCGTAGTTGAGCGTCTTGAACACCACCACGTTCGTGGTCAGCGGTGAATTGGTCGACAGCAGCAGCGTATAGCCATCGCCCGGTGCGGCCGCGACGTATTCCGCCCCGACGCTGCCGCCGGCGCCGGGCCGGTTCTCTACGACGATTTGCTGACCCCAAGCCTTGGTCAGATATGGCGCCAGCGCCCGCGCGAGGAGATCGACCGTGCCGCCGGGCGTGTACGACACCACGATGTGGATAGGCTTGTCGGGATAGTCCGCCTTGGCCGCGACCGTCGAGCTCGAGAGCGCCAACAGCACTGCGCCACCTGCAAGCATCAATTTCCCGCGCATGTTCTCCTCCCTGTCGGTTCTTATTTTGATCGGGCTTGTCGCTGCCCGTATAGGGCCGTCAATGTCCTTCAGGCCTCCGCCTTGGCAAGCCAGCTACGCGCCTCGGTCAGCAGCTTTTCGATGGCCTGCTCGACTGCGCCATTACCGCTGGAGCTTTTTGTTGCTGCTTCAGACTTTTTTTCGTAATCGGCGAGCGTTTCTCGCAGCATCGGAAAATCGAACATGCTCGGCCAGATGCGTTTGACCAGCACGATGTCCATGATCTCATCCTGATCGATCGCAAACGGCCGGCCGAGCTCCTTCTCCAGCATCTGATTGAGATCGATCGGCGGCTCTTTCTGAAAGTGGTTGCGCACCAGCGCGCCGAGCACGCGATGCCCGGTCCGGAACGGCACGCCGAAATCATAGACCAGGCGATCGTGCGCTTCGCTCGATCCGGCATAATCGAGAATGGCTTTGCGGCGCATCTCTTCCAGATTGAATTTCCCCTTCTCCACCACATCGCCCATGAAGCAGGTGAAGGCGACGATGTCCTGAGCCAGACCGTAAAGGCTGGCCGACTGATAGATCGCTTCCGAGCCCTCGGACAAATTGCTGGACGCCGTCATCTCGCCCGCGAGCCGGGTCGACGCCATGATCGAACCGCCGATTACGGCCTGCAAGCCGAACGGCACGCGTGCATGCGGCAAGGCGCTGCTGCCGCCGGCATGCTCATCGGCAAGCTCGAAGAAACCGAATTCCGGTGTCATCCAGACGCGCAGATCCTGCGCCAGCCGCGCCAGATCGACTGACAGCAATGTCAGAGCGAAAAATGGCTCGGTGAACTGATCGTGCACCCAGATCCCGTCGCGGCGAAGGTGCGCGCGTGTGGAAAATCCGAGCCGGCGGCTGACGTCGCGATAAAGATCATCAAGGATCTTGCGGCCGCCAAACGGTGGCGGCGCCTTATCGAGCCGCTTGTCCACTTGCGCGAAGCGCTCCATGTGGCGCTCGAACACCACTGCCCATGAGAGCAGGTATTCGCCAAGTGTCGTCAGGCCCGAATGCTGGAGATGGTGATAGTTCGGCGAGATCGCTTCCAGGACGGGTCCGGCGCGCATAGCAAGATTCGCCAGGAGCTTGGCGTTCGCCTGCGCCGCCTCGTGCAAGGTCTGGCGGAAGAACATGCGCGGCAGAAAACTGCGCAAGCTCTCACCGCGATTGCGGCCAAGATGCAGCCAGGCCGTATTCTCGCGACCGGCCTTTTCCGTGATCCAAGCCTCGCGCTGCGCGACAACATCGCCGAGTGGCACAGCCGTGTCGATTGCCGAGACATTGTCGTAGAGCGGCAGCAACGCCTTCAACAGTTCGACCGCGACCTTTCGCGGCGTCGCGCCAAGCTCTGCCGCGCTGAGCACATAGGCGACGTCACTTGCGATCATGTAACGCGCAGTGAAGCGGCTTGCCCTGGTCTCGGGCTCGTTTACAGCGCGCTGATAACTTGGCGACTTGGCACCGGCGAGACGGCCAGTGCCAGCTTGTTTTTCATTGGACACGAACGACTCCTTGGGGCGCCGCGAAGACGCAGCGAAAACCTATGTTAGGCCGGACGCAAGCAGCAAGATTGATTGTAGAATCCATGATGTCGCATGACGGGAAGCCGGCTATTAATGCTGCCGCGCGGCGGTTACGGCAATGCAGAATAATGCCGCCGCGCAGACTAGGCTGCGGAGAAGCGAATGCGAAACAGACCACAACTGACGTTGCAAGACGCCCAAGTATTGGCCGCGGCAACACGAGACTATGCGCGCAAGCTTGGGCTTGAGGGAACCATTGCAATCGTCGATTTCGGCGGCCATCTGCTCTATCTCGAGCGGCCCGATCTGCAATCGCCCAACAGCGTCGAGGTAGCGATCCAAAAGGCCCAGACCGCCGCCTTCCGCGAGCGCCCGAGCTCAGCCTTGGAGCAGCGGGTCAGAGAGAAGCCCGGTTGGTTGAAATTTCCGAACGGACTGCCGATGGCCGGCGGCATTCCGCTGTTCTACGACAAGCAATGCGTCGGCGGAATTGCCGTCTCCGGCATTGCCGACAACGATGAGCCCGCCGCGCAGGCCGGCGCCGACGCCATGAGGAGCTTGAGCTGATTGCCGCATTCGCAGAGACCTGGGGGCTGGTGCCACAAGGGATTACGACATGCGCATGAGCCGGACCGTGCTGTTGCGCTCGATTTTTATCGCCGCGTTGGCGATCGTGTCGTTGCTGACGCCACAAGCATGGGCCGACTCCACGGCTTCATTTCCGACCCGCAGCATAGAGATTGTCGTCCCATTCGCGCCGGGCGGCGCCGCGGACATTCTCGCGCGCACGGCTGCGCAGTTCACCAGCACTGAAACCGGCTGGCAATTCCACGTCGAAAATCTTAGCGGCGCCGGCGGTCTCGTCGGCGCCCAAGCTGCAGCGCGCACCGCGGCTGACGGATATACATTGCTGCTTTGCAACATCGCCTGTGTCGCAAATCAGTTCATGGTTCCGGAATCCGATTGGAATCCGAAGTCCGCACTCACGTCGGTCATCACGCTCGGTTATTTGCCGAATGTTCTGGTGGTCGGGCCGAGCATGCAGGCAACGACGCTGAAGGAATTCATCGCTCACGCGCGCTCTAGCTCGCAAAACATCTCGATAGCAACTTCCGGTCCTGGATCTTCGTCATCTCTCACCGCCGAGCTTCTTGGGAGCAAAGCCGGCATTCCCATTATGGAAGTCCCTTATCGCGGCTCGTCAGCGGCGACGCCCGATCTGATATCCGGACGCGTCGACGCGATGGTGATGGGTCTGCCGGAATCGCTGGCGTTGGTTCGCGGCGGCAAGGTGAAAGCCTTGGGCGTCACGTCACGCGAGCGAGCGCCGTCGCTGCCGAACGTGCCGACCATCGCGGAAGCGGGAGTCCCCGACTATGAGTTCCTCGGCTGGCTTTCGCTTTTCGCGCCGAAGAACACGCCTGACGACATCGTCGCTAAGCTCAATGCGGGGTTCAACAAAGCGCTCGCGTCGCAGGCGCTGCTCGCCCGATTTTCCGAGCAAAGCATTCAGGCCGTCGGTGGCAAACCCGATTTGGCCGGGCGCTTGCTGAACGACGACATCGCGCTTTGGGGACCGATTCTGCGCAAGCAGAGCGGGTCCGCCCGCTGAATATCGAGGGGAGGCTTACGATGCAAAAAATCCATGCGGCATGCGCCGCATTTGCCGCCGCGGCGTTCTTGGCCATGGTATCCCATGCTCAGAGTGCCGCGCCGAGTGACCCGGACGAGGCGCGCATTGAAGATGTCATCACCGCAAGCCACATTCTGACCAATGAAGGAATTCTCGACAGCTTCGGTCATGTCAGTGCCCGCTCAGTGAAAAATCCCGGCCATTTCTACATGCCGCGCGCGATGCCGCCCGCGCTTGTCTCGCGTGCCGACATTGTCGAGGTCGGTCTCGACTGCAAGCCCGTCGCGCCCGAAGCGCCGCGACTGAACGGCGAGCGCTACATTCATTGTCAGGTCTACAAAGCGCGCCCCGACGTCCAGTCGGTGATTCACACCCACGATTTGGCCGTCATACCGTTTGGCATTGCCGGCGTGCCGTTGCTGCCGGTGGTGGCCCAGGCCGGATTCCTGCCGCCGGAAACGCCACTGTTCGAAGTTCGTGACGTCAATCCAAACGCGCCGAAACGCGGTATGCTGGTGCTCAATGCGCAGCTCGGCGACGCCTTGGCGAAGACGCTCGGCGCCAACCCGGTCGTTTTGATGCGTGGTCACGGCGACACGGTTGTCGGCAGCTCGGTGCGGGAGGCGACCGTGCGGACGCTTTATACTCATATCGACGCGCAGGCACAGTTCGCCGGCATGGCGCTCAATCCAAAAGTCAAGGCCCTCGACGATGCAGAATTGGCAGTCAACGCCAGCGAGAACTTTGATGCTGACAGGCCTTGGCAGAATTATAAGCAAAGGCTGCCGGCAGGGCACTGAGCCGGCGACACCACGTCGAACTTGAAATATGAAAGCCTTCCGGCTTTCGATAAGGAGGACCCCATGAATACCGCCGTTCCCCCCAAAGCGCTGAAGGCGCAGCCGCTGAACCTCCCCGAGCACCGCGACGCCTTTTATGGCGGGAAATGGCACAAAGCGAAGTCGGGCCGCAACGCGGACTCGATCAATCCCGGCACCGGTGAATCGCTCGGACTCGTCGCCGATTGCGGCGCCGCCGACATCGATGCCGCGGTCGCTTCGGCCAAGGCCGCGTTCCCGGCTTGGCGCGACACGCCGCCGCTGGAGCGGGCGCGCATGCTCAAGCGCATTGCTACCGTGCTGCGCGACCATGCCGAAGAACTGGCGCTGATCGACGCCGCCGATTGCGGCAATCCGTTCGCGGAGATGGTCAAGGACGCGACGGTGGCCGCCGCCCAGATCGAGTTCTATGCCGGGCTGGTTACCGAGATGAAGGGCTCCTCGATCCCGATGGGCGCGGGCGTGGTCAATTTCTCGGTGCGGGAGCCGCGCGGCGTCGTTGGCCGCATCATTCCGTTCAATCACCCCTTCATGTTCTGCGCCGGAAAGGCCGCGGCGCCGCTGGCTGCGGGCAACACCGTGGTGATGAAGCCGCCGGAACAAGCTCCTCTCTCCTCGCTGCGTCTGGCCGAGCTCATCGGCGATATCTTGCCGCCGGGTGTATTCAATCTCGTGCCGGGCGGGCGCGAGGCCGGCTCTTCCCTCGCTTCGCATCCCGACGTCGCCATGATCGCGCTGATCGGTTCGGTGCCGACTGGACGCGCTGTGATGAAGGCTGCGGCGGACACGCTGAAAGCCGTGATGCTCGAGCTCGGCGGGAAGAATGCATTGATCGCGTTTCCCGATGCCGATCCGGACGAGGTCGCCGACGGCGTCATCGGCGGCATGAATTTCACCTGGTGCGGGCAATCCTGCGGTTCGACCAGCCGCGCCTTTATTCACGAGAAAATCTACGAGACTGTGCTTGCCAAGGTGAAGGCAAAGATCGCGCACTACAAGCCCGGCGTCGCCACCGATCCGGCGACGACGATGGGTTCGATCATTTCCAAGACCCAATACGAGCGTATCTTGGGCTTCATCGACAGCGCCAAAGCCGAGGGCGCGCGCCTTCTCGCCGGTGGCGGCCGTCCGTCCGATCCGGCGCTGGCGAAGGGCTTCTTCATCGAGCCGACCGTATTCGCCGACGTCCAGCCGACCATGCGCATAGCGCGCGAAGAGATCTTTGGACCCGTGCTCTCCATCTTTAAATGGAGCGACGAGACCAGCATGCTCGCAGAGGTCAACGCGGTCGAATATGGTCTCACCGCATCGATCTGGACCAACGAACTGTCGACCGCGCATCGCACGGCAGCCGCGGTGCAGTCCGGCTTCGTCTGGGTTAACGAAGTGTCCAAGCACTTCCTCGGCGCGCCGTTCGGCGGCTACAAGCAGTCCGGCATCGGGCGCGAGGAATGCTTTGAAGAACTGATTGCCTACACCCAGGAAAAGAACATCCACATCCGGCTCAAGCCGGCCAAGGTCTAACCAAGGCATAACAACGATAAACACTGCGGGAGGCATCCATGGAGCGAGAAGACCCCTGGGATTGGATGCAGCCCTACGATGTCCGCCGCTTCGGCGAGGTCATCCTCGATAAGCACGAGCAGGAGCGCTGGTGTCGCGCGGTCCTGCTCGGCGGCTTGCCGTTCATGTGGCGCAAGGCGGAAGTGGCCCGCGATGTCATCTACAATCGGCTCGAGCTGCGCCCCGGCGACAAGGTCCTCATCATCGGCGAATGCATCGAGCCGTGCGGCTTTGTCGATGATATCAGACAGCGCATCGGGCCAAACGGCGATATCAAAGTTATCGATATCACCGATGAGGCGCGGGACAACTACATCGCGAAAAAGCGCGGCCGCGGCGGGCAACTCGCCACCTGGCAGTGGACCTATACACGCGACATGCCGGGCGGCAGCTTTGACTGCGCAGCCTGTCTGCAAGGTGTGCAACACACCGACGATTGGCGCGAGACCGGCGCCGAAATGCTTCGCGTCATAAAAGACGGACGCAATCTTGTGCTCGCGGAAATCGCCTACAGTCCCGAGACCAGGATGAAGGTCGAGCTCGACATGCACATCGAGTATGTCTTCGACAAACTTCTCTCGCGCGTCGGCTGGAAGCTCGAGGAATTCCCTTATTATAGCCCGAAGGATCTGGAGTCGGCGTTTTCAGGTCTTGTCTCCGATACCGGCACCTTTGTCTGGAAGGGCATCGAGATCTTCTGGGGCCGCAAGCCAAAGGCGACGGGCTAGACCCTGCGCGCGTAGTCTAAGCTCGCTTGCCGCCGCTCTTCTGCAGCAGCTCCTTATCCAGCATGAGGTGGATTCCCTTGCTGCCGTTCACCACCTGGGTGACACGCAGATCGGCCGCGAGACTGCACAGTGTATAAGCCTCTTCGCGCAAAATCCCGGTGCGGGCGCAAATGAGCTTGATCATGTCCCGCAGAGCGATGACTACGGCGCTGTCGAGATCGGGATCGAAAGCCATAGTCAACACATGCGTCGGCGTTTCGGCCATCGGCCATTCGAGCTTCAGGTCGTCGCGCAGATGTAGTTCGAACGTGCCAATGAGCCCGGTTTCGATTGCAGTGACACAGACTTCGCCGTCGCCTTGAACGCCGTGGCCGTCACCGACCGAGAACAGCGCTCCATCGACGTGGATCGGCAGATAGAGCGTCGTGCCGGCGACCAATTCCTTGTTGTCCATGTTGCCGCCGTTGCGCCGCGGCGGCGGCGAGGCGATCGCGCCCCAGCCTGACGGCGGCGCCACGGCCATTACGCCGAAGAACGGCTTCAACGGCAGTTCGAGGCCCCACGGCAGCCGACCGACCATACGCTCGCGATCGAGCGGAATGTGAATCAGATGCGTGCGCTCGAAATCATCCGGCAGTGCGCCAAACAGCGGCCGCGAGAAATTGTAGCCCCAATCGTAGCCAAGCTCGATTGCCTTGATACGCACCTCGAGCACCTGCCCTGCCTTGGCGCCGCGCACCGCGACAGGCCCGGTCATCATGTGCGGGCCCAGCTTTTGCGGCACCTTGGCGTGCACGTCAGTCAGCGCCGTCGGCACTGTGAGGCCGGATCCGGCCGGCGGTATTTGCCAGGGCGCGCCCGACACCGAGGAGATCACGACGGTATCGCCCGGCTCGACGGTCATGAGCGGCTTGAGCGCGGCATCGAAAAAGCCCCAGTGCACGGTGTTAGCGCCGGCCTCGAGATGATGCGTCTTCATGTCTGCGCTCCTGCCTGCGTCGCCGCGAACGGCCTTACGCTCCCGTCATCCTTGATAGCCCGGGACGCGTGACAAGTCGAAGTGCGTACAAACGGGCTCCGTACCCGGAACAGCGCCGCTGGAACAGGCACAGGGGCCCGGGCGTTTCGCATTTAGGCCAAGGTTGGCAACGAGTGGCTCGCGAGGACCGGCAGCACGCACTAGGCAATCCGCCGCCAGCCGGTCTCAGCATTGACCTGAGTCAATGGCAAATGGTCCGCCGACAAAATATTATATGTGGCAATGGCGTGCTTACTGACGCGCCAAGCCTTCGGCCGTTGCCGAGATCGTGCCACCGCCGGAATCATGCCATGGGCAAGCAACCAGCCGACACTTCCAAGAGCGCCACATCGGCTACGGCCGATGATATCAGGCGCATCCTTGGATAACGAAAAGGTAGCGGACGTCCTATCATTGCGGCCAACGACAAAGGACGTCGAAGAAGCGTCCTTGTGGATCGCCGGCGACGCCGATGTCTTCGGCGCAGGCGAGCCGCTCAAGCCGACAGCTGGGCGCATCGTTGAAATCTTGAATGCCGATGAGGAAGAGGAGCCGCGGACGCAGGCCTAGTCTAGGCTGATGCAGACGGCGCGGTCTGCCGATAGGTGCAATCTCTTGGAATATTGAAATCATGCACGCGATGGTGCTGGAACGGCTTCGGGCGCCGCTTCGTCTTGTTGAACGCGAGGACCCGACGCCGTCGGACGGCGAGGTCAGGATCGCGGTCCAGGCCTGCGGCGTCTGCCGGACGGATCTTCATGTCGTCGACGGCGAATTGCCAAATCGCAAATTGCCGATCATTCCGGGTCACGAAATCGTCGGCCGTATCGACACGATTGGACCTGCCGTCACTGGGCTTACTCCCGGCATGCGCGTCGGCGTGCCGTGGCTTGGCCGCACCTGCGGCCATTGCGAATTCTGCCGCAGCGGCCGCGAGAACCTCTGCGATCGGCCGCTATTCACTGGCTATACGCGCGATGGCGGCTATGCCACGCACGTGATTGCCGACGCCCGCTACACGTTCAAGCTCCCCGACAGCCGCGACGATATCGCAACGGCGCCCCTCCTCTGTGCGGGTCTCATCGGCTGGCGTTCGTTGCGCATCGCCGGCGATGGCAGGAAGATCGGGCTTTACGGATTCGGTGCTGCTGCTCACATCATCGCGCAAGTTGCCCGCTGGCAAGGTCGCGATGTGTTCGCCTTTACGCGAGCCGGAGATACGGCGGCGCAAGATTTCGCGCGAAGAATGGGAGCGTGCTGGGCCGGAGCCTCGGATGAGACGCCGCCGCAGAAACTTGACTGTGCCATCATTTTTGCGCCGGTCGGCGCGCTCGTGCCGGCGGCACTCGCCGCGGTCCGCAAAGGCGGACGCGTCGTCTGCGCCGGCATCCACATGAGCGACATTCCCAGTTTTCCCTATCGGCTCTTATGGGAGGAACGCGAGCTCGTGTCGGTGGCCAACCTGACGCGGCATGACGGAGAGGAATTCTTCGCGGTTGTGCCGCAGGCCGGCATCAGAACCGAAACGGTTCCCTACCCGCTTGCCCAAGCCAATGAAGCATTGTCGGATTTGCGCTCCGGGCGTCTGCGGGGGGCTGCGGTCCTGGTGCCCTGACCGCCACGTCGGGCCTCGCTTGTGTTGTTTTGGCTCTGCGTCGCAAATCGGATATGATCTATTGCGATAGTCGTCTCGCGGCCGTGTCCTAGCGTATCCAAGCGGAGAATCCGCCATGAGTGAGCCGGCTGAGCGCCCGAGAAAATATGACGCGTTGATCTACGCTTGCCGCGCGCTTGCGCCGATGCGGACCGCGGTAGCGCATCCTTGCGACGAAACTTCGCTCCGTGGCGCCATCGAAGCGGCCGAAGCAAAAATCATCAAGCCCATCCTGGTCGGCCCCGAGGCTCGAATTCGTGCGCTCGCGGCATCTCTCGGCCTCGATATCTCGCAATATCAAATCGTCAACACACCATACAGCCACGCCTCCGCCGCCAAAGCAGTCGAGCTTGTCCGCAAGGGCGAAGCCGATGCCCTCATGAAGGGCAGCCTCCACACCGACGAGCTGATGGCCGAGGTGGTCAACAAAGAGACCGGAATCCGCACCGCGCGCCGCATCAGCCATGTCTTCATCATGGACGTGCCGACCTATTCGAAGCCGCTTTGTATTACTGACGCCGCGATCAACATTTCGCCGACGCTGGAGGACAAGGCCGACATCGTGCAAAACGCGATCGAGCTCGCGCAGGCGCTTCGCATCCAGAAGCCCAAAGTCGCCATTCTGGCCGCAGTCGAGACCATCAACTCGAAAATGCCATCGACGATCGATGCGGCGGCGCTCTGCAAGATGGCCGATCGCGGGCAGATCACCGGCGGGCTGCTCGAAGGGCCGCTTGCGCTGGACAATGCCATCAGCCCGGAGGCAGCTGCGATCAAACAGATCACGTCACCGGTCGCGGGAGACGCCGACATTTTGCTGGTCCCCGATCTCGAAGCCGGCAACATGCTGGCCAAGGAATTGAGCTTCCTGGCCAAGGCGGACGCCGCCGGCATCGTGCTCGGCGCTCGCGTGCCCATCATACTGACGAGCCGCGCCGACAATGTGCGCACGCGCATGGCAAGCTGCGCTGTGGCAGCGCTCTATGCTCAAGCGCGGCGGCTTGCCGCCGTGGCTGTCGGCACACTTCCTGCGTGAGATGCACGCGCGACGTTTAAAACTTTAGCGAATTATCGAACCTTAATTTTGAAACTTTGAGCGAAAGTCTCCCACCATCGCGCTCCGATACCGCGAAATCCCATGCCGGATGTCGCCATACATCGCTTCGGAGGCGGTTCGATTGTGGCCCGTACAAGAGGCCAGATTTTCAACATGGGAGAAGGAAATGCGCGACGGAAAACTTCTCAATAATAATGGAATTGAAAGTGCTGAATTGCGCGGCCAGACCGCCTTCGGCATTCAGTCGACCACGCGCAGGCGCGTGAATATCTGGGCCATCATCGGCATTTGCGCCGTCGGGCTGATCGGCTCGCTCCTCGTTCAGTCGTCTTATCTGCATTTCGAGCAGACAACGACGTTGCTCGCTGAAGCGCCCTTGAGCTGACACAATTCGTTCATGCAAAGTTGACTAGCCTTGCCTTAGGGCCATTTGCTAGCACGACCCCGCACAAACGACTCGTACTCCTTCCGGCTGCCACCGGACGGCTTTGGCATGTCGATTGCATTACCGCTTGCGATGACCGACGAAAATTATACCGCGCTACTGCTTTGGACCATCTGCGTGCTGACATTCGCGTGCGGCGTCGTCGCCTTGACGCAGCATCCGGAGTGGTTCGGCGCCTGAGGAGCAATCGTGCCGCCTCGGCACAGCCATTGGTTGCTTGGGTAACGCTCTTTTGCCTTTGTGAAGAAAGGGCTCGCATTTCGCTCGAGCGATGGACGCTGAGCTAACCGCGCACGACCGCCGGCTCGATGTGTCGATCGGCGATATCGTGGGCCGGACCGTGGGCTTTCGCCCTCAAAAAACGCGGCTAGTGACAAGCTCGCGCATGTGCCATTGACTGGTCGGGACTCCTGCGTTTGCCGGTGTCCCGAAGCCGTGCTTTTCTAGGGCTGCTATGACTGCAAAGATCATCGACGGAACCGCAGTTGCGCGCTTGGTGCGTACCGAGATTCGCGAGCGTGCGAGCAGACTCGCGGCAGAACACGGCCTTCAGCCGGGACTTGCTGTTATCATCGTCGGCGAGAATCCGGCATCGAAGGTTTATGTCCGCAACAAGGTGCGCGCCTGCGCCGATGTGGGTATTTCCTCCGAGGTCTATACATTTCCCGCAAGTGTCTCCGAGGCGGAAATCCTCGATTGTATTCGGCGGCTGAATGCGAACGACAAGGTTCACGGCATCCTGGTGCAATTGCCGCTCCCTCCTTCCATTTCAGCGCAGCACATTTTGGAGACGATCTCGATCGACAAGGATGTCGACGGCTTCCATCTTTACAATGTCGGCGGCCTAGTCGCTGGCGACGCCGTCTTCCCGCCCTGCACGCCTTATGGCGTGCAGAAGTTGCTGGAGCACGAAGGCATCGAGCTCGAAGGCCGCAACGTCACTGTCGTTGGCGCCAGCAACATTGTCGGCAAGCCCATGGCGCTGATGCTGATGCGCAAAGAGGCGACGGTTGCCATTTGCCACGCCAAGACTCGCGACCTCGCGCAATACACAATTATCGCCGATATCCTGGTCGTTGCCGCCGGCAAGCCCAATTTGATTCTGCCGCAGATGGTGAAGAGCGGCGCCGTTGTCATCGATGTCGGCATCAACCGGCTGCCGGACGGACGTCTGGTGGGCGACGTCGACTTCGAAGGCGTACGCCAGAAGGCGTCGCATATTACGCCGGTGCCGGGCGGTGTCGGTCCGATGACGGTCACCATGCTGCTGCATAATACCGTCGCGTCGGCAGAGCGCTTTGCTAGCCGCGCGAGCCCCATTCGCGCCTTGGAGCCGGCAGCGTCACACTAGTCCCGGCCGAAACCGCTTCTATTCGCCAGTTGCCTTTGCCGGCCGCGCGTGCTCTTGCATGGTCCTGCCGACTTTTGCTGGTACCGCAAGGGCGAATTGCGCACCTTTCGCAGATGGATCCCGCGCTTAACATCGTCATTGTCGATGAAAATCCGGTACGCGCCGCGATTCTGGCCGACGGGTTGCGCGAAGCCGGCTATACGCGCGTCACGCGGATCGAAGAAACCACGAGCCTCTTGGCGCGCATCTACAGCCTCGATCCCGACGTCATCCTCATCGATCTTGAAAATCCGAGCCGCGACGTGCTGGCGCAGATGTTTCAAGTCAGCCGCGTCGTGAAACGGCCTATCGCGATGTTTGTCGATCAAGCCGACACCGCGGCCATCGAGGCTGCCGTCGACGCCGGTGTTTCTGCCTATATCGTCGACGGACTGAAGAAAGAGCGGATCAAGGGCATTCTCGATCTCTGTATTTCCCGGTTCAACGCTTTTGCCCGCCTGACCAGCGAGCTCGAGCGGGCGCAGAATGCGCTGAGCGAGCGCAAAGTGATCGACCGTGCCAAGGGAATTCTGATGAAGGTCAAGAATGTCAGCGAAGCTGATGCTTACGCCATGCTGCGCAAGACAGCTATGAACGAGAACAAGAAGATCGCCGAAGTCGCGCAATCGGTCATCACCGCCGCGGAGCTTTTGAAATGAGCGGCGACAGCCTCCGCATTGGTTTCATTCCACTGACCGACGCCGCGGCTCTGGTCGTCGCCGCGGACAAAGGGTTTGCGGCCAAGCAAGGATTATCGCTCGACCTGGTCCGCGAAGTGTCGTGGTCGAATGTACGGGACAAGCTCAATATCGGCTTGTTCGATGCGGCACACCTCCTGGCGCCGGTCGCCATCGCCTCGAGTCTCGGCATCGGCCATATCAAAATGCCGCTGTTGGTGCCGTTTGTGCTCGGCGCCGATGGCAATGCCATTACTGTCTCACCTGCGCTCCACAGCGCGCTCACTCTGGCGGCCCAAGGTGGTGACATCACTGATGCGAAAGTCTCAGCGCAAGCGCTCGCGCGTGTTGTCGCCGAACGGCGCAAGCGGGGCGCCGATCCCCTCACCTTCGGCATGACCTTTCCGTTCTCCAGCCACAACTATCTTTTGCGTTTCTGGATCGCGGCAGGCGGCGTCGATCCGGACGAAGACGTCCGGCTCGTCGTGCTGCCGCCGTCCTATATGGTCGATAGCCTGTCCAGCCGGCAGGTCGATGGCTTTTGTGTCGGCGCGCCATGGAATTCGGTCGCCGTCGAGCTCGGCATCGGCCATATCCTGCATTTCGGCAGCGACATCTTTGCCCAAGCTCCCGAAAAAGTCCTGGCTGTTCGTGCCGCGTGGTCGGCCAATCGCGACGAGGTGCTCAAGCGGCTTGTCAGCGCGCTTAACGATGCCGCCGATTTCATCAACGATCCGGCCAATCTCAGAGAACTGGTCACGCTTCTGGCGGCACCCGACCGGATCGCTGTGGCGCCCGAGATCATCGAGCGTACTTTCAAAGGCCGGTTGCGGATTGCGCCTGGCGAAACCTTCCGCACCGACCCGGACTACATGCTCATCGGCCGCAAAGGCGCCGCCCGCCCCGAGCCGGCCGATGCGGCCTGGCTTTACGCGCAAATGGTGCGCTGGAATCAGGCACCTTGGTCGCCGGATCTGCTTGCCGCCGCCAAAGCGTGCTTTCGTCCGGACCTCTACGATCTAGCGCTCGGCACCAATGCCAAATCGTCCGCAACCGCGGAGCACATCCGGGCTTTTGCCGGACCGCAGTTCGACGCTGACGACATCGCGGGCTACCTCGCCGCCCTGAAAACGGCTCCCAAAGGCCGGCAGTGATTCTTTTTGCATTGCACAAATTTTCTGCATCCTGCGGTTCCTGTAAGCAATTACCCCTCGTCGCCTATAAAGTTAGCACTAGGTTAATTACTTGATTTCATTTGATTTTCTGCATCCTGCACCGTTGGCACGAAGTTTGAATTCATCCTTATCCAAGGGCGCTGCCATGGGCTGCGTCCTGGCCCGCTGAAGGGCCGACAGCAACGCCGCTGTCCGGGAGGTAACGCGAGCATCGCGTCCTTCAGGGCACGGCGTTTTTTGTTGCTCGAATTGGAAATGGGTTCGCCGGGGAAGCGTGACACCATTTTTCGCCGACGAAAGGACAAGGCAATGAGCAGTTGGATTTCGGAATGGAATCCCGAGGACGAGACATTTTGGGAGACAAAGGGCAAGTTCATCGCCAGGCGTAATCTCATCTGGTCAATCGTTGCCGAGCACATCGGTTTCTCGATCTGGCTGATCTGGAGCATCGTCGCCGCCAAATTGCCGGCGGCTGGATTTCACTTCACGACAGACCAATTGTTTCAGCTCGTGGCGTTGCCGGGACTGATCGGCTCGCTGATGCGCTTCCCCTATACGTTCGCGGTCACGACGTTCGGCGGCCGCAATTGGACGATCTTCAGCGCGTCCATCCTGTTCATTCCCACTATCGCGCTGGCTTATTTCGTCACGCAGCCCGACACGCCGTATTGGGAAATGCTGGCGGTTGCTTCGCTCGCCGGTCTGGGCGGCGGCAACTTCGCCTCCAGCATGACGAACATCTCGTTCTTCTATCCCGACCGCATGAAAGGCTGGGCGCTTGGGCTGAACGCTGCCGGCGGCAATATCGGCGTCAGCAGCGTGCAATTGCTCACGCCGATCCTGATGGGGCTCGGCATCATCAATCTCTATCAGGCATCGCCGGGGCACGACGGCACCTACATTCAAAATGCCGGTCTGATGTGGCTCGTGCCGCTGGCGATTGCCGTGTTTGGCGCGGTGTTCTTCATGAACAACCTCGCCACTGCACGCTCGACGTTCAAGGAACAGCTCGCGATCGTCGGACGCAAGCACACTTGGATCATGTCCTACATCTATATCGGGACATTCGGCTCCTTCATCGGCTACTCGGCGGCGTTTCCGCTTCTGATCAAGACGCAATTCCCGAGCATGACGCTCGGCATCGCCTTCCTCGGGCCGCTCGTCGGTTCGCTGGCGCGTCCGCTCGGCGGCCTGCTTGCCGACAAGATCGGCGGCGCGATCATCACCTTCTGGAATTTCATCGCCATGGCGGCGGCGACCATCGGCGTGATGTATTTCGTCGAGGCCAAGGACTTCACCGGCTTTCTGGTGATGTTCCTCATTCTTTTCGTCACGACGGGCGTCGGCAACGGCTCGACCTACCGGATGATTCCGTCGATCTTCCGTGAGGAGAAGCTGCAAGCCGCCAAAGGCCAAGGCGACGCCGGCCGAGCGTTGGCTTTGAAAGCGGCAAGCATCGAGAGCGGCGCAGCGCTCGGCTTCATCGGCGCAGTTGGCGCGTGCGGTGGCTACTTCATTCCGCGCGGCTTCGGCGCCTCTATCGCAGCAACCGGCGGGCCGAATGTCGCTCTAGCAATCTATCTCGCGTTCTACGGGAGCTGCCTTGCGCTCACCTGGTGGTTCTATCTGCGCAAGGGCTTCCTGTCGTCGAGTTCAACAAGCCTCGCCGAAGCGCGGGTGTGAGCGGAGGAAGGCACACACCATGACGCCGGACCAAGTCAAGGCGATCCAGGAGAGCTTTGCGAAGGTCGTGCCGATCTCCGGGCAGGCGGCTGCCATGTTCTACGGCCGCCTGTTCGAGATTGCACCGGCGGTCAAGCCGCTGTTTCGCGGCGACATCGAGGAGCAGGGCCGCAAGCTCATGGCGATGCTCGGTGCGGTGGTCAACGGTCTCGGCAATCTCGAGACCATCCTGCCTGCCGCAAGCGCGCTCGCCAAACGCCACATCGATTACGGCGTGAAGGCTGCCGACTACGAGCCGGTCGGCACCGCGCTGTTGTGGACCTTGGAATGCGGGCTCGGCCCGCAATGGACGCCAGAACTCAAGACAGCATGGGCCGAAGCTTATGCGGTCCTTGCCGACTTCATGATCGCGGAGGCTTACGGCCGCAGCGCCGCGGCCGAATAGCAACGCGAAACAATTCGGGAAGTGTGAACACCCATGAGCGAGCCTCTCGTCATTATCGGTAACGGCATGGCCGCCGCCCGGCTATGCGAGGAGCTGTCGCAGCGTGCGCTTGGCCGCTATGCCATCGCCGTCGTCGGCAAGGAGCCGCGGCTTGCCTATAACCGCGTCCTGCTCTCGTCGGTCCTTGCCGGCGAAGTCGCCGCAAATGATCTCACCGTCAAACCGGCGGACTGGTGGCGCAAGCATGGCGTGACGCTGTGCTATGGCACGGCCGCAACCGCGGTCGATGCCGCGGCCCGGACCGTCACGCTCGAAGGCGGGACCACCCTGCCCTTCGCCAAGCTCGTCTTCGCCACCGGCTCACGCGCCGTCCGCCTGCCGCTCCCAGGCGCCGATTTGCCCGGCGTGCTGACCTTCCGCGATCTCGCCGACACGGAATCGCTTGTTCATGCCGCACGCCGCGGCTCGCGTGCGGTCGTGATCGGCGGCGGCTTGTTGGGGATAGAGGCCGCCTATGGGCTCGCCAAGGCCGGCGTCGAGGTCACGCTCGTTCATCTGATGGACCGGCTGATGGAGCGTCAGCTCGATGCACGTGCAGCGGCGCTGCTCAAACGCGCGGTAGAGGCGAAGGGCATCAAGGTTGAGCTCGAAGCGGCGACGGCAAGCATCCACGGCGATGATCACGTCGAAGCGGTCGAGCTCAAAGACGGCCGCATCTTGCCAGCGGACACGGTCGTGATCGCAGTCGGCATTGCGCCCAATGCGGAGATCGCCGGCGCCGCCAATCTTGCGGTCAATCGCGGCATCGTCGTCGATGACGGGCTCGCAACCAGCGATCCAAACATCTTTGCAATCGGCGAATGCGCGGAGCATCGCGGCGTGTGCTACGGCCTGGTCGAGCCCGCCAACGAGCAGGCCCGCGCGCTGGCCGAGCGTTTTGCCGGGCGCGATGCGCATTACACCGGCAGCGTCAATGCGACGAACCTGAAAGTCTCAGGCGTTCACGTCTTCTCGGCCGGCGACTTTCTCCGCGCGCCAGGCACCGAATCCATTGTGCTTGCCGATGCCGGCCTGTGCACCTACCGCAAGCTGGTGATCGAAGGCGAACGCCTCGTCGGCGCCGTGCTTTACGGCGATACGGCGGATGCGCGCTGGTATCTCGAGCTCCTTCGCACCGGCGCCTCGATCGAAGCCATTCGCGAGGACATCGTCTTCGGCCGCGCTTTTGCCGAGCGCAAAGCAAGCCTCGGCGCGAAGTCCGAACCCGAAAGCGACAATCTCACATCCACGTGCGGGCTGCCTGGTCCTGCGAACGCGGTGGTTTTGCCGCCCGCACACATCGTGGCCGCCCAGGCTGCGCAATCCGCAGCACACGCAAAGAACTGAAGAAGGAGGAGACAGCAATGGATTACGTCAAGCCGACGGATCTTGCCGCAGCCATGATCAATACGGGACGCAGCAAACTTGCCCTGTCACCCATTGATCTGATTATCCGCGGCGGCCTTGCCGGCGCAATCCTCGCCGCCGCGACGAGCCTGGCGTTTACCGGCATGGTGCAGACCAATCAGCCGCTGGTCGGCGCGCTGATCTTTCCCGTTGGCTTGATCCTCATCGTGCTGCTCGGACTTGATCTCGTGACCGGCAGCTTCGGCATCGTGCCGCTGCCCTGGGTCGACGGCGATGGCGATGCCAAAGGCGTGGTCGCCAATTGGTCCTGGGTGTTTCTCGGCAATCTTATCGGCAGCGTGATCTATGGCGCACTGCTCGCGATCGCGCTGACCAATTTTGGCACTGCCGCCCCGGCTGGCGTCGCCGCCAAGATCATTGCGGTGGCTGAAGCGAAGACCGTCGCCAATGAAGCGCTCGGTTCTGCCGGCATGATTACCGTCTTCGTCAAAGCGGTCCTGTGCAACTGGATGGTTTGTCTTGCCGTGGTCGCCGCGATGACGACGACCTCGACCATCGGCAAGATCGCCTGCGCCTATATGCCGGTATTCATCTTCTTTGCTCAGGGTTTCGAGCACTCTGTCGTCAACATGTTCATCATCCCGACCGGGATGATGATGGGCGCCAAAGTCAGCGTCGCGGAATGGTGGATCTGGAACCAGATCCCGGTAACGCTCGGCAACCTGGTCGGCGGCTTCGTGTTCACAGGTCTCGCGCTTTATCTCACACACAGGTCCCGCAACACGGCACCCGCGCCGCTCGCCGCGCCGACGGGAGTGCCTGCCGAATGAGCGAGGCCAATCTCAAAGGCGCGGTCAGCACGCCGACCGGCGATTTCGAGCCCGAACAGAAGCGGTATCTGGAAGGCTTCGTCGCCGGCATTCAGATCGCCAAGGCCGCCAAGAGCGTGGCCGGCGCGGCGGCCCCCGCTGCCGTTGCCGCGGAGTCGGAGCCCGTTGGACCCGATGCCGCGGCGCTGAAGGCGCAGAACCGGGTGCTGGCATCCGGTGGCAAGCTCGCCGACCAGGAGAAGTTCAAGCGCGAACTGCATCCGTTCGATGCCTACGCGCGGCTCAAGGCGGACGGCGCTCGCGGCGAATATCCAAAGCCTCCGGATAATTTTCGCTGGCGTTTCTTCGGCCTGTTCTACGTGGCGCCGAACCAGAACTCGTATATGTGCCGGCTGCGTATCCCGAACGGCATTCTCAAAGCCACGCAGCTTGCGGGCCTTGCTGACCTCGCCGAGACCTATGGCGGCGGCTACTCACACGTGACGACCCGCGCCAATATCCAGATCCGCGAGATTGAGGCGGCCAATGCCGTGCCGGTGGTGGAGGCCATCCAGGATCTCGGACTTTGCTCGCGTGGCTCCGGCGCCGACAATATCCGCAACGTCACCGGCACGCCGACGGCAGGCATCGATCCGCAGGAGCTCATCGACACCCGCGCCTTCGCGCGCGAGTGGCACTTCCACATTCTCAACGATCGCTCGCTTTACGGCCTACCGCGGAAATTCAATGTCGCATTCGACGGCGCCGGCACCATTCCTGTCCTGGAAGACACCAACGACATCGGCTTCCAGGCCGTCGAGATCAACGACGGCTTTGGGCTAACGCCCGGCATCTGGTTCAAGCTCTGCCTCGGCGGCATTACCGGCCATCGCGACTTTACGCGCGAGACCGGTGTCGTGGTGCAGCCGAAGGACGCCTGCATGGTGGCTGACGCCGTGGTGCGCGTCTTCATCGACCACGGCAACCGGACCGACCGCACCAAGGCGCGCCTGAAATATGTGCTCGACGCCATGGGCGTGGAGAAATTCCTCACGCTCATGGAGGAAAAGCTCGGCCGCAAGCTTGACCGCGCCGTGCCGGGCGCGGTGGCGCCGCGGCCGGACTTCAGCCGAACCGCGCATATCGGCATCCATCCACAAAAACAGGACGGTCTCAACTGGATCGGCGTCGTGGTGCCGGTCGGCCGCTTGTCGGTCGCGCAGATGCACGGCCTTGCCGATATCTCGCGGGAATATGGCGACGGCGACATTCGTCTCACCGTCTGGCAGAACCTGTTGATCTCGGGCGTGCCGACGGAAAAGCTTCCAGAGGCGCGGGCGCGCATCGAAGCGCTTGGGCTTGGCATTGAGACTAACGCCATCCGCTCCGGCCTTGTCGCTTGCACCGGTAACGTCGGCTGCAAGTTCGCTGCCTCTGATACTAAGCGCCATGCCGAGGAAATCGCAGGCTGGTGCGAGACGCGCGTGGCCATCGACACTCCGGTCAACATCCATCTGACCGGCTGCCATCATTCCTGCGCGCAGCACTTCATCTCCGAGATCGGTCTTCTCGCCTGCAAGGTTCAAGCGAACGAAGATGCCGATCCGGTCGAGGGCTATCACATCTTTGTCGGCGGCGGCTTTGGTCCGCATGCCGCAATCGGCCGCGAGATCTATCACGACGTCATCGCGCAAGACGCGCCGCGCGTCATCGAGCGCATCCTCAAGAGCTACCTCGCCCGGCGCACCTCGCCCGAGGAAAGCTTCCTCGCCTTCTCGCGTCGGCATGACACCGAAGCCTTGAAAGCGATGGCCGAACTGGAGGCCGCAGAATGAGCGTGACGCCACGCCCACCGATCCCCTCGTTTATTCCTGAATCGGCGCCGTTCACGCCCGAACAACGGCTTTGGCTGAACGGACTATTTGCCGGACTGTTCGGACTTGAAGGCGTCACGGCACTATCGCCCGCCGACTCCGCGCAATTGCTGAACGGACTGCTCGGCGGCGCGACTGCGCCAGCACCCGCGGAAGCCGATGACGGCGCAGATGATGGAGCCCCTTGGCACGATCCGGCGATGCCGATATCGGACCGTATGAAGCTGGCCGAAGGCAAAGCCCTGCCCCGGCGCTTCATGGCGGCGATGGCGCAACAGGATTGCGGCCAATGCGGCTATAACTGCAAGGATTACGCCGACGCGTTGTTTGCCAAGGCAGAAAAGCGGCTGAACCTTTGCGTACCGGGAGGCAAAGAAACCTCCCGCATGCTCAAGCAACTGTACGAAGGGCTCGACGCTGCGCCCGCCGCTCAACCCGCTGTCGCCGCGGCGGCGCCTGCCAAGCCCGCAATCGTCACACCGGTCGGTTATTCTCGCGACAATCCGACCTACGCAACCTTCGTCTCACGTCGCCGCCTCAACAAAGAAGGCTCCGAGAAGGAGACTTGGCACATTGAAATCGATCTCGGCGAAACAGGCCTCCAATACGAAGTCGGCGACTCGTTTGGGATATTTCCGGCCAACGATGCCGTTCTTGCCGATGCCATCATTGCCGCGCTTCATGCACCGCCGGACTTCCCCATTGGCGACCGCACGCTGCGCGAGGAACTCATCGACGGCGTCTCGCTATCGCCCGCGCCCGACATGCTGTTCCAGCTTTTCTCTTACATCTCCGGCGGCGAGCGCAAAGTGAAGGCCAAGCGTCTCGCTTCCGGCGAGGACCCTGATGGCGACGCAGCGACCATAGATGTGCTTGCCGCCTTGCAGAAATTTCCCAATCTGCGGCCCGATCCGGAAGCCTTCATCGAAGCGCTCGACCCGCTGCAGCCCCGTGTCTATTCGATCTCCTCGTCGCTGAAATCCGATCCCGGCCGCGTCTCGCTCACAGTCGATGCGGTGCGCTATGAGATCAACAAGCGCACCCGGCTTGGCGTCTGCTCGACCTTCCTCGGCGGCCGCATCGCACCGGGCGATAAGATCAAAGTCTATGTCCAGAAGGCGCAGCATTTCGCTTTGCCGGAAGATCCGGCCAAACCGATCATCATGATCGGCCCGGGCACGGGCGTCGCGCCGTTTCGCGCCTTCCTGCGCGAGCGAAGCGCGTCCAGAGCCCCCGGCCGTAATTGGCTGTTCTTCGGCCATCAGCGCAGCAATTGCGATTTCTTCTACGAAGACGAATTGCTGCCGATGCGTTCGGCCGGCTTCCTGACGCGGCTCACGCTCGCGTGGTCGCGCGACGACAAAGAGAAAATCTATGTGCAGCATCGCATGCGCGAGGTTGGCCGCGATTTATGGTCCTGGATCAACGACGGCGCGCATATTTACGTTTGCGGCGACGCGCAGCGCATGGCCAAGGACATCGAGGCCGCGCTCGTCGACGTCATTGCCGAGCACGGCGGCTGCACGCCGCCCGAGGCGGTAAAATTTCTGACCGATCTCAAGGCTAAGCACCGCTACCAGACCGACGTCTATTAAGCGGGGGGAATTCCATGAATGCCCCGCTCCCTCACTCTCCGGCAGTGCGCACCACCTGCCCTTACTGCGGCGTCGGCTGTGGCGTGCTCGCGGCGCCGGACGGGATGGGTGGCGCAGCGATCTCAGGTGATCCGGAACATCCGGCGAATTTCGGCAGGCTGTGTTCAAAGGGCTCGGCTCTCGGCGAGACGCTGAGCCTCGACCAGCGTTTGCTCTATCCCATGCTGCGCGGCACAAACGGCGCGCTTTTGCGTGTAAGCTGGGATTTTGCGCTCGACCGCGTCGCTGGCGGCTTGCACGACATCGCTGATCGGCACGGACCGAGCGCAATCGCGTTCTATCTCTCCGGCCAATTGCTCACCGAAGATTATTACGTCGCCAATAAGCTGATGAAGGGCTTCATCGGCTCCGCCAATGTCGACACCAATTCACGCCTGTGCATGTCGTCCTCAGTTGCGGGCCACAAACGCGCTTTCGGCGCGGACACCGTGCCTGGCACCTATCACGATCTCGACGAAGCCGATCTCATCGTGCTGGTCGGCTCCAATACCGCATGGTGCCATCCAGTTCTGTTTCAGCGCATGGTCGCGGCGCGGCGCAAGCGCGGCACGAAACTCGTCGTCATCGACCCGCGCCGTACCGCGACCGCAGATGAAGCCGATTTATTTCTGCCAATCGCGCCCGGTATGGACACGGCCTTGTTTTGCGGCCTGTTGTCATATCTCGCCGACATGCGGACGCTCAACTACACCTATATCGATCGGCACACCAAGGGCTTTGTCCAGGCGCTCGCGCGTGCGAGAGAGATTGCTGCGGACGTCGCGCATACTGCACGCGCTACGGAGCTGAAAGAGTCGGACGTCACGCAGTTCTTCAAGCTCTTCGCCAAGACCGAACGCGTCGTCACCTGCTATTCGCAAGGCGTCAACCAATCCGCGCAGGGCACGGACAAGGTCAACGCCATCATCAATGCGCATCTCGCCACCGGGCGCATTGGCCGCGCCGGCATGGGACCGTTCTCGCTCACCGGCCAACCCAACGCCATGGGCGGGCGCGAAGTCGGCGGCCTTGCCAATCAGCTCGCCGCCCATATGGGTTTTGCGCCGGCCGATCGCGACCGAGTGCGTCGGTTCTGGGGCGCTCCCAATCTGGCCGAAACCGAAGGGCCGAAGGCCGTCGACATGTTCGATGCCATCGGTCGCGGCACGATCAAGGCGCTGTGGGTGATGGGCACCAATCCGGCGGTGTCGATGCCGCGCGCCGGCGCGGTGCGCGCCGCGCTGGGCAAGCTCGATCTCTTCGTCGTCTCCGACAACGTCCTCAACACCGACACGATCGAAGCCGGCGCGCACATTCTGTTTCCCGCCGCGGCCTGGGGTGAGAAAGACGGCACGGTAACCAATTCGGAACGGCGGATTTCACGACAGCGCGCCTACTTACCGCTGCCCGGCGAAACACGGCCCGATTGGTGGATCGTGAGCGAAATCGCACGCCGCCTCGGCTTTGGCGCAGCCTTCAACTATAGCGGACCGGCCGATGTCTTCCGTGAACATGCCGCCCTCTCCGCTTTTGAAAACGACGGGCGACGCGATTTCAACATCGGGGCACTCGCGTCGTTGACGGACGATGCTTATCAAAGCCTCAGTCCGGTCATGTGGCCCGTGCAAGCCGGCAACGCACGAAGCGAGAAGCGTTTCTTCTCTACCGGCGGCTTCTTCACCGACGACCAGCGCGGACAGTTCGTAGCGCCGCAGGCGCCGGAATTGCAGGGCTCGACCAACGCGGTCTATCCGCTGCGCCTGAATACCGGACGCGTGCGCGATCAGTGGCACACCATGACACGCACCGGCAAAAGCCCGCGCCTTGCCAGCCATACCGCGGAGCCCTTTGTCGAAGTCAGTCCTGCCGACGCCAAACTTGTTGGTGTCAGCCATGGCGGCTTTGCCCGCGTAACAACGCGGCACGGCGCGGCGATACTCAAAGTCGTTGTTGCTGAAGGCCAGCGGCGCGGCTCGATCTTCGCGCCCATCCATTGGAGCGATGCCACCGCCGGCCACGCGCGCGTCGGCGAAATGGCGACGGCACAGAACGATCCCTATTCCGGACAGCCGGAGGCCAAGGCTACGCCGGCGCGCGTCGAGCCGGTCGCGTTCACTTATCGCGGCTTCGCGCTGACGCGGCAGCCGGTCGCGCTTCCCGCCGGCACGTGGTTTGCCCGCCAAGCTGTTGCTGACGGCGCAGGTCTTTCTTTCGCAACCAATGAACCGCCCGCGGTTTGGCGGGAGGTTGCGGAAGAACTTTTACCTGCAGACGCTGACATTGCCGAATATATCGATGAGCGGCGCGGCCTCACCCGCATCGCCGCTTTTCGCGCCGGACGGCTCGACGGCTGTCTGTTCGTCGGCCCCGTCCACACGCTGCCGTCATGGGATGTGGTGCGGGCCCTGTTTGAAGCCGACAAGATCGAAGAGCGCGATCGTCGCATTCTCTTGTCTGGATCCAGCGGCGACGGCACGGCTGAAACCGGCCCGATCGTCTGCGCCTGTTTCGGTGTCGGACTGCCGGCCATCCGCGAAGCCGTCGCCAAAGGCGGCGCGGTCACGGTTGCCGATATCGGCAAAAAGCTGCGGGCCGGCACCAATTGCGGCTCCTGCATTCCGGAACTGCGGGCCATCATCGAGCGGGTTGCCGAGCCGGCCTGACGTTTCCACTTTTTCCCAGCATGTTCTAAGGTGGCTTTCCGACTATGGAATTGCCAAAAACGGTGACGCATGGACGATAAGACCGCGACCTCTAACGACATCCTTTACGACCTCAAGGAGGGCATCGGAAAGGTCACATTCAACCGCCCCCAGGCCCGCAACGCTTTTACTTTCGAAATGTATGAGCGGCTCGCGGCGATCTGCGAAGAGGCGAATAAGGACCACTCGATCAAGGTGCTGGTG
>DATAQN010000104.1:0-4242 GCA_036264635.1 Xanthobacteraceae bacterium | reverse complement strand
CCCCCGTTATCGCCGGGGGAGGATGAGGCTACACATCCAGCGCCGCTTCGTCGGCGAATTCGGCGCGTTCCTGGATGAATTCGAAGCGCGCTTCGGCCTTGGTGCCCATCAGCCGCTCGACGGACTTTTCGGTGTCTTTGCGGTCGTCGGGCACCAGCATGACTTTGAGCAGCGTGCGCTTCCTCGGGTCCATGGTCGTCTCTTTGAGCTGCGCGGCCATCATCTCGCCCAAGCCCTTGAAGCGGCTCACTTCCACTTTGGCATTGGCGTGGAATTCTTTCTTTAGGATCTCGTCGCGATGCTTTTCATTGCGCGCATAAAAGTTCTTGCCGCCATGCGACAGACGATAGAGCGGCGGCACCGCAAGATAGAGATGGCCATGGTCGATGAGCTGCGGCATTTGCCGGTAGAAGAACGTGATGAGAAGCGAGGCGATATGGGCGCCGTCGACGTCGGCGTCGGTCATGATGATGACGCGGTCATAGCGCAGGTCCTCGTCGCGGTAGTGCACGCCGGTGCCGCAGCCCAGCGCTTGCGCGAGATCGGCAAGCTGCTGGTTCTGCGCCAGCTTGTCCTTGCCGGCCGAAGCCACATTGAGGATCTTTCCGCGCAACGGCAGGATCGCCTGCGTGGCGCGATCGCGCGCCTGTTTGGCCGAGCCGCCGGCGCTGTCGCCCTCGACGACGAAAATCTCCGAGCCGTCGGCGGCGGAATTGGTGCAGTCGGCGAGCTTGCCGGGCAGACGCAGCTTCTTCACCGCGCTCTTGCGCGCGATATCCTTTTCCTGGCGGCGGCGGATGCGCTCCTCGGCGCGCTCGGCGACAAAGTCGAAGAGCTTATTGGCTTGCAGCGGATTGCCGGCGAGCCAGTGGTCGAACGGATCCTTGATCGCCTGCTCGACGATCTTTTGCGCTTCGGCAGTGGCGAGCCGGTCCTTGGTTTGGCCCTGAAATTCCGGCTCGCGGATGAACACTGACAGCATGGCGCCGGCGCCGATCATCAAGTCATCGGATGTGATGGCGGCGGCGCGCTTGCCCTGGCCGACGCGCTCGGCGTGATCTTTCAGGCCACGCGTGAGCGCCGCACGAAGGCCGGATTCATGGGTGCCGCCGTCCGGCGTCGGAATGGTGTTGCAGTAGGAATTGAGAAAGCCGTCGGCGTCGGCGGTCCAGGCTACGGCCCATTGCGCAGCGCCGTGGGCGCCGGGCTTCTTTGCGCTGCCCGAGAAAATATCGGGATGCACCAGCGTTGCGCTCGCCAGTGTGTCCGACAGATAATCCTTGAGGCCGTCGGCGAAATGGAAGGTCGCTTTCGCCGGCACGTCCTCGATGCCGTGCAACAGCTCCTTGGCGCAGGACCAGCGGATCTCGACGCCGCCGAACAGATAGGCCTTCGAGCGCGTCATCTTGAACACGCGTTCCGCTTTGAAATGCGCCTTGGGCCCGAAAATCTGGGCGTCGGGACGGAATCGTATCTTGGTGCCGCGGCGGTTCGGCGCCTTGCCGGCGTCCTGCAATTTGCCCTTCGGCGTGCCGCGCTCAAACACCATCCGATAAAGCTTCTGGCCGCGCGCGACTTCGACTTCGAGCCGTTCGGAGAGCGCATTGGCGACCGACACGCCGACGCCGTGCAGACCGCCCGAGGTCTCGTAGACCTTGGAGTCGAATTTGCCGCCCGCGTGCAGCGTGCACATGATCACCTCGAGCGCGGACTTCTTCGGAAATTTCGGATGCGGATCGACCGGGATGCCGCGGCCATTGTCGGTGACCGTCAGGAAGCCGTCCGCCTCGAGCTCGACGTCGATCCAGTCGGCGTGGCCGGCCAGCGCCTCGTCCATGGCATTGTCGATGACTTCGGCGAACAGGTGATGCAGCGCCTTCTCGTCGGTGCCGCCGATATACATGCCGGGGCGGCGGCGGACCGGTTCGAGCCCTTCCAGCACCTCGATGTCGCGCGCGGTGTACCCGCTCTCGGCCGATGAGCCACGCGAAGGCGCCGCGGCTGCACGGCGGGCACTGCCGCTGCGCTTGCCTTCGCCAACACTGGCGAACAGGTCACCGGTTTTCGTGGCTGCCTTGGCGGCGGCTTTGGCGGTTTTCGAAGACGCGGTTTTGGAAGACTTGGACGATTTCGTTGCTTTTCCCACGGGTTGCCCTGGATTCCTTAGTCGTAAGTTTCACCGATTTGGCGTGCCTTTTGCGCTTTGCAAGGCCGCTCACGGCGCCGAATCAATTTGACCAAAACCCAATATGCCACCGCGGCGGCAAAACCATGAGCACCCCGCATCCACACCAGAACGGGCGCATTGACGCCCGGAAAACTGCGCCTTATATGGCGGACCATGAACTTATCACGCGCGAGCATTTTGTCGTTGTGGCGCCGCCGCCGTCTTTCGGCGGCACGGTTGCGCGCTCGCGCGTAAGTTTTCGTGCCGCCGGGTTCCGCGGCCGTCATCTTGAAGTCTCCTCGCTCCTGATAATCTGCCCGCGGTATCCGGCCTCACGCGTTCTTTGAAAGCGCAAGGGTCTAGGAGGGTCCAATCATGTCTGCGAAAGCGAAAATCGGCGTGCTCGGCGCTTCCGGCTATACCGGCGCCGAATTGGTGCGGCTTCTGCTTCGGCATCCTCATGCCGAGATCGTGTTGCTCACCGCCGACCGCCGCGCCGGCAAGCCGATGTCGGATGTCTTTCCGCAGTTCGCGCCCTTTGAGCTGCCGACACTGACGTCGATCGAAGAGACTGATTTCAAAGCGCTCGGTCTCGATGTCGCCTTTTGCGCCCTGCCGCATGGCACGACCCAGAAGGTCATCAAGGATCTTCTGGCGCGCGCACCGTCCACTAAAGTTGTCGACCTGTCGGCGGATTTCCGGCTGTCCGATCCCGCGGCTTACGCGCGCTGGTACGGGCACGAGCATTTTGCACCGGAGCTGCAGAAGGAGGCGGTCTACGGCCTGACCGAAATCTATCGGTCGGACGTGAAGTCGGCGCGGCTTGTCGCCAATCCGGGCTGCTACACGACCTGTTCCGAACTACCGCTGATCCCGCTTCTTAAGGCGAAGGCGATCAATCCGGACGAGATCGTAATCGATGCCAAGTCGGGCATGACCGGCGCGGGCAGGGCGGCTAAGGAAGAGATGCTGTTCTCGGAAGTGTCCGAGGGCTTTCACGCTTATGGCGTCGGCCACCATCGCCACATGGCCGAGCTCGACCAGGAATTCTCCAAGGCAGCCGGCCGTGAGGTCATCGTGAGCTTCACGCCGCATCTCGTGCCGATGAATCGGGGCATCTTTTCAACGATCTATGTGCGGGATGCGAAAGCGTCGCCGCAGGATCTTCATGCGATACTTTTAAAGTCCTACGCGAACGAGCCTTTCGTTCACGTGCTGCCATTCGGCACCGCGCCGCAGAGCCGGCATGTGCGCGGCTCGAACATGACCTTCATCGGTGTCGTCGCCGATCGTATTCTTGGCCGCGCCATCATCATTTCAACGCTCGACAACCTAACCAAAGGCGCTTCGGGCCAAGCTGTGCAGAACATGAACGCGGTGCTCGGCTATCCGGAAGCAACCGGCCTCGAACAAGTGGCGCTATTTCCGTAAGTGTTTATGTCTCAGCATTAAGGCGACGCAGGGAGTGACGCCAATGGAGCAGCCTCTCGTCCGCACTTATCAGGGTCGCATTATGAATGATAGCCGTCGCGGCAATGAAGCGATCGGCGGGGTCGCTGTGGAGGCTGTCAAGTTCTCCGGCGAGGATCGCAATTTCGCCAGTCAGCGGCAACTCGATCGTGCCGGACGCTAATATCTGCCGGCGTGTCTCCGTTACAGAGTCGGGCGGACGCAGCCGCCGTTTCGCAACCAGCAGCGCGATTTCCCAAAAGCTGATGGCGCTAATCGCAAGCTCTCCGTTGGTGGCAGCTTGCAGAGCAAGCCGTCGGCTGCGCTTTCCTAATGAACGACTGTCGAGCGTCAACCAAAGGGCGGCATGCGTATCGAGCAAGATCACTTCAGGGCTTCCCACTCCACGTCGACGGGTGAGATAATGTCGCCGAGAATTTCCATACGTCCCTTAAAGATGCCTAGCGGACTTCGTTTTGCGGGTTTGTGCGGAACGATCTCCGCGACTGGCTTGCCCCGTTTGGTGATCACCACGGGCTGCCGCGTGCGCTCGACCTCGTTGAGGATCGCGAGACATTTTGCTTTAAGCTCGGAAGCCTTGATCGTGCGCAACATTGTGGACCCAT
>DATAQN010000072.1:0-4538 GCA_036264635.1 Xanthobacteraceae bacterium | reverse complement strand
CTGACGCGAGGCGTCGAACAGTCCCCAATAGGGACCGACGCCGCCTTCCATGGTCTTCCACGGCTGGTCGATGGCTTCGACGACGTTGTAGTCGATGCCATAGGCCTCGGCGCGGGTGACGAAATCGCGCAGAACCTGGGCTTGCTCCATGCGGCCGGGTTCGGCGTCGTGGAAATTGTAGCCGGCGCTGGGCCAGCCGAATTCAGCGATGACGATCCGCTTACCGGGATGCATCCGGCGGAGCCGATCGTAAAACTCGATGGTGTGGTCGACCGCGCGCGAGGCATCGAAGCCTTCCCAGTAGGGCAGGATGTGCGCGGCGATGAAGTCGACGGCTGAGGCAAGCTCGGGGTGATCGATCCAGACCGTCCAAATTTCACCTGTAGTTACAGGAACTGGGCTTGACCGTTTAACCTTTTGGATGAGCTCGATAAGCGCCGGTACGGTCATTTCCGCGCGCAGCGTGGTTTCGTTGCCGACCACGATGGCATCGACATTGCTGTAGTGCCGGACGAGATCGAGGGCCGAGCGGATTTCCCGCTCGTTGCGGGCCTGGTCCTTATCGATCCAGGCGCCGACGGTGACTTTCAGGCCGAATTCGGCGGCGATCGGCGGCACGAGCTCGGCGCCGCCGGTTGCCGAATAGGTCCGGATGGCGCGGGTATAAGGGGCTATGGTCCGCAGGTCGGAACGGATCTGCTCAGCCGTCGGGCGCGGGCCCCGGTCGGGATGCGAGGAGTCGGCAAACGGCGAATAGGAAATGCTGGCGAGCTGCCGGGTGACGTCTGGGGCGGTCCCCACCGGTCTCAGCAAAATCCAAATGCCGGCATGCATGCACGCAACTAGCGCGAGCACGGCAGCGACGGTGCGCATGGACTCCCAACCACGCGGGGCGAACCACACAGGCCCGAACCTGCCCCCAGGTTCGACGATGGTCGTAAGGGTGAGGCTAACCTTGCAACGGCGAGATTAAACTAGCGACGGCCAATGGCGAATTCAAGACAGCAGCATGGCGCAAGACGCCGTGCGGCAGCGATTTTTTTGACGCGGCCGGAGCAAGCGTACATTGCTGAAGGTTAATGACGCGCCAGCTCTTCGCTTAGCGCGTCGTGGTCGGATTTTGCGCCGCCGCGGCAGGCGCCGGCGGGGGTTGCAGGGAAGGATTGATCCAGCAGGCGTGGACGCGCCCATTGAGGCTATCGGCGGCCTTGGGATCGATCGTATTGGCGTGCAAAACCAGACACCGGAACGTCACCTGGATATGCCCGCTCGGGCAACCGAAGCGGTCATAGAGGTCGAGGTGGCGAAAGGCCGTGTCCAGGTCGTCGCGCCACAGCAGGCTGACGACGCGCCGGCCGAGCCAGACGCATTCCGGGTTGCCGGCCGGACCGTTGAGGGCGTGCTGGGCTTCGGCAAATTCATCGATTTTCTGCGGTTCCTTGGCGCTGTCTTTGGCGCTGTCTTTGGCGCTGTCCTTGCCGTTGTCCTTGGCACCCTCTTTCGGCGCCGCAGATTGCTGGTCGGCGGGCTTGGCGTCGTTGTTTTGCGCGAGTGCGGGAGAAATTCCGGTGCCGGTCGCGGCGGCAAGCAGCCATAGGGCGGCGCAAATCCCGCCGGCAAGATTGAGTACGCGGTACGACATAATTGCCTTGTGCTCTGGACTGAAGCTGAAAGGGCGTTTCCCAGGTCTTTTTTGCCTTACGGCGCCGTCCCTTGTGGCTGTCGATTAGGCCCCTATTGCGGCAGAGATTTTCGCGAACAACCGCGGCCGTGACCACAGCCTAACTGCAGGCATTTGTCCAGCACACATGCCGCCGCTGCTTAACGCCGAGCGCGCTTGGCATCGCCTTCGGCCAAGGCTAGAGCGCAATCGTTTCACACTGAAACGATTGCGGCTCTGGCATTTTGATTGAGCATGGTCTTTCCGGAAACCCGGCTTCCACTTTTCCGGATCATGCTCTAAGGCGAATACGTGCCGTCTCCGAAATACGCAAATTCGCTTGCCGCAGCGCTCGCCTGTTACGCCGCAACCGCAATCGCAATTGGGTTTGCGTGGTGGTGGCTTGGCGCGCCCATTCGGCTGCCGCCGTCGCCGCTTGCCGCCGGCGGCAAGCTCGCTTGCGTGTCCTATGCGCCCTTTCGCGGCGATCAGGATCCGCTGGTCGAGACAACGCATGTGGACGCGGGCCAGATCGACGACGATCTGACGCTCTTGTCCCGCTACACGGACTGCATCCGTACCTATTCAATCGAAAATGGACTCGACCAGATTCCGGCGATCGCCGAGCGTCACGGGCTGAAAGTGATGCAGGGCCTTTGGCTGTCCAACAAGGCCGAAAAGAACCGCTGTCAGGTCGAGACCGTCGTTGCGCTCGCCAAAAGTTTTCCCAAGACGATTGTCGCCGTGATCGTCGGCAATGAGGTGCTGCTGCGCGGCGACCTTTCCGTCGGCGATCTCGAAGGATTCATCCGCACTGTGAAAGCGCAGGTGACGATGCCGGTCACCTATGCTGATGTGTGGGAGTTCTGGCTGCGCTATCGCGACCTCCAAGCTGCCGTCGATTTCGTCACCATTCACATCTTGCCGTATTGGGAGGATTTTCCGCTGCCGGCTTCGGTTGCCGCCGCGCACGTCGACGCCATCCGCAAGCAGGTCGCCGCGGCGATTCCGGAAAAAGAGATCTTCATCGGCGAAGTTGGCTGGCCGAGCGCGGGCCGGATGCGGGAAGGGGCGCTGCCGTCGCCCTCCAATCAGGGGCGCGTTATCAGCGAAACCATGACGCTGGCGCAGCGCGAGAATTTTCGCGTCAATGTCATCGAGGCCTTCAACCAGCCGTGGAAGCGGTGGCTGGAAGGGGCGACCGGCGGGTTCTGGGGTATTTTCGATCGCTCAGCCGGCGCGCCGAAATTTGCCTTCAGCGGCATTGTGTCCGATCACCCCTATTGGCTGTTGCAGGCGCTCGCCGGCGTTCTCCTCGCCGCCATTATATTTGCGAGCGCGCTTGCCGGCGCCGGCGGCAAGCCGGCCGTGCTCTATCTGTGGCCGCGTATCGCGCTATTGTCTTTTCTTCCTGCGGTTTTGTTCGGCTGGACGCTCGAGCGCGTACCGATCGACAGTTTCAGCGTCGGCAGCTGGCTGCGTTCCATTGCCTTCGCCGCCGCCGCCGCGGTTGCGCCGGCGGCCTGTGCCGCGGCGATCGCCGCCGGTCGCAGGCAGCCGACATTTGCCTCGATCATTGGCGGCAGGCGCGGGACGCGCGATGCGCTCGGCGTCGTTCTCGGCGGCAGCCTGATCGCGCTGACGCTGCTTTCGATCGAGACCGCGCTCGTTTTGGTGTTCGATCCGCGCTATCGCGATATTCCATTTGCGCCGCAAAGCGCCGGCACCGTCGCCTTTCTCGCGCTGATGGCGTCAGCGCCGCGTCCGACCGGTAAGCGCGCCGCCGCCGAAACGCTTGCCGCCGCCGTAGTCGCGGTCGCCGCGATCTATATCGCCATCAACGAAACGGTTGCGAACTGGCAGGCGCTGTGGCTTTGCGCCGGCTTTGTCGGGCTCGCCGTCATTCTGTCGCGGGTGCGGGACGCGCCAGACTGAGAACCAAGAGCGCAGCGGCGAGCGCGGAAAGCTCGGGGTTATGCAGCACGATACCGAAGCCGCCGGCAGCCAGCGCGACCGCGACCAAAACAATCGACGGGCGTATCAGGTTAAGAAGCGCCGCCGCCAGCGCCACCGCGCCGAAGACATAATGATTGTAGATCGCGATCGAGACATGAAAGGCGCCGCACAGCCAGGTCGTCAGGCCGGCTTGGCAGGCAAGTTCGACGTTGAGATTTTCGATCGCCATGTAGCGCAAATACATGGCCTCGCCGACCGACAGGAAGGCGATGATCAAAAGCCAATTGGTCTGGCGCGCGGTCGGACGGAACAGGGGGCGCATATTTGGAGCTTAACCCGCGCGATGGTGCGGGTTAATGCCATAATTCCAAGCGCTATCGGTTTTGCCGGCCATGCTCTAAAACCGCGCCGGAGGTTCTCGATGACGGCTCGAACGTGCCTGGCGATCGTACTCGCGGCCGGCGAGGGCACCCGCATGCGTTCGGCGCGGCCGAAAGTGCTGCATCCGCTCGCCGGGCGCTCGCTGCTCGCGCACGTGCTTGGGGGCATCGCGCAAGCGGGTGTCAGCACCGCTGTCGTGATCGGTCCCGGCGAGGATGCGGTCGCCGCCGAGGTCAAACGCGTTTGCCCCGACGCCGAATGTTTCGTGCAGCAGGAGCGGCGCGGGACTGCGCATGCGGTACTGGCGGCGCGGGACGCCATCGAACGACAGGCCGATCAGATTCTTATTGTCTATGGCGACACGCCACTGGTGCAGCCCGCGTCATTGTCGCGGCTGCGTGCGGCGATTGACGGCGGCGCGGCCGTCGCCGTGCTCGGCTTTCGCGCCACCGACTCCACGGGCTACGGGCGGCTCATCGTTGAGGATGGCGAACTCGTCGCCATTCGCGAAGACGCCGACGCCAGCGCCAGCGAACGCAAG
>DATAQN010000196.1:0-2197 GCA_036264635.1 Xanthobacteraceae bacterium | reverse complement strand
CTGGACCGCTGGAAAATTCAAGGCTTCGGCCGCCGTGAGGCCGCTCCCCTCCGGCGGAACCTCTAGCGACGGCAGGCGCAACAACCATTCGCCCTCGGCCCGCAACGGCTCCCGGCTGGTTGCCAGAATGGCGACTTGCGGTGCTGCCTTCAGCATCGCCTCGGCAGTGGCCGCTGCGGCGTTGATGAGGTGCTCGCAGTTGTCGAGAATTATCAAGGCGCGTTTATCGCGCAGCCAGGCCACCAGGCTGATCAGCGGATCACCGACGCCCGACGTGCTGCCCACGGCCGCCCTGATCGCACCCGGTACAAGCGCCGGGTCTTGCAGCGATGCCAAGCCGACAAACCAAACGCCGTCGGCATGAGAGCCGCTTAACGCCTCGGCGGCTGCAATCGCCACGGTTGTCTTTCCTACGCCGCCCGGGCCGACGATCGTCAGGAAGCGTTGCTGAACAGCGCGCGCCACTACGGTCGCGATGATTTCGGCGCGGCCGATAACGCGCGTCAACTGCGCGGGGAGATTGCCGCCCAGCCCGGGCCGGTTCGGCGGCGCAGCGGTCTCCTGTCGTTGCTCCCGCCGGACGGGCGCGACGAAGCTGTAGCCGCGGCCAGGGATGTTGGCGATGAAGCGGTTACCACCCCGGCCGTCACCCAACGCCTTGCGCAGTGCTGCAACATGGACCCGCAGCGCGCCTTCGTCGACGACCGTGTCGGGCCAGGTGCGGGCGATCAGCTGATCCTTGTGAATTGTATCGCCGGCGCATTCAACGAGCGCGAGTAGAACATCCAAGGCCCGGCTGCCGAGGTGTAGCGGTTTCCCGTCCTCGAGCAGAATGCGCTGGGCGGGTAACAAGCGGAACGCTCCGAAGACGAAAGTTTCATCCACCGGGAAATCGCGCTCAAGGGCCTGCCCATTCATACAGCCGGCGGTAAATTTTCGCAAACGCGAGAGCAACGTCCCAACCAGGCGTTCGGTTGTGCCGTGTTTTCGGTGCTTGCAAACAGCTGGTTTTCGGTGCCTGCAAACAACTGCAAAGGTGGCCTTACAGAAATTTGCAACGATTAACATCGCGCTGGCGCGAGTTTACAACGATTAACGTGGCGCTTGCGCGAGGCCGCGCCAAACTGCGGGCCTGAAAAACAATGGAGCGCCCGCGATGATGACCTATAGCCAAGTCGAACCCGCGTTCTTCTGCGAAAACCGACCGATCCGACGTGATCATTCGTTGGTGACAAGGGATTGGTCGAACCCGGTAGCAGCCGAAGCGACGTTCGAATTCGGCCGTTTCCGCGTGCTGCTTCGCCGACGGCAGCTGGTTGCCGACGGCATACCGATCGAGTTGGGGACGCGCGCCCTCGACCTCCTTTTGGTCTTGTTGGAGGCCAACGGATCGCTGGTCAGCAAAGACGAGCTCTTGAGCCGTGTCTGGCCGGGCATCGCTGTCTCGGAGGCAAACCTGAAGGTTCAGATCGCCGGGTTGCGCAGGGCGCTTGGTGATAACCGCGACTTCATCCGCACCGAGTTCGGCCGCGGTTACCGGTTTACAGCCGCAGTTCGTTCGATTGTCGCCTGGGATGCCTGTCGGCGCCCGACGCGACGGGGGCGCCGGTCAAGTCAAAGGTCTCTTCCCCGACGGATTTCTCGGCGACCACGGCACGATCGGCGGGTCGTGAAATCACTTCGGCAGACGTTTTGATGCATCTCGCACCGAGGCCGTCGCGTCCTGCCGGGACTGGATGGGCTCAGCCCCTTTGAAAAGGAGAGGAACCGTGTCGATACATACTTTTTCAGCCGAATTTAATCAAACCACATGCCTGCCTATCGCACCGAAAACCCCACTGTGGAAAGCCGTGGCTCTCGCCGCTGGGCTTGGGCTTGGCATGCTTTCCTATCCGGCCCAATCCGCGCCGGCGAGCGGCGGCGAGACCGTGCAAGGTCTCTACGATGCCTTGCTCAACACGATGAAGAACGGCCGGGCATTGGGCCAAAGCGGGCGCTTCATGCGACTGGCGCCGGTCATTCGCGGCACCTTCGACATTGCCTCGATGGCGCGGCTGTCGGTCGGCTCGTCCTGGGCCGGGCTGAGCGAGGCGCAGCGCCAGCAGGTGAGCGAGAGCTTTGGGCGCTACATCTCGGCGATCTATGCCGACCGCTTCGACAGCTATGACGGACAAAAGCTGGAGGTGACCGGCGAGCA
>DATAQN010000167.1:0-63825 GCA_036264635.1 Xanthobacteraceae bacterium | reverse complement strand
AGGAGTCCTTGTGGACGGGATGCCGATCATTCACTTCGTGAAAAGCGCGGTTTGCAGCCTTTAATGCCTTCCAACTTCTATTTGATACTCAGGTGCGCGACCCTTCGGTTGTCTTGATCTTCACCTCCGATGTCAGCGTCTTATGCACCGGGCATTTGTCGGCGATCTCCATCAGGCGCTTGTGCTGCTCGGCATCGAGTTCGCCTTCAAACGTAATCACCCGATCGATGTGATCAATCATGCCCTCCTTGGTCTCGCATTCGGCGCAGTCCTTGGCGTAGATGCGGCCGTGCTTCAATCGCACTGTGGTGCGCTTGAGCGGCCATTGCTTGCGGTCGGCATAGAGCCGAACCGTCATCGACGTGCAGGCGCCGAGTGCGGCTAACAGCAGATCATAAGGTCCAGGCCCACTGTCGAGCCCGCCCACGCTGACTGGCTCGTCAGCGAGAAAATGATGCCGGCCGGCAATGACCTCCTGCTGCAGATTGCCGGCGCGAGTTTCGCGCACGATGATTTCGCCAGGCTCCCCCGCCGCGGGCTCGGCTTCCGCTCCCATCTCCAGGTAGCGCTCGGCCCAGGCGGCGATGACATGCGCCACGTAGCGGGCGTCGCGCGGCAGGCGTAGCAGATGATCGGCGCCAGAGAGCGAGATGAAGCTTTTCGGATGTTTCGCCGCGAGGAAAATCTTGCTGGCATTGTCGATGCCGACGGTGTCGTCGTTCGGCGAATGAAACACCAGCAATGCCCTGTGCAGGTTCGCGATACGGGTCGCGAGATTCTGCTCGGCGATATCGTCGAGCAGTGTACTGCGGATGCGGAACGGCCGGCCGACCAGCGTGACCTCGACTTCGCCCTTCTCTCTGATTTCGTCGACATGATCGCCCAGCAGGCCCGCGACATGCGCCGGATCGAACGGCGCCGCGATCGTCACGACAGCGCGCGCATCGGGGATGCGGTGCGCGGCCGCAAGCACCGCCGCACCGCCGAGGCTGTGACCGATCAGGATCGCCGGCGCGCCAACATTTTTGCGCAAGTGATCGGCTGCGGCGACCAGATCCTCGACATTGGAGGAGAAGGTCGTATTGGCGAATTCGCCCTCGCTGGCGCCCAGCCCGGTGAAATCGAAGCGCAATACCGCGATGCCGTGCAGTTTCAGTCCTTCGGCAATAAAACGCGCCGCCTTGATGTCCTTTCCGCAGGTGAAGCAATGCGCGAACAGCGCCACCGCCTGGATCGGCCCGTCGGGGCGGTCGAGCAGCGCGGCCAGCGTATGGCCCTGTGCGTTCGGAAAATCGAAGCGTTCGCCCGGCATCGGTGGCTCCTGTCGGTTGGCGTTCCGTCCATTCTATATGTCTACGCGACGTGGTCCGACTAACGTGATTGTGAGTGGGCTATGCTTAGTCAGATATTGTCCTTCAGCCAGGACTCCATCGAGCGGCAAATGTCCGAATATGTGAGCTGTTGTTTCTTCAGCTTCAGCCTCTTGGACGCGCTCGGCAGCTCTTTGTTGAATGCCTTGTAGCGGGTCCAGATGTGATGACCGCCATGCAGCGAATATTTTCCGCCTTGGCACGTGTCCAACCAATTCCGCACAACGTTGATCGCCGCTTCCGGTTTGCCCTTATGAAATGAAATATCTTGTCCCGAAATGTCCGACAGCGCTTTTTGATAGCGATAGCCACTGTGGTCCAGAACCAGCGCAACTTTCTCCTTTTGCCGGCCGGCCCCAAAGGTCTTTGCCGCCAAGAACAATCCCAGCTCAAAGGACATGTTGAAGCGCGGCAATCCCGAATTCTTATCGAGAGTCATGAACGAAATATCATGAATGCCGAATTTGCATTGCCCGATGATGTTTTGGATTTTCTCGAGTCTGTTCTGGCCCGAATCGCTGATCTCCAGCGCGCAACGTGGCCGATAAAAGCAAGCATAGACAGCAAACAGGATTGCGCGGAATGTCGGCTGATAATCGGCTGAAAAAGGGCAATTGATAAAGACGTTGCGCCCGTAAACATCCGGCCGCACCACGGTCGCCTACTTTCTCTTAAATGCCTTTGACCAAGCCGTGATTGTATTGGCGGACTCGACCGGAGAGGTGAAGATATATCCTCCAGACTTCGTGCGGATCGTATATCTCTCAGCCGACTTCGGCAGTGGCGGTAGCGGCTTTCCGGCGACGGGCACCGCGTCCTTCGCGGTGCCGCCATCGCGGGGGCGAACGACTGCATAGATGCCGGATTTTGCCGGCCTCCGAGCGGCAGGCAGGCTTTTGGCTGCGGCGCGTTTTCCCGATTTGCTCATATGGACAGTCCAATCTGCTGCCAGCAACGTATAGTCGAGGCTGACGACTCGCAACCGCTATCCACCGCTATCCGCGTGAGGACCGAAATGGCTTGTCACGATCATTGCACTTCCACTGCCAAAATTTCCACTCTGGATCGGCGAAGCGTCATCACAGCGCTTGCTTCCACGGCGGTGCTGTCCACTGCCGTGCTGTCGGCACCGGATGCGCGCGCCGAGGCCGGTGCAAGCACAGCAAGTGCCGAGGACATCCGCTACATGCATCTCGCCTTGGACGAAGCGCGGCGCGGCGATTACCCGTTCGGCGCGGTGATCGTGAAGGACGGGAAAATTCTCGCGCGCGGGCGCAATCTCGGGCGCACGCACGACGATCCGACGGCGCATGGCGAGATGGTTGCGATCCGCCGCTGCCTCTCAGCACATGGCTCGGCCGCGCTGAAGGGCGCGACGCTGTATACCTCTGGTGAACCATGCGTGATGTGCATGGGCGCGATCATCTGGTGCGGGGTCGGCCGGCTGATCTACGCCGCGTCCGTAGAGCAAATCGCAGCTAAAATGAATCAAATTATGATTTCCAGTTCCGACGTCGCCGCCAAGGCGCCGTTCAATCCGATCAAAATCACGGGCGGCGTGCTGGCCGACGAGGCGGTGCCGCTATTGGCGCGGTAGTGAACCTGCAAAGCGCGACGAGCGACCAATTCCCTGTCACTAGGCGATGCGCGACGATGGCCTGGAAATGTTTGCCCTCATCTATTGGGTTGTTGCTTATCTTTACCGTCGCAGCGAGTGCCGAGCCGCCGACCGTGCCGCCTGACGGCTACGCGATCAAGGACGAATACACCACCACCTCGCCGGACGGTGCGACCACGATCGAGCAATATGTCAAGGAACAGGATACCGGCGACTTGCTGTGGCAAATTTGGGCACGGCGGGCGGACACGCTTACGCGGCTTGACCCTGCGGACGTCGAGTACACGGCGGGATTCAGATTCACGAATGACTCGCACTGGCTGGTCCGCGTGCAGAAGACCGGCTCAGGCGAGGCGGACATGTATTTGTATCGCCTCGGCCCGGCGGGCTTTGTCGCCGCAACCGCAAAGCCGCTGAGTGATCTCGCCTGGGCCTATCTCAAAATGCGCCCCGACTGGCACAAGATCCGGAAGCCGGATTTCCATATCGCAGCCGGCCTGGTGAAGGGCGTCGACGACAATTATCACTGGATGGGCGAGAATTGGCCGGATAGCCGCTATATCGTGATCTCGTTATCGGGGGACGTGCTGCCGAACAGGAAACACGGACAGATCCTGTCGGTGCACGGTTGGCACTGCCGCTACGACCTGCAAAACGGCCGCTTCGATGTGCCCGGGGATTTTGCCGACGACAACGCAAAGGCGATCGTGCCGGAGTAGAGACCCTCCGCGCGGAGAACGCGTCATCCTGATGCCACAACTCGAGGTACACTAGTTGCCGCACTTGAGTTGCTGCACTTGCGATTTTGGTATGTGAAATGATTGCATTTGGAATTCGCAATGGGCGGCACGCCCAGCCCATTCTCCTAAAGCTCATCTTTGCGATGGTGATGGGTTTTCAGATTCACGCCGCACACGCCCAAGATCGTGCCCAAGACCAAGGCCAAGACCAGGGTCGGGACCAAAGCAACGAGGGCAGTTCGGTAAATCACCGCTGGGTCAACGAGCCTTCCGCCGACCTCGCGGCGAGACTTGGTCACTGGCATCTGCAATTCATGCTGGGCGATCTTACGAATGCGCCGGGCAAAGGGATATTCCCTTCGTCCTCGCCTACCCAAGGGGAAGGCGCGGTGCATCTCGTCAGCGACCTGCCGGCGCCTCAAACAATGCCTATCAAGCTGACGCCGGTGACGGGACGAACACGCTATGTGCCTCCCACTGACAGTCACACCGACACCAATGACAAGGTCGTCACCAAGGAAATACTTGATGTCCTTGGAAGTCCGGAGATCGCCAGCTTTCTTGCGACCAAGCACCTCGATAAATTTCAACTGGACGTCGGAAAAGACTTAGCCGTTGCGCTGGTACAAGACTTTTACGCGGCGTTGCGAGCGCCAGGCAAGAAAGAGCATATCTGGTCGATCAATTGGCGCGTCGATAATGGATACGGCAACACCAATTATGTCGGCTATGAAGCCTGGGGTCTGTTCACCGAGGAAGGCGGGGTCCTGAAACCGTTCTATTTGGTTGCCGATGAATCCTCGGGAGAAACACCAAGCGCCGCTTATTATTATGTTCTCGCTGCCGGCGATCTCGACGGCGATGGGATTGATGAATTGATCACCCGACAAATGGCCTTCGAATCCGAAGACGACGATATCGAACTCATGGCTTGGGAAAACGGCGCGCCAGTTTGGATCACTGGCTTTCCGTCATGGGCCGACAAGACTCACTGAGGATGGGGCGTAAGAACGCGTAGGATGAGCTTCGCAAAGCGAAACCCCATCATTGACCCCAAGGCTGGACGATGGGTTCCGCAAAGGCTCAACCCTTCCTACGCCCAGTGCCAAAAGACCTCAGAGGCGCTATACTGCCGGCCAGGGTGAGGACCAAAGCTGGAGCTCGTCGAGTGGCATCGAGACTCGAGCAAGAGAGGTCCCATCATGAAAGTCAAAGAAGCGATGCATCACGGCGTCGACTGGGTTGGCCCGGAGACTCCGATCGCGGAAATCGCGAAATTGATGTGCGAACGCGACGTCGGCGCCATCCCGATCGGCGAGAACGATCGCCTGGTCGGCATGGTGACCGACCGTGACATTGTCTGCAAAGGACTGGCGCGAGATACCTTCGATACCCGGCGCGCGACAGCGCGGGATGTCATGACAGCGGAAATCCATTGCTGTGGCGAAGACGAGGATCTTGCCAAGGCGATGGCGCACATGGAAAAACTGCAGGTCCGCAGATTGCCGGTGATCAACAAGCACAAGCGGATGACCGGCATGCTCAGCCTGGGTGATATCAGTCACGCGGCATCTGGCGAGACACTGTCTTCGTGTGTCAAAAGTGTTGCCGCCCATCACTGAAAAAGCTTGGCTGGGGAAGAGCTGGCGCGCGCCCGGCAGGACGGACGGCCTGCCGGGTGGCAACGTGTGTCAGCGCGTGGGATGCGTTGAGCGGAGCGAAACCCATCTTACGGTGGCGTGGGTGGCGCGATAAGTGCGGACCACGTCCAACAGACAGTATTTTGATACAGCCATTGCGATTCGTTTCTCAGCTAGCATCTGGGAACGCAAGCCCAGTCAGGCCGGCAGCTTTACAAGCAAGCTTCATTTCGTTGTCGCAAATAACCTTTGCATCAAAGAATTTCATACGAAAAACATGACATTGACCGAGCACTGATTCCTTAAAGATCAATCTGGGGTTGCCCAACAAATCATAAACCTTGCTCCCGTCGCTCGCGGTTCGGATTCTGATTTCCGATTGTTCCTCGTCGAGGGCGTCAAGAACGCGCACCACGTCGCAAAGCCAGTAGAGCGGACCGCCACTGCCGTCCGGCATTTGCACTTTGCATGCCAAAAAAGCAAAAGCCTGCGGATCAACGGTTTCGAGAACCCCCCTCATGCGATCAGAAACGAACCAATAGCCCGAGTAGATTTGAAAATCCCGGTCAGTGTGACCGAGTTTCGAATTTGACAAAAAAATAGGCGTTGCCAAATAATCTTGAAACCCACGTCGTTCAATCGGCGGTGCAAGTATTTGCCGACTGTTTCCCAAGAGCTCATCTTTGTTCACAAGTCGATATCCGGTACCTCGCGTGCCATACTTCTGCGTCATGACGTAAAACTTTCGTTTCTTGCCAGGACGGCGCATGCGTACTCCTCTTGCCGATCATTTCACCTGCTCAGCTCCCGCATCGCCGCATCGAGCCCCTCGAGCGTCAGCGGATACATCCGGTCGCCGAGGATCTGGCGCATCAGGCGGACGGAGCCTGTCGTCTCCCATTCGCTTTCCGGCACTGGATTGAGCCAGACGCAGGATGGATAGGTGGCGGCGACGCGCTGCATCCAGGTCTGCCCGGTCTCTTCGTTGAAATGCTCGACCGAGCCGCCGGGCGCCACGATCTCGTAAGGCGACATCGACGCATCGCCGACGAAGATGACCTTGTAGTCGTGCGGATAGGTGTGCAGCACGTCCCAGGTCGGCGTCGTATTGGTCCAGCGCCGCGCATTCTCTTTCCACACTTTCTCGTAGAGGCAATTGTGGAAATAGAGATGCACCAGATGCTTGAATTCGGTCTTGGCGGCTGAGAACAATTCCTCTGTCGCCTTAACGTGCCAATCCATCGAGCCGCCGACATCGAGGAAGAGCAGCACCTTGATCGTATTGTGCCGCTCCGGCCGCATCAGAATATCGAGATAGCCCTTGTGCGCGGTGCCCTTGATGGTGCCGTCGAGATCGAGCTCGTC
Source organism: Xanthobacteraceae bacterium (assembly GCA_036264635.1). Lineage (GTDB taxonomy): Bacteria > Pseudomonadota > Alphaproteobacteria > Rhizobiales > Xanthobacteraceae > BOG-931. Next base: position 57,092 of record DATAQN010000167.1, on the reverse strand, counting down.
CGGCGCGCCGGTGCGGGCGAATTTGCGCAGGCGGCGCAGCGCGACCTTGATGTTGCGGGTGCCGATCTCGACATCGCCGTCGAGGTCCCTGAACTCACGCTTGTCCCACACTTTCACGGCGCGGAAATTGCGGTTCGTATCCTGGCCGATGCGCACACCTTCGGGATTGTAGCCATAGGCGCCGAACGGCGACGTCCCTCCCGTGCCGATCCATTTGCTGCCGCCCTGGTGGCGGCCTTTCTGCTCGGCGAGCCGCTTGCGCAAAGTCTCGAGCAGCTTGTCGAGGCCGCCCATCGCCTCGATCTGCTTCTTCTCTTCCTCGGTGAGATATTTCTCGGTGAGCTTCTTCAACCACTCGGCCGGGATCTCGGCGGTCAGCGCCTCTTCGACCAGGTCGAGGCCCTTGAAGACATGGCCGAAGACGCGATCGAACTTGTCGAGATTGCGCTCGTCCTTCACCAGAGCCGCGCGAGACAGATAGTAGAAGTCCTCGACGCGGCGGCCGGCGAGGTCCTTCTCCATCGCTTCCATGAGCGTGAGATATTCGCGCAACGTCACCGGCAGGCCGGCTTGCTTGAGTTCATGGAAGAACGTCGTGAACATCGCCGGTCCGTCTTGTACCTGGCAAGTCTAGAGCATGATCCGGAAAAGTGGAAACCGGTTTTCCGAAAAGATCATGCTCCAACGAACAAACTAGACCATGATCCGATTCAACTTGATCGGATCATGGTCTAGTGCACGAATGAACCGCGGTCGAGAACCGGCCCCGGTTCACGTTAGCGCATCGGCTTAGCGCCGCCCTCCCTATGGTTTGTGAAGCCAGAGCTCAAATCCGATTGCATTCAAGTGCAGATCGCCCTGACGAAATTGCGATTGCGACGCCAGTTGCGCAATGCCCTCGCGGGTGTAGGCCCGCTTTTTCAGCATGGTGTTGAAGATGAGCTTGATCAGCGCGGCGTTGACCGCTCCCCTCCCCTGCAGGTAGCCGTCGAGATCTTGTGCGGAGAAATCCTTGCGCAGATCGATGATCAGCGCGTCGCAGCCCGGCTTGAGCACGCGGTAGATTTCATTCAACGCGGCGAGCGGACGACTGAAATTCTTGAACGCCGCCCTGCAAAAGATAAAATCGAAGCCGTTCGCCGGATACGGCAGATCGCACGCGTCGCCTTCTTCGAAAGCGATATCGAAGCCGGCTCTCTCCGCGTTCTCATTTGCGATGCGTATGAAGGTCTGGCTGATATCGGCGCCGACCATTCGGCAGCGGACGAGCTTGGCAACCTCGATGGCGAGGTAGCCGGGACCGGGCGCAATCTCCAGGACGCAGGAGCCGGGCTTGATATGCGATGCGAGGCGGCGCGCGGTGTTCTTGAATTCGTCCAGGTCCTTCGCAGTTTGCCGCGCGTACCACCTCGCAACGACGCCTTCCATGCCGAGACCCTTGTAGCCTTTGGGAGCGGCCGATCGGTTTTCTGCTTCTGCTATCATGATCTTCTCCGTTCAAAAGCAGCGCAATGTTCGCGTCTGATTACAGACGCGGCTGTTCTCGCGGAGCTGAGGCTGGTAGCTTGGCGGTGCGGACCCTTGAGTCCAGCGCGCTCCGCATGCGGTTTGTGCGTTTGGTCTTTGGGTTCAAGGCCTCGGCGATGTTCCAGCATCGCCGGGGCTGCCCTTTTGTTGGAGCATGATCTTTTTCCAAAAACCGGTTTCCACCCTCGGATCAAGTCCAAGGACATGCTTTTCGGGATCATGCTCTGATGCTCAGGTCATCGGCGCGCCTCCGAATTCCTTGTAGATCCTCGCCATGGTGGCCTCGCGGTCTTCATGAACGCCGCGCCACAGTTCGAGCGGCCCCCAGCCGCTCTCGATGCGCTTGATCAGGTCGGCGACGAAGCGCTGTTCGGCCTTGAGCAGCGCCAGACGGTATTCGCTTTCGACAAGAAACAGCGGCGGAATGCTTTTCAGCTCGGGAGTTTCGAGGTGCGTTTCGATCTCGACCGTTTTGGCTTCGATCCGCATCAGACGCTGACGCAGCAGAGCCAGCGCTTCATCCGGCGGCAGGACCGGTAACAGGCATAGCGCGGCTTCGAACTGCGGATATTCCTTGACCGGCTCGGCCAAGAGATCGGTCATCCAGGCGTGCAGCTCGTCGCGCCCCACGGCAGTGATCTCGTAGACGGTGCGCTCCGGCCGCTTGCCGTCCCGCTCCGTCTCGCGCGCCGCGATGAAGCCGCGCCGCAGCAACAAATCGATCACGGTGTAGAGCGAGCCGTAGCGCAGCTTGATGCTCTCTTCCTTGTGCCGCTGCCGCAGGATCACGCCCATCTCGTACGGATGCATCGGCCGCTCGAAGAGCAGCGCCAGCACCGCCAGCGCCAACGGATTGGACGGATGAGGTCGTTCGGTCACTTTATCCCTGTACGGTTATTCGCATACGAATATACGATATCGTCTATGTCGTCAACTTGATCAGAAGAAATATCTAAAGATATATCTTGCGCTATAGCGCACTATGATCTATCTACCGATATATCTTAACAATGGGAGAACCCAAGAAATGCATAGACATCATGGACATCGCGGACATCGCGATCACGGAGAGCGCGGCGAATGTGGCTCGCGCGGCGAACATTGGGGCGCAGGCCGCCATCGCCGTGGCCGCTTTGGCGGCTTCGAGGGACGCTTCGGCGGCCCCGACGGAATGGGCGGCGACGAGATGATGCGGGCGCGGCGCATGTTGGCGCAGGGCGACCTGCGGCTTCTGGCGCTGGCCCTGATCGCGGAAGCGCCCCGCCACGGCTACGAGATCATCAAGCTGGTCGAGGAAAAGACCGGCGACTGGTACTCGCCGAGCCCAGGCATCGTCTATCCGACGCTCACCTATCTGGAAGAGGCCGGCTATGTCACCGCCTCAACCGAAGGCTCCAAGAAGCTCTACACCATCACCGACGAAGGCCGCGCCTATCTCGAGGCCCATCGCGACATCATCAAAGTGGTGCTCGCGCGGCTCGAAGCGATCGGCGAACGTGTCGGTCGCTGGCGCCGCGCCCGCGGCGAACGCGAAACGCAATTGCCGCCGCTGGTCGAAGCCGCCATCACGCATCTGCGCGCGACGGTAGCGAAGCGGCTGGAAGGTGACGCGGAAGCGGAATCGCGATTGGTCGAGATCCTCGCCCGCACCGCAGCCGAATTGCAGCAGCGCAACTAAAGCCTCGCTCGCAATCTAAGTGGCCTCCATGGTGTTCGGCGTCTGCACATGCTCAGGCCGAACACCTAAGCCCAGCAAGCGGGCCGGAATGCGCCGCAAGAGCGGCACGGCAGCAATCAGCTTGAAGAGCAGCGGAGGCTTCGGCCGCCCCATGCCTTGCAGCGCCGGGCTGACGATGCGGTTCTGCATCGTCAGCTGAATGCGCTGCGTCATCTTTGCAGGGAAGCTGCGGCGGCGCTGAATCGCTTCGAGATCGGCATCAGTCATTTTGCCGGCTCTGAGCGGGACCGCCAGGCGGTTAGCTGCCGCCACTGCGTCCTGCACGGCGATATTCACGCCGACGCCGCCAATCGGCGACATCGCATGCGCGGCGTCGCCGATGCAGATCAGACCCGGCCGCCACCATTGCCGCAGACGATCGACAGTCACGGTCAGGAGTTTCACGTCATCGAAGCTTTTGATTTCGCCGATGCGGTCGGCCAGGAATGGAGATAATTCCACTACGCTCTTGCGAAACGCTTCGATGCCCGCCGCGTGAACCTTATCGATGCCACCCTTGGGAATGACATAGGCGCACTGCCAATAGTCACCGCGGTCGAGCATCACGAGCATCGAGCCGGCTTCGATATGGCCGAAGGTCTGCGGATCGTCACCGCCTCTGCGGGTGACGCGAAACCACAGCACATCCATCGGCGCGCCGAAATCGTCGCTTTGCAAACCGGCCTTCGCCCGCACCGTCGAGTGCCGCCCGTCGCAGCCGACGACCAAGTCGGCGCGGATATCCAATTCGCCGTCCGGAGTCTTGGCGCGAATGCCGGCGATGCGGCCGCCTCCTCGATCAGATCGGTGGCTTCGGCGCGCATGTGCAGATCGAAAGTCTTATAGCGCGCGCCTTTGCTGGCGAGGAATTTGAGAAAATCCCATTGCGGCATCAGCGCAATGTATTTGCAGTGCGTCGGCAGATGCGTCAGATCGATCACCTGCAAGCGCTCGTCGCCGATCTGCATCGTGAGCCGGTCGACTGTCGAATGCGGCAATTTCAGGAATTCGTCGAGCAGGCCGAGCTCGTACATCAGTTCAAGCGTCGAGGGATGGACCGTATCGCCGCGGAAATCACGCAGGAAATCCTGGTGCTTTTCAAGAACCACGACCTCGACCCCGGCGCGCGCCAGGAGAAAGCCGAGCATCATTCCGGCCGGCCCCCCGCCGACGACACAACATTGCTTAGTGAGCGTCGCGTTGGTCATAATTTCCGCCTGTTCATGCTTGCAGGGTCCCGGCAACGTATATCTTCAATGTAACATCGCTCGCACAGTAATGTTGCGGCCCTCACATTTCCGCCGCAACCGGGGTGCTAGAAGATGTGGACAGTCCCCCACCCATGGCCATGCGCACTTCCCTCATTCTGGCATTCGGCATCGGCATCCTGTTCGGCTTCATGCCGCGCCAGGAGGCTTTTGCGCAACTCGCGAACACCGGCGATTTTCACATCCAATGGGAAGTGAAGAACCGCTTTCGCTTGTTCCGCAACGAAGCCGACTTCGCGCGCATGGTTCAAGAAAACCGCGGCGACGGCATTCTCGCGCAAGAGCGGCGGCTCGAGACTGAAACCGACGGGCAGGGCTGGGCCAAGGACATGGTCGCCAATCTGTGCCTCGATGGCTATGGCGAGCTCGTCGATACCTGCACCCGCGACGGCGAGAAGGAAAGCTATCTCAATCCGAAGGATCATCCGGTCGGCGTGAGCCTGGGCGGACCGGTGCCGCAGGACGGGACTTGCGCCTGGAGTTTCGACGACGGCGACGGGCCTGTACACACCACCACTGCGCCCTGCAATCAAGAAGTCAGGCTGCGCGTACGTTCGAACAAAACCACAGTCGCCACTGTCGACATTCCGCTCGGCGACGGCACGGCGCAACGTGTTGCCACCGAAATCGCGGTGCAAGACATGCTCATCGCCGGCATGGGCGATTCCATCGCCGCCGGCGAGGGCAATCCGGATGCCGCGGTAGAGCTCGACGGCGGCTTCTGTTACCGACGCTTCTTTCGCGGTGTGAGTCAGTATTACCGGCCGAGCCGAGCCGGCTATACCGACGACCGCTCCTGCGAGATCGGCGGATCGAGCCCGAATGCGGCACGGGACTGGGCGCGCCACGGCGCGCGCTGGATGAACCCGGCTTGCCATCGCTCGCTTTACAGTTATCAGCTCCGCACCACTCTCGCGCTCGCAGTCGAACAGCCGCATATCGCGGTGACGTTCCTGCCGCTCGCCTGCACCGGCGCGACGATCCAAAATGGAATGTTTTCAGGCCAGCGCGCCGACGATTGTCCTTGGGTGACCGGCATTGAAAGCTGTTCGGGCAGTGCGCCCGCACAATTCTCCGAGCTCAAGGACATCATGGCGCAAGTGCACAAGCAGCAGGCGACCCGCGCTCTCGATCTGATCCTGCTCACCGTCGGCGCCAATGACGTTAATTTCGCCGGCCTCGTCGCCAATGTGATCGTTGACTCGACGACGGAGCGAATTCTGCTCAAACAGGGCGGTTCGATCGCGAGCGTTGCCGAGTCGCAAGCCGCGCTCGACGACGATCTGCCGGGCGAGTTTTCGCAATTGCGCGCCGCGCTGAAGCCTTACGTCGGCGGCAATCTCAACCGCGTCGTTTATGTCTCCTACGGCAACCCGGCGATGAAGGGCGACAATCAGCCCTGCCCCGGCGGCCGCGACGGGCTTGACGTGCATCCCGCCTTCGGCGCCGATGCCGACCGGCTGCGCGCGGCGGCGCAGTTCGTCGAAACCAAATTCCTGCCGAAGCTGCGCGTGCTCGCGATATGCGACGGCAACAAGGTCTGCAAGGATCCGAACACCGAGCGCATGACCTTCGTCGACGGCCATCAGGCCGCCTTCAACCGCCACGGCATGTGCGTGCGCGCGGACACCGATCCCGAATTCGATCGCAACTGTTTCTCGAAGACCGGCAACAGCTTTTCCGACGATCCGAACGCGGCGCCGGATAATCCGATGGCCTGCGGCGAGCCGCCGAGCAATTATCAGCCCTACATGCCGCGTGGGCGCTGGATCAGGACGGCGAACGACAGTTACTTCGTCGCCATGACCTATCCCGAAGGCATGCCGGTGGTGCTCAAACCGAGCGACATACACGACGCGCTATGGGGCGTGCTCTCTGCCGTCTATGGCGGCGCGGTGCATCCGAGCGCCGAGGGTTACGCGGCCATGGCGGACGCAGCACTGCCCGCCGTTCGCGGCGTGCTCGGCCTGACACCGCCGCCGAGCTTCAGCTCCGAGTCGCTGCCGCCGCCGACGACGACTCCATCGCCCCTGCCCGCGGCACTGCCGGCGCAGCGGATGCCGTAGATTTGTTCCTTGACTGGTTCCTAGAGTCCGCCCCATTATAGTCGTGGTGGTTCCCGCAAGGGATCAAAAGGGAACGCGGTGCGCGTGAACTTCGATCACGCAATGCCGCGGCTGCCCCCGCAACTGTAAGCGGCGAGTCTTCGGCCGAATATGCCACTGGAAGCATCTGATGCTTCTGGGAAGGCGGCCAAAGACGATGACCCGTGAGCCAGGAGATCTGCCACCAGCAACGAGTCACGCGCGAACGCGTCGGGCGGGGTGTCCTGATGTTGTGTTTGAGTCCGGTTGGTTTGCGGTCCGCACTGGGGCGAATGGGACCGCCGATTAACCGAAATCGCGGTGACAGAATAGTTCTTCGCCGCTGGTGCGTGACGTGTCCCTTTTCAGCTGTCGTGGTCGCGAGAGCCGCCGCTCCGCGTTGTCTCATGCTTTTCTCATCTCGACATCGGTGATTGCTGTCGCCACTTTGGCCTCGGTTCCGAGCATGGCTCAGACCGGGCCGCAACCGACGCAATCGACGCAAAATCAAACGAAACTTCCTCCGCTCAGAGTCATGGCAAAACGAGCGGCGCAGCACGGCAGCGTCAAACCGCGGCGCGCTGAGCCGGTTAGTTATCCATCGCCAAAGCCGGAAGCGACACCGCCTTCATCACCGCAGCCGTCGCAGGTTTTGGCAGGCACGGCCATGACTCCGCTCAACAGCGTCGCCATAAGCGCGAGCCGGCTCGGCCTTCCAGTCATTGAGACACCGGCCAGTGTCGATATCGTCAATAAGCAGACGATCCAACAGCAGGGCTATCGGACGACGACCGACACCGCACAGGGCGCTGTCGGAGTCCTGGCCGGTGATTCCGCCGGCGCGCCGGCCAACTTTTCCATGCGCGGCTTTTCCGGGTCTCAGGTGAACACGCTCTATAACGGCATCTGGACCGGCCCGTCCGATATCACGGCCCGCTGGATGGATACCGCCAATCTCGATCAGGTCGAATTTCTCAAAGGCCCTTCGGCTTTGATGTCGGGACTGAACGCGATTGGTGGCTCGGTCAATTATGTGAACCGGCAGCCGACGACGGGGCCGGTGCAGAACGAAACCGATTTCTCCATGGATTCGATGAGCTCGATCCGCTCGCATTTCGGCTCTGGCGGCAGCTCGCCGGTGCCCGGCCTCGATTATCGTTTCGACGTGGTAGGGTCGAGGCTCAACAGTTTTATCGACGGCGATTTTCGCAATCTGAACGATATCGCGGGGCAGTTTAATTATCACGTGACCAACAACTTCACGACTTTCGCGGCCGTCGAATACAAGAAGGATTCCGGTCATGCCTATTGGGGCACACCGGTCGTCCCGACCTCTTTCGCCGGGCCCAATGCCCTCAATGGCGTGGTTTCGGGCAGCGCGATCAATACTTTTACGGGCGCGACCATCGCGCCGGTCACGATCGACTCGCGGACACTGACGACCAATTACAACGTTGCTGACAATTCCACGGGCTCGCAGGATTTGTGGTTGCGCAGCGGATTCGAGTGGTCGCCGCTCAACAATGTCACGGTCAAAGATCAGTATTACTATTATCAGGCGCGACGAAACTGGGTCGACAGCGAAACCTACGCCTTCGACGACGGCTCGGTTCCGGGGACTTCGCTCGGCACCAACGTCATCGACCGTGACCGCTTCTTCGTCACGCACGATCAGCACATGATCGGCAACAATGCCGATCTCACCTGGGATGCGAATTTCTTCGGCATGGAGAACCGTTTCGCTGCGCAGCTTCAGGCGAGCAGGAACTGGATCACCTTTATCGAGGAAGGCAATCCGGATGTTTTCCCGGCCGATTCGGTTGATGTGATCAATCCGATCCCCGGATTATACGGCTTGGAAAGTCCCGATACGCGGAACAGCCGCCTCGATGATCTCGCGACGTCGTTCGAAGACCGGCTCAAGATCACCTCGCAATTCGCCTTGATCGGCGGCTTGCGCGTCGAAGATTTCAGGCTGGCGCGCGACGGCGCCAATTTCGACGGCAGCATTCCCGACGGGTTGCCTTTCACCAAGAACTGGATACCGGTGTCCTATCGCGCGGCCTATACCTATGAGCCGATTCCAAACCTGACCTTCTACAGCATGTATGCGACGGCCTATGATCCGGCCGTCGCTGGAATCTTTTCGATCAATCCTACCACCTCGTTGCAATTGACGAGCGCGCGCACTTACGAGACCGGTGCGAAGCAAATTCTTTGGGATGGCAGAGCCGAGTGGACGATCGCGGCTTACGACATTCTTCAGCGCAATGTCTTCGTGCCGGTGAACGTGCTGGTGACCGATCTTGCCGGTCAGGTTTCGACCAAGGGCATAGAAGTGGCGGCCGCCGTGCGGCCGATCGAAGGCCTCAAGCTTTGGGGCAATGCCGCGTTCAACCATTCGCGCTTCGGTGATTTTGATGTTTTTACCGGCAACACGCCGCCAAATGTTGCTCCAATCATCGTCAATGCCGGCGCGTCTTATCGCTTCGAGCGTTGGCGCTGGCCGGTCGAATTCGGTGGCTCGGTGCGCCATGTCGGCAATCGATACCTTGAACAGGACAATCTCACGACATTGGACGCCTATACGACAGCGGACGCTTATGCCTTCGTGGATATTCCCGGCCACGATCTGCCGTGGCGTACGCTCGATACGTTGCGTGTCACGTTCCGCGTACGCAATTTGACCAATGCCGTATATGCCGCGTGGTCGGATACGACCTATCCGGACCAGGTCCTTCTCGGCGCGCCACGCACTTACGAGGTCGCCGCTTCGGCCAAATGGTGAGGCGGGATGAGACCGTCACATGATGCGTGCGCTCGTTTTGCTGCACCGCTGGCTGGGCGTCGTGTTCTGCCTGCTGTTTGCGATGTGGTTTGCGAGCGGCGCGGTCATGCACTTGGTGCCGTTTCCGGCGCTGAGCGAAGCCGATCGCTTTGCCGGATTGGCGCCGCTGCAGTTGTCAGGTGTTGTTCATGACCCGGCCGAGGCGGTCAGCGCGAGCGGGCTGACGAACGTTCGGCGGGTGAAGGTAACGCAGCGCACCGACGGACCAGTTTATTTGCTCTTTGGCCCTACGAACGTGGTCGCGCTCCGTGCGTCGGATCTTTCCAGCGCCGCCGTGCAATCGCCTTCTGTGGCCTTGGCGATCGCCGAGGATTATGCGAGCCGTCGGCAATGGGACGCCTCTGCAGCGGGCGCGGCAGCGCCGCAATCCTACGATCAATGGACCTTGGCCGGCGATTTCGATCGCTATCGTCCGCTCTACCGGATCTCGCTTCACGACACACAGGGAACCGAGCTTTACGTCTCGGCCACGACCGGCGAAGTCGTGCTGAACACGACCTTCCGCCAACGCGCGTGGAATTATGTCGGCAGCGTTGCGCATTGGATTTATCCAACTGTGCTGCGCAGCCATCGCGGATTGTGGAATCGGTTGTTGTGGTGGCTCTCCCTCCTTGCATCGATCGGCGCCGGTGCGGGTGCTTTGATCGGCGCCCTGCAGGTTTTCGGCTGTCGCGGAGCGCCGGCTTATCGTGGCTGGCAGAAAGCGCATCATTGGCTCGGCTTGTGCTGCGGCACGTTTGTGCTGACCTGGATTTTTAGCGGCTTTCTCTCGATGGACAACGGCCTATTGTTCTCGGCGGGAACACCGACCGACAAGGAAGCGTCGTCCCTTGCCGGCGCCCCGCCTTGGAGCGCTCTGCCGCCGGACGAGATACGATCTGTGGCGAACCCGGTCCGCGAAATGGAGTGGTTTGCCTTTGGCGGCAAAATCTATCGGCGCGTGCGCGCTACCGCCGATCATCAGGAATTGTTCCTCGCCGGTGCCACGTCGTCCGGGCAGGCATTTTTACGCGCCAACGATATTGACGCCGCCGCCGCTCGCCTTGCTGCAGACTGTGGCACGGCCGCAGTGGTCACGTCCGGCAACGCGTATCCGATCGCTTCCACGATACCAGAAGCGCCGGTGTTTCGCCTGACGTGCGGACCAGAGTGGTTCGACATCGACGGCGCGAGCGGTGCATTGCTGGAGAAGCTCGATGCGTCGCGGCGCGCTTACCGGTGGCTCTTCGACGCGCTGCACACGCTCGACTTTCCGGTCTTGATAGCGCGCCCCGCGCTGCGGACGATTCTGATTATCCTGCTTTGCAGCGGCGGATTTGTCTTCAGCATGACCGGCGTCATTCTCGCCTGGCGCAGGACCGCGACGTCATTGCGGGCATGATCCGATTCCCTGCCTGCTCCTGGGCCAGCTCGCGACAGATCAGAATTGGATCGGCAAGGGAATCGGCACCGGTCTGCTGAAACATGCACTGCAACGCTGCGTGACCGCTGCCGGCTTGATCGGAGGTCGCGCGCTGATCGTCAACGCCGTCGACGCCGAAGCCGCTGCATTCTGGCAGCGGCGCGGTTTCATCCCCACGAAAGACGACCCGCTCGTACTGTTCAGGTCGATCGCCGATATTGCGGCGTCGCTTCGTTGAGGCCGCGCGCGCTACGATGCCGCCGCCGCATGCGCAGCCGGCCGCTTCTCCCCCGCAACCCCGAGCTTCTTCTGCAAGCTGGTCGAGGATGTGGTGTACTGAAACACCAGCCGCTTCTCCGGATAGATGTAACGGTGCGCCTTCTGCGCCATCAGCGCGCCTTCGTGGAATCCGGAAAGAATGAGTTTGAGCTTGCCGGGATACCAGTTGATGTCGCCGATGGCGAAAATGCCGGGCTGGCTGGTCTCGAAACTCGCGGTCTCGACCGGGATGAATTCATTATCCTTGAGATCGAAACCCCAATCGGCGACCGGGCCGAGCTTCATGGTCAGGCCGAAGAACGGCAGGATGGCGTCGCAGTGGATGTCGAACGCCGAGCCGTCGGTCCCCTTGCCGATCGCCTTTTGCACCTGACCGTCGTTGCCGGCGACCGAGGTGACCTGTCCGGTCACGAAATCGATTTTGCCCTCACCGACCAGCGCCAGCATCTTGTTGACGCTGTCGGGCGCGGCGCGGAAGTCGCTGCGTCTGTGCAACAATGTCAGATGCTTGGCGATCGGCGCCAGATTGAGCGTCCAGTCGAGCGCGCTGTCACCGCCGCCGACAATGAGAATGCGCTTGTCGCGGAACGCTTCCATCTTGCGTACCGAATAGAACACCGACTTGCCTTCATAGGCCTCGATGCCCTGGATCGGCGGACGCTTGGGCTGGAACGAGCCGCCGCCGGCGGCAATGACGACGACCTTGGCTTCGAAGACGTTGCCTTGATCGGTCTTCACGCGGAACAGCGGATCGCCGATCTTCTCGACGCTCTCCACCATCTCGTTGAGATGAAACTGCGGACCGAACGGCTTGATCTGCTCCATCAACCCATCAACCAGGCCCTGCGCACTCACCATCGGAATGCCGGGAATATCGTAAATCGGCTTCTCCGGATAAAGCTCCGCGCACTGGCCGCCGATCTTGTCGAGGATGTCGACCAGATGGCATTTCATATCGAGCAAGCCGAGCTCGAACACCGCGAACAGGCCGACCGGCCCTGCGCCAATAATGACAACGTCGGTTTTGATAGGTTCGCTCATATCGTTTCCAAGTTCGTCGTATTCAAGTTCGTCGTATTCAAGTTCAGTTCGGCTTCAGAAGATTGTCGGGGAAGACGATTGTCTAGCGCGCCCGCCCCGGCAATGCAAAGAGGCGACAAAAGCAGGCGGCGGCGGTTCCGCTCACGCCTGGCGGCTCGGCGTCGTCGCCACCAGCCCGTCGAGTTCCTCGGTCACTTTGATCTGGCAGGACAGGCGGGAGTTCGGCTTCACCTCGAAGGCGAAATCGAGCATATCCGCCTCCATCGGCGACGGCTCGCCCACCTTCTCCATCCAGGCCTCGTCAATATAGAGATGGCAAGTCGAGCAGGCGCACGCACCGCCGCATTCGGCCTCGATTTCAGGAACGCCGTTTTTGATCGCCGTCTCCATGACGGTCGAGCCGGCTTCTCCGTCCACGGTGCGGGCTGTGCCGCCTGAATCAATAAAGGTGATTTTCGCCATGATGCAACGACTGAGCTTTAGGGCTGGTTTTGATTGATCTTGAAGATTGCGGCAAGGTTCGCGGGCCGGTGCCTAGACCTTGACCCGATTCAATTGAATCGGGTCAAGGTCTAGGCTTCTGTTTGAGCATGATCTTTTCCGAAAACCGGTTTCCACTTTTCGGGATCATGCCCGGATTGTTCTAACCGCTCGCGCCGGGCGGCGCCAGTGCGAGAGATTGCGGGATCAGAGAAGATTTTGCCGCAACCATAGGCGGTGCGGGAATGAATATTTCGATCAGGTGCGGAAAGCTCGCCGAGGCTAACGTGTGCGCGACAATTCGGCGATCAGGCCGCTCAGGCGCGCGCCGATGGCGGCACTGGCTTCAAGGCTTGCCGCCTCGAGCTCCGTCACCGCCTCTTCCATCGCGCTCGGAGCCCCTTCGCCGATCGCGGCGCTCTCCACCAGTTCGGCCGCGTGCGCGACCCGCCACGCGCCGATGCCGCGAGCGGAGCCTTTGAGCGTATGCGCCGCCGCCGCAGCCAGCGCCGGCTCGGCGCCGACGATGCGGCCGAGCATGATGGTGGTTTGCCGGACGAAGAGTTCGAGGACTTCGCGCTCGAGCCCACGGTCGCCAAGCGTCATGCACTCGAGATGGGTCCCGTCAATGACGGTCCGCTTCCGGTCGCGGTCTGTCGTGGCAGCCAGCACGCTCGATACACTCACGCAAGCCCTCCCCGCCGATTGCAAATCGAAAGTGCGCGGCCCGCGCTAAGCCGTAAAAGAAATGGCCGACCCCTTGATGTTTCACGCCAATGGTAAGCAAATTCTTACCGTGGCAATTCTCGCCGCAACTTGGCGGCAAGGCGCCGAGCCTGTGGCGAATTCAAGCCAAGCCCGCCCTTGAGGTCCGCCACACCTTTGGCCCCAAGCTGGCCGCAATGTTGGCTCCAGATTGACGGTAATATTTGCCGAAGCGCTTGGGAAACATGGTGAATAAGACGTTAACGATGATTAAAGGACAGTTACCAGAACGGTTTTATTCGATCTGCCAGAGCGATAGGATGGTCCGTGGCAGTGGGACTTGAGGGCGTGTTTGGGGCAGGCCCTCAGCCGGTGAGTGATGAGACGATGACGCGCTCGTGGCGCGGCCTTGAGACGCTCCAAGGGGGTATCCACAGGATATCCGGAGCCGCCTCGGGCCGGCCTAGTCAGGCGTAACACGCGAGGCGACGACCGAGATGGCCAATTATCCGAAGAAAATGATGGATCCGACGGAAGCGGCGCTGTCGGCGATTCAAGAAGCGCTGAACATCCGGGACGAGGAAGAGGCTGTTGAGCCCGAAACGCAACCCGAGCCTGCGGCGCGGCCGGAGGGCATGGCCGACCTGTTTGCCGGCGATGCGCGCATAGGCGGCCCGGCGGCGGCCCAGCCGGCCTATCAAGAGCCTTATCACGAGACTTACCAGGACCCGGCCGACACCGGCGCTGTTGGCACGCGCGATTTGGGTGCGCACGATCTCGCGGCCGTGCCCGGCCGCGTCGCCAATGACGACCAGCAGTCGATTGGCCAGGTCCTCCAGGCGCTGCAGCAGCGCCCGGCGCGCTCGTCCTATTTTGTCGCCACCGTCTTTTCCGCGGCCTGGCTGGTCGGCTGCGTGTTCCTGGCGTGGGCTTTCCTCCCCGACCTCACGGCCGCCATGGGGAACCGTTCGCCGGCTGCCCTCGTGGTCGGTTTGTTCGCCATCGCGCTGCTGCCTGTAATCTTCTTCTTTGGCGTCGCGCATATGGCTATCCGCGCCCAGGAATTGCGCCTGATCGCGCAATCCATGGCGCGGGTCGCCATGCGGCTCGCCGAGCCCGAGGGCGTGGCGCAGGACTCGATCGTCACCGTCGGCCAGGCGATCCGCCGTGAGGTCGTCGCCATGGGCGATGGCGTCGAGCGCGCGCTGGCGCGCGCCAGCGAACTCGAAGCGTTGGTGCAGAGCGAGGTTGCAGCCCTCGAGCGCACCTATAGCGACAACGAAGTCCGCATTCGCGGACTCCTGCAGGAGCTCGCGAGCCAGCGCGACACCCTGGTCGGCCAGGCCGAGCAAGTCCGCTCGGCGATCAACAATGTGCAGATCGACCTGACCCAGGATCTGTCCACGATCAGCGACCTCGTCGGCCAGCAGGTCAACGAAGCGGCCATGCAGATCACCCATTCGCTGGCCGAGCGCGGCGAGAACATCACCGGGCAGCTCAGCCAGATCGGCGACAACATGATCACGCAGCTGAGCGAGCGCGGCAGCGAGCTGCTCGACCGCCTTGAAGCCGCGAGCCAGGAGACCTCGCGCGCGATCGCCGTCGCCAGCGAACACCTCACCTCGAACCTGAACTTCAAGTCGACGAATATCGGCGAGGAGTTTGCCGAGATCGCAAGCGGCATCGAGGACATGATGATCGAGCGTCTCGATCGCGTCACCGAGGGCTTCTCCGAGAAGTCGCTCGCCGTCGTCGATCTGATGATTGGGCGCTCGCAGGAATTGACCGACGCGATCATCGAGACGTCGAGCCAATTGGCCGAAACCATCGCGACCCGCGCCGACGAGGTCAACTCGACCCTGAAATCGTCCGGCGATTCGCTGTTGCTCGATCTCGATCTGCGCGGCGGCGAAGTGGCCGCGAAGATGAAAGAGGTCGCCGACACCATCACGGAATCGCTCGTCACACGCAGCGACAGTATTGCGGAATCCCTCATCGCCCGCAGCGACAGCATCGTGGAAACGCTCATCTCGCGTAGCGACAGTGTTGCAGAAACCCTCGCCGCCCGCAGCGACAGCATCACCGAAACCCTGGTTGCGCGCAGCACCAGCATGACCGATTCGATGCGCGATACCGCCGAGCACGTGACCGGCGTGCTGACGACGCGCAGCGACGCCGTCAAGGAAATGCTCACGACGCGCCTCGCCGCCTTCGAGGACATGTTCAACAACAGCGGCGCCGAGCTCGGCGAGCGGATCTCGCGCGATTCAACGACGCTCGGCACTCTCATTACCCGCCATCTCGCCGAATTCGACCGCACCGTGAAGACCTACGGCTCCGAGCTCGTCGAGCGGCTCGGCGCGCGCACCCAGGACGTCTCGGAGTCGATGCGAAGCTATGTCGATACTTTCGACACCCGCGTCACCGCGAAGGCGAACGAGGTCACGACCAATCTCGACCAGCGCCTGACGCGGTTCCAGGAGGCGATGGACCATCGCTCGCAGAACCTGACCGACGCCCTCTCCACGCGCTTGGTCGAAATCACCAAGACGCTCAACGAGGGCGGCAAGGAGGCTGTCGCCTCGCTCGACAAGCGCATCAGCGACGTCACCACGACCATCGACGCACGCACAGTGAAGCTCGCCGACACGATCGGCGACCGCATCGCCAGCATCGACTCGACGCTGGGCAAGGGCGCGATCGAAGTCGCCCATACGCTCGATACCCGCGTCGCGCATCTCGAAGATTTGCTCGGCGGGCGCGCCGAGGCGATCGTGAGCCAGATGGAATCGCGCAGCCGTAACGTCGCCGAGCAGCTTGGCGCGCGTTTCGAGCAGATCGCGGACTCGATCAAAACCAACTCCGCGGACGCCGAACGCGCCCTCGTCCAGCTCGCCGCCAACACCACCGACGCGCTCGGCAAGACGGCGGCGGCAAGCAGCTCGGCCGCCGAAGCGCTCAATCGCAGCGCCGCCGACGCGACCGTGTCGCTCAACCGCAGCGCCGGCACGCTCAGCAATGTCATCGCCAAGAGTGCGGCGGCCGCCCATGAAACGATCGGCAAGTCGACCGCCGGCGGCGCCGATCTCATCACCAGGAGCGCCGCCGGCGGGGCCGACCTCATCGCCAAGACCGCCGCCACCGCCAATGAAACGATCGGCAAGTCCTCCGCCGGCGCCGCCGAACTTCTGGCCAGGAGCTCGCAGGGCGCGGCTGACGTGCTCACCAAGAGTTCGCAGGGCGCGGCGGATCTCTTCGTCAAGAACTTGCAGGGCGTCACCGATCTCATCGCCAAGAGCTCGCAAGGCGCGAACGACTCGATCACCCGCAGCGCAGCGGACGCCGAGCGCAAGCTCGTCGGCATGAGCAACGAAGTGTCGCGCAACCTCGCCGGCATGAGCAACGAAGTTTCGCGCAATCTCGTCGGCAAGGCCGGAGAGATCAACGCGGCGGTCGGGCAAGGCGTCAATGAAATGACGCGAGTTCTCGACGAGAAGTCGAGCACCCTGCTCACGGCGCTGACCGCAAAGAGCCAGGGCCTCGCTGGCGAGGTCGGGCGCATCACGGACCAGACCGTCAAGGCGATCGAAACGAAAGGCTTCGTCTTCACTCAGACCATGATGGACAAGAGCGAAGAGATCGCCCGCCAGATCAACGACGCCAGCCTCAATGCCACGGCCGCGGTGACGCGCTCGCTCGGCCAGATGCAGGAAGGCGCCCACGGCGTCACCGAAGGCGCCAGGGTCACGCTGACGCGCACGCTCGAGGAGCTGCATCTGGCGACCAAGACCGCGATCGAACAGTCCAAGCAGACGGCGGCAGCGACGGTCTCCGAGATGATGGAGACGCACACCATGCTGCGCTCCGACTCCACCGCCCTGTTCGAGCGCCTACGCGAGGCCAATATCCTGCTGCAGGAAGTCCTGAGCGGCGCGCAGGAGAATATGAGCTCGATCGAGCACACTATGGCCGCGCGCATTTCCGAATTCGTCGCCGCCATGAACGACCTCACCGCCAAGAGCGGCGTCACCACAGGCAAGATCGAAACGCATCTCGGCACTTTCAACAGCGTGACGGCGCGCGTGCTGACCGATCTCGCCGATCTCGCCGATCAGTTCACTTCGCACGGCCGCACACTGACCGATGCGGCCGAGCTTCTCGATGCCAGCAACCGCCGCACCGAGGAGTCGGTCACCAATCGCCACGCGACCATCGATACGCTGGTGGCGGCAATCGATACGCGGACCGGGGATTTCGGCCAGCGCATCGATACGCTGGTGGCGGCGATCGATACGCGGACCGAGGATTTCGGCCAGCGCCTGGAGCGTTTCACCGGCCTGCTCGATGAATCGCTCGATGCCGCGACGAGCCGGGCGCGCGATATCGCCGGCGTCATCGCTCAGACCAGCAATGAAAGCCTGCAGTCGCTCGAGCAGCAATACGAGCTCGTGCGCAAGAGCACGGACGAAGAGCGCAAGCGCACCAGCGACGCGTTCAGCTCGGTCTACGACGAAGCGCTTACCGAAGTGCAAACCGTGTTCAATCAATCGACCGAGCGTTTCACCGAAGTCATGCAGGGCATGAAGCTGATGGCTGCGGAAATGCAGCGCGAGCTCGAGACCACGCGCGTCGAGATGCGCCGCGGCATTCTCGAATTGCCGCAGGAGACCGCCGAGAGCGCCGCGCAGATGCGCCGCGTCATCGTCGACCAGATCGAGGCGCTTGCCGAGCTCAACCGCATCGTCGCCCGCCATGGCCGCGCGCTCGATGCCGTGGAGCCGGCGCGGCGTGAGGCCGAGCCGCTTTATGCCGCTGGCGGCGGACGCCCGGCACAGGCACGGCCGATCCGTCCCGATGTCCGCCCGGACGTCGGGCCGCAAACGGGACCGCAACAGACGCCGCCGCAGCATCAGCTTCCGCCGCCGCGCGACATTACCGGCGCGCCGCGCCGGTCAGGCCCGCCGAACCTGAGCCCGGTTCCGGGTGGCAAGGACGACAACAGCGCTCGCAACAACAACAACGGCGGCGGCTGGCTGTCCGACCTCCTCACCCGCGCTTCGCGCGAGGAAGGCGTGCAGAGCGGCACCTCGCGCGAGGCCCCTCCTCCGCGCGACGAGCGCCCGCAGCGCGACGCCGTCGACTCGATCGACTCGCTTTCGGTCGATATCGCACGGATGATCGATCACGACGCCGCGGCCGAGTTGTGGGAGCGTTACAAGCGCGGCGAGCGCGGCGCCTTCAGCCGGCGCCTCTACACGCCGCAAGGCGCCAAGGCGTTCGACGAGATCCGGGGCAAATATCGCACCGACCCCGAGTTCCGTCAGACCGTGGAGCACTACATCCACGAATTCGAGCGGCTGCTCGATGACGTGTCACGTGGCGATCGCGGCCCGGCAATGGCGCGGAACTATCTCACCTCCGATACCGGCAAGGTCTACACCATGCTGGCGCATGCGGCGGGACGGTTCGACTAAAAGGTTTCCCGGACGCGGTGCAGCACGCAAAAGCGCGTTCACGCGCGTCTTCGACGCTATGGTTGCACCGCAGATCCGGGATCGTCTCAAACTCAGCGATCTTTGAAGGTCCGGGCCTGCAGCGCATCACCTTGCGTGCGCTATGGTGCTGCACTGCGCCTGGGAGCGAAATATCTTTTGCGCGGCGACCATATTACTACCGCAACGCAAATGACCTTGCCTGACTACTACAGCAAGGCAAATGATCTTGCTTGTGACGCAATCACCGCGCTACCGTTGCAGTCATGGCTAGCGTCATGGACGCCCCAATGGACACCCCGGTTGAACTGCCGACCGCCGCCGATGTCGACGCGGCCGCCCTACGGCTGGCCGGTGTTGCCTTGCACACGCCGCTTCTGACCTCGGTCACGCTCGATGGCATGACCGGCGGCCGCATCTTTCTCAAAGCCGAGACCTTGCAGCGCACCGGCTCGTTCAAGTTCCGCGGCGCCTACAACAAGCTTGCCTCGCTGCCGCCGGAACGCCGTGCGGGCGGAGTCGTCGCCTACTCGTCGGGTAATCACGCCCAAGGTGTTGCCGCCGCGGCGCGCCTTCTCGGCATGCCCTGCGTCATTGTCATGCCACACGATGCGCCGCGCGCCAAGCGCGAACGCACCATCGCGCACGGCGCCGAAGTCGTACTTTATGACCGCGCCCGCGACGACCGCGAAGCCATTGCCAGAGACATCGCGACGCGGCGCGGCTCCATTCTCGTTCCGCCCTATGACGATGCGTTGATCATCGCTGGCCAGGGCACGGCCGGCCGCGAGATCGTGGAGGATCTCGGCGCGCTCGGGCTCGTCCCGGATATTGTGGTGGTCACGGCGTCCGGCGGTGGGCTTGCGGCCGGCATCGCGCTGGCGGTGAAGTCGCGCGCGCCCAAAGCCGCCATGTATACGGCTGAGCCGCAAGGCTTCGATGACCATGCACGCTCGTTCCGCAGCGGCCAGCGCGAAGAAAACGCGGCGTTGACCGGCACGATTTGCGACGCGCTGATGGCGCGCACGCCGGGCAAGCTGACCTTCGCCATCAACCGCTCGCTCATCGGCGCCGGCGCCGTCGTGAGCGACGAGGAAGTCGCCCACGCCGTCGCCTTTGCCTTCACCGAACTGAAGCTCGTGGTCGAGCCGGGCGGCGCCGTGGCGCTGGCGGCGGTGATGACCGGCAAGATCGACGTAAAAGATAAAGTCGCCGTGGCGGTGCTTTCCGGCGGCAATGTCGATCCGGAATTGTTTTCGCGACTGGTGGCATAGCGCAGTTCGCACCGGGTGCTTCGTCATTGCGAGGAGCAAAGCGACGAAGCAATCCAGTGCTGAGACGCCGTTCTGGATTGCTTCGCTTCGCTCGCAATGACGATGCAGCCGCGTCAGCCGAACAAGGCGATCACTTCATCCTCGCTCAAAGCATCGTTCACGGTGAGCGACCCGTACCGCGGCGGACGTGTAACGACCGGGGCCGTCTCGCGTATCCCCTCATGCGCAATCCGCAATTGCGGACGCGAGACGTCGGTGAGCGGCACGATCTCCAGCGCCGGCGAAACCACAGGCGCAGCCGCGGCCAATTCAGGCGCAGCGGGCGCTGGCTCGGGTTCGAGAGAGGTCTCGAACCGTACCGGCTCTTCGCACGCTGCTTCTTCACGCGCCGCCTCTTCCCGTGCGGCCTCTTCCCGTGCCGCCCCTTCCCGTGCGGCCGTGGGCGCCTCGGTCGCCGGCGACATCAATTCCGCACCTAAAAGCTGCGCATAGTGTTGCGTGGATTGCCGCGGCTCCGTGCTCCCCTCGCCCTGGCTCGCACCGCCAAACACAAAGTCCGGCCCTTCGATGTGCCAGCGCGGTGAATTGTCCTGCGGCGCGTGCCGCGCAGGCATGGCCTTGGCTTCCGGCGCGGCGGCAGGAAAAACTCTTTCGGCAAGGGTACTTGGTTCAACAAGCGCACTTGGTTCAACAAGCGCAATTGGGGTCTCGGCCTGAAGCCGTGATTCTCGGCCCGCAGCTTCAACCGAATTCTCATCTTCGACCGAATCCTTGGTCGATTCCTCGAGACGCGTGGTCAGTGAAGCCGCAATCGCCGCCACGGCGTCCGAATAGTCCTGGTCCGTCAACGCCGAAGCGGCCGACCTGGCGTCGGCGGGCGAAGGATCAGGCGTGCTGATTGGAACGACCGGCTTGTCCGCGACATCCTCATCGCGCTCCCCGCCTCTTGCCTGCACTGATTCGATCGGGGCTATTGCCGCCGCATCCTCGCGCGGCGAGTTCGCCTGCGCGGCGGCTGATGTAGCCGTTTGCGGCACCGCACCGGCGCGAACGGCTTCCTCGATTCGCGCGATCGCCGTCAGGATCACGTCGGTGTCGGCCTTGCGATTCCGGTTGGCGAATTCGGCCAGGAACCAGCGGCCGCGCTCGGTCGCGGTCACCGCGGCGTAAACGGCGTTGTATTCCGCTTCGCTGGACGCCAGGGCGGCTTTCCCGGACGGCGTGAATATTTGGTCTGACATTGCAATGGCCCGTTGAATCGCCATCACACCTGAGCCGCCCCGGTCAGGCAATCAGATTGATCTCCAATCAGGCCGAGATATTCACAGCTTCTTCATGATCGGGCCACCGACAGCCCCGCGACCGCCCGCGTTCAACCCTGCAAGTCCCGCAATTACCCCCAAAGTGCAGGCTCGGGCGGATAGCCAGCACTGCCGACATAGCGCAACCCCTCCGGCCGGTCCTTGGCCAGAAGCAGCGGCCCATCCAGATCGACGACGCTTGCCTTTTGCGCCAGCAGCATCGCCGGCGCCATGGCAAGCGAGGTCGCCACCATGCAGCCGGCCATGATCGCAAGGCCCTGCCTTTCGGCCTCCACCACGAGCGCGAGCGCCTCGGTGAGCCCGCCGGTCTTGTCGAGCTTGACGTTAATCGCGTCGTATTTGCCGGCGAGCGCAGCAAGCGAGGCGCGGTCATGCACGCTCTCGTCGGCGCAGACCGGGATCGGCCGCTTGATCTGCGCGAGTGCGCCATCGCGGCCTTCGGGCAGCGGCTGCTCGATCAGCGTGACGCCAGCCTGCGCGCATGCGGCAAGGTTTTGCACAAGATTATCGTCGGCCCAGCCTTCATTGGCATCGACGATGAGCTCGGCGTGCGGCGCCGCGCGCCGCACCGCCGCGATCCGCTCGCGATCATCTCCGGAACCGAGCTTCACCTTGAGCAGCGGCCGATCCGCCGCGCGCGCGGCAGCAGCCGCCATGGCCGCGGCGGGACCCAGCGAAATCGTATAGGCCGTGATGCGCGGCTTCGGCGCACCGATGCCGGCGAGTTCAAACACGCGGCGTCCGCTTCGCTTGGCCTCGAGATCCCAGAACGCGCAATCAAGCGCATTGCGCGCGGCGCCGGCCGGCATGGCGTTTTGCAGGCCGGCGCGATCGAGGCCCTGCATGAGAGCGGGCCGCATCGTTTCGATCGCGGCAACGACACCCTCCGGCGATTCGCCATAGCGGGCATAGGGCACGCATTCGCCGCGGCCTTTATGCGTGCCGTCGCTCAGCTCGGCCACAACCACAACGGCTTCGGTCTTGCTGCCACGGCTGATGGTGAAGGCACCGGCAAGCGGCCAGCGCTCGATCTGCACCGAGAGATTCATCGCGCGAGAGATCATCGCGCGAGTATGACGGCGGACGGCGGCGGCTCAAGGGCCCCCGAACAATCGAATTTTTGCAGTGGATGAATCTAGGCCGCGATCCCGGCGCGCTCGCGGACCGGCTGCTGCTGCGGCACTGTCTCGTCGTCCTCGTCTTCCGGCAGCGGCGGCAGCGACTCGGAGCGGTCGATCCAGCGGATGATCTCGAACGTGCCGTCCTGATGTTCGGCGAGCGCGGTACAGCTCTCCACCCAGTCGCCGCAATTCATGTAGCGGATGCCGAAATTCTCATGGATCACGGCGTGGTGGATATGGCCGCAGATGACGCCGTCGACCTTATGGCGGTGCGCCTCCTCGGCCAGCGTCTGCTCGAAGGCGCCGATATAGTTCACCGCATTCTTGACCTTGTGCTTGGCCCATTGCGACAGCGACCAGTAGCGGAAGCCGAGCCGGCGGCGGATCGCATTGAAGTAGCGGTTGATGAAAATGGCGAAGTCGTAGGCCGTGTCGCCAAGAAGCGCGAGCCAGCGCGCATGCTTGACCACCATGTCGAAGACATCGCCATGCACGACCAGATAGCGCTTGCCATCCGGCGATTCGTGAATGGCCGTCTCCACGACTTCGATACCGCCGAAATGCGTGCCGTAATAAGCGCGCAGGAACTCGTCGTGATTGCCGGGCAGATAGACCATGCGCGCGCCCTTGCGGGCCTTACGCAGAAGCTTCTGGACGACGTCGTTGTGATCCTGCGGCCAATACCAGCCCGAGCGCAATTGCCAGCCGTCGACAATGTCGCCGACCAGATAAATTGTCTCAGCGTCATGATAGCGCAGAAAGCTGATCAGCTGATCGGCTTGGCAGCCGCGCGCGCCGAGATGCACATCGGAAATAAACAGAGTACGGAACTTGGTCGTACCGTGCTCGACAGTCACCGACATGATTCTCGCGACTTTGTTGCCTTCGAATCTGCTTCTAGATGCGCTGCATTGCAGAACCATGACAATGCGTGACGCCAATGGTTAACGCCGCGATCGGCGAAAATGCCGCCCGCTGAGGCCTAAATGGGCATGGGCTGCGGCCGAGAATCAAAAGTTCACACGTCTGAGCTTTCACAGGTCTGTCATGGCGTGGAACTAAACGTCGCGCGATGACAGAGACGATTCTCACGGCAGCGGTTTTTTGCGCCGTTGTCAGTTTCATCCACATCGCAAGCATCGCCATCGCGATCCGCCGGTTTCGCAGGCCCTTGCGCGAGCCGCAGCTTGAGCCCGCCGTCAGCATAGTCCGCCCGCTTTGCGGCATCGACAATTATGGCGGGGAGACGCTGCGGACGACCTTCGAGCTCGACTATCCCGACTACGAGATTCTGTTCTGTGTCGCTTCCGCCGGGGATCCCGTCCTGCCGCTGGCGCGCGCCTTGATCGCCGAACATCCGGGCGTGCCGGCAAAGCTGTTGATCGGCGACGATCGGGTGAGCACCAATCCCAAGCTCAACAATGTCACCAAAGGCTGGCGCGCCGCCGCGCATGAATGGATCATCATCGCCGACAGCAATGTGCTGATGCCGCGCGATTATGTGCAGCGGCTGTTCGCGAGCTGGCGCGAAGATACCGGTCTTGTCGCCTCGCCGCCGATCGGCGTCCAGCCGGAAGGGTTCTGGGCCGAGATCGAATGCGCCTTTCTCAATACCTATCAGGCGCGCTGGCAATATCTGATCGACAGTCTCGGCCGTGGTTTCGCGCAGGGCAAAACCATGCTGTGGCGGCGCGCCGATCTCGAAAAGGCCGGCGGCATCGAAGCTCTCGGCAAGGAAGTCGCCGAAGACGCCGCGTCGACCAAGATCGTCCGCAGCGCCGGACACAAAGTGAGGCTTATCGATCGGCCGTTGGCCCAGCCGCTCGGCCATCGCACCGCATCGGACGTGTGGAATCGCCAATTGCGCTGGGCGCGCCTGCGCCGCGCCAGTTTCTTCCTTTATTTTCTCCCGGAGATTCTCTCCGGCGGCGTGCTGCCGACGATCGCCGTGGCCTTCCTCGCAGCGCAATTCGACTGGCCGATCGCGCTGTCAGCCGCCGCTTACGCCGCGTTCTGGTATGGCGGCGAAATGCTTCTTGCCGCGGCCGCGGATTGGGATGTGCCACTGCTTTATCCGCTCTACGGGATCACCCGCGACCTCATGCTGCCGGTGCTGTTCATTGCCGCACTCGAAGGCAACGACTTCACCTGGCGCGGCAACGAGATGCAGGTCGAGCGCATGCAAGCGCAGCGCCGCCGCATGCTCGCCCGCGTCCGCCCGCGCGTGCAAAAAGTGGCCGACGGAAGCCGCCGGAGACTGCGCTCGCTGCGTGAGCGGCTTTCGGAGCGCTGATCGTCGTCAGCAATCTCAGATCACTTTGCGTGGCCGTAGTTCGGGTCCTGCGCCTGGAACGGGCCGCATTTTGCCTGGGTCCCGAAGCGCTGATCAAAATCGACAATGCCGCCGCCGACTGGAATACGCGTCGGCGGCAAACCGCGCGTATATTGATTGATGACGACCGTCTTGCCGTCCGATGTCATTGAAACCTTCACCGGCTCGAGCGGCTTGCCTTTGTTGGCGTCGCTGAGGTCGAGCGCGTAAGAGCCGATCACCGGCCGGGCCAGCGCTTTCGCAATCGGCGTCTTACCAAACACGATGGCTTGCGGCAGGTAGAGCTCCATCTTGGTGTCTGCTCCTTCGCAGGCGAGCATGCGGATCATCCAGGCGTCCTGTCCTGGATCTTTAGCGACAGCCGAGGCGGTAAAGCCGGCTGCGAGCGTGATAGCGAGGGCTGCAACGCGCATCATGGCTGCAAGCTTCCTCCGTGTGGGCCCACGACTTCGCGCGCAGCGCGATCCGCGATCGCATCGAGCGCTGCACGATCCGCTGGAAAATCCGCCTCGACCCAGAACTTTTCGGCAAGACGCAGGCCCGCCCCTAAATCCGGCCCCGCGGTCATGCCGCGGCCCATCAGATCGGCGGCCTTGAGCGGAAAGACCGGTGCAGTCCAGCGCTGCGGCAAGCGGGCAAGCTCGCGCCAGGACTGATCCGCCGCGCCCGCTCGCGAGCGCGACCAGGCGACCAGAACCTGGTCGACAAATGACCCCGGCCCCAGATGATAGAGCAGCGCCCGCGCGGCCGGCTCGCCATCAGCCGGCGACACGCGCCACCATTGCTCGAGCGCCTTGAGCCGCTCGGCTTCGGCATTGGACAAACGCAACCGCTCAGTGAGCCGCTCGGCATCTTCCTTCACCAAAACACCGAGCGCGCCGAGCCGCCGCACCGCGTCAGCCGGAAGGCCGATGGCCGCTTCGGTTTTGACAGTGTTCTCGTAGCTCGCCAGAAGCGGCACACCGCCGAGCGCCGCACCGAGAAGGCCCGCTTCCGCCATCACCGCGAGCGCCGGCGTGGCACGCGGCGCGAGCATCAGCTTGAGCAGCTCCATGCGCACGCGTTCGCGCGACAACGTCTCGAGCCCTGTCCGCGCGGCGATGCAAGCGTGCAGTCCGGCGGGGTCCGGCGCGCCGGCGCCGTACCAGGCGTGAAACCGGAAGAAGCGCAGGATGCGCAGATAATCCTCGGCGATACGCTTTGCCGGATCGCCGATGAAGCGCACACGATGCGCGGCGATATCGGCAAGGCCATCGACATAATCATACACCGTACCGTCTGCCGTCGCCGACAGCGCGTTGATGGTGAAGTCGCGGCGCTGCGCGTCGGCGGTCCAGTCGCGGCCGAAGACGACCTTGGCTTTGCGGCCATAGGTCTCGACATCTTGCCGCAGCGTCGTCACCTCGAACGGTGTGCCGGCGATGATGACGGTGACGGTGCCGTGCTCAACGCCGGTCGGGACGGCCTTCCAGCCGGCCGCCTCGACCCGGCGGATGACCTCCTCGGGAACGGCCGTCGTCGCCACGTCGATCTCGCTGACGGGCAGATGCAGCAATGCGTTGCGCACCGCGCCGCCCACCACGCGCGCTTCTTCGCCGTCGCGTTGAAGCCGCGCCAGCAGGTCTTTCACCGTGCCGCGCGTGAGCCACTCCCCATCGCGCAGATGCGCATTCGCCCCTACTTGCGCCGTCACTTGGTCGTCCCCGGAACGAATTTGCCGTTCTCGATATGCGCCGGCACATAGTTTGAATTCGGCGGCGCGCCCGAAAAATTCGCCAGCACGATGAAGCTGCCGATCATCAACAGCAGCGACGCGATGAACAAAGCCGATACCCGCTGCATCGTCCAGGCCGACGGATGCAGCACGCCTACGCTCGTCATATAAAGAAAAGCCGCATACAGCAGAAAAGGCGCAACAAGCAGCGCGAATTCGGTCGAGATAGACCTGATCATCCGGCGTAGACTCGCTCGTAGAGATTCCGCAGGATACCCGCGGTGATGCCCCAAATGTAGCGGTTCTCGAAAGGTATTTCGTAATATTCGCGCTGGATGCCGTTCCAGTCGCGGGTCTTGCGGCGATGATTGGCCGGCGTCATCAGGAAGCGAAGCGGGACTTCGAACGTCTCGGTCACCTCGCCCGGATTGAGCGTGAGCGTGAAATCAGGCTTTACCCGCGCCACCGTCGGCAGAATCCGGAATCCGGAGAATGTCAGATACAGATCGAGATAACCGATCGGCTCGATGAGCGTCGGCACGAGTCCGGTCTCTTCGTTGGCTTCCCGCAGCGCCGCGGCCACTGGATTTGAATCGTCCGTTTCGATCTTGCCGCCGGGGAAAGCAATCTGGCCGGCATGGGTGGTCAGATCCGGCGTGCGCTGCGTCAGCAGCACGGTCGGCTCGTGGCGATCGATGACCGGAACGAGAACGGCCGCGGGCTTCGTCGCCTTCACGCCGGCTTTGATCCAGGATTCCGGATTGAGATCGAGATCACCGCGCGCGCCTTGCGCATCCGGGTCCGTCAGCGCCGCCGGGATGTCGAGCGTAAGCCGCTCGCGAGCGCGATCGAAAAAGCTGTCCGCTCCGGGGCGCGGCAGGGTGACACTGCTTTCGCTCACGTGAATTCCTTCAATTGCTCAGCCGGCGCCATCGGAAAGAACTCGCCCATCGAGGAGACACCGAACATCACCGTTCCGTCGATCTCGCGCTCCTCGCCAAGCTCGACAAGATCGAAGAACAAGGCGCGCGTCACCTTGGCCCAAAGGTCGCGGCGGACATGGAGATAGGGCTTAAGGCCCCCGGTATCCTGCTCGGGCTCGAAGCGCAACGGGTGCTCCGGACCGCAGGCGAGCCAATCGTCGACATTGGTTCTGAAATTCAAGACGCGGCCGTATTGTGTGCCGTCCTCGACCGCCATTTCGACGGCGAGAAACGGCGCGTCGTCGACCTGGATGCCGCACTTCTCGACAGGGGTAACGAGGTAATACCGGTCGCCCTCGCGCTTGAGCACAGAAGCGAAAAGTTTAACGAGTGCCGGGCGGCCAATCGGGGTTTTCAGGTAGAACCAGGTCCCATCGACGGCAATCCGCATATCGAGGTCGCCACAGAACGGGGGGTTCCACAATTCAACGGGCGGCAGTCCCTTGGTCGCTTTTGCCGCGCGACTTAGCGCGCCTGTGATCGCCTCGAGACCCAACTGCCCTTCCTTCGCCATGGTTTGCCTTGAATCTGGGCTCTGTTGTCAGCCTGGGGGCGCAATTAGTCGCGAGTTCGCTTTTGGCACTTTGCATTGCGCCGCCCCCACTACCAAGCCGCGTTTCCCAGTTGGTGAAGAATCAGCGCACAGTCTGCAATCATAGGGCTGGCGCATATATTGCATGTTGTGTGCCTAATAGCAGGGCACGAGCACTGCCTGTGACCCGGGCATGTGGCGCGAAACTTGGCGCAGGACTTGTTAGAAGACTCGCCCGAAGCGAATACTGCCTAACCACAAGGAGTTAGCCATGCCCGTTGGTGCCGGCGAAGGGCTCGAAAAGCTTGAAGACATGATTGTACGCTCGGCGGAAGCAACCGCCGAGCATGTGCGCGCGGCCAAAGAAGCGATCGGCACCGTCATCTTCGGCCAGGACAAGGTCGTCGAGCAGGCACTGATTACCATCCTCTCCGGCGGCCATGCGCTGCTGCTGGGCGTGCCCGGCCTCGCCAAGACAAAACTTGTGGATACGATGGGTACTGTGCTCGGGCTCGATGCGCGCCGCATCCAGTTCACGCCCGACCTGATGCCATCCGACATTCTCGGCACCGAAGTCCTGGAAGAAAGCCAAGCCGGCAAGCGCAGCTTCCGCTTCATCTCCGGCCCGGTCTTCGCCCAACTCCTGATGGCCGACGAAATCAACCGCGCCTCGCCGCGCACGCAATCGGCGCTGCTGCAAGCCATGCAGGAGCAACACGTCACCGTTGCCGGAACGCGTTACGATCTGCCGAAGCCGTTTCATGTTCTGGCCACCCAAAACCCGCTGGAGCAGGAAGGCACTTATCCTCTGCCCGAAGCACAGCTCGACCGCTTCCTGATGGAGATCGACGTCACTTATCCGGACCGCGCCGCCGAGCGGCGAATTTTGTTCGAGACCACCGGCTCGGAGGAGACAAAGCCCAAGTCGGCAATGACCGCCGAAGAGCTGATCTCGGCGCAGCGCCTGGTGCGTCGCCTTCCGGTCGGCGAATCCGTGGTCGACGCTATTCTTGCGCTGGTGCGTTCGGCACGCCCGGGACCGGAAGGCGGAGACACGTCAAAACTGATCGCCTGGGGACCGAGCCCTCGCGCCAGCCAGGCGCTGATGCTTGCGGTGCGCGCCCGCGCGCTCCTCGACGGCCGGCTGGCGCCGTCGATCGACGACGTCGTCGACCTCGCCGAACCTGTGCTCAAACACCGTATGGCGCTGACCTTCAGCGCGCGCGCTGAGGGCGAAAGCATCGAAGGGGTGATCGGCCGATTGAAGGCCAAGATCGGATAGCGAATGGCGGCCGAGCCCAGACCGACACAACAACGAACCTATCATGACGGTCCGGCAGTCTCGCGCGCGGCCGGCACCGGCCGAAGCCTTGCCGCGAGCATGCCGCGCCTGATCCTGGAAGCGCGGCGCGTCGCGGCGACGGTGATCCACGGCGTGCACGGCCGCCGCCGCGCCGGGCCGGGCGAGAATTTCTGGCAATATCGCCGCTTCGTCTCCGGCGAGCCGGCGTCGCGCGTCGATTGGCGGCGCTCGGCGCGTGACGATCATCTTTATGTGCGCGAGCGCGAATGGGAGGCCGCGCATACGGTGTGGATCTGGCCCGACCGCTCGCCGTCGATGCATTTCGTCTCTCCACTAGCCCGCGACACCAAGCTCTATCGGACGCTGGTCGTGGCGCTGGCGCTCGCCGAAGTTCTGGTGGAAGGCGGCGAACGCGTCGGCATTCCCGGGCTCACCCGGCCGACCGGCAATCGCAATGTCGTTGATCTGATCGCGCAAGCGATCCTGCACGATCGCGACGAGCGTCAGAGCTTGCCGCCGAATTTCGTGCCCTCGCCGCTTGCCGAGGTCGTGCTGCTCTCCGACCTGTGGAGCGATATCGGCGAGGTGCGCCGCACGATCACGCAACTCGCCGGCCGCGGCACCCGCGGCCATGTGGTGCAAATCGTCGATCCCGCCGAAGAGACTTTTCCCTATTGGGGTCGCGTCGAATTCGTCGAGCCCGAGGGCGGCGGCAGCATCACCGCAGGCCGCGCCGAGACCTGGCGCGCCGATTTTGCCGAACGTGTCGCGCGGCACCGCGCCGAGGTCCGGCGCGAGACCGACAGGCTTGGCTGGAGCTTCACCATTCACCGCACCGACCGGCCGCCGGGCGAATTATTGCTGGCGCTGCATTCGCGCATCGCGGCGGGCGTGAGTGAGATGACCTTGCGCCCAGCTGCGCAGGCGGAATCCAGCACCACACCATCCGAAACAGCAAACCAGGGGGCGGCATGATCGGGTCGCTTCCGCTCGGATTTGCTCAGCCACTTGTTCTGATCGGGCTTTTGACCTTGCCGGCGCTGTGGTGGCTGTTGCGGCTCATCCCGCCGCGCCCGCGCCGGGTCGATTTCCCACCGACGCGACTTCTGTTCCAGATCGCGCCGCGCGAAGAGACACCCGCACGCACGCCATGGTGGCTCACGCTGATGCGGCTCGCTCTGGCGGCTCTTGTCATTTTTGCCGCGGCGGGTCCGCTCTGGCATCCGCCGCTCGAGACAGCAAAGACCAGCGGCCCGGTCGCGATCATGCTCGATGACGGCTGGGCGGCGGCCGCGACCTGGGACGCCCGCATGCGCACCGCCGACGACATTATCGCGCGCGCTGAGGATGATCGGCGCGCCGTCGCGCTCATTCCTTTGTCGGAAGGACCGCACGACATTTCGCTCGAGCCGGCGAGTTCGGCGCGCGTGCGCCTGCATCAGCTCAAACCGGCGCCGCAGACCGTCGACCGCAATGAGTCGCTGTCGTCGTTGACGCGATTTCTCGCCAATGTGCCTGATGCCGAGCTGATCTGGCTGTCGGACGACGTCGATGCCGGCGGTGGCTCTGTGTCCCATGGCGCCGACTTCATGAAGAGCCTGGCGCAAGCGCTCGGCCAGCGACGGATCACGGTCGTCAGCGGCGGCCTTGCCGGCCCGCGTGCGCTCACCGCCGCCGACAATGCCGCAGGCGCCCTGAGCGTGAAGATCCTGCGCGCGGCGAATGATACCGCCGACAGCGGCACGGTGCGCGCGCTCGACCTCAAAGGATTGCCGCTCGGCGAGGCGCCTTTCACGTTCGCATCCGGCAGCCGCGAGGCCGACGCGCGGTTCGAACTGCCGGTGGAAATCCGCAACGACATCGCCCGTGTCGAGATTGCCGGCGAGCGTTCCGCGGGCGCCGTTCAATTGCTCGACAAGCGCTGGCGGCGCCGCACCATCGGCATCGTGTCCGGCGCCAGCGCCGACGTGGCGCAGCCGCTGCTGTCGTCGAGTTACTATGTCGAGCGGGCGCTCGCGCCGTTCGCGGATGTGCGTCTCGCGCAAGGGGAGTCGCCCGCACAAGCCGTCACGCATTTTCTCGACCAAAGATTGCCGATGCTGATCCTGACCGATGTCGGCAATGTCGGCGACGCGCACGACCAGCTCGCGCAATGGATCGAAGACGGCGGCGTTCTGGTGCGTTTTGCCGGACCACGGCTTGCGGCTTCCGACGACGATCTTGTTCCGGTCCGGTTGCGGCGCGGAGGCCGCATCCTCGGCGGCAGCCTGAGCTGGGACAAGCCGCAGCCGCTGGCGGCGTTTTCACGCGAGGGCCCGTTTTACGGCCTTCCGGTGCCCAACGACGTGACCGTGAACCGCCAAGTGCTGGCCGAGCCCGACGCCACGCTGAGCGACAACACTTGGGCGACGCTCGCTGACGGCACGCCGCTGGTCACCGCGGCGCGGCGCGGCAAGGGCCTCGTCGTGCTGTTTCACGTTACCGGCGACACCCGATGGTCCGACCTGCCGCTGTCCGGTAGTTTCGTCGACATGCTCAAACGGATCGTAGCGCTTGCCGGCACTTCGCCTGCCAACGACAAGACCAATGCGGAAAACCGTAACGCTCATGAATTGATCCCGGCCTCGCATGTGCTCGACGGTTTCGGCACGTTCATCGCGCCACCGCCGTCGGCGCGGCCGGTGCCGGTCGATTATTCCGGCAGCGCGACGGCGGAACATCCGCCGGGCTTTTATGGACCGCCGGAGAGTCTTCTCGCCGTGAATACGCTTGCGGCAAACGATCGGCTGGCGCCACTCGACTTTTCGCCGCTCGCCAATGCCACGCGCGAGATCTATCGCACCATCGAGCCGCAGGATCTGCGCGGCCCGATTTTCCTTGCGGCGCTCTTGCTGTTGCTGCTCGATACGCTCGTGGTCCTATTCCTCGGCGGCGGCATCTGGCGGCTATTGCCGCACACGCGGCGCGCCACGGCGGCGAGCGTGATCATCGCATTCGCGGTGCTCGGGCTTACGCTCGGCCACGCGAGCGCGCAGCGCGTCATGAAATCCGACGTTCCGCAATCGGCTTTGGAAACCAAGCTCGCTTACGTCGTCACCGGCAATGCCGATGTCGATGCCGTCAGCAAAGCCGGTCTCGCCGGGCTTACGCTGTTTCTCGCACAGCGCACCGCGCTGGAGCCCGGCGATCCGATCGGCCTCGATATCGCCCATGACGAGCTCGCCTTCTATCCGCTGATCTACTGGCCGATCGTGCCCGGCGCGGCGCGTCCATCCGAGGACGCGCTCAAGCGCATCGACACTTACATGAAGGACGGCGGCACTGTCCTGTTCGATACCCGCGACGCTGTGGTCGCGCCGGCCGGCCCCGGGGGCGAGACCAAGAGCCCGGGCATGCTGGAATTGCGCAAGATCCTGTCTTCGCTCGATATCCCCGAGCTCGAGCCGGTGCCGCGCGATCACGTCCTGACCAAGACGTTTTATCTGCTGCGCGACTTCCCCGGCCGCTTCAACGGCGGTCAGCTCTGGGTCGAGGCACTGCCCGCGTCGGAAAACGAGGACGAAACCTCCGGCCGGCCGGCTCGCGGCGGCGACGGCGTATCCTCGATCATCATTACTTCGAACGATTTTGCCGGCGCCTGGGCGACACGCGGCGACGGCCAACCGATGTTGCCGATGGTCGACGGCCAGCCACGCCAGCGCGAACTCGCCTTCCGCGCCGGCGTTAACATCGTCATGTACACGCTCACCGGCAATTACAAAGCCGACCAGGTGCACGTGCCGGCGCTGCTCGAGCGCCTCGGGCAATAAAGCATGAAAAGATCATGCTCAGGCATAACTAGCCGAGCGGCAGGGAGAACGATTTGAATCTCGGAGTTGCATTTTCTCCCTTGATCAGTGCGCCGCTGCTATGGGCGGCGATCGCGGCGGCGTGCTTGTTCTCGCTCCTGCTCTTTGTGACGCGAAGCCGCGGCGCCCTGATACGGACGCTGGCGCTTGCCCTGGTGGTGCTGGCGCTCGCCAATCCGTCGCTCACGCGCGAGGACCGCGATCCGCTGAGCTCGGTCGCGGTCGTCATTGTCGACAAGAGCCCGAGCCAGAATTTCGGCGACCGCATGCAGCAGACCGAAGCTGCGCGCGACGCGGTGGTCGATCGACTCCGCCGCATTCCTGGCCTTGACGTCCGCGTCGTCGAGGCTGGCCAAGCCGACGGCGAAACCGACGGTACGCGGCTGTTCTCCGCGTTGACCTCGACGCTCGCCGATGTGCCGTCCGACCGCGTCGCCGGCGTCATCATGATCACCGACGGCCGCGTGCATGATGTGCCGGCCGACGCCACGGGCCTTGGCTTTGCCGCGCCGGTTCACGCGCTGATCACCGGGACCAAAGACGAGCACGACCGCCGCGTCGCGCTCGTTGCTGCGCCCCGTTTCGGCATTGTCGGCCAGCCGCAAACCGTCACCTATCGCGTCGAGGACCATGGCGCCAACGAAGCAACCGCACAGGTCACGGTGCGGCGCGACGGCGACATCGTCGAACAAAAGACCGTCCCGGTCGGCAGGCCGCAAAATGTCGAAATCCCTATTCCGCATGGCGGGCCGAACATCGTCGAAATCGAAGCCGCGCCACTTGCGGGGGGCGAACTGACACAAGTCAACAATCGTGCCGTGGTCACAATCGACGGCGTGCGCGACAAGCTGCGCGTGCTGCTCGTCTCCGGCGAGCCGCATGCCGGCGAGCGCACCTGGCGCAATTTGTTGAAATCCGACCCGTCGGTCGATCTCGTCCATTTCACGATCTTGCGGCCGCCGGAGAAGCAGGACGGCACGCCGATCAACGAGCTCTCGCTAATCGCCTTTCCGACCCGCGAACTGTTCCAGCAGAAGATCGACGAGTTTCAGCTCATCATCTTCGACCGCTATGCGCGGCAAGGCGTGCTGCCGATCATCTATTTCGACAATATCACGCGCTATGTGCGCGACGGCGGCGCTGTTCTGGTCGCCGCGGGGCCGGATTATGCGA
Organism: Xanthobacteraceae bacterium; assembly: GCA_036264635.1. Lineage (GTDB taxonomy): Bacteria > Pseudomonadota > Alphaproteobacteria > Rhizobiales > Xanthobacteraceae > BOG-931. The sequence goes on along the minus strand of DATAQN010000167.1, from coordinate 22,647 downwards.
GCCCAACCAGTCTCTGGCGCACGCCGCTGGAAGCTATTCTGCCCGCAGAGCCTGACGGCGACGTCACCGACCAGGCGTTTCGTCCGACGCTCACCGAGCAAGGCCAGCGTCATCCGGTGACGCGTGGGCTCGAAGGCTCCGACTCCAATCCGCCGAAATGGAGCGAATGGTTCCGCATCGTCGACACCAGAAATGCCGGCGGCACGACGGTGATGCAGGGTCCGAACTCGAAGCCGCTCTTGGTGCTGTCGCGCGAAGGCGAAGGCCGCGTGGCGCTGCTTTTGTCCGATCACATCTGGCTGTGGGCGCGCGGCTTCGAGGGCGGCGGGCCGCATCTCGATCTGTTGCGCCGGCTGTCGCACTGGCTGATGAAGGAGCCCGATCTCGACGAGGAAGCGCTGCGGCTTACGATGAGCGGGCACAATCTTATCGTGCAGCGTCAAACCATGTCGGATCAGGTCGCCGACGTCACCTTGACCTCGCCGTCCGGCGTGGCACAGACACTCAAGCTTGAGGCCAAGGAGCCGGGCGTTTGGGAATCCTCGGTGCCGGCAAATGAGCTCGGCCTCTGGCGGGCGACCGACGGCAAGCTCAACGCGCTGGTCAATATCGGTCCGGCCAATCCGCGCGAATATGCCGAAGTGACGTCAACCACCGACGTGGTTGCGCCGCTTGCCTCGGCAACAGGCGGAGATTCGCGCCGCCTCGACGACGGCTCCGGCCTCAACGTGCCGCGCATCGTCGGCGTGCGCGCCGGCGACACGTATAAGGGCGACGACTGGATCGGCATGAAAATGCGCGACGCCAGTGTCGTACGCGGCATCGGCGTGCTGCCGGTCTTTGCCGGCCTGCTCGGCCTTCTGCTCCTGCTCGGCAGCCTCGCCGGCGCGTGGGCGCGCGAAGGGCGCTAGGCGCTACTGATAATCCGGACGTACGGCGCCCGATACGCCTTCGAACGCGCCGGGGCTGAGCTCGGCGACCAGAAGCCGCGCTGGATCGACCGGGCCCGGCATTATGATGCGGCCGGCCGGCGCTGGCTTGAAGCCGGCTTTGCCGTAATAGGGCTCGTCACCGACAAGAAGCACCAGTTTGTGCCCGCTCGCGGCGGCGTCTTTCAAGGCTCGTTCGATCAAAGCCTGGCCGACGCCGCGCTCGCGAAAGGCCGGCTCGACGGTGAGTGGGCCAAGGAGCAGCGCCTTGGTCTCGCCGATACGGATCGGCGACAGCCGCACCGAGCCGACAAGCAGCGTGCTGGTACGCGCGGTGAACGACAGGCTGAGCGCATGCGGCACCAATTCGCGCAACCGATAGGCCGTTTTGGCATGGCGGCCCGGCCCGAATGTGCGTTCGTGCAGCCGCTCGATCGCGGTAGCGTCGCCCGGCGTTTCGGCGACAATGGTCAGTGCAAGATCGGTCGTGACATCGTTCATTGCTTAGCCCTTGGCGCCGCCGCGTAGCATTGAGTATGGGCCAAAGTCCAGCGGGCCGAAGCCTGGCAAGAAATCCGGCAATATCCACGCAAATGCCGCCCTGTCGCAACCGGCCGGAAAGATTAAATTACCCAACGAAAAAACGCGGGAGAACACCATGGGCATGCTGGTCGAGGGCAAGTGGCAAGAGGACGGCTCGCGCACCAGGGACGGACGCTTCATCCGGCCGTCGTCGGTGTTCCGCAATTTCGTCACCGCGGACGGCTCGCCCGGCCCGACCGGCAAAGGCGGCTTCAAAGCCGAGGCCGATCGCTATCATCTCTACATCTCGCTCGCCTGCCCTTGGGCGCATCGTACCTTGATCTTCCGCGCCCTCAAGAAGCTCGGCAATGTCATCTCCTACAGCAATGTCGAGCCGCTCTATGGCGCGACCGGCTGGGAATTCGGCACCGTGCGCGGCGGCATGGACGATGAGATCAATCACAAGAAGACGCTCGCCGAGATTTATCTGATAGCCGATCCGGATTATACCGGCCGCGTCTCGGTGCCGGTGCTGTGGGACAAGAAGCAGAACACCATCGTCAACAACGAATCCTCTGAAATCATCCGCATGCTGAATTCGGCTTTTGACGAATTCACCAATGTGCGCAGCGATTACTATCCGGCCGAATTGCGCAGCGACATCGACCGCATCAACGACATCGTCTATCCGACGGTCAATAACGGCGTCTATCGCGCCGGCTTCGCCACCACGCAGGACGCCTACGAAGAAGCGGCGCGCGGCATATTCGAGACGTTCGACATGCTCGAAGGTCGGCTGGCCAAGCAACGCTATCTTGTCGGGCACCAATTGACAGAAGCGGACTGGCGGCTGTTCACGACGCTTATCCGTTTCGACAGCGTCTATTACAGCCACTTCAAGTGCAATCTGCGCCGCGTCGCCGATTATCCTAATCTCTGGAATTATCTGCGCGAACTCTATCAGGTCCCGAGCGTCGCCGAGACCGTGAGCATCGATCAGATCAAGCGGCACTATTACAGCAGCCAGCGCCAGGTGAATCCGACCGGCATCGTGCCGATCGGCCCGCAGATCGATTTCTCAGCGCCGCATGACCGCACGCGGCTGAACTAACTTTGGACGCCGGTCGTCTCCGAGCGTCATCACTCCCAGTGGAAGCCGTTGCTCGGGATGCAGGTTTTGTCGGGCCACGCCGTGTAAGGCCAGATGTAGTTGCAGGCCGGTCCTTGATAGAGAAAAAAGCTTGGACCAAACGGATTGGCGCGCTCGGGGTGGAACGTGTATGTCGCGGGGCCGACAATTCTAGGGCCGGGCACGTCCGCGTAAGGCACGAAGTATCGACCACCGAAGTGGCCGGCGTGACGGCCATTGCCGACGCGGTCATGAGCTATGGCAGCGGTGCTGGCGCCGAGCGCCACGGCACCAACTGCCGCAATCACTATGTTACGCATTTGCACCTTATTTTCTCCATTGCAGTTGACGCCTGTCGGCCGGTTCGGCCAACGTCACCGACAAGAGACGAGTTTAGTTCGTGCGAGCAAAAGAATGGCGTAGCCTGACGCTACGACAACCTCACAACGACGTGAGCAAGATCACGACAGTGAATCATTAATAACAAACCGCTCTATGGCCAAGCCGGCTGGTAATTCGGCACAGCGGCCGAACTGAAAAACCGACCTGCAGAAAAAATCCACCGCGCCCAAACTCCCCTTTGGACGCGGCGTGATTTTGGATGGTCACCATCTCAGTTGTAGCTCGGATCCTCAATTATATCGCAGCTGTTGTTGTAGGGCCCCGCCGCATAAGGCGAGTAGGTGCAGAGCGGCTCAAAGCGGCGATGATGGAGATGATCGTGCTCGCCGCGCAAAGCCAAGCGGTGTCCGACAAGGGGATTGTTGCGCACGCCTTCGAACGTGTGTGGCGCGGTGCCGACTATTCCGCCAGCGCTGGGCACGCTCGCGATCTGAGGCGCGAGGCTGTGGCCGATGCCACCCACATGTCCGATACCGGGTGTAGCAGCAATTCCGCCTCCCAAGTGTCCAACGCCTAGGCCGCCGCCAATATGGCCGAGACCACCGCCGAGCCCAGCTCCGACATGGCCGAGGCCCCCGCCGCCGAGCCCGCCTATATGGCTGAGCCCACCACCGCCGAGCCCGCCACCGATATGGCCAAGTCCGCCGCCGCCGAGCCCACCACCGATATGGCCGAGCCCGCCGCCGCCAAGCCCGCCACCGATATGACCGCCGCCAAGACCACCGCCAGGAGCGGCCATGGCCGCACTGCTGGCGGCGAGCGCCACGGCGGCAACCGCCGCAAATATCATCTTACGCATTGTACTTTCTCCGTTGTCACTGACGCCCGCCAGCCCAACAGAACGAACATCATGCAGAGCAGATGAGTCTTGATTGCGCGCTTCAAAAGAGACCGCGCCGCCGCGCTCACGACGACGTGAGCAAAACCACAACAGCAAAATCAGCCACACGCCGCGCCCAAATTTGTTTGTCGTTGGACGCGGCGTGATCTCCGTCACTTATTTTCACTCGTAGCTTTGGTCGTAGCCGAGAGAGCAGCTGTTGTAAGGCCACGTCGCGTAGGGCCAGTTGTAATTGCAGTACGCCCCATCATAGGCATAAAGACCGTTATCAAAGCCGAAGAAGACGCGGCGATGGCGGAAGCGATCGTGATCATGGAAGTGATCGCCGCGGAAGGCATAGCTGCGCCCCGCATAGGGATTGCCGTGGAACCCTGAGAAAGCGTGCGGCGCGACGCCAACAACTCCGCCAGGGGCCACGCCACCGACGTGCGGCGCAAAGCCGCCACCAAAGTGTCCACCGCCAAAGCCGCCCATATGGCCGCCAAAGCCGCCACCCATGTGACCGCCGCCGAAGCCGCCGCCCATGTGGCCACCGCCGCCACCACCGTGGCCGCCGCCACCACCGCCGCCATGACCGGCCATGGCAGCACCACTGGCGCCAAGCGCCACGGCAGCAACCGCAGCAAATATTGTCTTACGCATTTGCACTTTCTCCGTTGTCACTGACGCCCGCCAGCCCAACATCGCGTCATCGAACTAACACCACCAATAAGAGATGCGTCCGCTTGCGCGATTCAAAAAGATGCGCCGTAGCAAACTCACGACGACTTGAGCAGATTCATTGCAAGGGAAATGATCGCGCTACATCGGAAATCAGCGCGCTGAAATCACCACAATTCCGCCGGCGGCCGGCCACTAAGCACTTCGGAAATACGCTCGCGCGTCGCCCGCGACGTGTCGGCCGGCAATTCGTTGGCGGCGAAAAACCCGTGATCGATGATCTCGTGGTTCGGCTGCGGCGGCGCGATCTGGCGGAACTCGCGCACGATATAAAGCGCAACGTGATCGCGCCGCGAGATGCGCTTGTTGAAATAGATCGCGTGCAGCACCGGCGGCGCGCTGACTTCGATATTGGCCTCTTCGCGCAGCTCGCGCTCAAGCGCGGACATCAACGTCTCGCCCTTTTCGACGCCGCCGCCCGGCATGTGCCAGCCCGGCACGTAGGAATGCTTGACCAGGAACACGCGGCCCTCGCCGTCGAGGACCAGCGCGCGGGCGCCAAGCGTCATGCCGCGCGTGAAGTACCAGTAGCGGTGGAGGCACCACCGCAGGACGGGTTCGAAAAAGCGGCGAATTGGGTCGAGACCCATTGGTAATCCCAGGCTGGTCACATATTTAGAATAGTTCTAATATAGAAATCCTATGCACGGATGCTCGCCACGCTGCGACGTCGCACCGCGCCGCCGAAACACCGCAAAAGACAGCCGAAAGAACGTCAAGAGGCCCCCCGTGAAACGCTTTGCCGACTTGAACGAGCAGGAAATCCTCGCGCTCGCGATATCCAACGAGGACGAGGATAACCGCATCTATCGCTCCTTCGCCGACGCGCTGCGCTCCTCTTATCCTGACACCGCCGAAATGTACGACAAAATGGCGGAAGAGGAGATCGGGCATCGCGACATGCTGCTCGAACTTCACCGCAAGAAATTTGGCGACTTTTTGCCGCTCATTCGCCGCCAGGACGTCAAGGGCTTTGTGCCGCGGCGGGCAATCTGGCTCAACCGGCCGCTCGCCATCGACGCCACCCGCAAATTCGCCGAGGAAATGGAATTCGAGACGGCGCGTTTCTATCGCCGCGCGGCGGAAGCCGCCAAGGACGATTCGGTGCGCGATCTGCTCAAGCGGCTCGCCGCGGCCGAGGACAAGCACGAAGAGCTGGCGCAGGAGCTCGGCAGACAGATCACGCCGGAAAAACGCAGGGTCGAGGACGACACCGCGCGGCGCATGTTCGTCCTGCAATATGTGCAGCCGGGCCTCGCCGGCCTGATGGATGGCTCGGTCTCGACGCTGGCGCCGCTGTTCGCCGCGGCCTTCGCCACGCACAATACCTGGTCGACGTTTCTCGTCGGGCTTGCGGCGGCGATCGGCGCCGGCATTTCCATGGGCTTTGCCGAAGCTTTGTCGGACGACGGCTCGCTGACCGGGCGCGGCGCGCCTGTGGTGCGCGGCGTGGTCTGCGGCGCGATGACTGCCGTTGGCGGGCTCGGCCACGCGCTGCCCTATCTCATTCCGCACTTCTATGCGGCGACGTCGGTCGCCTTCATCGTCGTCGCCATCGAGCTTGCCATAATTTCCTGGATCCGCACGCGTTACATGGATACGCCATTCCTGCAGGCGGCGTTCCAGGTCGTGGTCGGCGGCGTGCTGGTCTTCGCCGCCGGCATCCTGATAGGTAATTCGTAAAGCGGCGGTTCGTGAAGCGCCAGTTCGTGATTTGTTATGCGGTGTCTGCGATGCTGCGCGGGCTGATTCACTGACTGATTCTTGGCCGCTCATGTCATCGGCCCGAGCCGCATAACGATGTTCGTCCTTGCCCATCTGTCCGATCTGCATATGGCGCTCAAGCCGCGGCCAGCGCAGCTTCTGAGCAAGCGCGGGCTCGGCTTCGTCAATTGGCACCGTAAGCGAAAGCATATTCACCGCCGTGACATCCTCGACGGCATCACGCGCGACCTCAAAGCGCAGGCGAAAGACCATGTCGCGGTGACCGGCGATCTCATCAATCTGTCGTTGCCGATCGAATATGAGCTCGGACGCGAATGGCTCAAGGCTCTCGGCAGCCCTAGCGACGTCACCGTGATTCCCGGCAATCACGATGTCTACGTGCGGCAGGTGACGGATGCGCCGGCCACTTATTGGGGCGACTACATGACCGGCGATGACGGCAAGCGGAGTTTGCCGTTCCTGCGCCGGCGCAATGGTGTCGCGCTGATTGCGTTGTCGTCCGGTGTGGCGACCGGCCCGTTCATGGCGACCGGCAGGCTCGGCGCGCCACAGCTGCGGCGGCTGGCCGAGATGCTCGAGGAGACGCGCGACGCGTTCCGCATCGTACTCATTCATCATCCGCCGATCAGCCCGCCGCGGCGGCATTTGCGGCGGCTGATCGACGGCACCGACTTGCGCGGCGTGCTCGCCGCCAAAGGCGCTGAGCTTTTGCTGCACGGTCACGATCATCAGCGCGCCCTCCTCTGGCTCGACGGGCTCGACAAGACGATTCCGGCGATCGGCGTGCCCTCGGCTTCGGCAAGAGCGCCGCACGGCGACGAAGACGGCGCCGGTTATCATCTCTTCAACATCGACGGCACGGTGGGAGACTGGCGCTGCGACATGATTGCACGGCAGCGCAACGCGGACGGCACGGTCAAAGAAGCGGAACGAGTGACTGTGTACCCGTCATCCTGAGGTGCTCGTCGCGAAGCGACGAGCCTCGAAGGATGCTGGCTGAGGCGCCCGGGCCGTCGCCCTTCGAGGGCCGCTACGCGGCCACCTCAGGGTGACGGTACCAATGCTCTAGCTCGGACTGGCGAACGCCAAAGCCAGCAAGACCAGTCCAACAATGCCAACAAAAAACCCGAGCGCGAGCCAGCCGAAGGCGCGCCAGAAGCGCCGCGAGCGATAACGGGCGGCCTCAGGCCGCGGCACGCGCGCGAGCAAGCCGGGATCTTCGTCGAGCGCGCGCTGCCGCTCGACCAGGCGGCGGGCGACATAGGTCGTCACCGCCTGCACGATGTCGAGAATATTGTGCGACTCGGCAAGCACGTGGCGGCCGAACCGGCTGTCGTGGAGAAAGCGGTAGCTGCGCTTGTCGCGGCCCATGACGACATGGGCTATGGCGTCGATCCACAGCCGCGGCGTGTCGCCCCGGCTGATGCCGCGGTCGAACAGATCGACCTCGGCCGGGATTTCGGCAAACAGCGGATCAAGCGCTTCGTCCAACAGCTCGAGCCGCGCCACCTCGGCGTCGCGCAGATCGACGACAACGCTGGTGCGCTCGGCCGCTTCCACGCGCGCGAGATGCATCGCCTCTTTCAGCGGCGACGACGGCTCCGCGGCGGCCTGCGCCGCCGGCTCGGTCTTGGCTTTACGTCCCCACATCTTTCGTCCGTCCCTTCGGACTCAACAATACCCTAACGAATCAGTCTGCAAAAAGGCTGCCACCCGCACTTCCCCTCCCCCTTGTGGGGAGGGGTTAGGGGTGGGGGTCGGGACGTTTGGGGCCTTCGTAGACAAGCGCACCGAGATGTCCTCGCCGAGCACTCCCGTCCCGACCCCCACCCCAGCCCTCCCCACAACGGGGAGGGAGTCAGGCCTAAATCGTCCTGCCGCCGTCGATTTCCACGATATTGCCCGTGACGAATTCGGCCTCGGCCGAGGCCAGAAACAGAGCGGCGTTGGCGATATCCTGCGGCTGGGCGAGGCGGCCGAGCGGCACGGTGGAGATGAATTTCTCGCGCTGACCGGGCGCCGGCCCGAGGAAGGACGGCAGGAGCGGCGTATCGGTCGCAACCGGCGCGATGGCGCAGACGCGGATGCGGTCCGGCGCGAGCTCGACGGCCAGCGTCTTGGTCAGGATATGCACCGCGCCCTTGGTGGCGTTATAGGCCGAGAGCCCCGGGCGCGGCCGAAGCCCCGCGGTCGAGCCGATATTGATGATGACGCCGCCGCCGGCTTTGCGGAAATGCGGCACCACCGCCTGGCAGCCGAGAAACACGCCTTTGACGTTGACCGCATAGATGCGGTCGAACTCCTCTTCGCCGATCTCGAGCATCGGCTTGTTGATATGCGTCGCGCCGGCATTGTTGACCAGGATGTCGAGTCCGCCGAACGCCGTGAGCGTTTCATCGACGACCCTATTGATGTCGTCCTTTTTGCTGACGTCGCAGCGCAACGCGATGGCTTGATTGCCGATGCCCCGCGCGGCGTGCTTGGCGGCACCGGCGTCGAGATCGACCACGGCGACGCGCGCACCTTCACGCGCATAGGTCTCGGCGATGCACTTGCCGATGCCGGAGCCCGCGCCCGTCACCAGAGCCGTCTTGCCTTCGAGACGCATGGCTAAGCTGCCCGCGCGCGGCGACCGCGGCTTGTTCGAGAGCTTTTTTGAGCTGTGCGCGGAGTAATCTTGGCAAGCTTCGAGGCCAGCGTTCGCTTGGCGCATTCCAATTCATAGCCCGCCTGAAGATTCATCCAGAATTCAGCGGTAGTCCCGAAATAGCGCGACAGCCGCAATGCCGTGTCTGCGGTCAGTGCGGTCTCCTCGCGGACCAGGCGCTCGATCCGCGTGCGTGGCACGCCAAGTGCCTTGGCGATTGTATATGGCGACAAGTTGAGCGGGACCAAAAACTCCTCCCGCAGCACTTCACCGACATGCAAAGGCGGGAGCCGGCGAAAGCTCGGATCGATATCAGTGGTAGTCGACGACCTCGACATCATGTGCTCCATCGTCCATCCAAACGAAACAAACGCGCCATTGGTCATTAATTCTGATCGACCATTGGCCGGCCCGACCACCCTTAAGTTTTTCAAGCCGATTGCCCGGCGGCTCGACCAGATCGCGTACGGCGACTGCCGCATCGATTGCGCGCAGTTTGCGCCGAGCGATCCGAACAAGGTCCGGCGGAAAGCCCTTTGGGCGTTGGCCGTCGAATAGAATAGCACTCCGCCGATCCTTGAAACTCCGGATCGCCATTCACACCCGCCCATATTCTCAACCTTTGTCCAACGTATCATGGTATGATACCTTAGTCAAAACGAAACCTGCCCTTACCGTCGGAGGAAAAAGCATCAGTGCATATTTTGCCGGACGTGCTCGCGCGAAATCTCAAGGTCGTTTTCTGCGGCACGGCGGTCGGCACACAATCCGCCGAGCGGAAAGCTTATTACGCCGGCAACGGCAACAAGTTCTGGCCCACGCTGTACGCTGTCGGCATTACCGATCGTCTCCTGCAACCTCGCGAATATCCGACACTGCTGAGCTACCGCGCCGGACTGACGGATCTGGCGAAACGCGTGAGCGGACCGGACTCGATCATCAAACAAACGGATTTCGATCGCGCCCGGCTGCGGCAAGTGATCGAAACGTATCAGCCTTTCGCGCTCGCCTTTACTAGCAAGACGGCGGGCCAATCGTTCTTCGGCGGCAAGCGCAACTACGGGCGGCAGCCGGAGATCATCGGCCATACGCGCATCTACATTCTGCCGTCGCCCTCCGGCCTCGCCAACGGCTATTGGTCGGAGACGTGGTGGAAGAAACTTGCGGCCGATATTCGCAACGCATGACATTGCCGTTCATGCAGCGCCTTTGCGCACGATGCCGTAAGGCTTGGCCCAGCCGAGGCCGTCTTCGGTGCACGTCTTCGGCTTGTATTCGCAGCCGATCCAGCCTTTGTAGCCGAGCCTGTCGATCGCTTCGAACACCAACGGGAAATTGACTTCGCCGGTGTCGGGTTCGTTGCGTGCGGGGACGGCGGCAATCTGTACGTGGCCGATCAGCGGCTGATATTTTTCGAAGCGCTCGAGGAGATCGCCGCCGGTGATCTGCATGTGATAGAAATCGAACTGGATGCGCACATTCGGCGCGCCGATTTTTGTCACGAGATCGGCGGCGTGTTCGAGATGGCTCAGGAAATAGCCCGGCCGGTCGCGCTGATTGATCGGCTCGATCAGCAGCGTGATGTTGTGCTTGGCGGCGTCTTCCGCTACCCGCGTGATGTTGTTGATAAAGACTTTCTCCGCCGCCGGGCGCGCGTTCACGTCGACCACGCCGGTCATGCAATGAATGCCGGTGCCGCCGATCGCGGTGACATAATCGAGAGCGCGCGCAAACGCTGAGGCGAAATCGCGTTCGCGCCCGGGGATCGCGGCGAGGCCCGATTCCGGCGTCATCGGCGTGTTGACGGCGAGCTGCGTGAGATTGTGCTTCTGCAATTCGGCAGCGACCGCCGACGGCGCGATGTCATAAGGAAATTGCAATTCGACCGCCGGAAAGCCCGCGGCGGCAGCCGCGCCAAAGCGCTCGATCAACGGGCGTTCAGTGAACAAATGGCCGAGATTGGCGGCAAAGCGGGGCATTTTTTGCGGTGTCCTTGGAGTTTCCTTTTACGTTCGGCCAAAGCCTAGTGCACTCTCCGGCACGGCGGAAGACGGATGAGCGGCGCTGGTCTCCGCGCCCTCTCCCCTCGCGGGAGAGGGCATCGCAAGCGTTTCGACCGGCACGATCGGGTGAGGGGTCGGCGCCGCAACCCCTCACCCATTCTTGCTGTCCATCCGCCGAGCAGCCCTCTCCCGCAAGGGGCGAGGGCATGCGACGCGCGCTCCCGTTCTCGCAGTGCATGTGCATCGGAGTCTTTGCGTCAACGCTACGATGAGAAGCGCGAAGCCGGTGCGCATCGGAAAAGAAGGGGTGGTGCCTTCGTTTCTTTCTGCGCTGTCGCTTCGCTGTAGCCCGGATGGAGCGCAGCGCAATCCGGGGACGCCCGGGAAGCTTGCTCGCTGCTCCCGGATTACGCTGCGCTCCATCCGGGCTACGTCAGAAAAAAAGGAAGCGGAACGCCGACGAGCGCGTATTCTTTCCGTCCGCATCGCAACGATGCGGCAGCGCGTGCGAGAACCCTCGGACTTCTGTCCGGGGTCTCCTCAGTCGAGTTGGAATTCAGTACCTCGGGACGATCGAGCCACCGAAGCGGTAGTTCAACCGGACGGTTCCCATATCCACGTCCTGGCGGATATTGTCGCTGCGCGTCACCGCTATAGCAGACGTTGGAGACGTCACGTTGTTGTCGCCCATAAACAAATGATCGTATTCGACGCCGACTGACCAGTTCGGCGCAAACCCGTATTCGATCCCCGTTCCCACGGCGCCGCCCCAGCGCGTTTCATTGGCCTGATTGAACACGATATTGGTCGCGGTGAAGAAAGAACTGTACTGGTTATCCGTCACCGCAGCGCCGCCCTTCACGTACCAGAGCACGTTATTCCAGGCATAGCCGACCTGGCCGGTGAACAGGCCGATCGCGTCGATCTTGGTCTGATTAGTGTAGGGAATGATTGCCGTCCGACTTCCGTTGGATCCTTTCAGGTCGGCCCAGTCACCCTGAGCTTCGACGCCGAACACCCAGTTTGTCGCCTGCCAACGATAACCGATCTGACCGCCGACCAGTCCGCCGGTCGCGTTGTGGCAGCCCTCGGAATTCTGAAAAACCGGAGCACCCGCGACGTTGGTTATGGTCAGGCAGTTGTGGCTCGACGCGCCACCGCCGTTGAGACCAATGTAAAAGCCGCTCCAGTCATACACGGGCGCCGCCAAGACAGGCGCTTTGGTGTACATCTTTGCAGGAAGGTCAGCGGCGCTAGCTGCGCTTGAGAGAACGACGATAGAAAGTAACCCAGCCCCGACAGTTGCAAACGAACGCATTCCGATTCCCAGCCTCATTAAACAGGTATCGCGTTCTGCCATACACTCACTACGTGCGATAGAGTGGCCTACCGTCGGGTTGTTATTCGCCCGGGATGTGTTGCGGAAATGCCCCAACGACATGGGGATAAGTGGGTGGGTCCTCGACGATCACCGCCGGATAGACTTCCGAGTTTGGCACATCGCGAACCTCAGCGAATTTCCGGCTCACGTTGGTTGACGACGCGAACGCGGACGTTACGTGCGTTGGAGCCCCCAACGCGTCATGCCCGGCCTTGTGCCGGGCATCCCGACAGTTGTGGCAATGCCTTGCCATCGGAATCGGGATTGCCGGGACAAGCCCGCCAATGACGGCGACAGCAAAGACCGACGGCATTGGGCCGGCGTTCAGAACGCGTCGTTGAATTCTTCCGACGCCAGAAATTTCAGCTCGGAGCGGAGATTTGCCGCGCGCGTCGAGCCGAGCGCGTGCTCGAGACGGTCTTGTGCCTGGCGCCAGAGTGCAATGGCTTGCTTGAATTTTGCGGCGCCGGTGGGCGTCAGCATGACGCGCTTGACGCGGCGGTCTTCCGGGTCGACCCGCAGCCGGACCAAGCGATCGCGAATCAGCGGCTCGAGCGAATGGCGCGTCGCCGACAGGTCCATCACCAGGCTCTTGGCGAGATCGGCCATGGTCGGACTGCCGAGGTCGTAGATTTGCGTGAGCAGGGTGACTTGGGTCGCCTTCAGGCCGCTCGGCTCCACCACGCCGTCATAGAGCTTGCCCAGACGCCGAGCGGCTTTGCGCAGCGTGGCGTTGTTGCAGAAGCTCAGCATCTCCTCCTTTGCGGATGCCTCCGCCGCCGCGGACGCGGTGCCGGCCTCGATGTCCTTTGCCATTGCTCGCCTCCGGGGTGATCTCGCTGCCTTTGCAAAATAGGAATTTGCCAGGGCGCAGAAAAGAGATGGCATATGCCAGTACCACCATTACTGTCCCGCATTCCAGGCCGCGATCACCCTCCGATCACGTTTAAATGACCCGTCGCTTCCCGGCTTTACAAAGTGGCATATGCCAGCAATTATACTGGCATATGCCACTATATCAGTTACACCCCAGCAACAGGAGAGTTCGATGTCTCAGTCCAAAGGAACCGCGGTCGTCACCGGAGCTACGGGCGGAATTGGGGCCCTTTACGCGGCAGGACTGGCGGAGCGGGGCTATGACCTCATCCTTGTCGGCCGTCAGCGGAAGGCGCTCGAGGCCGTCGCGGCAACGATCAAGAGCAAGGCGAATGTCAAAGTGGATACGCTGACCGCCGACCTCGCCGACGCGAAGGATCTGGCGCGCGTTGCGGCGCAGATCGCGAGTGATCCGGCGATCACCGCCTTGGTCAACAATGCCGCCACGCAAACCTTCGCGCCCCTCGCTGGGCTGAGCGCGCAAGCGGTGGATGAAACGATTGCGGTCAACGTCACTGCGCTCACGCGGCTCACGCGCGCGGTGCTGCCCGGCCTCGTCGCACGCGGCGCAGGCACCATCGTCAATTTAGCATCCGTACTGGCCTTCCATCCGTGGCCGGAATTCAGCGTCTACGATGCGTCGAAGGCCTATGTCGTGGCCTTCTCGCAAGCGCTGCAAGGCGAGGTCGCCGGCAAGGGCGTCCTGGTGCAGGCGGTCACGCCGCCCGCGGTCGACACCGGGTTCTGGAACAAGGCCGGACTGCCGGTCAGCAATCTTCCGGCCGCAGCGGTGATGAAGCCGCAGGATTTCGTCGCCGCGGCGCTGAAAGGTCTGGACCGGGGCGAGGCCTGGGTGTTCCCGTCACTGTCCGATCCGGCCGTCTGGGACAATTATCAGAAAGCGCGCGAAGCTCTGGTCGGCGGCCTGATGAACGGTACGCTGGCGGCGCGCTACGCCTGACCGATCTAGAGCAAGCGACTTCGTTGCCGGCGCGCCGCTGTGTGCGCCGGCAGCGCCTTGAGCGCACTGTCTTGACGGCCGCGTTGCCGACTGGTCGGTTGTCAACCAAAAAGCTTGGTCATCGTCCGGCTAATACGTGAGGGGAAAACACATGCTCGCCAACGACACGTTTCACATCGCCGTTCTCCCCGGCGACGGCATTGGGCCGGAGGTGATGCGGCCGGCGCTTGAGGTGTTGCGCAAGGTCGAGGCGACGACGCCAGGGTTGAAGTTCAAGTTCACGGAAGCGGAGGCTGGGGCCAATCATTATCATGCGACCGGCAAGTCGATGCCGGAGTCGACGATAAAACTTTGCCGCGATGCGGATGCGATCTTGCTTGGTGCGTGCGGGCTGCCGGAGGTGCGTTATCCGGACGGCACCGAGATCATGCCGCAGGTGGAATTGCGCTTCATGTTCGATCTTTATGCCGGCGTGCGCCCCGCCCGGCTGGTGCCCGGCGTGCCGAGCCCGATCGTCGGGGCTGACACACGCGGCATCGATCTTGTGCTCATTCGCGAGTCGACCGAGGGTCTGTTTGCTTCGATGGGCAAAGGTGTCGTCACGCCTGACGAGGCGCGCGAGACGCTGGTGATCACGCGCAAGACTTCGGAGCGGCTGTTCGCGTTTTCGTTCCGGCTTGCCGAGCGGCGCAAGAAGCGCGGCAAGCCCGGAAAACTCACCTGCGTCGACAAGGCGAATGTGTTCAAGGCCTTTGCGTTCTTCCGCGGGCTCTACGACGACGCGGCCAAGCGCCATCCGGACGTGGCAACGGAGCGGCTCTATGTCGATGCCTGCTCGGCCATGCTGGTGCGGCGGCCGTGGGACTTCGACGTGATGGTGATGGAGAACATGTTCGGCGACATTCTCTCTGATCTCACCGCTGGGCTTGTCGGCGGCATGGGCATGGCGCCTTCAGCCGACATTGGCGACACGCATGCGGTGTTTCAGCCCTGCCACGGCACCGCGCCCGACATCATGGGAAAAGGCATCGCCAATCCGTCGGCGATGATCCTGTCGGCGGCCATGATGCTCGACTGGCTGGCCGACAAGCACGACCATGCGCCGGCGGGGGCGGCTGCCCAACAGATCGAGGCGGCGGTAAACAAAGCCTTCCAAACCGGTATCCGGCCACGGGAATTTGGCGGACCGGACGGGACCGCACAGGTGGCGAAGGCGGTGCTGGCGGCGCTGGATATGCCTGCTGCACCGCAATAACTTTGCCTCCGCCCACTTAAAAGTGGGCAAACACCCAATATATTGCCCACTATCGGAGTGGGCGAATTTGTGGTTGATTCTGGCCCTAACCCTTGGTTCGCTCCAGGCAAGACCGGTAGCGGAAAGGCTCGCGCAGAGAACAAAAGCGCCGCCGCGGCTGAGGTCCGAGGAAACCAACCAGGCAGTGGCGTCGCACCATGAACGCGCAACAACTCCTCCAGGAAATTTCCGATTATTGCCGCCAGGCGGGGCTCGCCGAATCCACCTTCGGCCGCCGCGCGGTGAATGACGGCAAGCTCGCGGCGCGGCTGCGCAATGGCGGCCGCATCACCACCGACACGCTCGAGCGCATCCAGGGCTTCATGGCCACGCATCCGGCGCAGGCCGACCGGCCGGCGATCATTTCGCCGCGCGCACATCCGCGGCCGCTGATGGCCCAGTCCGAGATCAGCCTGCATGGCGCGACGCCTTCCGCCGCGGCGCCGCTGCCCGCGCCGCAGCCGGGCTTAGGCGGACCGGCAGCGCCCGGCAAACCCGGCGATCCGCAGAAGAATTTCCGCTTCTTCGACAATCGGCAGAAATATCTGCTGTTCGTGAATACGTGCAGCGAGAAATGGGAGGTCGCGCACCGCGTCTCCGAAGAGCTCGCGCATCTGCATCCCAAGCCCCCGGCGGTGCGCGTGTTCGACGCCGGCGTCGGCGATGGCTCGGTGCTCACCCGCGTGATGCGGGCGATGCATGACCGCTTCACGCATATGCCGTTCTACATCGTCGGCAAGGAGATCTCGCTCGAAGACGTGCGGCTGACCTTGCAGAAAATGTCGGACCGCTTCTTCGAGCATCCGGCCTCGGTGCTGGTGCTGACCAATCTCGCTTATGCGGATGCGCCGTGGCTCGCGGTGAAGTCGCTCAATGCGGCGTCGTCGCTGGTGTGGAAGGAGCTGGCGCTGACCGGCAATTCGGCACACCGCTTCGAAGAACAGATCATGGACCTCGAGCCGTTCCTCGCCGAGAACTGGA
This sequence comes from Xanthobacteraceae bacterium, assembly GCA_036264635.1. Classification (GTDB taxonomy): domain Bacteria; phylum Pseudomonadota; class Alphaproteobacteria; order Rhizobiales; family Xanthobacteraceae; genus BOG-931. The sequence goes on along the minus strand of DATAQN010000167.1, from coordinate 6,236 downwards.
AAGCGGGCGTGTCACAGCGCACCGGCAATCCGGTCTATGAGCGGCCGGTGGTGCTCGTGGTCTATCGCGAGGATCACCGCTTCCTGCTCGATCCGATCATTCCGAAGCCCGGCGGCACCTTCGCCGATTACGATCTCGTCATCGCGTCGCAGCCCTATCGCGCCCGCGCCTCGCTCGACTTCAAGGCCAAGCGCGTGATCGGGCCCTTGGCGCGCTCGCTCGGGCCCGGCGGACGGATGATTGCGATCCATTCGCACGGCCAGGATCCCGGCATGGAAATCATTCAGAAAGTGTGGCCGGAGGACAATCCGTTCATCCACGACCGGCATCAGATCCTCAAAGCCGTGAAACACGAGCTCGGCGCCGACGGGCGCGATCTCAACTTTAACGCCTATGCCGACAATCGCTCGCTGTTCCGTTACGAGATGCACACGCTGCCGTCGGAGATTTCGGAATCGATCGGCACCTCGACGCTGTTCGCGGCATGGAACGCGGCGATCTATGTGGCGCAGGTCGAAGACCATCGCGTCGCCGAAGCCGCCGCCGACGGGAGCTATATCGACGCCACGCGCGAAGTGCTCAAAGAGCGCGGCGGCTTGTGGTTCTTCGACGAGTCCTACGTGATCTCGCGCCGGCGCGATTGAGATGGTCGCACTTGCACCGGTGCCGCAAACGCCGCTGCCTGAAGGCGTGGCGCGGATCGCGTCCTTCATGGCGGATTTTTCCGTCGAGGCGACGCGGCCGAGCGACGCCGACATCGCGGCGATGGCCGTGCTGCCGCGCGGCACACGAGTCTATGTCAGCGCGGTGCCGGGCCGGCCGGCGGAGGAATCCATCAGCGCCGCGGTCCGGCTGCGTGCCGCGGGCTTCGAGCCGGTGCCGCATGTGGCGGTGCGGAATTTCGCAAGCGCCGCGGCGTTTGACGATTTCGTGGCGCGGCTGACGGACCAGGCGCAGGTGCGGCACGCGCTGGTGATTGCCGGCGATCGCGCCGAATGCGGGCCGTTCCGCCGCGCCCACGACGCGATCGATTCGGGCGTGTTCCGCCGCCGCGGCATCCGCGCCATCGGCATCGCCGGCTATCCGGACGGCCACCCGAAGATCGGACCGGAGGAATTGCGCCGGGCGCTGTCGGAAAAGATCGCAGCCGCGGAAGCTACGGGGCTTTCAGTCGAGATCGTCACGCAATTCTGCTTCGACGCGCAACGCATGCTCGATTACGTGGCGCGGCTGCGCGCCTTCGGCTTCGAGCAGCCGGTGCGCATCGGGCTTGCCGGGCCGACCAGCCTGTCCTCGCTGTTGCGCTATGCCGGCCGCTGCGGCGTGCGCGCCTCGGCCCAGGCGCTGGCGCAGCGCGCGGGACTGATCCGTCAGGTCTTCGCCCTCACCGTTCCTGACGATCTCATCCGTGCGCTCGCGCAAGCCGCGCCTGCGCATGTCAACGCGCATTTCTTTTCGTTCGGCGGCTTGGGCGCGACGGCGCGCTGGACGCGGGCGGTAGCTGACGGACGCCTCGTGCTCGAGGGCGACGCCGGCTTTCGCGTCATCGCGCCGAACGAGTAGATCTGAATCCTTACGCAAAGGGGTCATGGCCGGACTTGTTCCGGCCATCCACGTCTTTAGTCTCAACACTGAAGACGTGGATGCCCGCGACATAGGCGGGGCGAAGCGACGCCGTTCTTCGAACGGCTATGCGCGGGCATAACGACGCTTATGGGAAAAAAAGAAAGTGCCCCCGGCGTGGACAGCGCCGGGGGCGAGGCCCCAACAGGGAAGCTGAAGATGGTGAAGTCTTTCCTGCAGGGGTCAGACCTTGATCCAACCCAATTGGACTGGATCAAGGTATCGCTTATGTGTTGAGCAAGGATTACGGCAGGAAGTCCTTCTGGGCATGGAAGCGGACCGTCCAGTCCGAAGTTGGACCCAAATAGCCGTGCGGAGGCACCGCCGGCGTCGCCGCACGGCGGACCGTTTGCGGGCGACATCACACCTCCTCGCAATGGGGAGCCGACAGGGCTAGGATGCAACCATGCTGTACGTCGTCTATGCGCTCGACAAGAAGGATCTGCTGCCGGTGCGGGCCAAGCACTACCGCGCCCACCGCGTGCATCTCGACAACGCCAATGATTATGCCGTCGATGTGGTGACCGCCGGCACTTTGCTGGCCGATGACGGCGAGACGCCGGTCGGCAGCATCTTTGTGATCGACGCCAAAGATCGCGCCGCCGTCGATGCTTTCACCAAGAGCGATCCGTATCACATCAACGGCGTCTGGAACGGCGTCGACATCCACGCCTACAACAAAAAGCGCGGCACGCCGATTGTGAGCAAGCGGTGATGTTATTCCCCTCCCCCTTGTGGGGAGGGGTTAGGGGTGGGGGTCGGGACGTTGGGGCGCCGAGGTAGACCTTTGCACTGCAGACGTCTTCACCTTGAACAGACTTCACGACCCCACCCCATCCCTCCCCACAAGGGGAGGGAGTCACGCGCATCGTGCGTCTTGGTGTTCTGCAGCGGCAACGAAGCGTCGATTCAGACGCCCCCACCTTCGCGCTGCGCACGGCTACCTCCCCCACTACCGTGGGGGAGGATGAAAAACTACGCCCTCACCTTCTCCCGCAGTCCCATGCGCTCCAGGCGGCCGATCACCTCGTCGGCGAAATATGGCAGCTCGTCGTGGTAATTCACCAGTGATACGGCGATGCCGGTGAGGCCGGCGCGCGACAGGTCGGCAAGCTGTCGCGCCACATGATCAGGATCGCCGACGATCGGCAGACCGCCATTGCCTTGTGCATATTGGCTGCGGTGCATGAGAAATTTTTCCATGCCCACCGTCTCCGGCGAGATCTTGCGCAGCGCCAGAATGCTGTCGACCGCAGACCAGTCGGCATGTTCAACGATGCAGTGATGGAAATACTCCTCGGCTTCTTTCTTGGTCGGGCGGCAAGTGATGACGCCGACGGTGTAGCAGCCGATCTCGCGGCCATGCGCGCGAGCGGCGTCCTGCGCCGTCTTCGCGCTCTGCGCGGTCTCTTCAAGGGATGTGCGTGAAGCCTGAAAGAAAAAGGCGTCGCAATTCTTCACCGCGAAAGCCTGGCCGGTCGCGGACGCGCCGGCATTCATGATCACGGGCCGCGCGCCGCCGTAGGGCTTCGGCTTCCCGCGAATCTTCTTCATGTCGAGAAAGTCGCCCTTGAAGTCGAAGTCCTCGCGATTGGACCAGATCAGCTTGATCACATCGATCCATTCCTGCGCATAGTCATAGCGCGCCTCGTGGTCGCGCTGCTTGACGCCGAACATGTCGAACTCGCCTTCGTTCCAGCCGACGACGATGTTGAGCCCGAAGCGGCCCTCGCCGACATGATCGGCAGTGACCATTTCCTTCGCCGCCACGACCGGATTGAAGATCGGCGCATGGACGGTGCCGAATACGGTGATGCGTTTGGTGAGCGCGAGAAGGCCGGTCGCCCAGGTGATGGTCTCGAGCGTTTCCCCCTGATAGTCGGTGTCGCCGCCGTAGCCTTTCCAGCGGCCGATCGGCAGCATGAAATCGATGCCGACCTCGTCGGCCAGCACCGCAAGCTTCTTGTTGTCCTGCCAGTTCCCCGTCCAGCGCTCGGGAACCAAGGTCACCGCGCGGCCGGACGAGCAATTGGCGCCGAACAGGCCGAGCTTAAGCTTGTTGTCGTTGTGCATGTTGCGGCGCGTTTCGAGCGAAATCGAACGCGCGGACGCGGGAGCGTGCAAGGGAACATCCATGACCGACCTTTGCGTTTCCTTTTTATGTGCGGCTGCTCGAGAGCAGCCAATAATCCTTACATTGCACGGCCACATTGGAGCGTAGAGAGAATTTGAACTCAAGGATGCGTAGCACCGCCAGAGGCGGCGGCCCCCTCGGGGCCGTCCTTGACTTCAAATTCTCTCTGCGCTGCCGTCAGCCGTACAATGTAAGGTATGATATCGCCGACGCGGCGCTCGCGCGACCCCCGCCCTTCCCCTCGCCGATGTGCAAGCCGCAGATCAGTTGACTTGACCGCCGTAATGCCGGTGAATCCAGCGAAAGCATGGGAGGGGAGCTATGGGCAAGACTTGGTGCATTGTCGCCGCGGCCGCGGTTGCGGCGGCCTTGGCCGGCATCGCTGCGGGCGGTCCGCGTTCAGCCTCTGCCGCCGAGCCAGTGAAGATCGGCGTCATCCTGCCGTTGACGGGAAATTCGGCGAGCGCCGGGCAATCGGCCAAAGACGCCGTCGAGCTGGGCGCCGAGATCATCAATACCGCGCATCCCGAGCTCAAATCGATGCCGCTTGCGGCCAGTGTCGGCCTGCCCAATCTCGGCGGCGCCAAGATCGAGCTCGACGAGGCCGATCATCAGGGCAATCCGCAGGTCGGCCAGCAGCAAACAATCCGATTGATCACGCAGGATCACGTCGCCGCCATGCTCGGCTCATATCACTCCTCGGTGTCGCTCGTCGCCACCGCGGTCGCCGAACGGCAGGCGGTGCCGTTCCTGGTCGCTGACTCGGTCGCCGCCAATATCACCGCGCGCGGCTTCAAATTCACCTTCCGCACCACGCCGATCGCGCCGGATTTCGGCAAGGCCTATGCCGACTTCATCAACGACGTGAAGAAATCCGGCACCAAGATCGACACTATAGCGGTGGTCAACGAGAACACCGATTACGGCACCTCGGTGGCGCAGAGCATTCTCGAAGCAGCGAAAGCCGGCAATATTAATGTCTCAGCGCACATCACCTATAACGCCAACAGTTCGGACGTCTCGGCGCAGGTGCTGCAGCTCAAATCCGCCAATCCCGACGTCGTGATCTTCATCAGCTACACTGCCGACAGCATTCTTTATTTCAAGACGATGAAGAACCTGGACTACCTGCCGCCGGTTATCATCGGCGACGATTCCGGCTTCTCCGATCCAAGCTTCATTCCGAGCGTCGGCGATCTCGCGCAAGGCGTGCTCGATAGGAGCGCCTTCGACGTCGGCAAGTCCGGTACCAACAGCTACATCGTCAACAAGCTGTTCCACGACAAATACGGCCGCGACCTCGACGACACCAGCGCGCGCTGGATGCAGGGCCTGTTCGTGCTGGCGGATGCCATCAACCGCGCCCGCTCGACGGATGCCGAGCAGATCCGCGAGGCGCTCAGCGAAACCGATCTGAAGGCCGAGCAATTGATGATCGGCTACAAGGGCGTCAAATTCGACAGTACCGGGCAGAACACGCTGGCCTCGACCTTCCTGATTCAGCTCAAAGGCAAGCAATATATCTCGGTGTGGCCGGAGAACCTCGCCACCGACAAGCTCGAACTGCCGATGAAGGGCTGGCGGTAGTCACGCGTCCTGACTTAAGGCTGGGCTCGCCGTCCTATTCGAAGGCGCGGTTGTCGACGACCTCCTCGAAGGTGGCGCCGGGCACGGTCATGTTCCACTTCACGGTCCAGTTATAAGTGTCGTCGAACCGCTCGCGCGTGTAGGGTTGAGGCGCCGCGTGGAGGAGCCGCCAGGACTGCAGCTCATGGGGCTGCAACAACCCGCCCGTTTCGCGGGTGAGATAGTGGGCATAGGGCGTCGGGTCCCTTTCCAGCTCTTCGACCGCCCGCGCCTGGGCGCGGAACATCGCAGCAAGCGTCTTGCCGTCGAGCTCATCGCTCGCCGCTTCGCTGCGGGTCGAATGGGATTCGATCAGGACGCGCAGTCCTAGTTTTTGTGCGTAGCTGATCCACGGCTCCATGAGGCTTACCGCGGCAACTTCGCCCCTGCGCAATGCTTCGATGCGCTTCGGCATCGAGCCGGCATTCGTCGTCTTGACGTGCTCTTTCGCGAGAAAGCCTTCCATCATCTTCAGCGTGGTGAAATGCGAGCCGTTATTCGGCGTCACGGCGATCGCCTGGTCCTTCAATTGCTCGGGCTCGTAGGCCTTTGAATCTTTGTTGACGACGATGGCGAAGGACGACATCGAGGCGCCGAGCGCGACGATCTTGCGCCCGCGCAAGCCGGCCGTTTCGGCTTCGACTGCGCGTTTCATGATGCCCCACTCGCACATGCGGTATTGGTCGATGCCGCCGTCGTTGTAAACGGAGTCGAGCGGACGCTCAAAGACAGAATCGAACTTTACGGCATGAGAGGTCGTGACCTGCGCCATTCCCGGCGTCGTCACGAAGTCGATGTCGAGACCTTCGTCCTTGAAGAAGCCCTTCTCCCGCGCGACCAGCACAGGCAAGTC
>DATAQN010000068.1:0-1518 GCA_036264635.1 Xanthobacteraceae bacterium | reverse complement strand
AGAAGCGTGCGATGTCGGTTTGTTCCGCGGTGCGGCTGGCGCTGTTCTTGGCGCCGAGGGATTTGATTTCGTTGTAATCACGAGCCCATATTTCACTGTCGAGGCTCGGCGGTGGCCCAGGACGAAACTGATCGGCGCGCGTCATTAGCCAAGGCTTGCGATGCGGAAACTGGGCGGCGTCGGGGATGACTGTCGGCACGTAGACGCCCGCGGTCGTATACGGCCGATAGCTTTCCGGGGTGTCGGCGCCATCGTCAGCACACATTGACAATACGGCGTTCGCGGCGCTTTCTCCGACCGCGATCCCTTCGGTTTTCGCAGCGCCATCGGGAATGGCGGCCAGGGCGGCCTGAAAAGCGCTGTCGAGCGCGGGCTGCTGCGCCGGCGCCAGCCTGGCCAGCGTCATGCGATTTGCCGCTGCGACCGCACCCTCTATCGACGCTCCAGGAGCGGCGTCCAGCTGCACCCGATTCGAGGGATAACGCTTGGTGATGGCGTTCACGGCCTCGTAGACCGCAGATTGGACCGCCGCCATGGCCCGGTAGGGCATCCCTGGCGGCAGTTTGGCGGCTATCACGATATCGCCGGCTTTGACGTTCCAGTCAGTGACGACGTCCGCGTAAGCCGATGACGACGCGCCGGCCATGATGGCGGCAACGATCATGTTGCGGAGATTTGCGTGCATCATGTCCTCCCCGATTTTTCTTGTAAGTCGTGGCGAAGCTGGCGTGTGCTCTCAACACCAGCTCGCGTCGTTCTCGAACCCACAAGTTTAACAGCGTGCTAGGCCGGCCGCTATCCAAGTATCGCCACGCCTATCCGCAAAGCGCCAAATTCTTGCGCCGCTGCCGGGAAAGGGTTTAAATGGAGTGGTGCCAAAGGGTGGGTCGATGCGTTCAGGCACCCTGCCGCTGCTGTCTCGCCACCGCATGATCCAGACTCGCGAACCTGACGAGGTTCGTGCCTTTTTGCACGGCATGGGCATCACTTTCGACGTCAGCGCCAAAGATGCGCAACGATTAAGTGTATGCCTCAACAGCGTCTCGTTACCCAGCATGACTATCGGTTACGTAGACTGGGGCGCGAAGGTCTCGGTGTGGTCTACCGAGGCGAACTGCGATTACTGGATAATACCCCCGATCCGCGGAGATCTTGAAGTGGTAATCGGGAACCGCGAGATCGTCTGCCGTCCGGGTCGCGCCATCGTCAACTCTCCGCGGAGGGTGGGTTGCATTAGATCAAACGAAGGAAGCTCTCGGCTGTCTTTACGCCTGATCGGCAAGGCGTTGACGCGGCAGCTCAGCGCATTGCTCGGCACGCCGCTCGATGCACCACTCGAACTGGCGACGGAATTGAATTTCGCCCAGGGATACGGAAGGAGCATCGCCGCGTATCTGCGCCAAGCGATCGCCGATTTCGAGACTGACAACTCGGCATTGTGCAATCCGATAGCCGCGAACGCGTTCGAGCAGTTCATCATGACTGCACTGCTGCTGTCACACCCCCACAATTATTCCG
>DATAQN010000010.1:0-6360 GCA_036264635.1 Xanthobacteraceae bacterium | reverse complement strand
GTTTCCACAAGCAAAAGCCGCTGTCGCGGCATCTCGAAGTCGAGACCTATACCTGGGACGTGCTGCCCGACAATCTCAAGAAGGGCGACATTGTCGATAACGTCTGCCGCGAGCTCGAATGGGTGAAGGGGCAGCTAACCTAGAGAGCACGTCGTTGCGGGCGAAGGGAAGCAATCCAGGGTCGCTCGCTCCGAATCTGGATTGCTTCGTCGCTTCGCTCCTCGCAATGACGGCTTGAGAGCATGAAGCAGCCAGCCGTCTACATCATGGCTAGTCGGAGAAATGGTACGTTATATGTCGGCGTAACGTCGGATTTGCCTCGACGTGCTTGGTTACATCGAACTGGCGCGGTTGCGGGCTTTACGAAACGATACGGCTGCAAAAGGTTGGTTTGGTACGAATCATATTCGACTATGCTCGATGCCATCGCACGCGAGAAGCAGATCAAGGCGGGTTCGAGAAAGAGGAAGCTCGCATTGATTGAAGCAATCAATCCAACGTGGCGCGATTTATATGAGAGTTTGGCATGATCGTCATTGCGAGCGAAGCGAAGCAATCCAGGATCGCGAGCTCTGAGTCTGGATTGCTTCGTCGCTTCGCTCCTCGCAATGACGGCACAGGGTAGCGAGGATACGCATGAAAGTCGGATTCATCGGGCTGGGCCGCATGGGCTCGGCCATGGCGCGCCGTCTGATCGAGGGCGGCCATGAGGTCGGCGTCTACAACCGTACGCCGGAGAAGCTCAAGGACCTGACCGCGCTCGGCGCCAAGCCGGTCGACTCGATCAAGGCGGCCGCGACTTACGGCGAAGCCGTCTTCACCATGCTTGCCGACGACGCCGCGGTGACCGAGGTCGTGACTCGGACCGGCGGCCTGCTGGCGTCATTGCCGAAAGGCGGCATCCACATTTGCGCCGGCACCCACAGCGTCGTCTGCATCCAGGCGCTGAAGAAATTGCACGCCGATGCCGGGCAAATCCTCATCGTCACGCCGATGCTCGGCCGGCCGGAAGTCGTCAATTCCGGACAGGCCGGCATGGTGCTCGGCGGTGACAAGGCAAGCGTCGATCGCTGCCGGCCGCTGTTCGCGGCGATCGCGCGACGCACCTTCGAGGCCGGCGCCGATCCGGTCGCGTCCGCCGCGCTGAAGATCGCCAACAATTTCGTGCTCGGTTGCGCCATCGAAGCGATGGGCGAGGGGTTTTCGCTCGTCCGCAAATACGACGTCGTGCCCGACGTATTCTACGACGTCATGACCGACGGCCTGTTCGCCTGCTCGGCCTACAAGATTTACGGCAAGCTGATTGCCGACGAGCGCTATCAGCCCGCCGGCCAGCGCGCCATTCTGGGATTGAAGGATGCCAATCTTGCGCTCGAAGCCGGCGGCGCCGTCGGCGTGCCGCTGCCCAGCGGCAACGTGTGGCGCGATCGCCTGGTCGGGGCGCTCGCCCATGGCGAAGCCGAGCACGATTGGGCGGTGATGGCGAAGGACCAGGCGCGCGCGAGCGGATTGACGTGACGCGTGGCAGATCAATTTTTACCAGTAGATGCGGACTGAACCAAAAAAGGCGCGGCAACGACGAATACCGGCGCGCCTGAGGGGTTCTTCGTGCGCTTTCCATCGCGTTGGAGAAGAGCATGACAGACGCGTCACTATCGGGATCGGAGGCGGCCCGCACGGATGGGGAAGCTTCTCGGCCGGACGGAGCTGCGGAGCTTCCCGCGTTTCTGTCAGGTGCGGAGCAGGAGGTTGGACGGGAAACTCAGGTCCGCGACTTCCGTCTCGGTCACGTTCTGGCCCGGACGTTTTCGATCCTGCGGCGACGCCCGCTGTCGTTTCTGCTGCTTTATGGCGTCGCTAGCCTGCTGCTCAATGTCCCCGTGACGTTCACGAACGACGATTCTCCCGCTGCCGCGGTCGTCCTGGCCATGATCGTCGCGCAGGCGTTCTACATCGTGTTCAACGTTTTCGCCGGCGCCGCTGTGGTCGATATCGTGATCGACGACACGCGCGGACGGCCGGTCGATCTGCGCAAGGCCTTGCGCGTCGGGTTGCGCTGGTTCCTTCCGGCTTTGGGCGCCACCGTGGCCATGGTCGGTCTCGCCGTGCTCGGCTTTGTCTTGCTGATTATCCCGGCTGCCATGATCATTTCGAGATACTTTGTCGTGGTGCCGGCCTGCGTTGTCGAGGGGCTTGGTCCGGTGCAAAGCATGCGGCGCAGCACCGAGCTCACTATGGGCTATCGCTGGCGGATCTTCGCGCTCTGGTTTGCGATCTTGATCACGGAAATCATTGTGCAGATGGAGCTCGACCAGGCGATCAGGCCGTCCGGCTATTTCAGCTTGGTGTTGGCTTCGCAGGTGCTCTGGGACATGGCCGTCGGCGCCTTCGCGGCGGTCGCGACCGCCGTCACCTATCGGGATCTGCGCATCGCCAAGGAAGGCATCGACACCGATCAGGTTGCGACGGTGTTCGATTAGCTCGGCTTCATTTCGTTTCTGAAATTGCTGCGATGCGGCACATGCCGGCGTGCCGTCTTATTCCGTTGCCTGTGGCCGCGGCGAGCGTATGCTGATCGCCAAACAAAAAAGGGGAAGTGAAAAGACAAAACACGTTGGGAGGACGCAATGGCGGTGCAGACCAAAGCCGTCGAGCAATCGACGATGCGCAAAGTCTATTGGCGGCTCTTGCCGCTGGCGGTTCTCGCCTATTTCCTTTGCTACCTCGACCGGATCAATGTCGGCTTCGCGGCGCTGACCATGAATAAAGATCTCGGTCTCGACGCCGCGACCTATGGCATGGCGGCGGGCGCGTTCTTCTGGGGCTATTTTCTGTTCGAGGTCCCGAGCAACATCATCCTTGAAAAGGTCGGCGCGCGGATCTGGATCGCCCGCATCATGGTGAGCTGGGGCCTGTTGTCGGCCGCCACTGCATTCTGCACCGGGCCGTGGAGCTTCTTCACCATGCGCTTCCTGCTCGGGCTCGCCGAGGCCGGGCTGTTTCCGGGCATGATCCTGTTCTTCACTTATTGGTTCCCGGATTGGCATCGCGCCCGCATCGTGTCCGGCTTCACCATGGCGCTGCCGATCGCGGTGGCCGCAGGCGCGCCGATTTCGACCGCCATCCTGTCCGGCTTCCACGGCGTGCTGGGGCTCGCCGGCTGGCAATGGATGTTCATCATCGAAGCGGTGCCGACCGTCGTGGTCGGTTTCGTCGTTCTGCTCTTCATCACCGACCGGCCCAGTCTCGCGCACTGGCTCGATGACGACGAGCGCGGCTGGCTAATCGGAGCGCTCGAGACCGAACGCAATCTGATCGAAGCCAGCCGCAAGGTCGGGTTTTGGGAATCGTTCTGGAATCCGAAAGTGCTGCTGCTGACGCTGAACTATTTCGGCATCGTCGGCGCGAGCCTCGGCATGCTGTTGTTCCTGCCGCAGATCGTCAAGCAACTCGGGCTGACCACGATGCAAGTCGGCTGGGTCAGCATGATTCCTTACATCTGCGGCGCGATCTCCATGCTCGTCTGGGGCTGGTTCTCCGACCGCGTCGGCGAGCGGCGCTGGAATTTGTTCTGGGCCTGCGTGGTGGCGACCGTGGGCTTGATCATTGCCGCAAAGACGATCGGCACGGTTTGGGCGCTGGCCGGCATGTCGATTGCCGCGATCGGCTTCTACGGCTCCAAGGGACCGTTCTGGACCATGCCGTCGATGGTGCTGACCGGAACCGCGGCCGCGTCGGGCATCGCCTGGATCAATGCCATCGGCAATCTCGGCGGCTTCTTCGGGCCGACCGCGGTGGGTTGGGCCAAGGATTATACCGGCGGCTTCTCCGGCGGGCTCTATGCGCTTGCCGGCTTCTCGTTGGTCTCCGCGATCGTCGCGGCGTTCTGGCTGAAGATCCCCAATCCGGCGAGGCAGAACGCCGAGCAGGAAATGGCGGTGGCAGCGGAGTAGGGCGAATCGGGAAGGTGTTACCGGCCGCGGGAGTAGCGCGGCGGCCGGTATCCACTGTCACACACTGTTGCGCGTAGCATGTCATTAATCATGGATTGCGTGATGTCGAGCTTTTAGCTTGAATGTCGCGCGCCAGCAGGCATTTTGCGGCAAGCGCCAAAATTTATTTGGAAGCAAAACATGACTGATGCAGCTCTGCCAGCGGGCCGTTTTGCCGAACGCAGCTTCAGCGTCGGCCATGTCTTCAATCAGACATTTTCGATCCTCACCCGCAACCTGCTTCCGTTCTGCCTGGTGACTCTGATCGCCAGTCTGCCTCAAGTGCTGATGGATGCGCCGAGAATGGGCGCCGTGACTCCGGGCAGCACCCAAGCCGCGCTCAGTTTGGCGCTCGGCGGTTTGGGAGCGATGGTTCTTGGCGGCATCAGTCAGGCGGCGATTCTCTACGCCGCCTTCGATGACATGCGCAGCCGGCCGATCGATCTTTTGTACTCGCTTAGAATCGGTTTGCGGCGACTCTTTCCCCTCATCGGAGTCGTATTCCTCGTCATCATCTTTGCCGGATTGTCCGCAATTGCCTTCGTGTTCCCGGCATTCATCGTCATGACGATGCTGTACGTCTCCGTACCAGTTTGCGTCGTCGAGCGGCTTGGCCCGATAAAGAGCATGGGCCGTAGCGCTCGGCTGACGAAGCGGAATCGCTGGAAGATTTTCGGGCTTTTGTTTTCGACGATTATTATCGCGCTCGTCTTCAAATTCACTCTTGCCGGCTTGGGCAAAACGTTCGGCGGCCCGACAATCGCGCTTATCGTCTTGTTGCTTTGGAATACCGTGTGGAATGCCTTCCAAGCGATTCTTACGGTCGTCACCTATCACGACCTGCGCGTCGCCAAGGAAGGCGTCGATACCGACCAGATCGCCGCCGTGTTCGACTGAGGAAAGAGAAGATGACGGACCAATCGCTTCCGGCGGGCGGCTTCGCCGAGCGTGATTTCAATATCGGACAGGTCTTCAACCGGACCGTATCGATATTGTCGCGCAATCTGCTGCCGTTCGGCTTGGTGGCTGCAATCGCAGCGGTGCCCAGCGCGCTGCTGCTGACGCCCGGCGTCGATCTAGTCCCCGCGGACGTCGCCGGCGGCGTTATTGCGGTGGTCGGCGTGATCTTGATGCTCGTTCTGGGCGCGCTCAGCCAGGCTGTCATGCTCTACGGCGCGTTCGACGACATGCGCGGCCGCCCGGTCAATCTCGCCGAATCGATCAAGGTCGGACTGCGGCGCATCTTTGCCGTTCTGGGCGTTGCGATCTTTGTGCCGGTGCTGACGGGGCTTGCCGGCATTGCCCTCATCTTTCCCGGCTTCATGGTGGCGACCATGCTGTTCGTCGCCATGCCGGCTTGCGTCGTCGAGCAGCTCGGACCGATCAAGGCCATGGGGCGCAGCGCGAGATTGACCAAGGGACATCGCTGGAAGATCTTTGGCATCTGGTTTGCGATCCTGATGGTCGGCGGCATTGCGCAATCCATGCTGCAAGGCGCCGCGGCCGGGATCGGCGGTCCGGCAATTTCGGTGCTGGTGACGCTGCTCTGGGGCGCGGTCTACGGCGCGTTCAGCGCGGTGTTCGCGGTGGTGACCTATCACGACCTGCGTGTCGCCAAGGAAGGCGTCGACACCGATCAGATCGCGTCGGTGTTCGATTAAACAGGCCGATTGGGTTCGATCAGGCGCGCGGCGGCTGTTGCGCGTATTTGTCCGCTCGCGCCTTGCCGTAAAGCTGCTCGCGCTCGAGGAAGGCGCGCTCGGCGGTGTAGAAGTCGCGCAGGAAAGCGACGACGTCCTTGCGCGGCAGCGGCGCGGTCCAGCCGATCTTGCGGCAGATCTTGTCGCAGACTTCGTCGAGCACTTGCGTGCCGTCGCGGCTTGGCGGGCGCCGCAGCAATTCCTCGAGCACCTGCAGCTCGAACGCGCCATAGGCCTGCAATTGCGCCGGGGTGAACGTGAATCGCAGCGTTTGCTCGACCAGGTCGCTGAGCAGCGCCACTTTGGGCAGCGAAATGACAATGGTTCCGGCGATCAGATCGCCGCCGCGCATGCGGTCCTTGGTGAAGGCCGGAACGGCGAGGCAGAACATGACCCAGGCGGCGATCGCAACCTGCTCCCAGTCGATACCGCCGGAATGTCCCTGCAGCAGGACGCCGAGGGGAATGAACATCTCGACCTCGCGGGTCAGATTGCGCGCGATCACCGCGGAGGCGACCAGCGGTCCGCCGTTGCGGTCGATCACGCGCAGGCCGACGATGCGCTTGCCGGGCGTCGCGCCGCGCCAGGCCAGCTCGAAATAGATGAAATAGAGATTGCGGATGAGAAAGCCGATGAACAGCGCGATCGACATGGCGATCAGCGTGCCG
>DATAQN010000231.1:0-7210 GCA_036264635.1 Xanthobacteraceae bacterium | reverse complement strand
GTGCAGAGGTGAAGGTTTTCGCTTGTCAGCTGCATCGGCAATCCCCCGTGGAAACACGCGATCGGCTTCCTGGAATCACTCTGGAAACATCAGAGCGTGACTATCTGTGATTCCAGGAGAGCATTTCTGAAAAATCACGTCACGTGGTATGCGGTGATTTGGCCGATAAATTCAATACTTATGACGTTCGCTGACACTTAATGAACAGGTTTTACACATGATAGCCGGAAATCGACAAGACGTGGCCGATGCCGGACACAAACATGGCGTCGTAAAGGTGCGGATCGATGGCGTCGCGCCGGCCATTGATCAGCATCGCCGCGATCGAGCCCTCATCGCCCGGCAAGACGGCGCGGATGCGCGCGTCGACCGCATCGCGCAGCTGCTGCACCAGCGCATCGCTCCGCGACAACAGGCCTTGTGCTTGCGGTGGCGTCACGATCTTGACCGGGCCACGGACAAAGCCCGAGGCGCCGATGCCCTGGAAATAGAGATCGCGGGCGAAGTCGTAACTGCCGGGCTCGAGCGGCTGGAGCGGCGGATCGAGCAGCGCCTTGGCCGCGACGAAAGAACCGGGCGGCGGCGCCATGCCGCGCTTCACCGAAAGCCGCACCCGCTGCGGCGGCTCTTCGATGCGCCCGCCAGTGAGGCTATCGACGCGCAGTACAAACCGGTCGGTGTGCTGGCTCTCCTCGCGCAATTCGACAAAGCCGGAGACAGTCACGCTCGAGGCGGAAGTGTGCAGCACCGGATGTGCAATCAGCGCGGTCTTGATCGTCGCCACCGCGAATCCCGCAGCCATCGCGAATACGAGTAGCGCGATAACAAAGGCAACGAGATGCCGGCGCAACATCACCGCACAAGCCGCAGTCGCGATCGCCACGCCTGTTCCGGCCCACCAGGCGGGTTCATGTTCCGCGGTGAAATAGAGAACGATGCCGAAGCCGAAAGCGACCGCGAGCCAAGGCAGAAGATGCGCCGCAGCGACCTCTTCCGCGGCCCATTGGCGCAGCTTTGTCGCGATAAGGAATTCGGAACGCGGCCCGGCGAGTCCCGGCGCAGCCGGCGTTCCGCCGACAGGCCAAGTGGTTGCCCCTGTGGTAGCCCGCGCTCGCCCCCGGCCCTGCGTACTGTCCAACGCCACCCCGCGCCCTCACGCGCTCGAGCATCATCCCGCGCTCGATACGGGTCATGCTACCTAGACGCGCAGGCCGTGCCTAGGCTTGGCCTTTCGATGGATTGCCTTCCGGTCTCAAAGCCCAGGCTCGCAACGACTGGCGTGTTTTTCGCACCCGAAACTTGCTAGGTTGACGGTGCGCCGACCCCGCCAAGCTCACTCGCTGATCGCCGTTAAAGCCACCATGCCAAAGATCGACATCGCCGCCGTGCCGAAGCGCAAAGGCTCGGGCTATCCGGCGCCATTCGACGCTCCCTGTGCCGAGCGCGTGCGGCAACGGCTGGGTAACGCCGGCGGGCTCACCGATTTCGGCGTCAATCTCATGCATCTGCCGCCGGGCAATTGGTCGAGCCAGCGCCACTGGCATTCGCACGAAGACGAATTCGTCTATGTGATCGAGGGCGAACTGACGCTTATCGAAGATGGCGGCGAGACCGTGCTGGGCGCCGGCGACTGCGCGGCCTTTGCGAAGAACTCCGGCAACGGCCATCACATGATCAACAAATCGAGCGCGGTGGCAGTTTATCTCGAAGTCGGCTCGCGCTCACCCGCCGACCTTACCACCTGCTCCGACATCGACATGAAGAGCGCCAACGCCGACGGCCGGTTCGTGCACAAAGACGGCACGCCCTATCCCGACCGCTAGCTCCACTACACTCGCATCTCCACCCGAACTTCATGTGATCAGCCGCCACGGTTCTGCCGGGCGACAGATGCGGCCTGAACTTATGAAACCGGAGCGCAGCTGTCCGTGGAACGTGTCTTTGACCAGCGATATGCCCATAACCTGTTCATAGACACGGAGAAATCGACAAATTGAATTAACAGCTTTTGACCAAATCGATGCCGGAAGCGCACGGGAAATTGATCGAGTCCGCCCGCCGGGTTCCTCGTTGAATGTCCAGAGGCAATGTGTCCGTTCAATGCACGAGCAGGGAGATCGGTGATGAGCAAAGCTCTCGTTTTCGGAATAGCCGCCTTGGCGCTTTCCGCGGCCAGCGCATCGGCCCAGCCGGGGTACGACATCGCGCCGGGGTATGACTTCAGCTACAGCTACGCAGCCCCGGCTTACGGTTATGGCTATGGTTATGGTGCACCGGCATATGTCTATGCCGTGCCGGCTCCAGTTTATGGGGCGCCGCGAATGTACGCGGCACCGCAGTATGGCTACGCCCCTGGGTATTGGGGGCGTGCTGGCTATTGGGGCGGCTATGGGTATGGCTGGCGCTGAAGCCCTTCCGGCCTTTGGCCGCACCTGCTTTCGAAGCTGACGCCGGAGGAAGAGGCCGCTTGCGAATTATCCGCATGATGCCTTTCGGCAATCGTTCTTCGAAAGTCTCCCACTAGCCCCGGAGCAATCCGGGGCTTTTTTGCGAGCCGTCGCTGCTAGCCAATGTACTGCCCAACAGCGCGAATGGGCCGATCAATTTGGGGACGTAGCCGCTCATGCCCGGTCGCTGGATCGGAGCTCAATTGTCGCCGGCACTCAGACGTCGACTGCACGCGCCACGCGGCTAATGCAAATACCCACTCACCCAGTCCAGCACATAGGTAAACTGCACCGGATTGACGAGGAAATAGATCACCACCGCGAGGGGCAGAGTCGTCAGCAACCAGTCGCTCATGGCGACCAATCCGAATACGTCGCCCTCACCTTCAATATCGCGCGGCTCGGTTGCACCTAAAACCGAAGGCTGTCCCGGCGGTTAACAAGAGGTTACGTAACTCAGCCAATTGGAACCCCGGGCGCTGTCTCAGCGTCGCGGTTGACTATTTGTTCGCGCTTTTGATGCCATTTAAATTTTGCGCGTTAGGCTGCCGCCACAATTGCTGACGTTCCGTCAGCCGCCAATCGGCCATTCTGGGACCATCGATTGGCCGGAATCGGATGCGGGAATATCGGCAATGGGATTGGTCGGGGGACTTGCCCATGCGTAGCATATATAATCGACAGCAATCGCCGCTGTGCCCGTGCTGTGGCGACTTGATGCACACAAGCCGTCTGGCTTCGTACCTTTGCGGATCTCTAACGCCCAGTTTCGAATGCCATCGGTGCGACGTTAGTGTGAAGATGCCGCAGACAGCATCAGATGAGGCGTCGATCAAGGCCACACTTCACTAGTGCGCGCCTGACTGTGTGCCGGAAGAGGTGAACCCGCTGCCGGCGCGACGGGAAACGGCAAGTCTTACGACCTCAACAAATCAAACGCGATGGCGGTTTATCTATTCCCGCCACGGCGCGCATTTTTTCCAGGAGGGTTCGCCCGGCGCGGTCGGTGAAGCGACCGCGCGGTTCGTTGCCAAAGCGCTCCCCGGTCGGATCGCGCGCGCGGCGTAACTCAAGCGCCGCCCGACACCTTCGCCCAGGTGTCGCGCAGGCCGACCGTGCGGTTGAAGACCAGCCGGTCCGGCGTCGAGTCTTTGTCCGGACAGAAATAGCCCTGGCGCTCGAACTGGACCGGCTCGCTCGAATTGCTGGTTGCGAGCACAGGCTCGACGCGCGCGTCCAAAATCACTTCGAGCGAATTAGGATTGAGCTCGTTGGCGAAGTCGGCCGGGTTCGGATCGGGCTTCAGGAATAGCTGATTGTAGAGCCGCACTTCCGCGGGAAGCGAATCCTTGGCCGAGACCCAATGCAGCGTCGCCTTGACCTTGCGGCCGTCGGGCGCATTGCCGCCTTTGGTCGCGGGATCGTAGGTGCAGCGCAGTTCCACCACTTCGCCTGCAGCATTCTTCACCACTTCACGGCAGGTGATGAAATAGGCGTAGCGCAGGCGCACCTCCGTGCCCGGTGACAGCCGGAAGAACTTCTTCGGCGGATTCTCCATGAAGTCGTCGCGCTCGATGAAGAGTTCGCGGCCGAACCGGATGCGGCGCGTGCCGGCCGCAGGATCTTCCGGATGGTTGACCGCCTCGACCTCTTCGCTCTGGCCTTCCGGATAGTTCTCGATCGTGACCTTGAGCGGCCGGAGCACCGCCATGCGCCGCTGCGCGCTCTTGTTGAGATGCTCGCGGATCGAGAACTCAAGCATGCCGACATCGACCACACTGTTGGCCTTGGCAACGCCGATCCTTCTGACGAAATCGCGCAGCGCCTCGGGCGGCACGCCACGGCGGCGCAGGCCGGCCAGCGTCGGCATGCGCGGATCGTCCCAGCCCGACACGTGCGCGCCGCGCACGAGCTCGGTGAGCACGCGCTTCGACAGCACGGTGTAGGTCAGATTAAGTCGCGCGAACTCGTACTGATGCGGCTGCGAGGGAACCGGCAGGTTCTCGAGGAACCAGTCGTAGAGCGGCCGGTGATCCTCAAATTCGAGCGTGCACAGCGAATGCGTGATGCCTTCGATCGCATCGGACTGGCCGTGGGCGAAGTCATAACTCGGATAGATTTTCCAGGTCGTGCCCGTGCGCGGATGCTCCGCGTGCAGGATGCGGTACAGCACCGGATCGCGCAGGTTGATATTGCCGGACGCCATGTCGATCTTGGCGCGCAGCACCCGGGCGTGGTTGGGGAACTCGCCGGCCCGCATGCGGCGGAACAGATCGAGGTTCTCTTCGGCGCCGCGGTCACGGAAAGGGCTGTTCTTGCCCGGCTCGGTGAGCGTGCCGCGGTTGATCCGCATCTCCTCCTGAGTCTGATCGTCGACATAGGCCTTGCCGGCGCGGATCAAGTCCTCGGCCCACCCGTAGAGCTTCTCGAAATAGTCCGAGGCGTAAAAGAGATTCTTGCCCCAGTCGTAACCGAGCCAGTGCACGTCGCGGATGATGGCGTCGATATATTCCTGCTCTTCCTTGGCCGGATTGGTGTCGTCGAAGCGCAGATTGCAGTGGCCGGAGAATTCCTCGGCGACGCCGAAATTCAGGCAAATCGACTTGGCGTGGCCGATATGCAGATAGCCGTTCGGCTCCGGCGGAAACCGGGTGACGGCGTTCTGGTGCTTGCCCGACTGCAGATCGGCGCGCACGATATCGCGGATAAAATCCTGGCCCGCTTCCCGCACTTCCGTTTCCGCAACCGACATAGCAATTCCGATCGTTGATCTTGAGGAGTGGCTGAACCGGATCATCCAGCCGCCACAGCGATTCCGAGCGCCTTCAGGCGGCTTCGGATTGACCAGTTTGGCCAGCCGGGTCAAGCCCGGTGGCGTAGAAAAGCTGGAAAACGCATGGCGGTTTTGATGCTTTGGTAGTTATTTGTGTTAAACCGGCGCACAGCCAAGAGGCACTGTGGTGACTGCGGCGGCAACAGGGTCTGTCTCAAAGCTGCCAAAGTGCTGATCAGCTTGCGCCAACGGTTGTGCGTGAGATTCTGCAGAGACGAATTTAAGGACGGAAATACGGTTTGACATGAGCGTGGTCACCCGCTTTGCGCCCTCGCCCACGGGCTTTCTTCATATCGGCGGCGCTCGCACGGCGCTGTTCAACTGGCTCTATGCCCGCGGCCGCGGCGGCAAGATGCTGCTGCGGATCGAGGACACCGACCGCGAGCGCTCGACGCAGGCCGCGATCGACGCAATCCTCGACGGGCTCAAATGGCTCGGCATCGATTGGGATGGCGACGTCGTCTACCAGTTCTCCCGCGCCGCGCGGCACCGGGAAGTCGCCGAGAGTCTGCGGGCCTCCGGCCGCGCTTATTATTGCTACGCCACCCAGGACGAGCTGGCGCAGATGCGCGAGGCGGCGCGGCGCGAAGGCCGGGCCAAGCTCTACGATGGGCGCTGGCGCGACCGCGATGCGAGCGAAGCGCCGCCCGGCGTCAAGCCGACCATCCGGCTCAAAGCACCGCTGACCGGCGAGACGGTGATCGAGGATCAGGTCCAGGGCCGGGTCGTTTGGCAGAATGAGAACCTCGACGATCTCGTCCTGCTGCGCTCCGACGGCACGCCAACCTATATGCTCGCCGTCGTCGTCGACGATCACGATATGAACGTGACGCATGTGATCCGCGGCGACGATCACCTCACCAACGCCGCGCGGCAGAAGCAGATCTACGATGCGCTCGGCTGGGACGTGCCGGCGATGGCGCATATTCCGCTGATCCACGGACCGGACGGCTCGAAACTCTCCAAGCGCCACGGTGCGCTCGGCGTCGATGCGTATCGCGCCATGGGCTATCTGCCGGTCGCGCTGCGCAACTATCTGGTCCGGCTGGGCTGGAGCCATGGCGATCAGGAAATCTTCTCGACCGAGGAAATGATCGCGGCATTCGACCTGCCGCAGATCGGCCGCTCGCCTGCGCGGTTCGATTTCGCCAAGCTCGAAAGCCTCAACGGCCACTACATCCGGCAAAGCTCCGATCAGGAGCTCGTTGCCGCCATCGACAACCTGCTGCCGCACATCGCGGGTGGCGCCGAGCTCGCCACAAAGCTGACGCCGACCGTCCGTGGTCAATTGCTGGCGGCCATGGGAAGCCTCAAGGAGCGCGCGAAGACGCTCCTTGATCTTATTGACAGCGCAAACTTTTTACTTTCGGATCGACCGATCGCGCTGGATGATAAAGCGCGCGCTTTGCTCACGCCCGAGGCGCGCGATCTGCTGGCGGGCGCTGCCGGCGAGTTGGCGAAAGTCGAACCCTGGAGCAGCGAGGGAACCGAGCAGGCGGTGCGAAGTTTTGCCGAAGCGCGCGGCGCCAAGCTTGGCGCAGTCGCCCAGCCGTTGCGCGCGGCGCTGACCGGCCGAACCACGTCTCCGGGCATATTCGAAGTGCTAGCTGTGCTCGGCAAGGAAGAGAGCCTGGCGCGGCTCGCCGAGCAGGCGCCAGAGACGAGCCCAGAAACGAGGGCGGCGCAATAGCGCGCGAGCTGAGACTTTTGGCCGCCCGCCGCCAAGCCTGACAGCCATGCGGCCGGGCTATTATCTTGCAGTGCAAACGACGTTGCGCTACGCCAATAATGCCGGGTTAGGCATGCCGCCCCCACCTGATCGGCCATTCCGGCCGCATGCGGCGTGTCGATCCCGTTGTCTAACATCGAGGTAGGATCATGGACGCGAAGACCGGCGCCAACATCAAAACCGGCACGCTGAAACTCGGCG
>DATAQN010000135.1:0-61198 GCA_036264635.1 Xanthobacteraceae bacterium | reverse complement strand
CCAGCAGGGATGCGCACGCCTATCGGCGTCCCACCGCGGCTCTGCCCTGGAGAGTGTTCCATCCCCAGGTGTCAACTTCAGGCCATGCTTCCGGGGACTTGGAGTTAGCGCCGATCCTGTCGATCCCCATTCCTGGGGCAGTCTCGACGCAGTTTTTGCGGGTGTTACCCGCCTTCACCTGTCCCCGCCCAGCGAGCACCCCGCGGCCTGGTCTGTAGTGCCAGGAGACTGATGCCCGAAGCTGCCCGGGTGCGGTTTGCAATTCCGCCCGCGGGCACCGCCCTCTCGCCCCCGACGACGGCATGCCTCCGCCGCCGGTCCTTTCACGAGCGAGATTCATCTACGACATGTAACTTAAACAGTGACGAATGTCAATGTTTAAGTGACGCTTTCTGCGATCATGCCCCCTGGTTGTCCCGGTTAACGAATAGGCGACCGGTCGTGCACCAAATCTGCTATGTTAGCCGTCCTCTGGGGGCTGTATCTGGAGGAAAGCATGAAACTATTTTTGTTCGTGCTGAGTATCGGCATCGTCGCAATCGGGCTCGTAACCGGCGCCAAGGCGCAGAACTACCCGTGGTGCTCGATCTATAGCGGCAGCAGGGGCGGCGGCCAGAATTGTGGCTTCGTCACCTTCGAGCAATGCCTGGCGAATGTGCGAGGCATCGGCGGCTTTTGCCAGCAGAACGACTGGTATCGCCCGCCGCCTGGAGCCACGGGACGCGTCCCGACCACCACTCACTATTGAGCCCATATAGACGCGCCTGCTTAGTCGGCGACGCTCGATCAATTTTGGCCATTGCCGACCGCGGCGCCGACAGGCCAGGTTTTTTGGTGTTTCGTCTGGGCACGGCTTGAGCAGCGCGAGCAGTCGTCCCCGGCTGCCGGAATCTGACCAAGCCATTTCGGCCAAGTGCTCTCGGCGGCCAGGATGACCGGCATCCAGTCGTGCATCAAATCTGCTATGTTAGCCGTCCTCCGGGGGCTGTATCTGGAGGAAAGGATGAAACTATTTTTGTTCGTGCTGAGTATTGGCATCGTCGCAATCGGGCTCGTAACCGGCGCCAAGGCGCAGAACTACCCGTGGTGCTCGATCTATAGCGACGGCTCGGGCGGCTCCAAGAATTGTGGCTTCGTCACCTTCGAGCAATGCATGGAGAATGTGCGAGGCATTGGCGGCTTTTGCCAGCAGAACGACTGGTATCGCCCGCCGCCTGGAGCCACAGGGCGCGTCCCGACCACCACTCACTATTGAGCCCATATTAGACGCGCCTGCTTAGTCGGCGACCCTCGATCAATGGAGCCACGGATCTGGATCGTCACAAACTCAGAGTGCTCATGCACCGAGTTTGCGAAGACCGTGGATCTGCGGTGCGCCGCTATCGCGCCGCACCGCGTCCGGGGAACCTGGCAAGTCTGCCGCGCCTTCGAATCGAGATGGCTGGCAAATGAGGTAGCGGTCATTTCGAAACGCCAGCTCGGCCTTGACTCAAACCAGACGGTGGTGCGTACATGTCCACATAGCGATCTTAATGTACCGTAATGTGGTACATGTGCCGGTGGCACAAAAACAGAAAAGCAGGGAGCGAATGAGCGCTGCAGCGTCCGGTCCGGCTTTCCGCCACCACAAAATCCCAAGCCCCAAGAGCGAGCCCTATATTTGCATTGCCGGGCCTGATCGTCGCCTGTGGTTCTGCGAGAGCGGCGCTTCGAAAATCGGGCGGCTCGATGTCGACAGTGGCGCGTTCGTAGAATTCACGCTGCCGGAGCCCAACGCCATGCCGATCGGCATCACGCCGGGGGGCGACGGCAATCTGTGGTTCTGCGCCAAGAAGGCGAACAAGATCGGCCGGGTGACCTTGAATGGCGAGATCACGCTGTTTGCGGTGCCGACACCGAGCGCCGGGCCTGACGGCACGCTGCTTGGGCCCGACGGCAATGTCTGGTTCTCGGAATCGGATGCCGGCCAGATCGGACGGATTTCGCCGCAAGGCGAAATCGCCGAGTTCAAGCATGGCATCACGCCAGGCAGCCGTCCGCTTTCGATTGCGGTGCGCGACGGCGCGCTGTGGTTCAGTGAAGCCGCCGGCAATCGCATCGGCCGCATCACTGTTGAGGGAAAGGTCACGGAATTTCCCATTCCGAGTCACGACAGCCAGCCGCGCGCGATGGCGGCGCATCCCGATGGCAGCATCTGGTTCGTCGAGACCTCCACCAATGCGCTCGGCCGCATGGACAGTGACGGCTGCATCACCGAGCATCCTGTGGTGACGCCGGAATCCTCGCTGCGCGGGGTCTGCGTGGCGTCCGACGGCGACCTCTGGTTCACCGCCAATGCCGCCAACAAGATCGGGCGCATGAAGCCGGACGGGCGGGTCATCGGCGAATATCCAATTCCCGTACCCAATGCCGGTGCGCGCTGCATTTGCGCCTGGCCGGACAGCCGGCTGTTCTACACGGCTTTCGACGCCGGCCTGATCGGCGAAATCATCCCGCAATAGAGAAGACAAATGACAGTCGAACGCATTTCATATCAGGCTGGCGGCAAGAGCTTTGCCGGCGCGCTGGTTTATGACGAGCGCATCACGAGCAGGCGCCCGCTGCTTTTGCTGGCGCCGAATTGGCTCGGTGTTACCGAGGTGGCCATCGCGCGCACGCAGATGATGGCCGACTCGCATTTTGTCGGCTTCGTCGCCGACATGTATGGCGACGGCAAGGTCAGCGCCGGACCGCCGGAGGCCGCGCAGCTTGCCGATGCACTGCGTGCCGACCCCAAGGAGCGCCGGCTGCGGATCGGCGCCGCACTTTCAGCTTTGGTGAACGAGAGCGAGAAGCGCGGCATCGGCGATGCCTCGCGAAAAGCCGCGGTCGGTTTCTGTTTCGGCGGCGGCAATGTGCTCGAACTGGCACGCGCGGGTGCCGATCTGCAGGCGGTAATCTCGCTGCACGGCGATCTCACCAGCCGCATCGCCGCCAAGCCGGGCGACATCAAAGCCGCGCTCCTTGTGATGCACGGCGCCGCCGATCCGGCCGTGCCGAAAGCGCAGCGCGACGCCTTCGAAGCGGAAATGGAAGCGGCCAAAGCGAGCTGGCAGATGCTCACCTTCGGCCATCTGGTCCATTCGTTCTGCGAACCGGAAGCCGATGTACCTGGCCTTGCCGAATACAATGAAGAGGCGGCGCGGCAGAGCTACCGCCTGATCGATCAGTTCATCACCGACGCGTTCGCGGGCCATGTCGTCAGAACATAGGCTCGACTGAGCCAGCACGAAAACCAAGACAAGAGCCGAGACTGGGGAGGAAGAGATGAAAGCATTGCGACGGGGCATGGTGCTCGCGTGGCTGGGCGCCGTGACGGCGCCCGCGGTGGCGCAGACCTATCCTGATCATCCGATCAAGCTCATCGTGCCGATTTCAGTCGGCTCGATCACCGACGTCGCGGCGCGCCTCACGGCGCAAGAGCTGCAGGAGCGGCTCGGCCAACCTGTTGTCGTGATAAACCGGCCGGGCGCCGCCATGGTGCTCGGCGGCACCGATTGCGCCAAGTCACCGCCGGATGGTTACACGCTTTGCCTGGTCAGCCCCGACACGATGGCATTCAACCCGCTGACGATCCCCAACCTGCCCTACGATCCGGACAAAGACTTCACGCCGGTCATCGACATGTACAATGTGATCGAAGGCCTGATCGTGCCGGCGGGCTCCGGCATCGGCTCGATCGAAGAATTGCGCGCCAAGGCCGCGGCCGAACCCGGCAAGCTCAATTACGGCACGCTCGGCGAGCGCACCACCACCGACGCCTTCCGCCAATGGCTCGGCGAACATTGGAACACAAAATTCACCGCGATCCCCTACAAGGGCGGCAGTGAGATTACGGCCGCGCTGCTAGGTGACACGATTGATGTCGCCAAGATCGGCGTCGGCAACATGGTCAGCCAACTCAAGGACGGCAAGATCAAGGTGCTGGCGCTGACCGCGTCGCATCGCTGGCCGAAATTGCCGGACATTCCGACCTTTGCCGAAGCGGGCTTTGGCGCTTATCCAGGCGGACCGATCTACTGGGGCGTGGTCGTGCCGACCGGTACGCCGGCGCCGATCGTGGCGCGCCTGCATGATACGTTGCTGACAATTTTCGAGAGCACGAAGTTCACCGACTTCGCCAAGCAGAACTACCTCGAGCCCAAGGCGGGCTCGACCGGCGATTTTGCCGCGTTCCTGAAGAAGGATCGCCAGAGCGCCGAAGTGCTGGTGGAC
Organism: Xanthobacteraceae bacterium; assembly: GCA_036264635.1. GTDB lineage: Bacteria > Pseudomonadota > Alphaproteobacteria > Rhizobiales > Xanthobacteraceae > BOG-931. The sequence continues at coordinate 56,944 of DATAQN010000135.1, read as the reverse complement.
AAGTATATGAAGTAGGGTGGGCAAAATCGTCTGCTCCGCGCAATCGCGTGGGCACCGCGCGTGCACGATTTTGCCCACGCGGCTTGGCTCTTACGCCGCGGTGCCCACCCTACGGGCCTCTTAGTGGCGCGGGCTGTTCGTCGAGCATGGCTTGGATCGCAAGCTTTGTCGTTGCCGGATCGAGGCCGTGCTTCTCGACGAGGTCGGCGCAATCGGCGAGGATGGTGTCGGCGTCCTGCATGATCTTCAGGCGCTTGTAGTGATCGTCGTAGTGAATGCCCATGCTGGCGCCGACGATCTCATAGATATTCATGATGCGGAACGGATAGTCGCGCTCATGCGCGCACAGCTCGCGGTGGTCGGAATGATAGACGGCAACGAGCGCATCGACGCCGGCGGCTTCGGCGGCCGCAAGCTCGGCCTGCTGCAGCTGCTTACGGAATTCCGGAAGCATGCGCAGATTGTTGCTCTGCAGCCCCACCGCCGGCTGATCGAGATCGACGATCTCGATGCCGGGCACGGCCCACAAAATCTCCTCAGCCGCTTCGACCACGCCGCGCACACCGGGATGACGGTGCAGCGCGATGCGCATCGGTACCGGCTCGCGCAACAGCGGGCGCAGACGCTCGAGATTTTTGTGCACGAACAACGTGAACGGCGTCATCTCGAAGGGTTTGGCGCCGCGCAGCTTCTCGACCGTCGGCAGCGTCGTCTCGGTGAACTGCACTTGGCACGACGGGCACCAGGAGAGAACCTCACCGTTTTTGCTTTGCGATAATTTGTCGATGCTGCTCTCGCCCATGCGGCCGGACGTGGTGACGTCGCCCATACGCATCTGCACGATGCCGCAGCAGTGCGACGGCCCGCCCATCACTTCATAAGTGACATCGAGCGCGTCCATCACGTCAAGCGCGAGCAGCGCGATATGCGGCGTCTTGAGCACATTGCAGCCGGTGTAGAAGACGAAGTCGGGCTTTGCGTCCGGCGCGCGCGGCGCCTTGCCTTTGGCTGCCTGCCCCAGCCGCGCCAGCAACGCATCATCGAGCTGGATCTGGGAAATGTGCGCGACGTCACGCGCGACGAGACGATAAGCGTCGAAACCCGCGCGGCGCTCAACGGCGGTTTCTTTTTTGGCATGCGACATGGCGATGCGGGCCATGTAGAGCATGAAACGCGGATTGACGCCGTAGTCGCAAGCCTTGATGCATTCGCCGGACAGCAAACAGCCGCTCGCCCATTTGGCCGCCGCGTCGTTCCCCTGTTCGCCGCGAACAATGTCGATGATGCCGGAAATGACCTCGACCGGGTTTTGCCGTTCTTCGACGGTGAGGCCGGCGGCCTCCGTCGCCGGGCAGACTTCGACACATTTGCCGCAGCGGGTGCAGGCATCCGCCATGGCGTCGGCGCGGGCTTTCAGCGCCGATTCAAATGTCTCGCTCTGGGTGGCGCCGGTCATTGTGCTGTTCCTGGCACTGTTCACGGTGTGCCGTTCCCGTTGCCGCGCGACTCAAGAGTAACGTCGCGCGCGGCCCATTTGAAGGGGCCAATTGAAGGCTTCGCCGAGGCGATGTAATAACCGCAAACTCACGATGCCCGGCCGTCTTTATGGATAGGCGCCGGGCATCGCTCTGACAGGGACTGGCGGCGGATCGGCGGATCCGCGCCACAACAGCAAAAGGCGAGGAACCGCGATGGGTGAATATGCGATTGGCCAACCTGTTCCTCGATTCGAAGATCCACGGCTGGTGAAAGGTCACGGCCGCTATATCGCCGACATGGTCTTCCCCGGCATGGCTCACGGTTTTGTGCTGCGCTCCCCGCATGCGCATGCGCGTATCCGCTCGATCGACACGACGAAGGCGAAGGCCGCGCCCGGCGTGTTGGCAGTGCTGACCGCCGCCGACTACAAGGCCGCTGGTTTCGGCGATCTGCCGGTGCCCGGCGGGCTCAAGCGCCGCGATGGCGTGCCGGGTTACCGGCCGCGCTATCCGGCGCTCGTCGAAGACCGCGTGCGCATGATCGGCGACTATGTCGCCTTTGTCGTTGCTGAAAATCTCTATCAGGCGATCGATGCGTCGGAGCTCATCGAGGTGGACTACGAGCCACTGCCGGCGGTCGTCTCGACCGGCGACGCGGTCAAGCCGGACATGCCACTGGTCTGGGACGATTGCGCGAACAATATCGGCTTCATCCAGGTCGAAGGAAGCAAGGAGGCGACCGACGCGGCCTTTGCGCGCGCGGCGCACGTGGTCAAGCACGAATTCCTCATCAACCGCGTCACCGCAGCGACCATGGAGCCGCGCGGCTGCATCGGCATGTTCGAGCCCATCGAAGGCCGCTTCACGGTCTACACGACCTTGCAGCGCACCAATGTGTTTCAGACCGAGCTGTCGCAATATGTGCTGAAAGTGCCCGACAGCAAGATCCGCGTGGTCTGCGGCGACATCGGCGGCAGCTTTGGCATGAAGTCCGCCGTCTATAACGAAGTCGCGCTGGTGCTCGCCGCGGCGAAGCTCGCCGGCCGGCCAGTGAAATGGGTGGCGACGCGCTCGGAGAGCTTCGTCTGCGATGCGCAAGCGCGCGACAATGTCACGACCGCCGAGCTTGCACTCGACAATGACGGCAATTTCCTCGGCTTCCGCGCCAAGATCGTGGCCGCGATCGGCGCCTATATGCAGACCGGCATGCCGGCCTTCACCGGCAATCTCGGCACGCTGGCCGGCGTCTATCGCACGCCGGCCTCGCATATCGACGTCACCGCGGTGTTCACCAACACGCAGCCGGTGCGGCCCTATCGCGGCAATGGCCGGCCGGAAGCCGGCTATGTGATCGAGCGCATGGTCGATCTTGCCGCCGACCAGATCGGCATCGACCCGGCCGAGCTCCGCAAGCGCAACACCATTCCGGCAAGCGCGATGCCGTTCAAGACCAGCGTCACCTTCACTTATGATTGCGGCGAGTTCGAAAAGAATCTCGATCTGGCGCTCGAAGCCGCCGACAAGAAAGGCTTCGAGGCGCGGCGCACGGAAGCAAAGACGCGCGGCAAGCTGCGCGGCTTCGGCTTCTCCAACACGATCGAGCGTTCGGCCGCGGCCGGCCTTGAAGGCGCGGAGATCCGTTTCGACCGGACTGGTTCAGTTTCGATCTTCTCCGGCAGCATCAATCAGGGCCAGGGCCACGAGACAGCGTTCAAACAGGTGGTGTGCGACCGCCTCGGGCTCGACCCGCACGAAGTGACCTACATCCAAGGCGACACCGATCAGGTGTTCTTCTCGGAAGGCACCGGCGGCTCGCGCTCGGCGGCGTTCTCCGGCGCGGCGTTCACGCAGGCGGCGGAGAAGGTCGAGGCTAAGGGCAAGGCGATCGCGGCGAAGATGCTGAAAGTCGATACCGCCGACATCAATTTCCACGAAGGCCTGTTCTCGAGCCAGAAGACCAACCAGACCCTGACCATCAAGGAAGTCGCCAAGGCTTCGCTCGATCCGAAAAATCTTCCGGACGGCATGGAACCCGGGCTGATCGAGAAGGCGATCTATAGCGGCTCGATGGCGGCCTATCCGAACGGCGTGCATGTCTGCGAGCTCGAGATCGACGAGGAGACCGGCACCGTCGAGATCGTCAATTACAACGTCGTCGACGATGTCGGCACCGTGATCAATCCGCTGCTGTTGCACGGCCAGATCGACGGTGGCATCGCGCAGGGCGTCGGCCAGATCCTGATGGAAAACATAAAGTTCGACACCGAGGGACAAATCCTCACCGGCTCGTTCATGGATTATGCCATGCCGCGAGCCGGGGACCTCTCCGCCTTCCATGTCGAGAGCAATCCGGTGCCGACCAAGACCAATCCGCTCGGCGTCAAAGGCGCCGGCGAGGCCGGCTGCGTCGGCGCCATGCCGGCCGTAGCCAATGCGCTGGTCGACGCACTGTCACCGCTCGGCGTCAAACATGTGCCGATGCCGGCAACGCCGGAAGTGCTGTGGCGCGCCATCAATGAGGCGCGGGCGAAGGGCGCTCAAGCCTAAACGCTTACTCTTCCCCTCCCCCTTGTGGGGAGGGGATAGGGGTGGGGGTCGGGACGTTTGCGCGCAGGTCGCGACAAGCAGCTGTGCTCCCGTCTAGACTTGCGTGTCACGTCTCGACCCCCACCCCTACCCCTCCCCACAAGGGGGACGGGAAAGAAAGCCGAGGCTCCGGTGGACAACAATAAAGACAACGCCGCTCGTTTGCCCCTCGCCGGCATTCGTGTGCTCGAATTCTGCCATACCATCATGGGGCCGACGGCCGGGCTGATCTTTGCCGATCTTGGCGCCGATGTGATCAAGATCGAGCCCAAGGACGGCGATGCGACCCGCCGCTTGCCCGGCTTTGCCGCAGGTTTCTTTCCCGCTTTCAACCGCAACAAAAGAAGCTTCGCGGTCGATCTGAAATCCAAGCAAGGCTGTGCGCTGCTGCACCAGCTCGCAGCAATGGCGGATGTGGTGCTGGAGAATTACGCGCCCGGTACGATGGATCGGCTCGGTTGCGGCTACGACGATCTCTCGCGTCTTAATCCGCGGCTGATCTATTGCGCGCTGAAAGGTTTTTTGAGCGGGCCTTACGAGCACCGCCCTGCCCTCGATGAAGTCGTGCAATTCATGGCCGGCATGGCCTATATGACCGGCCCGCCCGGGCAGCCGCTGCGCGCCGGTTCTTCCGTGGTCGACATCATGGGCGGCATGTTCGCGGTGATCGCCATCCAGGCGGCCTTGCGCGAACGCGAGCGCACCGGCCGCGGCCAATTGGTCAAGTCGGCGCTGTTCGAAGCGACGAGTTTTCTGATGATGCAGCACATGGCGGGCCAGGCGGTGACCGGCCGCGCGCCGCCGCCGATGCCGGCGCGCGAAGGCGCCTGGGCGGTCTACGAGCCCTTCACGACAGCCGACGGCGAGCAGATTTTTGTCGGCATCACCAGCGACCGCCACTGGCGCCGCTTCTGCGAACATTTCGGCCGGCCCGACCTCTTGGCCGATCCGGCCTACAAGACCAACGAAGACCGGGTGCGGGAGCGGCCCGCGCTCCTGCCGCTGGTCGCGGAGATCGTTAAACAGCACAAACGCGCGGAACTCGCCGAGATTTTCGAGCGCATCGCCATTCCGTTCTCGCCGGTCGCCAAGCCCGGCGATCTGTTCGACGATCCGCAACTCAATGCGTTCGGCCGTATGCTCGAGCTCGATCTGCCGAACGGCAGCCGCGTCAAGCTGCCGCGCATGCCGATGGAGATCGGCACGCATGATTTTGCGCTTCGCCGCCAGCCGCCGGGGATCGGCGAACATACGGCGGAAATTCTCGGCGAGCTTGGTCTTGCACCGGATGAGGTCAAGGCGCTTACTGAAGGCGCGGTCGTCACGACCGCAAAAGACGGACCACGATCATGAGCGATCTGCCACGCGCCGTGCATATCAACGAAGAAGGCCCGCGCGAGGGCTTTCAGATCGAAAAGGGTCCGATCGCGACCCCGCGCAAGATCGAACTGATCGATGCGCTGTCACAGACCGGCCTCGATCACATGCAGATCGTCTCCTTCGTCAATCCGAAGGCCGTGCCCGGCATGGCCGATGCCGACGAGGTCGTCGAAGGCATCAAGATCAAGCCCGGCGTCGCCTATACCGCGCTGTGGCTCAACGAGCGCGGCTTCGAGCGCGCCTTGCAGCACGACAGCCGGCTGTCGCTTGCCGGCTCGATCACGCTGGTTGCTTCGGAAAGATTCTCCAAGCGCAATCAGAACCGCACCGCGGCCGAGCAGCTCGCCGGGCAGCATGCCATTGTCGAGAAGTACAAAGCCGCGGGTGTTCCGGTTGAGCGCGGCATGATCATGGCGGCCTTCGGCTGCAACTTCGAAGGCGATGTGCCGGTGGCGGGCGTCGTTGCGCTGGTGCAGCAGATTCTCGATGTCGCCAAAGAGCACGGCGTCACGCTGAAATATATTTCGCTGGCCGACACCATGGCCTGGGCCAATCCGCTTGCCATCAAGCGCGTCGTCGGCGCCTTGCGCGAGCGCTGGCCCGATGTCGATTTCGCGCTGCATCTGCACGACACGCGCGGCATGGCGGTGGCGAATGCTTTCGCCGGGCTGGAAATGGGCGTGAAGCGCTACGATGCAGCGGTGGCGGGGCTGGGCGGCTGTCCCTTCGCCGGGCATGCCGGCGCCGCCGGGAACATCTGCACCGAAGATCTCGTGTTCATGTGTCAGGAAATGGGCATCGACACCGGCATCAATCTCGATGCCTTGATCGAATGCGCGCGATTGGCCGAAGGCATCGTCGGCCATCCGCTGCCCGGTTCCGTGATGAAGGGTGGCACCCTACAGAAGTATCGCGCGTAGCCACAAAATTGTTGCGCACCGAACCATTGTCGCGCTCGTAACCAGGTTTCGAAATCACTGCGTGCTTGCGATATCGCTTGATGGAAATTGTCGGAAGCAAAACGACACCAGAATAATTATCATTCTACCGGGGTTCTTTAATTCTAAGTTCCCCTGTCGGCCCTTCGTTCCGCTGCAGGAACTGCGAGCGCAAAAGCCGCATTTGGCTGTGTGAATGTGCGCAAACTTCTCGCGCGACCGATTTTCTCTTTCCGGCTCGGGCTGTAGCGGCACAGCGAAGGCTGGTTCCACTTTGGCAACGCAAACGCCGACGCGAACGGCGAGAGTCTTCCGTTCCGGGAATCCTCGCAGTTGTTGCGTTTGGATTAAGGCCTCTTTAGCCCCACCGATTAAGAACCAAGTGATCGTTTTTCACCACACGTTGCCGCGCATTGCCATGTTCGTGTCCAACTCCCTTCTACAAGTTCGGCTCCCCCGACCCTGAGAGCTTTCGAGAGGCCCAGCGCAAACCGCGCTGAGCAAAATGGGACCGACGCTAGGTAATGATGCAATGAACAGTCTGACGCCTTCGACAAAGCTTCGTCTGCTTCGCGTGCTTTGGCCGCTGATCGTGGTCGTTGCGATCCAAGCCGTGCTCGCCGCCTTCAGCCTCTGCATTTTGTCGTCGGTGCGCGCCTATGTCGGTGGCGAAGGCTTGTGGACCAAGGGCCAAAAGGACGCCGTCTATTTTCTCGATCTCTATGCGACGACAGGCGAAGAGCAGTATTATCAGCAATATCGCTCGGCGATCGCGGTGCCGCTCGCCGATCGCACCGCGCGCCTGGCGCTGGAACAACACCCGCCCGATCTCGAGGCCGCCCGCGCGGGCTTTCTGGGCGGCCGCATTCATCCCGACGATGTCGATGGGCTGATCTGGCTGTTCCGCGACTTTGCCTGGTTCGGCCCGCTGCAGAAAGCGATCCAGTGCTGGACTGCCACCGACGATCTGCTGGAGCAATTGGCTGGACTGGGTCACAAAATACATGCCGATGTTTCCCCCGCGCCCGGCGATCCCGACCGGTTTCGCGATTACCGGCGGCAGATCTACGATCTCAACAGTCGGCTGACGCCGCAGGCCGTCGCGTTCTCCAACAGCCTGGGCGCCGGCTCTCGCTTCATCACCAACCTGCTCACCGCGGTCAATTTTGTGATCGCGGTAATCCTCATCCTGCTCGCTGCATGGCACATGCGCCGCCTGCTGTTGCAGCGCCTGGATTCTGAAAAGGCGCTGACGCTCGAAAAGGAGCGCGCCGTCACCACGCTGGCGTCGCTCGGCGAAGCCGTGATCAGCACCGACGCGCGCGGCTGGATCGACTATGCGAACCCTGCGGCTGAGGCGCTGACGCGCTGCACATTCGCCGAAGCTCGCGACAAGCACATCAATACGGTGCTCAATCTGCTCGATTCCGGCACCAATGACCCGAGCCAGTTGATCGACACGACGTTATCCGGCGAGGCGAGCCAGAGTCGCTATGTGCAATTGTCCGCCCGGCGCGACAAGAAGCCGATCGCCGTTTCGGTCGTCGGCAGCCCGATCCGCGTCGCCGAATCGGTCGTCGGCGCGGTCTTCGTTCTCCACGACAGAACCGACGAGGAAAAATTCATTGCCCGGCTGTCCTGGCAAGCCACGCATGACGAACTGACCAGGCTGCCGAACCGGCGCGAATTCGAGCGCCGTCTCGCTGAGTTCCTCAAAAGCCTGGAGTCGCGGCCGGACTGCCACACGCTGATGTTCATCGATCTCGATCAATTCAAGATCGTCAACGACACCTGTGGTCATATTGCCGGCGATAAGCTCCTGCAGGAAGTGGCCGCGACGCTGCGGTGTCAATTGCGGAAGAACGACCTACTGGCGCGACTGGGCGGCGATGAATTCGCCGTTATCCTGGAAAGCTGTTCGAGCGATTCTGCCGCCGGCACCGCGGAACGGCTTCGCCAGTCCGTCGAGAAACTCAATTTCATATGGAACGGCCGCAGCTTCCGTGTCACCGCGAGCATTGGAGTGACCCACTTCGACGATGCCGCGCTCACCATGAAGCAGGCGCTGCGGACGGCCGATGTCGCCTGTTACACGGCCAAAGAGAATGGCCGCAACCGGGTCGTGATCCACGATCCCAGCGACACCGATTTACAAGCGCGCGTCAGCGCCGCCATTCTCGAGGTCGCTTAGGGCGATATTGGTGCGGATGAGCGGCGCGCGACCGAACCAGAAACTACCCGCGTTCCAAAATCTTCCACACCCCGCTCGCCGAAGCGACAATGCGCTCGCCGACTTTGAGCGTGGAGCGGATGAAGATGATGGAGCGCGTGATGCGCACGACGTCGCAATGCGACTCGACGAAATCGCCGATCTGGACCGCGCCGATATATTGCATGTTGAGTTCGATCGTGGCGTGCGGCTTGCTGCCGGTCGCCCGCATCGCCGTCATGCCCATGGATTGATCGGCGAAGGTCGCCAGCATGCCGCCATGCACGATGTTGATGTGGTTGGCGTGCTTCTCGGTGGCGAGGAAGCCGAACAGCGGATCGCCGCGGCGCCAGATCGGCCCGACCAGCTCGCCGAAATTGTGGGCTTGCACTCTTTCCCAGCCGTGCGCAGCGGGGTCGAAGGATTGTGTCGTCGCTGAGATGTCGTTCATTTTTTCTCCAAACGCGAATAGCGAGCGGCGAATAGCGAAACAGGGGTTGGCCCTACTCGCTATTTGCCACTCGCTATTCGCGACTCCTCACATAATCGCAAATTCGGTATTGCGGCGGTCGGTCACCAGCATGGCGCCCGGGTAATGGGTGATGCAGAATTCCGGCTTCACCGCCATGATGACCGATTGCGGCGTCACGCCACAGGCCCAGAACACCGGGATCTCATCGTCGTGCACGGGCACGGCGTCGCCCCAGTCGGGCTTGGCGATATCCTTGATGCCGATCATGTCCGGCTTGCCGAGATGCACCGGCGCGCCGTGCACGGAAGGAAAGCGCGTGGTGATCTGAACCGCGCGGATGGCGGCGGCCGGTTTCAACGGCCGCATCGATACGACAAGCGGCCCGTGGAACGGCCCCGCCGGATTGGTTTCAACCGACGTGCGATACATCGGCACGGTACAGTCACAGGTCATGTGCCGCAATTCGATGCCGTCATCGAGCAGCGCCTGTTCGAATGAGAACGAGCAGCCGATGGCGAAGGTGACAAGATCGTCGCGCCAATATTTCACGATGTCGTAGGGCTCGTCGACGAGTTCGCCTCTTTGCCAAACGCGGTAGCGCGGCAGATCGGTGCGGATATCGAGATCCTCGGCGATCGCCGGAACGCGCCAATCGCCCGCGGCCGAAACGCCGACCAGCGGACACGGCTTTGGGTTGCGCTGGCAGAAATGCAGGAAATCCTGCGCCAGGCTTTGCGGCAGGATGGCGAGATTGGCCTGGACGAAACCGGGCGCGAGCCCCGATGTCGGCCCGGAATGCCGGTTTTGGCGGATTCTCAGCCGCGCCGCGAGCCCGGTCTGCGGAATTTGCAAATCGTCCTGCGGGACTGCCGCCACCGCCCTATTGGTCGCCACATTCGGCTCCTGTTGTTGCGTCCTTAATCGCCAATATCTCTTTCCTTCGCATACCTGCAGCGGAAATTCGCCCGTTAACTTCGTCGGCCGAAAACCATTTGCCTATTTTACCAGCAAAAACACGCAAGATCATACGACATTATGAAATGCCCGCGCGACGATCTTACGCGCGTGCTGCCGCGTCGTACGACCAAAGACTGCGCGAATCCTGTTGAATCTTAAATCGACTTCGCGTTTGCTAAGGGCAACAAAGAAAACACGAGAAGCCCGCAAGGGGCCCGCCGGGGAACGCCGTGAATACAGAGGGAGAATCTGAATGTCCGAGAAATGGAGAGACGCACCGTGGGCGGAAGATTTCTGGCACCGCGGCAAGCTCACGCGACGCAAGCTGCTCGGCTATGGCGGCGGCGCGATCGGCGCCATGATGCTCGTGCCGGCGCCGTGGGGGACGGCCTTCGGCGCGGCAAAACCCTATAAGGTCGGTTCGGAACAGCCGCTGTCCGGTGCGGGCGCGGCCGGCGGCAAGACGGCGATCGTCGGCTTGCAGATGGCGGCCGACCGCATCAACGCCAATGGCGGCATCAATGGCCGCCCGGTCGAACTCGACATCGTCGATGACGAGAGCTCGCCCGCCGTCGCGCGGCAAAAGACCGTGAAGATGATTCAGGACGATGAGATCGACGTCCATGTCGGCGGCTTCCTGTCCAATATCTGCCTCGCCTGCATGCCGGTCTGGCAAGACGCCAAGATCGTCAACATGATCTCGGTGTGCCTCGATACGACGCTGACCACCTCGGCCTGCAATCGCTACAGCTTCCGCCTGCACGATTACGCGCCGGCGCAGGCCGTCGCCTTCGCGCCGACGCTGACCAAAATGGGCAAGAGCTGGCACATCGTCTATGCCGACTATTCCTGGGGCCAGTCGACGCGCGACGCCTATGCGGCAGAGATAAAAAAGAGCGGCGGCGAGATTGTCGGCACCACCGGCATCCCGCTCAACACCGCCGACATGGCGCCGTTCCTGTCGAAAATCTCCGGCAATTTCGACGGCTTGTTCGCCATCTTCTTCGGCAAGGATGGCGTGACGCTCGCGACCCAGGCCTACGATCTCGGCCTGACCAAAAGATATAAATGGGCCGGCGACGGTTCGATCTCGGAATCGACCAACCTGATCGCGGTCGGCAACAAGCTCGACGGTTTCACCGCCATCAACCGCTATATTCCGGTCTTCGACGGCGCGCTGAACACGCCCTATCTGCATCGCTTCTTCGACGAGGGCAAAGCGCGGCTGGCCAAGGTCGATCCGTCGGGGCCGCTGCCCGACAAATATGTGCAGTCGAACTACGAGGCGCTCAATGCGATGAAGATCGCCATGGAGAAGTCCAAGTTCGACAGCTCCGACGATTCGATCAAGCTGATCGAGGCGCTCGAAGGGCTCGAGGTGAAGGAAAGCGACGACTTCCCGCAGGGCGACAAGACCTTGCGCAAGGACGACCATCAGGCCTTCCTGCGCGAATTCATCTTCACGATCGGCGGCGGGACGTACCACCTCCAGGAAATCGTCGACAAAGACAAGACTTTCGTACCGCCGGCTTGCAAGTTCCAGTCGGCGTAACCGTCCGAACGGACGTTACGTGAGCGCGCAAGCATTAGCCGATGCTGGCTCTCCGGCGCTCCGCCGGGGAGCGGCAACGGGGCCGATCCTCAGGACCGAACTGCTGACCGTCCGTTTCGGCGGGCTGATGGCATTGTCCGGCATTAATTTCGAAATCGCGCGCGGCAGCGTGCACGCGATCATCGGCCCGAACGGCGCCGGCAAGAGCACCTTCTTCAACTGCCTCACCGGCGTGCTGCGCGCGAGCTCGGGCCGCATCATGTTCAACGACGAAGACATTACCGGCCTGCCGTCCAATGCGATCTCGCAGAAGGGGATCGCGCGCTCCTATCAGATCACCAACATCATGCCGAATGCCAGCGCGCTCGAGAATGTGCGGATCGCTGCGCAATCGCGCCGCCACGCCTGGAACATGGTCTCGCATCACGCCACGTTCGCCGACATCAACGCGAAAGCGGAAGCGGCGCTGCAATCGGTCGGCCTCCTCGCCAAGGCTGAGGAGCTGGCCAGCAACCTGTCGCACGGCGAACAGCGCAACCTCGAGATCGGCATCGCGCTTGCGACCGAGCCCAAGCTTCTGTGCCTCGACGAACCGACCGCCGGCATGAGCCAGGGCGAGACCGACGAGACCGAGGCGCTGATCCGGGGGCTGGCCAAGGATCCAGCCAAGAACCTCACCATCCTCATCGTCGAGCATGACATGCAGGTGGTGATGGGCCTCGCCGACCGCATCACTGTGCTGAACTACGGCGCCGTTCTTGCAGAAGGAACGCCTGAGGACATTCAACAAAACCCGAAGGTGCTGGAGGTCTATCTCAAGACATGAGCGCCTTGGAAACCAGAGCTTTGGCTGATCGTCCCCCGATCGCAGCGCGCGCCGCCGAGCCGCTGATCCGGGTCGAGGATATCCATACGTATTATGGCAAGAGCCATATCTTGCATGGCGTGTCGCTCACCGTTGCTCCCGGCGAAGTGGTCGGCCTGCTGGGCCGCAACGGCGTCGGCAAAAGCACGACGCTGAAATCGATCATGGGCCTGGTTCGTCCGAGCCAGGGCACGGTGATGCTCAACGGCAATGCCATCACCGGCTTGCCGCCGCACAGACTGGCGCGGCTCGGCATCGCCTATGTGCCGGAGGACCGCCGTATCTTCCGCCTGCTGACGGTGATGGAAAATCTGCGCACCGGCTTCGACCGCGAAGGCGTCACTGAAGCGAGGCGGCAGGCGCTGCTCGACAAAGTGTTCAAGTTCTTTCCGGTGCTGGCGGAACGGCGCAACCAGGCCGGCGGCACACTGTCGGGCGGCGAGCAGCAGATGCTGGCGATCGCGCGCGCCATGATGCTCGAGCCGAAGATCATCCTGCTCGACGAGCCGACCGAGGGGCTGATGCCGCGCATGGTGTCGCAGATCCACACCATCATCGACACGCTGCACGCCGAGGGCACGGCCATTCTTCTGGTCGAGCAGAATGTGCCGCTGACGCTGGCGGTGAGCCAGCGCATCTACCTGATGGAGAAAGGCGCCGTGCGGCACGCCTGTGCCGCGCATGAAATCGACGTCAACCACCCGATCATCAAGCAATATATGGGGGTGTGAGCGATGGATGCGGTAAGCCATTTCTTCCACGCCCTTCCGCTCGACCTCTTCATCATCCAGACGGTGAACGGCATCGTCGCCGGCATGATCCTCGCGCTCGTGGCGTCCGGCCTGACGCTGATCTTCGGCATCATGGATGTGGTGAATTTCGCCCATGGTGAATTGTTCATGTTCGGTGCCTATATCGGCGTGGTGGTTGTCGCCGCCACCGGAAGTTTCTGGCTGGCGCTGATCGCCGCCGCGTTGATCGTCGGCCTTCTTGGCGCGGCTTTGCAGATCGCGACATTGCGGCCGCTGATCGGGCGGGATCCGCTGAACACGATCCTGGCCACTTTCGGCGTGTCGCTGATCCTGCAGAATTTCGCGCTGTGGGAATTCGGCCCGACGGTGCGCCGCATCCCCGAGCCGCTCGGCACGTCGTTCACGCTGTTCTATCTGCAATATCCCTGGTACCGGATCTTCATTGCCGCGTTCTCTGCGGTGATCATCGGCGGCTTTTACCTGTTCCTGAAATACAGCAAGTTCGGCGTCTGGATCCGCGCCACGGCGCAGGACCGCGTCATGGCGCAAGCCATGGGAATCCCCGTGCCGCTGGTCTATACCGGCGTCTTCGCCATCGGCGCCGCTATGGCGGCAGCCAGTGGCGTGCTGTTTTCGCCGCTGGTCGGCGTCACCCATACGATGGGACTCGATTGGGTGCTCAAAGCTTTCATCGTCGTCGTGGTCGGCGGCATGGGCAATCTCGCCGGCTCGATCGCAGCGGCGATCTTCATCAGTCTTCTTGAAGCCTATGCCACGATCTGGCTCGACCCGTCGCAGGCGGTGATCGTCTCCTTCGTCGTGCTGATCCTGACGTTGATGTTCCGTCCCACCGGCTTGTTTGTGGCGACGCCCAGATGACAACCGTGCCGCTCGACAAAGCGTCGCCGCTCCGCAGCAAATCCGGGCTGAGCCACACGGCCGTGTTCTGGATCGGCTTTTGCGTGATCCTCGCGCTGCTGATCGCCGCCCCCCTTATGCTGCCGGAATTCTGGCGCCGCTTTCTTACCGAGATTCTGATCTGGGGCCTGCTCGCGATGTCGTCCGATCTCTTGATCGGCTATACCGGCCTGATCTCGTTCGGGCACTCGGCCTTTTTCGGTCTCGGCATGTATGGCGCAGCCGGGGCGCTGATTGCGTTCGGGCCGCCGAATCTCTGGCTCGCTTTGCTCTTCGGCCTTGCCGGCGCCGCCGGGGCGGCGCTCTTCGTCGCGATCTTCTCCATCCGCCTGCGTGACATCTATTTCGCCATCACCACGCTGATCTTCAGCCAGATCTTCTACGTCATCATCTTCACCTGGACGCCGGTGACCGGCGGCGAAAACGGCTTGATCTTCAGCCGGCCGCATCTGTGGATCCCCTTCCTCTACGACGCGCGCTTCACCTCGACCACCATGCACTGGTTCGTGCTTGCCGTGGTGACGGCCTCCTATCTGTTCCTGCGCCGGGTGACGCAATCGCCGTTCGGCATGGTGCTGCAATCGATCCGCGAGAACGAGGCGCGCACCCGCGCCATCGGCTATGCTGTCGAGCGCTACAAGATGGTGTCGGTGATGCTGTCCGGCCTGTTCGCCGGCCTCGCCGGCGTGCTTTATGCGGTGCAGAATCAGTTCGCCGCGCCCGATTTCGTCTATTTCCTGACCTCGGGCGACACCGTGATCTTCAACGTCATGGGCGGCATCGGCACTTTGGTCGGCCCGATCGTCGGCGCCGGTTTCTTCCAGCTGCTGCGCGACTTGTTCTCGCGCTTCTTTGGCGACCAGTTCCCCTATCTGATCCCGCTCGGGGTGATCTTCATCGTGATGATCATCTTCCTGCCGCAGGGCATTTTGGGCTTTGCGCGGCGGTGGTTGAATAAATGATCGTCATTGCGGCCGGAGCGGAAAGCAATAGCTCCGCGGCGGCCGCATACTCGTCACCCCCGGGCTTGACCCGGGGGTCCATGCTGACGCGCAGCAAATTGTTTTGCTGAAGGCAGGCGAGCGGCACGGCCGTATGGATTGCCGGGTCAAGCCCGGCAATGACGATCAAGAGGGGCTTCGATTCAAAAACCGCATTAGGGCTTCGCTATTTTCCTTATCGCCCTCGAAATCCTCCGCGATCGCCTCATAGAAATGCGCCGCGCCTTCATAGAGCTCGTGTGCTGACGGGTCCTCGCCGACAAAGCCTGCGATCTCCTGCATTTCGGCGACCCAGCGATAGGCCTTGGGCGGCATCATCGACAGCGAGCGCTTGAACCAGGCCAGCATTTCCTTCTGGCTCGACGAAAGCTCGGCGAACAGATCGTCGGCATTGCCGGCGCGCGTGGCCGCAAGCATCATCGCGGCGCCAATCGCCTGTGTGCCTTTGGTGATGCCGGCATAGGACATTTTCAGCGCGGAGGCCGCGCTCATCGCGCCGTTCAAGACGCGCACGTCGAGCCCGTATTCGCGCAGGCTGGCGAAGCGCTGCGCCGCGGGACCCGAGGCGTAGAAGCGCGGGCCGGCATCGCCTGGCTTGGGCGGCTGGCCGATGATGCCGGCGTCCGCAAAGGGGCTGCCGGTCGGCGCGAGCGCGGCGGCGACCTTCTCCACCGTCTTCGGATTGATGGCGTTGCAATCGACATAGACCGGCTTGGAATTGCTGGCGGTGAGCGCCGGCACGAAGCGCTGCGCCAAGGCGAGCGCATCGCCCGGCGGCAGGATCGAGAGAATGAAATCGCTGCGCGCGATCTCCTCGTCGCCCGCGTCGCTCATGCCTGCGCTCTTCGCCCGCGCTTGCGTGTCGGCGCTGCGACCTTTGAGCGAAGTGAGGACTTTGATGCCGTTATCGACAAGTCTTTTGCCGACGGCGGCGCCCATGGCGCCGGGAGCGATCACGGTGACGGTGGGAGTCATGCTGGCCTCATTGCGAATTGCGCGGTGAGGATAGCAATTACACGGGGCCAATAACCAGCCGCCTCGCCAAATCAGCGCTATGCGTCTTCGGAAACGTCCGCAGCCCCAGCACTTTGCAACCTCCGCCGCAGCGCCGGCAGGCGTCCGTCGGCGCCCGGCTGATAGACGACGCTGTAGCGCGCCACGCTTTTGGCGAAGGCCGCGGCGTCGGCGGGCTTCTTCACCTCGAAGGAGTCGAAACCGGCGCGGACGAGGAACCCGAACTGATCACGCAGCACGTCACCCGTGGCGCGCAGAGTGCCGTTGAAACCATATTGCTCGCGCAGCAATCGCGCCTGGCTATAGGCGCGGCCGTCGCGGAATTTCGGGAAGTCGAGTGCGATCAGCGCGAGATGGCCAAGCCAAGGCTTGAGCTCGGCGATGCGCTTGTTGTTCGGCCACAACACGCCAAGCAAGCCGTCGCGCGCGACCAGCGCATCGGCCTCGGCAAGAAAGCGCGCGGCGGGCACGATGACCGGCACGCCATCGGGAATCGGCGCGTCGGCGGCGACGCGGACATAACGGTCCTCCACGACTTTGCCGTTTTCAACGAGTGGCATAGACCCGTTCCCTGAAAGGCTCGATGCCGGTGCGCTTGAGCGTCTCGATGAAAATTTCGTCCGGCCGCGCGCGCAATTCGAGATAGGCCGAGGCGATGTCCTCCACCACATCGGCGACTTGCCCATAAGGCACCGCCGGCCCGATCAGATCGCCGAGTTTCGCATGCTCGTCAGCCTTGCCGCCGAGCGTGATCTGATAAAACTCCTCGCCGTTCTTCTCGACGCCGAGGATGCCGATATGGCCGACGTGATGATGACCGCAGGCATTGATGCAGCCGGAGATATTGATGTGCAGCCGGCCGAGATCGCGCTGCAGATCGAGATTGGCGAAGCGCTTTGAAATCTCCTGCGCGATCGGGATCGAACGCGCATTGGCCAGGCTGCAATAATCGAGGCCCGGACATGAGATAATATCGACAATGGAATTGACATTCGGCAGGGCCAGCCCAAGCGGCGCGAGCGCGCGCCACAGCGCTGGCAAATCGCGCTGCGCCACATGCGGCAGCACCAGGTTCTGCTCGTGCCCGACGCGGATTTCGCTGAACGAATAGCGGTCGGCGAGATCGGCGATGGCGTCCATCTGCTCGGCCGTAGCATCACCGGGCGTGCCGCCTTCGGGCTTGAGCGACAACGTCACGATGGCATAGCCCGGCACTTTGTGATTGGCGACGGAATTGGCAACCCAGGCATCGAAATGCCGGTCTGCCTTGCGGGCAGCAACGAATTGCGCCGGATTGTCGGAAAGCTGTTCGTAGCGCGGATAGACAAAGCGGCCGGCAATGTCGCCGACGATCGCATCATCGATGGCCAGCGCGCCGTCCTTGATGTTGGCCCATTCCGCCTCGACTTCCTTGGCGAAGGCTTCCGGCCCGAGCTCATGCACCAGGATCTTGATACGCGCCTTGTAGATGTTGTCGCGGCGGCCGAACTGATTGTAGATGCGCAGCACCGCTTCGACGTAACTCAGCACGTCGCGCTTATCGAGAAACGGCTTGATGGTCTGCGCCAGAAACGGCGTGCGGCCAAGCCCGCCGCCGACCATGACCTCGAAGCCGGTTTCGCCCGCGGCATTGCGGTGCATCTGCAGCCCAAGATCGTGAATACGCAGCGCCGCGCGATCATGCGCCGAAGTGCCGACCGCGATCTTGAACTTGCGCGGCATGAAAGAGAATTCCGGATGCAGCGTTACATGCTGGCGAATGAGCTCAGCCCAGATGCGCGGATCCTCGATCTCGTCGGGCGCGGCACCGGCCCATTGGTCGGTCGTGATATTGCGCACGCAATTGCCGGATGTCTGCATGCCATGCATGCCGACGCTGGCCAGGTCCGCCATGGCGTCGGGCAGTTCGGCGAGCTTGATCCAGTGGTATTGGATGTTCTGCCGCGTGGTGAAATGGCCGTAGTCGCGATCATATTTGCGCGCGACATGGGCGAGCATGCGCAACTGCTCGGACGACAGCGTGCCGTAGGGGATGGCGGTGCGCAGCATATAGGCGTGCAGCTGGAGATAGACGCCATTCATCAGGCGGAGCGGCTTGAACTCTTCCTCGCTGAGCTCACCCGAAAGCCGCCGCGTCACCTGATCGCGAAATTCAGCGACGCGCTCGTTGACGAGCGTCCGATCAAACGCGTCATAAATGTACATGGCGACGCTGCCTGCCTTGTCGTTCTGGATCGCCCCGAATTTGCCCGCAGCTCTTAGCCTTACGCGGGATTCTTTTCGAGCACTTTTGCGGCCGCAACAGGGAGCGTGATGGTCGGGCCACCGAGGCGAATGAGTTCACGCAAGTTACCAGGCCGAACATGACCACCAGGCAGAAGCTTCACTGGCGCGACATAGGCGCCGATGGCGCCAAGATCGTCCGCGGCGGCGCCGGCCATCAGCCGCTGCGCGCCCGCGCCGTCGGTCACGATGGCGGCTTCAGCGAGATCCGTGGTCCAGCCTTCGGCGTGCCTATAAATGACCGCACCATCGCCGGTGCGATTAGCGGTGACCACGACCGGACCGGTCACTTTGATTTTCTTCTGCTCGAGCGGCGACGTCATCGCGGCCTCATGTTCCTGTGCAGGGGCTGATTAGGCCCCGAAAAAGAATGTTGTTCTATATATGATGGCCAATTCGCTCGCAAACAGAAGAATATTCTATCAAATTAAAGAGTGGAAATGGGATATTGCTCCATAAAACGTGCGTGCAACGCAACATTTGTTCGACGCGCGCCGAATGTCGGGAAACGCCTGAATGGACGACAATTCCACGCCAGCCGCGAAGGCAAGCGCCGGCACAGCCGGTGAGGTATTTCGCGCGTTCCTGCGGCTCGGGCTGACGAGTTTCGGCGGGCCGATCGCGCATCTCGGCTATTTTCACGAAGCCTTCGTCGTCCGCCGCAAATGGCTCGACGAGCGGACGTTCGCCGACACCGTCGCGCTGTGCCAATTTCTGCCCGGCCCGGCCTCGAGCCAGACCGGATTTGCCATCGGATTAATGCGGGCCGGTTGGCTCGGTGCGCTCGCGGCCTGGACCGGCTTCACTTTGCCGTCAGCCATTGCGCTCGTCCTGTTCGCTTACGGCGCGAACGCGTTGAGCGGACCGATAGGCTCAGGCTTGCTGCATGGGCTGAAGCTGGTCGCGGTCGCCATCGTTGCGCAGGCGGTATGGGGCATGGCGCGCTCGCTGGCGCCGGATCGCCAACGGGCATCGATCGCGGTGGTCGCCGCGCTCATCATCTTGTTCAGCACCGCTTCGCTTGCGCAAATCGGCGCGATCGTGATGGGCGCCGTGGCCGGCCTTTGGCTGTGTCGCAGCGACGAGCCGATCGCCGCCGGCCATATGCCGATTCCGATCTCGCGCGCCGCCGGACTCACAGCGCTCGTCCTGTTTTTCGTGCTCCTGTTCGGCTTACCGCTGCTGCGCGGCCTCGGCGCACCGCAAAGCGTCGCGGTGTTCGACGCGTTCTATCGGTCCGGCGCATTGGTGTTCGGCGGCGGTCATGTCGTGCTGCCGCTCCTGCGCGACGCTTTTGTCGGCCCGGGCTGGATCAGCGATAACGCGTTTCTGGCGGGATATGGCGCGGCGCAGGCCGTGCCGGGCCCGCTCTTCACCTTCGCGGCCTATCTCGGCGCCATGGTGAATGCGACGCCACACGGCATCGCGGGCGCGGTGCTCGGACTGTTTGGTATCTTCATTCCCGGCATTCTTGTCCTTCTCGGCACGCTGCCGTTCTGGAACACATTTCGCCAACGTGCGGGCGCGCAAGCGGCGATGCGCGGCGTTAATGCCGCCGTCGTCGGCGTTCTCGGTGCAGCCCTTTATAATCCGGTCTGGACCAATTCGGTGGCCTCGCCGCGAGATTTCGGCGTCGCGCTGACCGGATTCATCCTGCTCACTGTCTGGCGCGCACCGCCGCTCGTCGTCGTCGTGCTTGGCGCGCTCGCCGGAATGATATTGGCGCTCACCCCGTAGGGCGTGGGCGCGGTCTCGAGGCCGACTGAAGGCCAGCCGCGGCCACCGCATCTGCCTCGAGATCGCATCAGCCGACATGCCGACCGGCGTCGGCGGGGCGACCAACGCCGAATATGTGCCGAACCACATCGTGAGCAGCAAAACCACACTGCATAAAATCTATCACGATGCGAAGCGGCCTTCGCATCTTTTGCTGCCGATCATTCCGCACAGCGCGTAAGCGGCGTGTCTGCGTTCAGGGGAGGAGAAGGTGG
Organism: Xanthobacteraceae bacterium; assembly: GCA_036264635.1. Lineage (GTDB taxonomy): Bacteria > Pseudomonadota > Alphaproteobacteria > Rhizobiales > Xanthobacteraceae > BOG-931. Next base: position 36,548 of record DATAQN010000135.1, on the reverse strand, counting down.
AATTCAAAACGATCAGGCGGATCGTGACCGGTCACGATGCCGACGGCCGCGCCGTTGCGCTGTTCGACAGCGAAGTCCTGTCTGTGCAACGCAGCCGCGGCGACAACGGCGTCGCCAATCTGTGGGTCACTAGGAAAGGCCGCCCATCGGTCCCGTTACGAACATCTCAGTGCCGGCATCGTCCAGAACGAACAGTGGAGTTTCGCCACGCACCGCAGCGTCCGGCACCAAAGCAAGCGAGCGATTGTCGAGAATGAACCAGCGATCATCAATGCGCGCCGCCACGACCGCGTGCTCTTCATCGGGAAAACGGTTGTGCACGATGACAAGCTTGACGTCCTGCTTCGGCACGCCCGCATCGATCAACGCGACATATTTCAGGATCGCGTAGTCTTCACAGTCGCCGCGCCCGGTGGTCAGCGTCTCGAGCGGAGGACTCCAATGATCGGCGACTCCCCATTGTTTCATGTCACTGGTCGGCACGATTGCCAGATTGACGGCCCTGTTGATGACGCCTAACCGCGCCATACCGTCGGCCCCGCGCCCTTGCGCGACAATGTCGAGAAACGCGCGCGCCGCCTTTGAGCATTCCTGCTGCGCGCGGCAACGATCAAGAACGGCACTCTCCCCATCGATCTCGGTCCGGACCAGATGCCAATTGTCCACCACGTCTCCCGAAGCCACTGGAAGCGACATTTGGCCGAATGGCCTGTGCGATGACGGCAGCCTCGCATCAGGCGGTGGCAACGCGGCCAAGATCTGTTTCTGCGGAATCGGCGGTGTCTGTTCGGTCGGCGGCTTCTGTGCGATCGACAGCTTTTGTTCGATCGGCGGCGTCTGCTCGATCGACAGCTTCTGTTCGATCGGCAGCTTCTGTTCGATCAGCGCCGAGTTGGAATGATGCGATCTCGCGTCAAGACCATACGCCGAACCTTGCGACGCAGCCGCCGCAATAATCAGGCAAGTGGCAAGCTTCCCGGTGATTGAATGCAACGGCAGCATGACACTTTCAAATGAGCTGGTGTTCAGATAGGCGGCCCGACTCGACGATTGCTTTTGTTTATTTGGTGCCGCGGTCCTGTTCGGACAAGTGACGCAGAGAAAATTCCAAGCCAGCGCGCCAATTGTTGAGGATTTTCAACAGGTCATCACGTCCGGAATGTCGCCGGAATCGGGCGCGGTATTCGGCGAGTTCCTCTCCGGTATCGGCGTTTCGACATGATCGATGTCGACCAGCATCAAACAAACAAGACCCGTCTTGTTGAAGTCGAGCCGCATGCCGCCGTATCCCTCGAGCGCTTTCTTGAGCAGCCGCGAGCCGAAGCCGCGGCGCCGCGGAGGCTTCACTTCCGGCCCATCATGCTCCTCCCAGAGGACAGCGAGTTTCCGCGAGGCGCCTGGAACGCGCCGGAGTTTCCACTGAATCTCGACGTGACCGAGGGGACAACTCAACGCGCCGTATTTCCTCGCGTTCATGGCCAGCTCATTGAAGGTGAGGTGCAGGGCAAGTGCTAATTTGGGCTGCAATAGCAGGTCCGGTCCATTGGCAATGACCTGGGCGCCGCTTCCCGAATACGGGCGCAGCGTCCGCTCGATGAGATCGGCCATCTTGAGACCGCGTGCGCCGGTTCGACCCGTGATCACATGCAGACTGCGCAGCGCGGAGATGCGGGCCGTGAGTTGAGCCCGATAGTCTTCAACACTGGCCGACTGTGTCTGCCTGATCGCCGCTTCGACCATCGCCAAGGCATCGTGAATTCGGTGATGGGCTTCGCCGACCAGCATGGCGATGTCGTTCTGGTCGAGATCAGGATCTGAAAACTGCGTTCCGCGCATGTCTCGCTCCGTATTGAGCTAGCGGGATGGAAATGCGTCGCCAAACGCGCCGCGCCGCGCAAAGTCGCGATGGCCCAGCCGGCCGCCGCCGGTTCGTACGCGGCGTGCGACATTCCACAACAGGGCAATGAAGCGTCGCGGAGAGCGGCAGGCATGGTTCGGCATGGGAATGGAGTGGGAGAGCCGCCATACGGGGCGGACTCTTGCGGCTCTCCCCCCGGGATCACCCGAATGAGGCGATCCTAGACAAGACGATAATAAGCTGACATATGATAAGGCAACTTCTAAACACTCAAGTCTGACATGTCCGTTCCGCATAGGCCGGGATGATGACGAGCTGGTTCCTCGGCGTGATGCCTCACCGGTCACGTGCCTTAAGAGCCGGCGGGACATCAGCGCTGACACGGCGAACGCCAAGTCAAACAGCACGCGCAGCGACACTTTCATTTCTTGGCTGAGCAATAAGCTTGGCATATCTCTTCACCTCGATTTGCACTCTCAGTGTCCCACCGGCGCAGGTCCGCCGAGCTTGACCTTGCGCAAGATCAGCGCGAGCGGCACGGCGGCGAGCGAGATCAGCGTCAGCGCCCAAAACACGTCGATGTAGGCGAGATAAGCCGCTTGGGTCTGCACCTGCTGGCCGATCCAGGCGATGGCCTGCTGCTGCGCGTGCGTCAGCGAGCTGCCCTGCGCGACGAAATAGTTCGTCACCTGTTGCAGCGTTTGCTGGTATTGCGTGGTTGCGGCGTTGGCGAGCTCGACAAGACGGCTCTGATGAAACTGTTCGCGATGCGCCAGCACGTTGTTGGCGAGCGATATGCCGATCGAACCGCCGGTATTGCGCGCCGCGTTCATCAAGGCAGAGGCCAGGTCGGTCTTGCCGGGCGGAATGCCGTCGTAGGAAGCCGCAAGAACCGGGAGGAATATCAGCGGCAGTCCGATGCCGAGGTAAATGCGCGACACGGCAAAGAACCAGAAGTCGGTGTCGCCGGTGATTCTGGTCATGTCGTACATCGCAAAGGCGCAGACCGCGGCGCCGATGGCGATCAAGGTGCGGGGCTGCACCTTAGCCGAAAGGACGCCAACGACGGGCATCATGATGGCGGTGACAATTCCGCCCGGCGAGAGCACGAGGCCGGCCCAGGTCGCCGTGTAGCCAAACTGCTGCTGCACCAGCTGAGGCACGAATTGCGTGGTCGCCAGCAGGATGGCGCCCGTTGCCAGCATCACGATGAAGGCGGAGCCGAACTGGCGCGTTCCGACGATGCGCACATCGACGACCGGGTTGCGGCGGCTGAGCTCCCACGGGATCATGAGCACAAAGGCAATCGCACAGATAATCACGGCCGCCACGATGAAGGACGACCCGAACCAGTCATCCTCGAGCCCGCGGTCAAGCGCGATTTCGAGGGCGCCGAGAAAAGTCGCGATCAGCACGAAGCCGACACTATCGAACCGGATGCCTTGCCGCTGGAAGCGCCGGCGTTCGGCCACCGCGGCGTCGGACTCGTGAAACAGCGTAGCAATAAGCGCGATCGTCGCGATGCCGACCGGACCGTTGATCTCAAAGCACCACTGCCAGGAGAAATTGTCGGCGAGCCAGCCGCCGAGCGTCGGGCCGACCACAGGCGCCACGACCACGGCGATACCGAACAGCGCAAAACCTTGCGCGCGTTTCTCCGGCGGAAACGAATCCGCCAGGATCGATTGCGAGACCGGCACCATGCCGCCGCCGGCGAGACCTTGCAGGATGCGAAGCAACAGAAGCGCGTCCAGACTTCGCGCAAAGCCGCAGAGCACCGAGCTCAGCGTGAACAGCGCAAGGCAGGCCAGAAAGAACGGCTTGCGGCCGAAGCGCCGTGCGAGATAGCTCGACGCGGTCAAGCTGACCGCATTGGCCACAAGGTAAGTGGTGACGACCCAGGACGCCTCGTCCTGGCTCACGCCAAGGTCGCCGGCGATATAGTTCAGCACGACGTTGGCGATGGTGGTGTCAAGGGTTTCCATGAAGGTCGCGAGCGCGACCAGCACCGCGATCAGCCAGGGATTGGTGCCAGCGCGGCTCGGCATCGCGGCGGGAGCGAAGGTTCGGGCCGCGGCGGTGCTCATAGCCGGCCTCCGATCCACTGCTTGAGCTGCTCGTAGGCCGACGGGCGCGGATTCACCCGCACAGTCGTCTCCACCGACATGCCCGGGCCGAGCGCGACATCGGCCGGCGCATCATCCATCACGATCTTGACCGGCACTCGCTGCACGACCTTGACCCAATTGCCGGTGGCGTTCTCTGCCGGGAGCAGCGAAAACGCTGTGCCCGAGCCCGGTTGGACGCTCGCGACATGGCCGCGAATGGTGCGATCGGGATAGGCATCGATGGTGAGCGTCACCGGCTGATCCGGCCGCATGGCGTCGAGCTGTGTCTCCTTGAAGTTCGCGTTGATCCAGATCTGGTCCGGCACAAACATCGTCAGATTGGTGCCGGGTTGCGCATATTGGCCGACGGCGGCGCTGAGGCTGACGACGCGGCCCGGCTGCGCGGCGGTGACAACGGTGTGGGAGAGATTGAGCTGCGCCGTATCCACATTCGCTTGATCGAGCGCGATGGTCGCCTGGTCCTGCTCGACCGCGAAAGTCTGATCGTCAACTTGCTGTTGGGCGATTGAATCCGTCTTGGCGAGATACTGATAACGGCCAAGATTTTTCTGCGCCTGGGCGAGCACCGCTTGGTCATGCGCCAATTGCGCCTGCGCCTGGTTCAGCGCAATGCGATAATCGCGATCATCGATACGGGCGATGACGTCGCCGGCACTGAGGTGCTGGTTGTCGGTCACCGGCACAGCGGTGAGATAGCCAGCGACCTTTGGCGCGATCGCAAATTGCCGCGCCGCCACGAAGGAGTCGTCGGTCGATTCGAAGTGCTGGCTGTAGTCCCAGTACAGATAGCCTGCCGCCGCCGTCGCGACGGTGAGAAGCAATGCAGCGGCAACAAGCAACGGGCGCCGGCGTAGAAGACTTCGGCGCGGCTGATCGCCCTGCGCGCCGTCGCGCTCCAGCCGCTGATCATCGTGCAGCGGCGGCGCCTCGATACCAGGATGCTCGCGGGAAGGCTGCTCGCTCAGGGGCTGTCGCGGCCATTCTTGCGGGGTCGGCGCGCGAGCGCGGATGAGTTCGTCTTCAGCCTCTGCGGACGCTGAACCAACTGCTTTTCCAGCCGAACCAGGTGCGGGTAGCTGTGCACGCTCATACCTGACTTCCTCGTCCACTTCTCCTTCGGCGCCGAATGACATCGTCGAACCTCCTCGATTGGACCGCCGGCCCCCGTGCCGTCCCCAGGCCTCAATGAAACGAAACTGTATCGTTTTATTATTTATCTCGTTAGTCAGCCTTGTCAAGAAGAATGATACGATACCGTTTCGTTCATTTACTTTTGGCGCTGGACGTATTAGATCAAGGCTTGCGAGCGGATTTTTTGCGAATCCGGCAGAGGGCGATAATGACGCCAGAACAAAGAGATGGTCCGATGGAGGGAGGCCTGGCGCCGGCCAGAGGCGCGGCCAAGCGCCGCGTGGTCCGCAGCGGGCGGCCGTCGCGGGAGCTCGCCGGCGAAGTCGACGAGCGCATCCTCCAGGCCGCCCGTCAGGTGTTCCTCGAACGTGGGCTAGCCGGCGCCAGCATTGACGAAATCGCGGCCCTCGCCCGGGCCGGCAAGCCGACGATCTACGCGCGCTTTTCCGGCAAGGAGGCCCTTTTCACCGAAGTCGTGATGCGCAATGTCGCCGATACGATCGCGCGTTTCGAACGCACCTCACCGGAGGGAGCGACGATCGACGAACGCCTCGTCAATGTCGGCGTCAGCATTCTGAACTGGGTCTTGGTCGGTGACACGGTCGATTTGATGCGGGTCTCGGTTTCCGAAGCAGGCCGGATTCCCGATCTCGCGATCCATGTCCACCGCATGGCGCGAAGCCGTGGCGAGGAATTCGTAAGCCACCTGTTGAGCGACCTGGCGCGATCCGATCCGCTTGGCGCGTCGCCTGCATTCGCGCCTGAGCGAATAACGACGACTGCGCGATTCTTCATGGATGTCGTCTGCATACCGATGATCATGCAGGCGCTGTTTGGAGCGAAACTCAACTCGCTGCGGGAGGAGATCGAGCCGCATGTGCGCAGCAGCGTCGCGTTCTTTCTTGCCGCGTGCCGGCACGGTGGCGTCAGCTGATTTTCGCTGACGCAAGGCGCGAGTATTAGGGACTTGGATTTTTTGCGAATTCCGGCCCCAGATCGGCTGCCGGGATCCGAGCCCGCGGCAATTTGGCCAATGGGCGGACTGGCGCGCCGGCTTGCCACCTTTCAGATCTTCCAAAATTTGCCTCAGATTTCGGGCCAAGCTTGGTTCTCAGTTCCAGACTTTTGAGTTTGGGCATATCCTTGTCGGAAAACCGGTACCCACTTTTCCGGGATATGCGCTAGTGGGCCAAGGTTTTGCCGCAATGCGCCAGGCCTCTTGGTGCGGCAATGTGTTATGATACGGCCTGTGGACGGGCTCTGATCGTTTAGCGGTCGGACAGGCGGAGGGGACTGCCTTGCTTCTCGCACGGAAATTTGCAGCAGCCGCAAGCTTGCTGATCGCAGGTGGATTTTTTCTGCTCGCGGCGGAGGACGCACGCGCTCAAAGCGGATCCTCCACCTGCGAAGAATCTGTGGGGCTTGCGGTCCTGCCGGCGCCGATTGCGCCATGGACCGGCGCGCCACTGCGCGTGATGTTTGTTACGGAAAAGCCGTCAGGCGGCGAGCTATCGCTGATCGCGCCCAACGGCACGGTGGCGGCCAAGTCATCCGAAGGGCATGGCGGGCCGCCGTATTTCTGGTTCGCCGAAGTTGCGACCCCTGCGGCCGGGACATGGCATGCGACGCTGTCGCTTGATCACGCGCCGTTCGGTTGCGGCACGCTCACGCGCGACATCACCGTGAGCGCGCAGAAGCCGTCCGGACCGCCAAGCGCAGAAAACAGCGTCTGGCCGATCCGCAATTCCTGGAACCGCACGACAGAAAATCTGTATTCGGCCTGGATCGCGAAGCTGTTCGATGCGCCGCCCGATCAGGACCTGTCGTGGAAAGTGTGGCACGAAGTGTTGCGCGACCGCTCGCGCAATTTCCTGTTCAACTATCTCGGCACGGGCGAGGACAATATTACGATGTCGCTACGTCCTGACTGCGCCGACTTCGTTTATTTCCTGCGCGCCTACTTCTCCTTCAAGATGGGGCTGCCGTTCGGCTATTCGAACTGCTCGCGCGGCATGGGCGGCTCACCGCCGAAATGCTATCAGTGGTTCGACGTCATGCATCCCGGCGTGACGCGGCCGCCGCCGCCGGAACAGGCTGTGGCCTCGGCAGCGCCTGCGCCCGCCGATCCGCCACCGGCGCCAAAGCGGCTCGGGCTCGCGCCCGGCTTTGGGCAATATCTGCGCGCCGTCGGCGATGTCGTGCATACCGGTTCGGTGCGCGTGTCCGCGACCGACGACAATACCGATTTCTATACCGTGCCGCTCTCTCAGGAGACGCTGCGTCCGGGAACGGTCTATGCCGATCCTTACGGCCACGTGCTGATGCTGGTGGCGCGCATTCCCGAGGTGAACGGCATGCCGGGCGTTTATCTCGCGGTCGACGCCGAGCCCGACGGCACCATCACGCGCAAGCGGTTCTGGCGCGGCAATTTCCTGTTTGCACACGATCCGGCACTGGGCAGCCCAGGCTTCAAGCGCTTCCGGCCGATCATGCGCACCGAAGGCGGCAGCCTGCGGCGGTTGACCAATGCCGAGATCGCCAAGAACCCGCAATACGGTGATTTCTCGCTCGAGCAGTCGAAGCTCAGCATGGAGGAATTTTACGACCGCATGGACGAAGTGATGTCGCCCGATCCGCTCGACCCGACGAAAGCGATGGCGGATGCGATCACCTCGCTCGAGGAGCAGGTCAATACGCGCATCACCGCGGTCGAGAACGGGCGCAAATTTCAGAGCAGCGGAAAGGGCGACGCCAGCATGCCCGACGGCGCCTCGATCTTCGAGACCAACGGCGCGTGGGAGGATTTCTCGACACCGGCGCGGGATTTGCGTTTGCTGATCGCAATCGACGTGGTGCGCGGCTTCCCCGACCGCGTGACGCGGCTGCCGCAACGCTATTCCATTCCGTTCGGCAGGAGCGTTGCGGACGTGAAAGCGCAACTGCAAGGGGCGCTTGCCTCCGAGCTTGCGGCGCGCAAAGTGACCTATACTCGCAGCGACGGCTCGCCATGGACATTGACGCTCAAAGACGTTGTCGATCGCGCCAGCGATCTGGAAATGGCCTATAACCCGAACGACTGTGTCGAGTTGCGCTGGGGCGCACTGCAAGGCAGCAGTGAAGCCTCGACCTGCAAGCGGCACGCGCCGACGGCGCAGCGCGCCAAGATGGGCGACTACCGCGCCTGGTTCCACGAACGGCACTGGCCGACGCATACGGGGGCCTGAGCGGCCCAAGCCACCCGGCGGAAGAGGCAGCTCTTAATCAACTGCTTACCGTATTTGTCGCGCTCGCTTGCCGCGCTGCGTCGAATGAATGAGTCTTCTACTGGTCGTGTGAACCAGAGGTAAACCATGAGTGGTTCGGTTGGTATTGCGGGTGATCAGCTACGCACCATCGTTGAGCGTATCGAGAAGGTCGATGAGGAGATCAAAGAGCTATCCGAGGCCAAGAAGGAGATCTTTCAAGAAGCCAAAGGTAACGGCTTTGACGTAAAAATCCTTCGGGAAGTAATCCGGGTGCGAAAACAGAACGAAGAGGAGCGCGACGAACAAGAAACGCTTCTCGCCGCTTATCTACAGGCCATAACCGCAGTTTCAAAAGCAAAGAAAGCCGCTTAGTTGCAGAGGCGCGGCGCGCCGGACCGACGATTCGGCCGCCGCGTCAATTCGCGCGCATTCACACAGCGCCGGCAAGGTCTTTGTTGTTCGAACGCCTCCTGACGGCGCTCGTTCGCTTAATGCCCGGTGGCGATCGCCGCCACCTTCCCGGCATCCTCCGGCGCCGCATTGCCGCGCCAGACCACGTGCATGTCGGGACGGACAAGAACGAGATCATAGCCATAGACCTCGCGCGCCACTTTGTCCGGAACGTCGAGCACCTGCACTGGCGCGCCGTGCGCGGCGATGGCGCGCTGCAATGCGCTCGCGTCGGCCTTGGTGCCGGCGAGCTTGAGGATCGCATAGCCGTCCGGGATCTTGTCTTGCAGCGCCGTGCCGCCGTCGAGCCACACATGCGGCAAGCGCGCGCCGGGCCAGGTGGTCGGGTGGTATTCGCGGAACAGATGTTCCGGGCCGCCCGGGATGTTGCAGATGATCGGCGAGTCGACATAGCGGTAGCCGAGCTCGGCGCCGATCATCTCGTTGCTCTTGCGCTGTTCGATATCGGCGACGGCGCTGAGCTTTTTCCGCGTCTCTTCGCCGGCCGCGGAGTCCTCGCGAATATTCGGCCGCCACATGCCGCGCCATTTGCGCCGGCCGAGCGTCGCATAGCGCGAGGCGCCGACATTGCGATCGCCGATCTGGCGGCGCTCGACCTCGTAGGACGCGAGCAGTCCCGGGCCGCCCCAGCCCGCGAGCGTCGCCGCAAGCTTCCAGGCAAGGTCGGTGGCGTCGCCGACGCCGGAATTCATGCCGAGCCCGCCGGTTGGAATGACCAGATGCGCGGCATCGCCGGCGATGAAGACACGCCCCTCGCCATAACGGTCCGCGAGCAGCAGGTTCTGCCGCCACGGTGCACATGACAGCATGTCGTATTTGACCGGCACGCCGATGGTGCGCTCGAACTGCGCCTTCATCTCATCGTCGCTGTCGACCACCGAGTGCAAGGTCCAGTGCTTGGTCGAGTCCTGCATGATCAGGAACGTCGATTTGTCGTCGGCGACATGATAGTGGCGCCCCTGGCCCGGCCCCTGCCGGTGGCCGTTCGAAAGCGGCAGCCGGTCGAACAATTCGTCGCATTTGAACAGCGCCTGGCGCAGCGACAGCAGATTGCCTTCGCCGGACAATTCAATGCCGATCTGCTTGCGCACCGGGCTTGCGCCGCCGTCGCAACCGACCAGATATTGCGCGCGAATTTCCTCTTCTTTGCCGTCGAGCGTCTTCACCCGCGCGGTCACGCCACGCTCGTCCTGCTTCAGCGATAGGAATTCGCAGCCGAAACGCACATCGATCGACGAAATCGTCTCCGCGACGGATTTCAACAGCGGCTCGAGCGTATATTGCGAGATCAGCTGATACGGCTCGAGCGGCACCGAGCCGTCATTGGTCGCACGCACGTTCTTCTGCGCCTGTTCGACCGACGGATAGTGCAATTTCAACAGCGGCGGCTCGTTGAGCGCGAGCATGACATAAACGTCCATCGGAACATCCGGCCGCAACCCCGCGCCACGGATTTTCTGCGTCAAGCCGAGGCGCCGGTAGATCTCCATGCTGCGCGCGTTGATGCGCTCCATCTTGGGCAGGAAGGCCGGCTTCTCCTTCTGCTCGATCAGCGTGCAGCGCACGCCGCGCTTGCCCAGATCGACCGCAAGCGTCAGCCCGGTCGGCCCGCCGCCGACGATCAGAACGTCAGTATCCGCCATGCTCATTCACCAGTTGCATTCGCCGGCTGCGTCGACCGCACACGGCCAGTCTCCGCCGCTGCTATTACTTGTCGGGAAGGACCTGTTCAAGCTCGGTGAAGGGCGTATAGGCCGCATCGCCGCATAGCTCCGGCGTGGAATCGATGAACTGGGTAATGTCGCCGGAGAGATAGATCGCCACTTTGCTCTTGATCTGGCTGTGGCCGTTGAACTGCAGACAGACGACGTAATGTTGGCTGTCCCCGACCTGCTTGAGAACCGCCTGTGAGATACGCGCGCCGCGGAAGTCGGCGCGGTCCGAAAGCTCTTGCGACAGGTAGACTGCGACCTGTTTGCGATAGTTTTGCGGGTAGAGATTGGGGTCAACCTTAGGGGTGACAGGGTGCTGCGTATTGAAGCTGCACCCGGCGACAGAAGTCGCCAGGAGCGCAGTCCGCAGCAGAGCTTTTAATTCCCCGCGAAATCTCAGCCTGACCGGGCGCACTTGGGCCGATCCACTCCTCACAGTCCCCCTGTAGCTACTATAGCAAAGCGTCGTAGACAAATTCACGGCTCTGCGGCGGCAGGTCGCGGGCCGGTGGACCGCCGGGCCAGCAACCGGCCGGCGGCTTCAACTCGATTGGCGGCCCATTTTGGAACTCAATCCGGCGCGCGCACCGCGCCTCAATCTCCCGGCGACGGACCACACCAGCCCGGCAGGAAATTGGCGTCCTTGGATTTGGCCAATTGCATCGCCTTTTCCAGCGAGCCGTCGAAATCACTTTCGACGGTCTTGCGCTTGATCCGCCGGCGCAGAAATTCCGCCCAGATGAATTCGCTGAACGGCGTCGTGTCCTTGGCATAGCCGCCCTGGCGGCGAAGCTCGCCGGCGAGCGAGCGGAACGGATCGTCGATCAGCTCGGTGATGGATTTCGGGATGTCCTTGTAGGCTTTGCGGACGCCGTTGTCGTCGAACGGATGCATCCAGTTGCGGTTGTCCATCACGTTCCAGAATTCGTCCGGCTCGAGCTTGCTCAGATTGGCGATCAGGGTCACCGCGACGTTCTTGACCTTCTCTTCATGGAGCGCGAGCGACAGATGGTGGTGGTCAACCACATAATTGCGCTCCTTCGGGCCGAGGATCACCGGGATCATATGCTTGCCCAGAAACTCGCCGCCCTTCTTCATTCCGACTTCGCGCCAGTGCTTCCGCTTGGCCTGGACTTCCCGCATGCCAACCGTGATCTGAGTCGGGCGAAGGTCGGTGATGGCGACCGTCTGCAATAACGGCTCACGAACCATGATTTCCTCCTGAAATCAGCACCTGCATCCAACAATATCGGCACGAGGCGCATGCTAAAATCAAGCCGTGTGCGGCGCCCAAGAGACAACTCTTTGTCCCAAGGTATACGCCGAACAGCCCAGCCGGTTAACCATCCTGGCGGCTCGAGCGGCCGCTGTGTGGGCAATGCTGAGCACCCGGGGCTGTGCTGCCCGCACCCCTTGGCGCCGCAAATTGCTGAAATGGCGGGACTTGGTGCATATTCCTAGCAGTATATCGGGAGAAATGCCGGTGCAGTGGTTGGTAAAAGCCGGCCGGACCATCAGCCGTTTGCGGGGAACGGGGAATGGGTGATTCATATCCGGTCGTGAAAGTCGCGGCGATTCAAGCCGCCTCGGTATTCCTCGATCGCGAAGGCTCGACGGAGAAGGCCTGCGGCCTGATCCGAGAAGCGGGCCGCAACGGCGCCAAAGTTATCGCCTTTCCGGAAGGATTCATTCCGGCGCATCCGATCTGGTATCACCATCACGCGGCAACGGGCGCGATCGCGAACCGCTTGGCCGTCGAGCTGTTCAAGAACGCCGTCGAAATTCCCGGCCCGGAAATCGACGCGCTTTGCGCCGCGGCACGGGATGCCGGCGCCTATGTCGTGATCGGCGTCTGCGAGAAGCTGCCGCGCACGCTGGGCACGATGTTCAACTCTCAGATCTTCATCGCGCCCGACGGTACTTACATGGGCAAGCACCAGAAGATCATGCCGACGGTTGGCGAGCGGCTCGTCCATATGGGTGGATTCGGCGACACGCTGCGTGCATTCTCGACGAGCTTCGGCCCGATGAGCGGACTGATCTGCGGCGAAAATTCCAACCCGCTCGCGGTTTTCGCGATGACGGCGGAAGGATCGCGCATCCATGTCATGAGCTGGCCCAATCATTTTCCGACCAGCGGCGATCCGATGCGCAATCGGGTCAGCATCGACTCGCAGGCTTTCGCGCAAATGAGCAAAGCCTTCGTCATCTCAGCCTGCGGCACCGTGGATGAAGATGTCATCCGCAAGCTTGAGCCGGACGCGGAGAGCGAGCGGTTCTTGCGCGACCCAGATTGCTGCGGCGGCAGCGTGATCGTCGCTCCCAACAGCCGGATCATCGCCGGCCCTTTGGCGGCCGAAGAAGGCATCCTTTACGCCGATTGCAATATCGAACTCGGCATCAATATGAAGCTCCGGCACGACTTTGCCGGGCATTACAATCGCCCTGATATCTTTCAGCTCCAGGTCAATCGCAGTACGCCGCGCATCTACACGGTTGTCGGTACCGACGAGCAACGCCAGCTTTCGCACACCGATATGCCGTTGCCGCCTGTCGACTGGAATTCCGCGCTGCCGGAACCACCAAAGCAATTGGCGCCGCAGCGGCCGGCTCCCGCTTCCGAAACCGGCGGGCCCCCTGTGCGAAGCCGGACCCGGCGCAGCAAAGGCACGCGACGCCGGCGATCGGAGAGCGGCGGCTAGATAAGCTACTGAAAATCGGCGGCCGATATCGCCGAACGCGGGAGGACGATCATGCGCGGGGTGACATTTCTGGGCGACCGCAAATTGGAGCTCGCTGAATTTCCCGACCCGACGCCAGGACCCGGCGAAATCGTCATCGCCATCAAGGCGTCCGGCATGTGCGGCAGCGATCTCAAGCCCTATCGCGCGACAGGCGGCGCCGCGGCGCTGGGGCTCGGCAAAGTGAGCGGCCCGGTGATCGCCGGACATGAGCCGTGCGGGATCGTCACCGCCGTCGGACCCGGCGTCGGCGAGCGCGAGGCGCGTGTCGGCAATCGCGTCATGGTGCACCATTACAGCGGCTGCGGCGTCTGCCGGCATTGCCTGAGCGGCTGGACACAAATGTGCGCCGAAGGCAGCGTGGTCTACGGTGTGACCGGACACGGTGCGCATGCTCCCTATATGAAAGTGCCGGCCTATACGCTTGTGCCTTTGCCGGGGGCTTTGAGCTTTGCCACCGGTGCAGCGATCTCCTGCGGCACCGGAACCGCCTATGGCGCGCTGCGCCGCATGAACTTGGCCGGCACACACAGCATCGCCATTGTCGGCCAAGGCCCGGTGGGTTTGTCGGCGACGCAATTGGCGGTCGCCATGGGCGCGCGTGTCATCGCGCTCGACGTCAGCGCTGAGCGACTCGAGCGCGCCAAGGAATTCGGCGCCGACGCCTTGATCGATCCGAATGCCGGCGATCCGATCGCTGCCATCAAGGATCTTACGCACGGCGTCGGGACTGATCTGTCGCTCGACACGTCCGGCGTGGCCGAAGGCCGCGTGACGGCAGTGCGCGCCACACGGCCGTGGGGCACCGCGTGTTTTGTCGGTGAAGGCGGCAATGTCACGATCGAGGTCAGTCCGGACATGCTGCGCAAGCAACTGACAATCATCGGCTCCTGGACGTTTTCAACAATCATCCAGGCCGAATGCGCGAGCTTCGTCGCTGACCGCAAGATCGACGTCGAGCATCTGTTCACGCATCGCTGGCAGCTGCCGCAGGCGGACGAGGCCTATCGGCTGTTCGACCGCCAGACCAGCGGCAAGGGCGTGTTTTTGATGTGAGCCTCCGCTGTTTTGCCGCGCGCTTTGCCGCAGCTCGCGAGCTGGCTCGTGAAGAAATGCTTAACGCAATCATAACTGTTCCGGCGCAATCTTCGCGAATGTCACGGCTGGAGAGCCAAAAATGAAGAAGATTTGCTCCGTCCTTTTGCTTGGTGCGGTGCTCCCGCTCGGCAGTGTCGCGATCGATCGGGCTTATGCGGGCGATGGCAGCGGTGTCGCCGCCGGCATCGTCGGCGGCCTCGCCGCGGGAACGCTGCTCGGGATCGCGGCTTCCGGCCCGCACTACGCGCCGCCCCCGCCGCCGGTCTATGTCGCGCCGGAGCCGGCTTACGCGCCGTCGTGCTATTGGACCCATGGGCAAGCCTATTGGGACGGCTATGCCGGCGCCTGGGTCTATCCACGCGTTCGCGTTTGCGAATAGTCGCAATCAGCGCGGCACAGACTGAACTGATCGGCTTCGAGAGCCAAAGCGTCCGCCCCGGAATCGAGTCCGAAGCCGGACGCGTTCTGCATCATACTCAGTGCGCCAGCGGATCGGGGCGCACTTGAATGTGCACGGCGAGCGACAGACTGCCCTTGCCGCCTTCCTTGAGCCATGGCGTGCGATCGCCTTCCGACGACCACAGACCCCGGCCTTTCCACCCACCATTAGCATCATCGATGCGGGCATCCAGACCCTTGGCGTAGAAGCCGAGCGGATAAGGAATGCGCAGCGTCACCATCTTGCCGTCGACCAGAGCCGCGAAGCCGTCATTTTCGTTGGCGGTCGAGATCGGCACGTCCTTGCCGAGACCGACCGCATCATGCTGGTCGACCCAAGTGTAGTAGCTCGCTTCCGCGCTGTTATCGCCGATGCCCTGGAAGCCTGGCCCCGGATATTTGTAGAAGCTCCAGCCTTCTGGACATTGATCGCCCGTCGCCTGCGGCCCGTTCAGCGGACCTTTGCACTTGGAGCGATCGAAGCTGCCGACATGGCCGCTGGCAAGCGAGATCCAGACAACGCCTTTGGAATCGATGTCGCCGCCGCGCGGGCCGAAGCCCGGCATCGGGATGGCATAGAACTCCGACAGTTTGGTCTTCGGATCGAACCGCAGAACACCGGCTCGGCCGGCAAAGACGTTCATTGTGTACCAGATCGAGCCGTCGGCCGGATTCGGCATCACGGCATAAGGTCCGGATCCCCCAATGCGGGCGTCCTTTGTCGCGTCGATCGGCTTGCCCGGATCGGTGTAATCGTCGAGTTTGCCATTGCCGTTGGTGTCGAGCACCCACGGCGCCCAGCCTTGCGCCTTCTGCGCATCACCGGTTTCGTCGAACACTTTGGTGTCGAGCCAGCCGGCCACCGGGCCGCTGCCAGAGACCCACAGCGTGTTGTCTTTGTCGAAGGCGAATTGCAGATGGTGTGTGCCGAAGCAGGTATCGACAAAGGTAAACTTCTGCGTCTTCGGATCGAACACCGCCAATTGCCGCTCGTTGCTGTCGATCGAGAACGCCTGGGCGTAAGGATTGTCTGATCCCTTGCGGCAGAAGGCTGGCGTACCGGGCGCGTGATTGGTGCCGGTCATCCACACGCGGCCTTTCGCGTCCATCATGTCGTTGTGATTGTCGAACTTGGTGTCCCAGATCTTCTCCATGCCCCAGTAGGCCGAAGCCGCGAGCGGCTTCTCGATCGCCGCATGGCCCGGCCCGAGCGCTTCCGGCACATCCGCGCCTTCCGGCGGCGTGATGTAAGTGACCTTCGACGTCTTCGGATCGAGCACCGGCAGATGGTCGCTCGAATATTCGGTCGAGCCATAAAGCGGACCATTGGCGCCGACCGTCGGATTGCGTTTGTCGGACGAGATCAGGTCGTGGAGATAGTGCTTGTCGTCGCTCCAATCCCATGTGGTGACGACAAGGTTGCGCTCGACGCCTTGCGGCCGCGGCGGCTTGGCGAACGGCAATTCGCCCTTGGCAACGCGGTCGGTCCAATCGCCGAAATACTTGAACGGCACGCCGCCCAATTGTCCGGCGAGCGGGTTCACCATCAACGGCGAGGCCTGACCGGACTGCACGCGGCGCATCCAGGCGTCTTCGCCGCTCTTGAAGTTGCCGAGAGCCGCGGGAATGGTGCGGGTCGCGAGCTGGCCCAATTGATGACAGCCGACGCAAGCCTGGTTCTTCATCGTGGTGAGCCAAGCGGTCTGGGTGACGTTTTCAGGAATGTCGCTCTTGCCGCCGAACTGATCCTTGTCGGGGATTTTCAGCATCGCGAACCAATAGATCGCCGGATAATATTTGGCGGCGCTGGCATCGTCAGGCGCGGGCACGGCGGTGAGACTCAAGTGCTGGCCGGGCGTGGCATCGGTCTTGGCTGAATCGACAAGACCATAGCCGCGCACCCAGACCTGAAATTTGACCTTTGGCAGATCCGGCACGACGAAGCGGCCTTGATCATCCGTGACGACCATCTTGGCGAAGCGGGTCGGAAGATCGTGCGTCTCCGCAATCACCCAGACGCCGGCTTCCGGACCATGCGGTCCGCTCACGACGCCGCCGATATCGTCGCTGTCGATCTTGACGCTTTGCGCTGACGGAGCCGGCTGCGCATTTTGCGCAAAAGCCTGTCGGGTGTTGAATTGACCCGGTAGAGCTGTCCAAAGCGCGGCGATAGCCAGCGCGGCAGCGTGGCAAAGCAATGCCCGCTTCATGCGAACCTCCCGATGTGGCGCCGATACATGAACCGGCATCTCGATTGTAATGGCGCCAGAATCTTGCCCCACTGCCTGCCTACCCGCAAGGGGCATGGAGCGGTAAGCAAACTCACTAATCCAAGATCAGCAATGCAGAAAAGTGGCGAGCTGTTTCGGGCAGATCGAACCACAAAAAAGTCCGCGCAGCGACCAAATCATCTGCAAGGACCGTGCACAAGACGGCAAGCCGTCGCCACACTTCGTGTGCTAGTGTCTGATTCCATGAACCAGTCGGGGTATGCCGTATTTGCCCTTGCCGCGATCTCGACCGCGCTTGTCGCGGCCGAGCCGCGGTCGGCTTGGAGCCAACAGCAGCGCCCGGCTTACGGCGCCATACACGCCGCGCCGGCGCAAAGTCCGACGCCAACCTCCGCATCCGCGCCGAGTACGTCGGCGGCGCCGGTTCCAGCCATCGCGACGGACTCGCCGCCTGGCATCAAGCCTGTACCTGCAGTCAAACCGCTGCCTGCCGCAAAGCCCGGGTCTGATGCGAAGTCCGCGGCCTGCCACCCGGAAGGCTTCCGCGTCGTCGTCGATGTCGGCCACACCGTCGCTGTGCCCGGCGCCATGAGCGCGCGCGGGGTGCCGGAATACACTTTCAATCTCGCGCTTGCCCAAGACGCCAAACAGGCGCTGGTCGATGCCGGCTTTAGCAAGACGACGCTCCTCATCACCGACAAAGCGCCGCCCACGGGTCTCATCACGCGCGCGATCACGGCCAATAATCTGCGGGCGGATCTGTTTCTCGCGATCCACCACGACTCGGTGCCGGACAACCTGCTGCAGACCTGGCAATACGAAGGGCAGGATCAGCACTTCAACGACGATTATCCGGGCTATGCGCTCTTCATCTCGAACGAGAACGGCGACCGCGCGGGCAGTTTGTTGTTCGGCGGTTTCCTGGGCAAGGAATTGCGGGCGCGCGGCCTGCATTACACGCCGCATTACACGCTGGCGCTAATGGGCCATCGCCGCCGCGAATTGCTCGATCCGGTCGCCGGCGTCTATCGCTATGACCAATTGATCGTCTTGCGGATGACGCATATGCCGGCGCTGCTTCTTGAAGCCGGCTCGATCGTCAACCGCCAGGAGGAAGTGGACTTGGGCACACCGGCGCGCCGCGCTCGCACCAGTGCGGCGATCGCCGCCGCCGTTACGGAATTTTGCGCGGCGCGGGCGCGCCCAGCCGTGGCACAGCCTGCGACGTCATCGAAGGCAAAGGTATTGCGGACCGGAACGATCCAGCCGGCGCGCTGAGCTTCACGCGAATGCCGTAGACCAGCGCTTGCGCGAGGCGAGCGTCGCGACCAGCACCAAATTAATGAGATTGATGCCAAGGCCTACGGCGAAGGCCGGCGTGTAATAACCGAAATGATCGTACAGGACGCCGGCAAGCCAGCCGCCACCCGCCATGCCCCAGCCGCTGAACAAGAGAAGGGATGGCATCCGCCAATAGGCATCGCCCGGAGGAAACAATTCGCGCGAGGCGAGCACATTGGCAGGCACGAGACCGCTGAAGCCAAGCCCGAACAAAGCCGCGACCGTGAACAGGCCCACTTCGTCCTGAGTCAGCAGGAACGCGAGCATGCCGATAGCCTGCAGGAGCGAGCCCGCAAGCATCGTGTAGAGACCACCGATCCGGTCCGAAATGAGGCCCCAGATTTGCCGGCTCATGAAGGCGGCGGCGAGCAACACCGACACCATGGCCGCACCATGCGCGGCACTGATGCCAAGATCGCTGCAGAGTGCAACGAGATGCGCCTGCGGCATCGACATGGGGATGCAGCAAGTGAAGATTGCGCCAAGCTGCAGCCCAAAAACGAGATTAGGCGGCCAGCCCATGACCGACTTTTTGCCGTGTTCGGCGCCCGACGCAGCCGCATGATGCATCACCTTGGGCGGCCCGCGCATCGCGATAAGGGTCGCGGGCACGATCACGAGCAACTGCAATGCTGCGAAATACAGCATAGTCTCGCGCCAGCCAAAATTGGCGATCGTGCGTGCGAAGATCGACGGCCATAGCGCGCCAGCGAGATACGAGCCGCTCGATATCAGCGCCAGCGCCGAGCCGCGCCGGCGGTCGAACCACTGGCTGACATAAACATAGGAGGGCGCATTGATGCCGCCGATGCCGAGAAAGCCCATGAACACGCCATGACCGATGTATAGCGGCCAAGATGGGCCGAGCGTGGAGATCGCAAGTCCCACAGCGATCATCGCGGCGCCGAAGACAAAGGTGAAGCGGACGCCCAGCCGTTCGGCGATGCGGCCCATGAAAATCCCGCCGAGCCCGGAGCCGATCCACATCAGGGCCGTGGCGAAAGCCGGAATCGAACGCTCGCCATTGACCTCAGCGGCGATGTCCTTCAGCGCGACGATTGTGATCCAGGGCGCGCCGAAGGCGACCGCCATGACCACGAGCACCACACTGGCGACCACCCATGATGTACGTGTTTCCACGGATGGGTCAGCCGGCTGCAACATGGGGCCCGTGTTTCTAGCGCTATGGCGCAATTGGCTAATGCATGATTCCGCAGCGCGGTACCGGTTTCGGTAACAACCATGCTTAACGAACCGACCTATAGCAGCGCTCGGCGGACCCTGCCCATACATTATCGGGACCCCGATATGCGGCGTCGGGAATAAACCGCGCCCTCCCCCGATCAAACCGCCTGGAAGCCCGAATGGCCGTCACAACCGTGGCGACCAGGTGCAGTGGCTTCAAGGGAGATCGCAATGGGATCCGATCGCGATGACGGCGTCAGCCGCCGCAAAGTTCTCGAATGTATGACCTGGGCCGGAACCGGCGTGTTGTGGACCATTTCCGGCGGCGTTCCGCACTCGCTTGGCATCATGGGTGAAGCGCAGGCACAGGAAGCCAAGAGCCTGACTTTCCTGCAGCTGAGCGACAGCCATGTCGGCTTTGACAAGCCGGCCAATCCGAACGCGCTCGGCACGCTGGAAGAGGCCATCGTCAAAGTGAATGCGCTGCCGCAGAGGCCGGCCTTCGCCATTCATACCGGCGACATCAGCCATCTTTCGACCGCGCAGCAGTTCGACGATGCCGACCGCATCATCTCGCAGTCGCGTCTTGATGTGCATTACGTGCCGGGCGAGCACGATTTCCTCGATCCAGATCAGACGTTCTACAAGGACCGCTATGGCCGCGGCACCAAAGGCGCGGGCTGGTATTCATTCGATGCTTCAGGCGTGCACTTCATCGGCCTGGTCAATGTCGTGAACCTGAAAGCGGGCGGGCTCGGCGACCTCGGCGCCGATCAGCTCGAATGGCTGGAAGATGACGTCAAGCATCTCTCGGCGTCGACGCCGGTCGTCGTCTTCGCCCATATCCCGCTCTGGACCATTTATCCGGATTGGGGCTGGGGCACCGACGATGCGGCGCAGGCGCTCGCCTATCTCAAGCGCTTCGGCTCGGTGACGGTGCTC
Organism: Xanthobacteraceae bacterium; assembly: GCA_036264635.1. Classification (GTDB taxonomy): domain Bacteria; phylum Pseudomonadota; class Alphaproteobacteria; order Rhizobiales; family Xanthobacteraceae; genus BOG-931. Next base: position 16,026 of record DATAQN010000135.1, on the reverse strand, counting down.
AACGGTCACATCCATCAGGTGATGCAGAAAGTGGAAGGCAATGTCACCTTCCACACCGCGCGCTCGACCGCCTTCCCGCAGCCGGCGCCGGGCCAGGGCCCCTCGCCCGGGCCGATGAAAGTGCCGGACGAGCAACTGCGCACCATGCTCGGCATCGCCAATGTGACGTTCAAACAGAACGACCAACGGCTCGCCATCATCGATACGCCGCTGAAAGTTTAAGGAGAAGAAAATGGCCATCTCAAATACCGTGCGCAGCGCACTCATCGCCGCTGCGCTGGGAGCGGCGACTGCAACCGCATTGGCTGCGGTCGTCATTCCGACGTCGGCGCAAAATGCGGCGCCGGCAGGCGGGGTGTCGATCGACAACTTCACATTCACGCCGGCAAGCCTGACGGTGAAAGCCGGCACCACGGTGACCTGGACCAACAGAGACGACATCCCGCATGGGATCGCCTCATCCGACAATGCTTTCAAGAAATCGAAAGCACTCGACACCGACGACAACTATTCGTTCACGTTTACGACGCCGGGCACCTACCAATATTTTTGCTACATTCACCCGCACATGGTGGGCACGATTGTGGTAGAAGCAGCAACCGGCAGCAGCGCCACGCAGTGAACCCCGACCGGCGGCAACATCAAGCGAGACGATGGCCAGCGATGCACACGCCGAACAAGAGCGCGCGCGGCGTTTTCATGACGCCGCGCTGCCCTATCTTGACGATGTCTATACGCTCGCGCGCTACCTCATGCGCAACTCGGCCGACGCCGAAGATGCCGCGCATGAATGCTTCTTGCGGGCGTTGCGCCATTTCGACAGCTATCGCGGGCCGGCCATGAAACCCTGGCTCCTGGCGATCCTGAAAAACGTCTGCTACGCCGAATTTGCGCGGCGCGGCAAACAGGAGACGCCGGCCGACTTTGCCGACAGTGAGCCGGCGGCGGAGGAGCCGATCTGGCAAGAGCCACAAGCGACCCCCGAAACCGCGCTGCTGCGACAGCAGGATGACGCAACGATCCGGCGGCTCGTTGAGGCATTGCCGGGGCCGTTTCGCGAGGCCATCGTGCTGCGCGAGATCAATGACCTGTCGTATCAGGAGATCGCCGAAGTCGCCGGCGTGCCGGTGGGAACGGTGATGTCACGGCTTGCGCGCGCCCGCGCCATGCTGCGCGCGGCGTGGAATAGCGCGAACGGAGCCGCACCAGCGCCAGCGCGATCTGTGCAAGCTTTCGCGGCGCCGAGGTCTGTGCCATGAGCGTCACCGAAAGCTGCGCAGACTATGAGTTGCTCCTTCACGCGCTGGCCGATGGCGAGCTCGACGCCGGCCATGTGCGCGATGTCGAAACGCATGCCGCGGGCTGTGGTGATTGCGCCGAAAAGCTCAAAACGGTCCGCGCGCTGCGCGAGGCGATGGCGGGTGCAAAACTCATAGAAGCGGCGCCGGCGCATCTGCGCAGCCGCATCGAGGCGCTGTTTCCCGCTCCTGATCCCGTCCCCGCTCCCGCCGTTGCGCCGACAGCCGCGGGCACGGCGCGCGAAGGTACGATTGCCCGCTGGTGGCGCTCGTTCATCGGCGGCTTTGCCGTCGGCTCGGCTTTGTCCGGCGCCGTTGCGGCCATGCTTGTCATGGGCCTTTTCAGCGCCGATCTGAATCAGCAGGTCGCCGATGAGGTGGTGTCGGCCCATATCCGTTCGCTGCAGGCCGGGCACCTGATGGACGTGCAAACCAGCGACCAGCACACCGTCAAGCCGTGGTTCAACGGCAAGCTCGATGTCGCGCCGCCGGTGATCGACCTCACCTCGCAAGGCTTCACGCTGCTGGGCGGCCGGCTCGATTATATCGACGGCGAGCCGGTGGCCTCGGTGATCTATCAGCGCCGCAAGCACGTGATTAACCTCTTCGTTGCCCAGCGCCTGGGAGCGGCCCGCGCCAGCATCATGGCGAAGACGATCCAGGGCTACAATGTGCGGCATTGGACGGCGCAAGGCCTTGATTTCTGGGCCGTCAGCGACCTTGCGGGCGACGAGCTCGATGAATTCGTCCAGAAGATCTCGGCGGCCCTGCACCCGGCCGGCGCGTCCTGATCGCTTCCCCTTTAGTGGGCAACTGGCCCGGCCAAGATGCGGTCCGCGCGACTGGCCTGCGTCACTTTTACCGGGTAAGACAACCATTGGGGGCATACGAGTTTGCAGCTGTTTCTGTGAATGGCGCGCTCGCGAAAGCGGCAACTTTATTGGCACGTAAAACGTTCAAGCCCGATGGATCAGCGCGTTGACAGCGAACGCCGTTCGGATTCCGAACGCGACGGGACAACCCCCGCCACCCGAAACGGCGATACCGGCAAGAGCTCCGGGAAGACGGGTGGTACGCTGCGCAAGCGCCGCGGCTTGATCCTTGCGCTCGTCATCGGCGGCATCGTCCTCGCCATTGCGACCGTCCTTTGGTGGCTCAACGCGCGGCAATACGAATCCACCGACGACGCTTTCATCGATGCGCGTACTGTTCAGATCAGCGCGCAGGTCGCGGCTGCGATCGTCGATGTACCTGTGACGGACAACCAATTGGTCGAGGCCGGCACCGAATTGGTGCGACTCGACGATCGCGACTACATCGCCCAGCGCGACCAGGCGCAGGCGAGCATCAACAATTTCGCCGCGCAGATCGTCGAGCAAAAAGCCAAGATCGCGCAGGCCGAGAAACAAGTCGCGCAAGCCCAAGCGTCGCTGACTTTCGCCCAGCAGCAAGCCGACCGTTATCAGACCCTGGCCAAGCAAGGCTCCGGCACCGTCGAGCAGGCGCAGCAATATTCCTCGAACCTGCTGCAGAGCCAAGCTGCTTTGGCCGCCGCGCAAGCCAATGCCACGGCGGTCGAGAAGGAAGAGCCCGTGCTCGAGGCGCAACTGAAGAACGCGCAGGCGCAATTGGCGCAGGCCGAAGCCAACCTGTCGCGCACCATCATCACCGCCCCGGTCGCCGGCCGCGTCACCCGCCTGACCGCGGCCAAAGGCGCCTATGCCGCGGTCGGCCAGGCGCTGATGATGTTCGTGCCGCGCGACATCTGGCTGACGGCGAACTTCAAGGAGACCCAGCTCGATCACATGCGGCCCGGCCAGCCAGTGGAAATTTTCATCGACGCCTATCCCGACCGCACCTTCAAAGGCCATGTCGACAGCGTGCAGTCGGGCAGCGGCACGGCCTTCAGCCTGCTGCCGGCGGAAAACGCCACGGGCAATTACGTCAAGATCGTGCAGCGCGTGCCGGTCAAGATCGTGTTCGACACGCCGCCCGATGTTCAGCTCGGGCCCGGCATGTCGGTCGTGCCGACGGTGAAAGTGCGATGAGCGAACAGCGCACAATGCCGGTCTGGGACAACAGCCGCTCCGCAGCGGGCGACCGCAATCCCTGGCTTGTTGCCGTCGTGGTCTCGATCGCGACTTTCATGGTCGTGCTCGACACCGCCATCGCCAACGTCTCGTTGCGCTACATCGCAGGCTCCATGGCGGCGAGCGTCGACGAGAGCACCTGGGTGGTCACGACCTATCTGATCGCCAATGCGGTGATCCTGCCGGCGAGCGGCTGGCTGTCGAATGTCATGGGCCGGAAGCGCTTCTATATGATCTGCGTGGCGCTGTTCACGATCAGCTCGTTGTTCTGCGGGCTGGCGCCGAGTCTCGGCTCACTGATCTTCTTCCGCATCCTGCAAGGCCTCGGCGGCGGCGGCATGCCGACCAGCGAGCAGGCCATCCTCGCCGATACGTTTCCGCCGCAAAAGCGCGGGCAAGCGTTTGCGCTTTACGGCGTGGCCGTGATTGTCGCGCCGACCGTCGGCCCGACCGTCGGCGGCTGGATCACCGACAATTTCTCCTGGCACTGGATCTTTTTCATCAATGTGCCGATCGGCATCGCTTCGCTGGCGCTGGTGCACTGGCTGGTCGACGAGCCGGAAGTCCTCGAACGCGAGCGCCAGGAGCGGCTGGCGCGCGGACTGAAAATCGACTGGGTCGGCTTCCTCTTGATTGCGATGACGCTCGGCTGTCTCGAAGTCGTGCTCGATCGCGGCCAGATCGACGACTGGTTCAAATCGGGCACTATCGTGTTGTTCACCTGGCTGGCCGGCGTCTCGTTTCTCGCCTTCGTCCCGTGGGAGCTGAGCCGGGACGAGCCGATTGTCGAACTGCGGCTGTTGTTTCATCGGCAGTTCGGCATGGCGTTCTTCACCATGCTGATGATCGGCGCGATCCTGTTCGGCTCGAACCAGATCATGCCGCAACTGCTGCAGACGACATTTCCCTACACCGCCATGCTCTCGGGGCTGGCGATGATGCCCGGCGGCATCGCCATGCTGGTGCTGATGCCGGTCGCCGGCGCGGTCACCGGCCGTTTCCAACCGAAATATCTGATGGCGATCGGGCTCAGCGGCGTCGCGCTGTCAATGTGGTATTCGACCTCGCTCACGCCGAATGCGAGCTTCGATTATTTCGGCTGGGTACGCGTCTTTCAGATGATCGGGCTGCCGTTCCTGTTCATTCCGATCAATGCGGTGGCCTATGACGGCTTGCCGCCGGACAAGACCAACCAGGCTTCGGCGCTGATGAATATTGCGCGCAATCTCGGGGGCAGTATCGGCATTTCCGCCGCCAATGTCGTGCTGACGCAGCGCACGCAATTCCACCAGGCTCGCCTCGTCGAGAATACCATTCCCTCGTCGCCGGTCTTTCAATCGACGCTGTCGCAGATCACCAAATATTTCATGGCGCACGGTGCCGCGGCCGGCGATGCCAAAGGCCAGGCCATGGGCATGATCGGGCAGATGATCCGGACCCAGGCCACGATCCTCGCCTATATCGACGTCTTTCACGTCTGCGCCATTGTCGCAGCACTGATGATCCCCCTGGTGCTGGTCATGGTGCGGCGCGTTCAAATTCACGGCCATGCGGCGATCGGGCACTGATATCATGGCGAGATCGAGAACCGCCGGCAGAATTGTTGGCCCGGATCGGTGTTCGTTCACGACGGCAAAGGCGCGGAAGCCCTGCGGGGCCGGGTTTTGCCTGCCAACGACGTTTAGTTGCCGAGGACTCTCGGCTGCCGGGTGCTGAGAGGAATCGACATTATGAATGAAGAAGCTGCTGCAAGCGGCCGTCTTTGCCGCACTGCAAACACTGTTGCACGGGTCGTTATGCTGGCGCTGCTGCCGTTGCTGTCCGGCGCGGCCGGAGCGGCCGGAGCGGCCGAGCCGATCACAGTCAACGTCGTGATGATCGACTACAAATTCCAGCCCGACCATCTGATCCTGCAGCACGGCGTGCCTTATCGGCTGCATCTGGAGAACCACGGCAAGGAAACGCACGAATTCACCGCCCCGACATTCTTCGCCGCCTCCAAGATCGACAATCCCGAGATACTCAATCGCGAGCGCAGTGAAATCGTCATGCAACCCGGCGACGTCAAAGACCTGCTGGTGACGCCCGGCCCGCCCGGCACTTACGACCTGCGCTGCGCCGATCACGACTGGGACGGCATGACGGGCGGTATCACGGTGCAATAAGTCTTCGAAAGAGCATAGCATTCTATCAGCAAGTGCTGACCGCCCGTCTTGCTGGCAACATCTCAGGCAACTTGCCGAAAAATGAGTCCGTTTCCGACGCCGCCGCTTTGCACTGCGGCACCATGGCGCAATCATCCCGCGACAGACATAGCTGACCCGCGCACCTAATCGCGCGAATGTGCGATTGTGCAGGTGCCGGTTCCTTAGTTGCGCCGAAATGTCCTCGCAACATAAAACCTCGGCACTGTTCTTGCTTGAACTTGTTATCCGAGGGGGTTGCGGGGCTGATGGCGCAATGATCTGGAAGAAAGGAGTCGCCAATGTGTGACTTTAGCCTTCAAAGCGTGCGTTCTAGGCCGGCGAAAGTCGGCGACAAGCTCGTAACACGTGACTTCGGGACGGGAACCCGCGGGTTCTCCGCCGCCGACGACCCAGGACTAGCAGTGTGTATCAGACCCGGCACCGAACTGGCTTTCGCCAGCGAGGTCGCCTGTCTGCCGGCCGGCCTGCTCGGCTGGAAAACCAAGACTATCAACTACAAAACAGCCATCTTCCGCCAAGTGAACAAGGACAAGATGGCTGCGCATCACGATTCGCTCGAATTTCCTGATGGGCGCAACGTGTTGCTGACGCTGTTGTGCGAAGGCCAAGAGGCCACCGTTCTGCAATTGCCGGCGGAGCCGGCGAGTGCGGAAGAGGCGCGCGAGCAGGAACGCGTCAGCTACGTCGGCTAAGGCAGTTCGCACGGCCGACGCGCGCGCGAACGCATAAAGAGACCGGCCGCCCCTCGGGGCGACCGGTACTTGCGGGTTTCACTTTTTCGTGACGCCCATTTCTCGTGAGGCCGGCCGGGTTGTAAGCTTGCTTGGGCTGACCTTTTGATTACGTCCGCTGAGCTCGCCTTGGCGGAAGGGTAGGAGATTTTGCGTCGCGTATTTGCGCGCATCACCATGTGCGGGCAATGCGCCACGTTACTCAGGTTTCGCGACTCAGGTTTCGCGCTCCATCACTTCCCGCCTTTCATTTGATTTGCCGAGCGCGGATGCGCGTTCTCAAGTCGTGTTTCGCGATGCCGAGATATTCGGATGCCGGGATACCGCCATGACGTCACGCCAAGTCGTCGCACGCGCCGGTGTTTGACCACAATGTTCGCTAATCGGAAGAGTTGAGATCGCCCCCGTTTGCCGAGGTCGCATCGCAAGTCACTGGCGCAAATCACCGGCACAAATCACCTGGCATCCTGCCTTTGCAAAGCCGCCTCGCGATCCATCGGCCGCACTCATATTGGCAGTCGGGGCGCGGCGTGCGATACGACCGTTTCGCCTGGAGCACGCTCCGATCGATCGGGGTGCGCTCTGGATTTCGGATTTTGCGCATGCCGCCGTCGGAAAACTGGCGCCCACGGATCACATCCGCGGAGTGGCCTTCTTTCGAGGCATGCGCCAAAGCGCGCGACACAAACAACGATGAATGATTCCCTGAATCGACCGGAGGCTGCGGATCGCTCCGCTAAAGGACCCGCCGCCGCGCCGGAACGGTCGCCAGGGCCGGAACAGGGAACAGGACAGGACGGCTCGGGACAAACACCACCGCAGAACTCGGCAACGGAACCCGAGGACACGGCGCTGTCGGCGCGTGCGCAATTTCTTCTGGTCTTTCCGCCGATCATGCTGCCGATGTTCCTGGCAGTGGCGGACCAGACCATTGTCGCAACCGCGCTGCCGGCGATCGCCTCGAGCCTCGGCGAGATCGAACGCGCCTCCTGGGTGGTGGTCTCTTATCTCATTGCCAACACTATCGCGGCGCCGGTCTATGGCCGCCTCGGCGACACGTTCGGCCGCCGTTCGATGATGTTTGTCGCGCTCTCGATCTTCATGATCGGATCGATCTTGTGCGCGGTCGCGCCGAACATCACGCTGCTCACGCTGTTTCGCGTCATCCAGGGTTTTGGCGGCGGCGGCCTGATGACGCTGTCGCAGGCTCTGATTGGCGAAGCCATTCCGCCGCGCGAGCGTGGCCGCTACCAGGGCTATCTGGCCGGTATCGCGGTGACCTCAAATTCGTTCGGTCCGGTCGCCGGCGGTTATCTCACCCAGGCCTTCGGCTGGCCGTCGATCTTCCTGGTCAATATCCCGCTCGGCCTGTTGGCGATGCTGTTCGTTATCCGCATTCCAGGGCGCCAAGGCGACCGCCGCCGAACCACATTCGACTCGCCGGGTCTCGTTCTCTTCATATTCTTTGTCGGCCCGGTGATCCTCGCGCTCGAGCAAGTACAGCGCATGCAATTGAGCGCGATGCCGATCGCGCTTGGTCTGCTCGCGTTCGGACTCGTCTCGCTGGTGCTGCTGGCCTGGCAGGAGCGGCTGACGACATCGCCACTCATTCCGCCAAAACTGTTCCGCCAGCCGTCGATCTGGCGCTGCGACGCCATGGCGGCGTTTCACGGCGCGGCTCTGGTGTCGCTGATCACGTTCTTGCCGATCTATCTGCGCGCGGTGCGCGACCTGTCCCCGGCCGAGACCGGCTTCATGCTGCTGCCGATGACCGCCGGCATCGGCATTGGCTCGATGATGACCGGACAATTGGTGACGCGAACCGGCCATACCGCGACATTTCCGACCTATGGCTTGATTGGCGCCACGATTAGTCTCGCGCTGCTCGCCTTCTTCATCCCTTATCTGAGCGCGCTGCAGATCGCCTGGGCCTTCGGCGGCGTGGCTTTGTTCATGGGGACCGTCATGGGCGTGGTCCAGGTCACGGTGCAGACGGTGTCCGGACCCCGGCTACTCGGCACCGGGGCCGCGATGGTGCAGTTCTCGCGCTCGGTCGGCGCCGCTTTCGGCACCGCGACCGTTTCAGCGGTCTTGTTTTCCTTTCTCACCGTAACCGACCGCGACACCGCCACGTTGTTCGGCATGATCATCGAACGCGGCCCCGATGCGCTGGCAACGCTCGACCCGGTGCGGCAGGCCCTGGTGCACCGCGAAATCAGCGACGCTTTTCATGCCGCCTTTCTGACTGTGGCGTGTTTCACCGCGGTCGGCGCCTGGATGGCTTGGACCATGCCAATGCGGCGCATCTAGAGCATGATCCGGAAAAGTGGAAACCGGTTTTCCGAAAAGATCATGCTCAAAAGCAAACATCTAGACCTTGATCCGATTCAATCGAATTGGATCAAGGTCTAGCACATCTGAAAAACATTTCCGGCCTGACCATGCGGTCGGAGCGAGCTTTCGGAAAAGTTGGCGCTCAACAAAAATCTCCGCCCCACGATCTGGAGGATTGAGATATCGTCGGGGGTCGCCGCCGTGGAAAACGTGCAGGCACAGGGGGGACGACCTGATGACGCAGGAAGCTCGGCCCAGGGTGAAGTCTCTCCACCGCAGGGCTCTCCTGCATCTGGCAGGAATTTCCGTTGCCGCGGCCGCCGCACCCTGCAGCGCATCAGCTCTCGACTATCCAACGCGGCCGGTTCATATGATCGTTGGACTCGCCGCTGGCGGCCCGACCGATCTGGTTGCTCGCCTCGTCGCGCAGTGGCTCTCGGAGCACCTCGGCAACCAGTTCGTCGTTGAAAACCGCACCGGCGCCGGCGGCACGCTCGCCACCGAGACGGTGATCGGTGCGCCGGCGGACGGTTATACGCTTTTGTTCGCAGGGCCGACCGTCACCATAAGCGCTTCGATCTACAAGAAACTGAGCAATGTCCTCAACGAATTGTCTCCTATCGGCATCGTGATGCGCGTGCCCAATATCATGGTGATCACGCCGTCCTTGCCGGTGACGACCGTGCAGGAATTCATCGACTACGCCAAAGCCCATCCCGGGCAGATATCGATGGCCTCGTCAGGCGTTGGCGCGTCGCCGCATCTGTCCGGTGAATATTTCAAGTTTCTGACCAAGATCGACATGCTTCACGTGCCCTATCGTGGGTCGGCCGGCGCTTATCCGGATCTGATTTCGGGCAAAGTTCAGGTGCTGTTCGACAATCTCGGCGGCCCGGTTCTGGAATTCGTTCGGGCTGGCAGGCTGCGTGCACTCGCCGTCACCTCAAAACAGCGTTGGCCGATGCTGCCGGACCTGCCCACAATCGCGGAAACCGTGCCGGGCTATGACGTCAATGTCTGGTATGGAATGTTCGCGCCGAAGAACACGCCGCCCGACATCGTCACGCTCCTCAATACGGCACTGAAAGGTGCGGTCGAGGACCCCAATATCGTCGCACGCTTTGCCCAAGATGGCGGCGCGCCGACAACGATGACGGTGGCCGAATTCACAAAGTTCGTCGCCGACGACAAGGCGCAGTGGCACAAGATGGTCGAAGTCGCCGGCATAACCGCAGAGTGAAGAGCCGCATGAGCCGCGAAAACGCCATCGCACGAGCGCGGGTTTATTTTGACGACGGCCGGTTTCTTGCTGATCTCAGCCGTCGCGTCGCCATACCGAGCTCAAGCCAAGAGCCGGATCGTGTCGCAGCCCTGCACGCCTATCTTGCCGACGAAATCGTACCGGCGCTGACGCGGCTCGGCTTTGCCTGCCGGATCCTGGAGAACACGTCGGGACCACCGGTGCTGTCGGCTGCGCGCATCGAGGATCCGAAGTTTGTGACCGCGCTGCTTTACGGCCATGGCGACACTGTTCGCGGCCTTGACGATCTCTGGCGCACAGGCCTGTCGCCCTGGCAGACCGTGATTGAAGGCGATCGCATCTATGGACGCGGCACAGCTGACAACAAAGGCCAGCATACAATCAACATTGCCGGCCTCGCCGCCGTGCTCGAAGAACGCGGCGCGCTTGGCTTTAACTGCAAGTTTCTGATCGAAATGGGCGAGGAAGTCGGTTCGGCCGGGTTGCGCGAATTGTGCCAGCAGCATCGCGGCGACCTGTTCAAGGCCGACGTCCTGATCGGTTCCGATGGGCCGCGCAATGCGCCGGCCGAGCCGACGATCTTTCTCGGCGCGCGTGGCACGCTGCCGTTCGAACTTGACGTCAACCTGCGCGAAGGCGGCCACCACTCCGGCAATTTCGGCGGGCTTCTGGCCAATCCCGCGATCATTCTGGCGCAGGCGCTGGCCTCCATCACCGACGCGCGCGGCGCGATCCGCGTGCCGGAATGGCGGCCGCCTTTGCCGGACGCGGTGCGGCAGGTTCTGGCGAACGTCGAAGTCGATGGCGGCGACGACGCTCCGCCGATCGATCGCGATTGGGGCGAACCCGGCCTGACGCCGGCCGAACGGGTGTTCGGCTGGAACAGTTTTGAGATCGTCGCTTTCACCGCCGGCACCCCGGAACGGCCCGTGAATGCCATTCCCGGCGCGGCGCGGGCGTATTGCCAGCTTCGTTACGTCGTCGGCACCGAAGTCAGTGACATCCTCCCCGCGCTGCGGCGCCACCTCGATCGGCACGGCTTTGGCCAAGTCGAAATCCGCGCCGGGCAAGGCGGGCATTTTTATGCGAGCCGCCTCGATCCCGCCGATCCGTGGGTGAACTGGACCAAGCACTCTTTGGAGCGCACGACCGGACGCGCTCCGACCGTTTTGCCGAACCTCGGCGGCTCGCTACCGAACGACATTTTCACCGAAGTCCTGCAATTGAAAACGATCTGGCTGCCGCACTCTTACGCCGGCTGCTCGCAACATGCGCCGAACGAGCACCTGCTCGCGCCGATCGCTCGCGAAGGCCTCGGCATCATGGCCGGCCTGCTTTGGGACCTCGGTGACGCCGGTGCGCTACCGCCGCTGCTGCAAGCTTGAGCGGGTTCGGCCTCGACACCGCTGACGATCAGAAATCAGCGGCGATTAAATGTGTCACCTTGGGCGCGCCTGACAGATTGAAACGCTGGACCGCATCCTCGATCAGACGATCGGCCTGGGTGACGCGTTCGTGCTGGCGCAGATGCTCCATCCACGATTCGACGAGGAACGTTTCGACGATGCGGCCCTCTTCCGCGGTGTCTTCGAACACGCCCCAGGCATAGGCGCCGTCGCGGCGCCGCTCCGGCTCGACTTTGGCAATGGCTTGCAGGAATTCGGCGCGGTCCCGCGGGCGAATGCGATACTCGACCGTCACCAGCACCGGGCCGCGCTCGTGCCCGATCTCCTGCGCCGTGATCGGCGCCGGCCAATGCATCGACGGCGACAGATCGATGCACAAGCCGGTCTGCAGCTTCCAGCGCCAGGTCAGAGGAATGGTGGCAAGAACACCGGCGGCGGCCAGAAAATGTGCAAGCGGCAAGCCGGTATAGAAGGCTATCTCGCCCCAGGCGGCGCTGCCGAAGGTCACGCAGCCGAAGAAGGCCGCCGCAAAGACCGCAAGTCCGCGGCCACGCACCCAATCCGGAAGAGCCACCTGGGCCGAGACATTGAGAGTTGCGAGGGCCGCGATCCACGCGGCGCCGGCGATGGCGCTGGCAAAGAGCGCCGTAATGGGCTCGCGTGCCAGGCCAAACAGCGCCATGGCGAGCGCGATCCCGGCCGTCGCCAGCGCCATCAACACATCGGGTCCCCATTTGGCTTTGAGCGCCGGCAATCCGAAGGCGCCGGCAACCGCGCCGGCGCCGATGACGCCGAGCAGAATGCCGTAAAGCTCGGGCCCGCCGGCGATCTGACTCCGCGCCACGAGCGGCAGCAGCGCCCAGAATGCACTCGAAAACAAAAAGAAGCCGAGAGCTCGCATCAAAGTCGCGCGCAGATGCGGATTATGCCGGCTGTAGCGCAACCCCGTACGGATCGCCTGGCCGAAACTCTCCGCCGGCAACAGCGTGCCGGGCTTCTTGCCGGTTCGCCACCACACCAGCGCGACAATGACCGCGATGTTGCAGATCGCGTTGAGCCAGAACGGGGCGGCGATGCCGAGCGCAACGATGATGAGCCCGCCGAGCGCCGGACCGAGCGCGCGCGAAATGTTCACACCGACACTGTTGGCGGCGATCGCAGCTGGCAGATCCTCGCGCGGCACAAGGAGCGTCACCACGGACTGCCAAGCCGGCGACGTCAGCGCACCGGCGGCGCTGATGAGAAACGTGAACAGGAGGAGATTGAACGGCGTGGCAAGATGCAAGCTGACCATGGTCGCGTACACGGCCGCCACCGCCGTCGCCAGCACCTCGAAGACAATCAGAAATTTGCGCTTGTCGAAAATGTCGGCCAGCGCACCGGCCGGCAGCGCGAAGATGAACAGCGGCGCCGTGGTCGCCGCCTGGACCAGCGACACGATCAGCGGATTGGGATCGAGGTCGGTCATCAGCCAGCCGGACGCGGCGCTGTACATCCAGCCGCCGATATTGGCGATCAGCGTCGCCGTCCAGATCAAGGTGAAGGCCGGCCGGCGAAACGGCGCCCAGGGCGACGACACCGTCGTGGCAGGAGCCGAGGCCGCGGAGCTATCTGCCGCCGGATTACCGGCGGCCGAGCTGTCAGGCGTGGGCGCGCTCATTGCCTCATGCCGGCGGCTTGTGCGCAAGCCAGCGGCCGGCTTCGGCGGCGGAGAACAGTTCGGCCAGCGCCGCATTGACAGCATCCGGCTCTTCGCTGGTGATCGTGTGTCCGGAGCGCGGAACAACAAGAAGCGCCGCCGTCGGCGCGGTGCGCTTAAGAAAGACACTGCCGTCAAGACACGTCTCGTCCCCGTCGCCGCAGATGACGAGGAGCGGCACGGAAAATTTCTTCAGATCCGTTTCCATGTCCCACAGCGTCGGACGCTTGCTCTGCAGCGATGCCATGGTCAGCGAATGACCAAGCGCCGAATGCTCGGAGAGCATGCGCACGAATTCATCGAAGCCGCGCGGGTCCTTGTATTTCTGCGCGTGCCGGCTCGGCGTATCGGTATAGATCACGGCCGCCGCGGCCATGCCCTTCGCGGTGAACATTTTTGCGTTCTCCGCCGCCTGGGCCCGCATCGCGGCACGGGCGGCGGGATCGGGCAGCGAGCCCCAACCGCATCCGGCCGCTGTTATCGAGATGCAGCGCTCGGCGTGACGGATGCCGACGTGAAGCGCGGTATAGGCACCCATCGAGTGGCCGACCACATGCGCTTTGTTGATGCCAAGCGCATCCATAACGGCAATCACATCGCTGCGCGCAATGTCCTGGCCGTAGCGCAACGCATCGTCGGGGATATCGGACGGCGGATAGCCGCGCTGGCTATAGGTCACGCAGCGATGCGAGCGCGCGAAGCGGCGCATCTGCGGTTCCCAGGTGCGATAGTCGCCGGCAAATTCGTGCACGAAGACGACAGGGGTCCCGGTGCCGATTTCTTCGTAGTAGAGGCTCACGCCATCTGAGGCTTTGATCTTGGGCATCGTCGCGCATCCCCATCACATTGCTTCGCGAATGGTACAAAACTCGCGTGACGGGGTGCAAATGGGTGCGGGCCGGCATTCGGCCTCATAGTGTTTCGCAAAAAAGCCGACGGGCCACCGTGTGGGGGTGGCCCGTCGTCACTGCCAAGTGCGTCGCCTTAAGAAACTCGTCGAAGAAAGCCGCTCACGCCATCCAGAACGGCTTGGAGGCTTCGCGCGCTGCATCGCAACGCGTCAGGCCGAGGTCGCGCAATGACGCGTCGCTCAAGCCTTGCAATTCATGGCGCGCCTGTGCCCGGCGCCGCCATTGCACGAGGCGGTGCTTCACATGTCCCCACCGCCAACCGAAACCCGGCATGTCGTTGAAGATTCTGGTCATGGCTCGCTCCGTACAAACCCAAGCCCTATTCCGTGTTGTCGCCCCTCTACGCCGACTTTGCGATGCGAGATGTGATCGTCAGCACAGATCGGCGGATTTCGTGCAATGTCCTGCTGGCATTGAAAAAATCTACGACGATCGCCGCCTTGCTGCAGTGCCGAGAACGAGTTCCATAAAGTGCAGATAAAAGCCGAGTCTTTGCGGGCCGTACCAGCGACGTTTGACGCCGCCGTTTTACGCCGCCTGAGGCGCGGCTTGCGGGGCGATTTCGCGCATCCGCGTCACCTGCCGTGCCGGCATTGCCGCTTCGGTCTTGTCATAGCCGACGACGCGCAAGACGCCGGTCTTTGGGCACATCGCGACTGCGAGCCGCGTATAAGGATTGAGCACCGGCTCGCGCACCCAGCCGAAGCTCGGCGCCGATAATGATCCATCCCATGCATCGAGCGTGTCGCGGCGGAGGCGGTTGTAATCCGTCGCTTCCTCGAACGAGCTCTTGAGAAAACGGCGCAAGCCGATGCGGCCTTCCCAACCCGCGCGGCACGGCACCCAATCATTGGCGGCGCTGGCTTCGTCCTCGCGGGTGGCGAAACCCGTCTCAGTGCGTTCGATGACGCATTGCTCGCTCGGCTTGCAGCCGACCAGCGAGTAGATCACCGGCCGCGCGACCGGCACCGTTTCCAGCATGCGCCGGGCGGATTCGTAGTCGCTGCAGACTTCGAAGACATGGCGGAGCAATTGGTCGGGCGGCATCAGATCTTCGGACTGCCAGATCGCCACAGCGTTGGCGGCGAAGTCGTAACCGCGCAGCCAGGGATGCGAGGTGCGCCGGCGCATCGGCGCCTGATTGACGCAGGCAGCAAAGCGCTGCGGCGCCATCGCGGTGAGCGCACCGACATAGCCGGGCCAGGTAACGCTATAAAAGTCACCGCACGCACCGCGCATATGTGCCACTTCGGCGTAGCGGCCGAGCCCCGCGAACGGCCAATCCAGCGTGCGCAGCAGCCAGGGCACGCCATCCTCTTGGCCGGCACGGGCGGTGCAGCCCCATTGATAAGAGGCATTGAGCAGCCAGATGCCGGAGAAGTCGAGCGCGTCGGCGATCTGCGCGATCTCCGGCATATAGGGTGAGCGCGAGCGCTTCAGCCAGCGGTGCGAGGCGCGGTCGAGCATCGGCACGAGCGGCATGGCAGAACGCGGAAAGACGCCGAGGCAGGCGTCACGCAAGGCGCGGGCGCGCGCGGCGCTCTGGCGGACGTGGCGCGCCGCGTCACCGTCGCGCAGATCGAAGACGGGAATATCGGTCAGCTCGGACAATTCAGACAGCTCAGACATGGGTGGCAAACATGGGCGAATTGGTCGGTAGCCTCACGGCAAATTTGCGGCGGGTTTAGCAGAAACCCGCCGCAAGCGCTGCGAACTTATTCGCGCCTATGGCTTTTTCAATGCCGCCCAAAATGCGGTTTAGAACTCTGCTTCTTCCTGGGCCGCGACAGCGAGGGCACCCTGGGTGCGGGGAGCTGGACGCCTGGGAACCGGCGCGGCCGATCGCGGCGCGGGCCTGGCTGTTTCGGCGCCCGTGCTGGCGGCGTCGAGCTGGAAGAACGAGACCCGTTCGTCCATGTTCTTGGCCTGATGCTCCAGCGTCTTCGCTGTCGCCGCGTTCTCCTCGACCAAGGCCGAGTTCTGCTGCGTCACCTCGTCCATCTGCGACAGCGCCTTGTTGACCTCCGCGACCCCGGTCGACTGCTCGATGCTGGCGCCGGCAATGTTGGAGACAAGGTCCGCAACCTCC
>DATAQN010000127.1:0-4792 GCA_036264635.1 Xanthobacteraceae bacterium | reverse complement strand
CCGGTCGCGGAAAACAGGCAATCGCCGGCCACCATGTCATCGATCTCGTATTTCCGCCGCGGGTCCTTGATGCCCATTTTGGCGACGCGTTCGCGCTTCTCCTCGGTATCGACGACAAGCCGAGTCTGCATCTGCCCGCCGATGCATTTGAGCGCGGCTGCTGCCAGCACGCCTTCCGGCGCGCCGCCGATGCCGAGATAGATGTCGATGCCGGTCTTGTCCGGATCGGCGGTATGGATGACACCCGCGACGTCGCCGTCGGTGATCAGACTCACCGCAGCGCCGACCTTGCGCACGGCGGCGATGATGTCGGCATGGCGAGGACGGTCGAGAATCATTGCCGTGATCTGTTCCGGCTTCACGCCTTTGGCCTTGGCGAGATTGAGAATGTTTTCGTCCGCCGGTGCATCGAGATCGACCACGTTTTTGGGATAGCCTGGGCCGATGCCGATCTTATCCATGTAAATGTCCGGCGCATGCAGGAGCGTGCCGCCTTCCGCCATCGCGAGCGTCGCGATGGCGCCCGGCATGTTCTTGGCGCACAGCGTCGTGCCTTCGAGCGGATCGACCGCGATATCGACCTTGGGACCGGACTTGTTGCCGACCTTCTCGCCGATATAGAGCATCGGCGCTTCGTCCATTTCGCCCTCGCCGATCACCACAATGCCGTCGATCGACAGGGCGCCCAATTCGCGCCGCATGGCATCGACAGCGGCGCCGTCGGATTTCTTCTCCAGACCCCGCCCCCGTAAGCGCGCCGCGGCGACTGCCGCCAGTTCGGTCACGCGCGCGATCTCGATCGACATGATGCGCTCAATGCCCGGATACGAACGCGCGGATTTCGATGACGTGGAAGCTGACATGGGACCAATCTCCATAGAACACGCAAAGCGACAGGCACGACTAGTTCTTTTCGATACGGATCACTTGGGGTTTGCCATAGACCACGCGATCGCGGCGGACGGCGGCGAGCGCCTTATGCACGGCATCTTCGCTCGTCGCATAGGTCGTCATGATGACAGGCACGGCCTCGTTGGACCGGCCCGGCTGCGCTGCGGCGGCAGAGCCGACCGGATGCCGCTGCACAATGGATTCCAGCGATATTTTCTGCTGCGCCAGCCGATGCGCAATGGTCGCCGCAGTGCCCGGCCGGTCGCGTGCCAAGAGGCGAATGTAATAGCCGCCCTCATGATGCTGCATCGGCGCCTTGCGGTTCGGCATCATGCGCGCCGCCGGGCGGCCGAACGGCGCGGAACAGACACCGCGCGCGATATCGGCGAGATCGGCGATAATGGCCGAGGCAGTCGCCGCACCTCCGGCACCGGGCCCGACCAGCGTGATCGGCGCAAGCCCCTCAGCATCGACCGTGACCGCATTGGTCACGCCCATCACCTGTGCGATTGCGGAGTCCTTGGGCACCATGGTTGGATGCACGCGCTGCTCGATGCCTTCTTCGGTTTTCACCGCGACGCCCAGGAGCTTGACCCGGTAACCGAGGTCACTTGCGGCATCGAGATCAGCAAGCGTGATCGAAGATATGCCTTCGACATAGATCGCCTTGGGATCGATCCTGGTGCCGAAAGCGAGGCTCGCGAGGATCGCAAGCTTCTGCGCGGTGTCATAACCTTCGACGTCGAATGTCGGATCGGCCTCGGCATAGCCGAGCCGCTGCGCGTCACGCAGGATCTCGTCGAATGGCAGCCGGTCAGACTCCATCCGCGACAGGATGTAATTGCAGGTGCCGTTGAGGATGCCGTAGATACGCGAGAAAGAAGCGCCGTTGAGCCCTTCGCGCAACGTCTTGACGATCGGAATACCGCCGGCGACCGACGCTTCGAAATTCAGTGCAATGCCCTTGCGCTCCGCAAGCGCGGCCAGCTTCTGGCCATGCGCGGCAAGCAGGGCCTTGTTGGCCGTGACCACCGGCTTGCCGGCGGCGAGCGCCGCCTCGATCGCGCTCTTGGCCGGATCGCCCGCCCCGCCCATGACTTCGACAAAGGCATCGATCTCGGGATCGCTTGCCAGCGCGACCGGGTCGGACACCCAGCGGAACTTCTTCGTGTCGAAGTCGCGCTTCTTGGCGCGCGAGCGCGCGTTGAGCGCGACGACCTCGATCGGCCGGCCGCAGCGCGCCACGAGCTTATCGCGGCCCTCGTCGAGAAGACGCACAACGGCGCTGCCGACGGTACCAAGTCCGGCAAGACCGACTTTCAGCGGCTGCACCATAACGTCGCCCAAAATTAAGCAGGAACGACGCCCGTATTAGCGCCGCGTCGCAAGGGGAACGACGTTGTGCAGCATTTCCGGCCCTGTTTCAAGAAAGCGCCGGATATTACGCGCCGCCTGCCGGATGCGCTGCTCGTTCTCCACAAGGGCGATGCGCACATGGCCTTCGCCATGCTCGCCGAACCCCTCGCCGGGCGACACGGCAACCGAGGCCTTCTCGACCAAGAGGGTCGAGAATTCGATCGTCGAGAGCGTACGGAACGGCTCGGGGATCGGCGCCCATGCGAACATCGAGGCCTTGGGGGGCGGTACGTGCCAACCGGCACGGGCGAACGAATCCACCAGCACCTCCCGGCGCCGGCGATAGATGGCGCGCATCTCATGGATGCAGTCATCGGGTCCGTTCAGCGCCGCGGTGGCGGCGACCTGGACCGGTGTAAACGCACCATAGTCGAGATAGGACTTGACCCGAGACAGCGCGGCGATGACCCGCTCATTGCCGACAGCAAATCCAATGCGCCAGCCCGGCATCGAATAGGTCTTCGACATCGAGGTGAATTCGACCGCGACATCCATCGCGCCTGGAACCTGCAAGATCGACGGTGGCGGTTCGTCGAAATAAACCTCGGCATAAGCGAGATCGGACAGCAGCAGCAGAGAGTGCTTTTTCGCAAAGGCGACAAGCTCGCGGTAGAAGTCCAGATTAGCAACGCAGGCGGTGGGGTTCGACGGGTAGCAGACGACGACCGCAATCGGCTTTGGAATCGAGTGCGAAACAGCGCGTTCCAGTGCTTCGAAAAATGCGTCGTTAGCTTCGACCGGCACCGAGCGAATCGCACCACCGGCCATCAGGAAGCCGAAGACGTGGATCGGATAGGTCGGGTTGGGAACAATGATGATATCGCCCGGGGCTGTGATTGCCTGCGCGACATTGGCAAAGCCCTCTTTCGAGCCGAGCGTGGTGACGACCTGCGTCTCCGGGTTGAGTTTCACGCCGAAGCGGCGGGCGTAATAGGCCGCCTGCGCCCTGCGCAGCCCCGGAATCCCGCGCGACGCCGAATAACGGTCGGTGCGCGACTTGCCGACGACTTCTTTGAGTTTTTCGACGACATGGGCAGGCGCCGGCAGATCCGGATTGCCCATGCCAAGATCAACGATATCGGCGCCGGCATTGCGAGCGGCCGCCTTGGCGCGATTGACCGTCTCGAACACATAGGGTGGCAGCCGGCGAATACGATAAAATTCCTCCATGGGAGTCCCCGCGGATCGTCTTTCCGATTAAGGGCCAATTCTAGGCCCGATTCAGTGGTTTAAGGGCAGAATATCACGGCTTCAGGTCGGTACCAGCGGCTTGAACGCCGCTTGCTTGCGCGCCAGCGCCTTGAGCGCTGGCGGTGGTAGCCGGCGGTGCCGCGGCGGCCTGTTGCGCTGCGTGCTTGCGAACCGTCTTTTTTGCAGCGGTGGCGGCGTTTGTAGCCTTATCGCCTGTTGCAGCTGTCGGGCCACCGGCCCGAGCATTTTGGGCCTGAGCGCTTTGTGGTGCTTGTTGTGGCGCTTGGGCGTTGAGGCGATCGCGTTGGTTGATCAAGTCTTCAGTGGCCTTTTGCACCTCAAGCTGATTCATAGTCGTATCGGGCCGCTGCGGCGGCTTGTCCTGGATCGCGGGAAAGATCGGAACGGGATATTCGGCCCCGGGTGAACAACCGCCGATCAGCAGACATGCCGCAGTTGCGAGCGCGAAGCAAACGGACGGCAGGCGCAAAAGCGCCCATTGCGCAGGCACAATGCCCGCGCATATGCGCGTCCCTCTGCATTGCCGCCGTTGCACACTCGGTCTCCGATAGCCCCTTAAGAAAGCGTCCGGCTAGGCATATTTGTTCTGAAGCCGGATTAGCCTCACCCCTCTTAGGATCTTAAAAGTTACTGAATCCCAATGATTTAGGAAAAACAACTCAGACATCAGACAACATATGAACTTAAAGTGGTAATATGTCGAAACAAGGACCTTTGCTGCCGTCGCCTTTCGTGGCGACAGTTGCGCCGGTGCGGTGTTGTGCCTGTGAGTCCGCACCCGCGGAAGCGACCCAAAGACCGCAATTAGCGTTGTCTTCGGTGTGCAAGAGTTGATAAGGCGAACAATGCCGGAGGGATTTAGCCCTCGCAGTGAGGAACGCGCGTGCGAGCTCCATCGCAGCAACCGGAAACGCCCAGCACCGTTACAGTGCCGGAGGACGCGGCGACGCAAGTTGCTGCGGCGACAGCGGCGCAGCAACAACCGGTCGCGCAACAGCCTGTGAAACCGCAGACGCCATCGGAACAAACCACAACAGAGCGTCCGGCCAATGTCACCGCGGCGACCGCCGGCGCGGGCAATGGAGGCGAGCAGGCGTTCGGCGCCGCCGATATCGAGCGGTTCTCGCACAATCTGGCACGGCTGGTCGAACAAGGCGGGCGCGCACTCGCGGCCTATCTGCGGCCGCGCGAGGAGGGCCGCGTCGCCGACGAAGTTGCCGCTGAGCTCGCCGAGATCGTCAAGACGCTGGGCCACGTCGCGGAATACTGGCTG
>DATAQN010000114.1:0-2734 GCA_036264635.1 Xanthobacteraceae bacterium | reverse complement strand
CTGCGCTTTGAGGATGCGCGCTGCCAGCGCCTGCAACGCCTCGTCGGAAGGTTTGACGCGCGTATCGACGCGGGTCGAGCGGCCGAGCTCGATGCCGGCCTCGGCATTGAGGATATCGCCCGGCAGCGAGATGAACACCGGGCCGGTCGGCGGCGTGGTCGCAACTTTTGCAGCGCGGCGCACAATCCGCGGCAGGTCTTCCAGACGAGTCACCTCGACCGCCCATTTCACCAGCGGCTCGGCCATCTGCACCAGCGGGCCGTACAGCACCGGCTCCATCAGGCCGTGGCCCTGCTCCTGCTGGCCGGCGGTCAGGATCAGCGGCGTGCCCGTGAACTTGGCGTTGTAGAGCGAACCCATCGCATTGCCGAGGCCGGGCGCCACATGGACGTTGCAGGCGACAAGACGCCCCGAGGCGCGGCTGAAGCCGTCGGCCATGGCAACCACAAGACTTTCCTGCATCGCCATCACATAAGTGAGGTCGGGATGATCCTTCAGGGCGTGCATGATGGGCAGTTCGGTGGTGCCGGGATTGCCGAACAGATGCGTGATGCCCTCGTCCTTCAGCAATGCAAGGAAAGCCGAGCGCCCGGTAATTCGATTCATCAATTGTCTCCTCCTTCCCGCGGCCGTTGCCGTCGGGATGAAGGCATCATGACCAAACTTGAACGCTTGAGGCAATGGAGCGCGATCATGGCTGCCATGCGCCATCGAGGCTGCGCGACCGGCTTGATCGGGCTTTCACATATCCGCGCGACCGAGTTCGAACGGATCGTCGCCGGCCATACGCCTCTTCTTTTTCGAGCGCTGCCAGACCACGCCGGGAAAGCCCTTCAGCGGCACCAGCGGCTCGCCGGTGTAGGCCCAGTCCTGCAATTCCTCGATCGCGATATGGTAGAGCGGCTGGCGGCCGGTGCGGCCACCGAACAGCGCGCGCGGAATGTTGACCATGTGCGGCGAGCGCGCGCGCTCGTAAAACAATGGCGTGCCGCAGCTTGCGCAGAAGCTGCGCGCGGTCCTGGTCGCCTTGTCCTCGTAACGGGTGATGGCGGCTTTGCCCGTGGTGATCCGGAAACGCTTGCGCCAGCTTCCGACATAGGTCGCGTACGCCGCGCCATGCGCGCGCCGGCTCGCGGCCGAATGATCGTGCCAGGCCCAGCGCGCCGGCACATCGATTTCGAACTGGATCTTGCCGCACAGGCATTGGCCGGTGGAAATCCCAACTGCTTTCGCTTCTTTTGTCACGCGTATTCCTCCTGGTCCGTGCACGGCCGCCTGACTATATGAGCTGAACAGACATCATTCACTGTTCCGGAGGAAGTTCCGTGCCCCACGCCGCCATGTCGCCCAACAACGTTGCCGTCATCACCGGAGGCGCGTCCGGCATCGGACTGGCGGCCGCGATGCGGTTCGCCCAGCTTGGCATGAAGGTTTGTATCGCCGATATCGGCATGGATCGTCTCGAGGAGGCCGCGACGAAACTGTCGTCTGTCGCATCGGGCGGCGCCGCCAGTGTCATGACGGCGGCCGTCGACGTCAGCCGTGTCGACGAAGTCACAGAGCTGGAAGCCGCCGTGAGAAAGCGGTTCGGCGGCACCGACATCCTGATGAACAATGCCGGCATCCAGCCGGGCAGCGAGACGTTCGGTCCGACCGGGAACTGGCAGCGCATTATCGGCGTCAACCTCTGGGGCGTGATTCACGGCTCGCAGGTGTTTGCGCCGCATATGATCGAGCGCGGCCGACCCGGCCTGATCATCAACACCGGCTCCAAGCAAGGCATCACCACGCCGCCCGGCGACCCCGCGTACAACGTCTCCAAGGCGGGCATCAAAGCTTTCACCGAGGCGCTGCAACACGAACTGCGGAACGCCGCGGGCGGCCGGATCACGGCGCATCTGCTGATCCCCGGCTTCGTCTTCACCGGGCTCACCGCGCGCGGCCGCACCGAAAAGCCGGCCGGCGCCTGGACACCGGAGCAGACGGTCGACTTCATGATCGAGCGCATCGACGCCGGTGATTTCTACATCCTGTGTCCCGACAACGACGTGCCGCGGCAACTCGACGAGCGGCGCATCCTTTGGGCGGCGGGCGACATCGTCGAAAACCGCCCCGCATTGTCGCGCTGGCATCCGGACTATGCCGACGCCTTTGCCGCGTTTGTGAAAGGCGTTTAGTTCCGGTCATTGCGAGCCCCCGGGTCGGCGGCAACGAGTTGGGGGCGTAATGTCCAGATGTCGTCCCCGCGTGCGCGATGCGAAAGCAGGGACCCATAAGCACCAATCTCCGTGTTGCGTGAAGCTGGGGCCGCAATCGCGCCCACAGCTGGCATTCGTGGTTATGGATCCCGGCTCAGCGCTCGCTAAGGCTCGCTTGGCCGGGACGACGATAGAGTTTTGCTTCGCGCCGCGGCAAAAAAAGTCGTCGTGAGCTCCAAACTCCCCGTCGTCCCTGCGAAAGCAGGGACCCATAACCACCAATCTCCGTGTTGCGCGAAGCTGGGGCCGCATTGGCGCCCACAGCTGGCATTTGTGGTTATGGATCCCGGCTCGCGCTCGCGGAGCCTGTCATCGGGCCGGCCAGAGGCCGGACCCGTTGGCTCGCTTGGCCGGGACGACGAGAGAGTTGTCCATGCCGTTGCTTCGCTCCAAAAATTTCAAACAGCCCTTGCCGTCATTGCGAGCCAAGAACCCCTGCCGCCGTCATTCCGGGACGCGCCCTCTTTGGCGCGGGC
>DATAQN010000089.1:0-11941 GCA_036264635.1 Xanthobacteraceae bacterium | reverse complement strand
TTGGAGACATTCATGCGGCGTTACACCACTCTCGTTGTGGCGGCGCTGGCGCTCGCGGTGCCGGCGCACGGACTAGCCAAAGGCGGCTCCATGCGTTTGCCTGAGCCGAAAGTGGTGAGGGCAGGTCCGCCGATTCCCGATGTGGAACTGTCGCCGAGCCAAATCCTCGGCGGCTGCGGCCCCAAGCGCACGCGGGATCCGGTGACGCATAAATGCCGCGGCCCGGCCGATGTCGGCAACTGAAGGCCGGCATCTGTATCGTCACGCACTTCTGTTGTCGACCTGCACCGTCACATGCGACAACGCGCGGAAGCGCTTGAGCAGCGACTGATAATAGTCCACGCCGCGCTGCCGTCGCGTTGCGACGGATACGATGGCGCCGAGATGGCCGGGACCGAGCCGCCATAGATGCAGGTCGGTCAGCCGGTCGCCATCGGTCTCGATCAAGGCGCGCATGCGTTCAGCCATGCCGCGATCGGGAGTCATGTCGAGCAGAATCGCGGCGGTGTCGCGAACAAGCGAGTAAGCCCAGGCGGAGATGACGAAGGCCCCGACCAGGCCGACGACGGGATCCATAAAAGCCCAGCCGAGCATGCGGCCGAGCAGGAGGCCTGCAATCACCAGGACAGAAACCGCGGCATCCGCCAGCACATGAATGATGGCCGCACGCATATTGTTGTCGCGATGCGCCGAGCCGTGAGCGTGATCATGCTCGGTGAACTCGACGGCCTGGCTGTCGGCGCCCGCCTCGAGTGCGACGCGCACCTTGAAAGCGTGCGGCTCGGGAATGTCCTCGATCGATTCCAGATAGCCTTCGCGCACGACCATCGCGAACACTTGCTGCGCGCCGTCAGGACGTATGGTGGTGATGGAAACGTCTTGGGCGGAAAAATCCTTGCCGGCAGCGGAGAGCCGAAAGCGCGGCGGCACGCCGTCCTCGAAAATTTCCAGCGTTACCGGCCCGGAGCGAGTCTGTAGGAGGTGTGCCTCGTCGTGATCATGCACCTGGCCGGCATCGGCGTGAGAATGACCATGGGAATGTCCGTGCGCGTGACCATGTGAGTGACCGTGATCATGGTCGCCGCCGCTGAGCAGGAGGACGCTCGCGACATTGACGATCAGGCCGAGCACCGCAATCGGGATTGCCTGATTGAAGTCGATCGGCACCGGCCAGATGAAACGCGTGAGCGCCTCATAGCCGATCAAAATGGCGATCATCGCGAGAATGATCGCGCTGGAAAATCCGGCGAGATCGCCGAGCTTGCCGGTGCCGAAGGAAAAGCGTGCATCGTCGGCATGGCGGCGGGCATAGCTGTATGCCAGTGCGGCGAGCAGCAGCGCGCTGGCATGTGTCGACATGTGCAGCCCGTCGGCGACGAGTGCAATCGAGCCGAATGCGAGGCCACCGACGATTTCGGCGACCATCATCAAACTGCACAGCGCGATCACCATCCAGGTGCGCCGCTCATTGCGCTCGTGCCCGGCGCCGAGAAAGACGTGATCGTGGCTGCCTGAATACGTATCCGTCATGATCTGCCCTGTGTGTAGTTCACTTCAGATAAGCCTGCACGGCCTCGATCAGCTCCTCGGCGCCGCGCGAGCGGTCGGCGCCCTTGTCCGGGTCGACCACATGCAGCTGGATGTGGTCCTCGATGACCTCGGTCATCAGGCTCGACATGGCGCCGCGCGCCGCGACGATCATGTGCAGCACGTTGGCGCAGCCCTTTTCCTCCTCGATCGCGCGCTCGAGAGCTTCGACCTGACCGCGGATGCGGCGCACCCGGTTCAGGAGCTTCAGTTTTTCGCGCTTGGTGTGCGACAAAGATTGACGTCCTCTCTTGTATAGGGTAGGGGGTATCCTATCTGACGTACCCTGAGGGGTATATGACAACGGATGCCGGAATGTCGAGAGGCTCCTGAGAGGCTTCAACGACTTTCCGCTGTCGGCATTGGAAGGAACATGGGCAGTACCGCCTTCGGTGATTTTCGCCCCGCAAGGAGCGGGGTGAGGTCGCCGCAACAACTTGAAACGGATCGCGGCGCAGTCGTCCGCGAGGGAATGGGCTGCCGGCTCTAGCCGGTCGTTGTTCGCTCGCCGTCCGACCGCTGGTCGCGGGATCGGAGGTGAGCGATGTTCGCAAAACTCGCACAATTCGGCCATTTCGGCCGCACGCACAGCGCCGGCGTAGTCGCCCGGCCCTGCAACGATAATCATCCGCTCCGTCTTGTGGTCGCCTCAGCGCGGCCGCGCAGAGCCACGCTCGCCTGCCGGTGGCATGTAACGCCGCGCGGGACGCTCGAATGCGTCTGGGGGCTCGAAGCCGCCGACGTGATCGGAACCGCACCAGAACCGCAAATAGGCTGGCCGCGCAGATCAATGCCGCGAGCGTTGCTCGCGGCATAAGGCGCTGCGTCTCGACAACGACGTGAACCAATTCGAGGAATTTCGCCATGGACGAACACCCTAGACGTCCCGCTGCCGCGTGTTCGCGCGCCGCAGCGGGAACCCCGACGGGGACCACAAGCGAAATTCAATCGGCTGCGGTTCATCCCTGCTGGGACGCCAACGGCGCGTAACGCGTTGGCTCGCCCGGCGCCGCGATGAACGGCGCAAGAGGTGAGCCATGAAAAAGATCCGTACATCGAAACTGCCGCAAGGCGCGAATACTGGCGCGAATACCCGCCCGTCCGCGAGCGGACGGGCCCTTTCACTTCACACGCTCGACACTTTAGCCAACGGCAAATCCGGCGGGATCACGCTTCCTGCCACTCAATCGCAAAATTCTGGTCAGCCCAGCCCCACCGTCCTGGAGCAACTCTCGCAAGCGCTCGAACACGTGACGGCTGCCAACCATCCGCGCACGTTCAAGCTGTTGCAATCCGGCGCCGGCAGGATGACGCGAAAGCTCATCGAGGAAGCCTGCGAGGTGAGCGTCGAAGCGTTCAAGCATGACGCCGACGGGATCGTGCGCGAGAGCGCCGACCTGCTTTACCACCTCATCGTGCTCTGGTTCCGCAATGGCGTCGCGCCGGCCGAAGTCTGGCGCGAAATGCAAGCGCGCACCGAGACGCTCGGCATCGCCGAAAAGCTCCCCAAGGCCGCCGACGGTGGCGGCGATGCTCCTCCTTATTCCCACAGCTGAATCCTGCAGGAGGGAACTATGTCCTCAATCAAAAACATCATCATTCGTGCCGTCGCCCTGTGGGTCCATGTCGGCATCGGGCCGCTGTTCGGCTGCGGGCCGATCGAGGCCTGCCACACCAAGCAACAGCACGCGCGCAAATCAGCTGTCAGCGATCAATCGCAGCCGGCTCCGACGGGCTTTCGCCGCTGAGCACACGCATGACATTGGGGAATCGAAATATGTCCACGCTCGATACTACGGAAACCGAACTGCACGCGCGCCCGCCACGCAGCGCCGTGCTCGATGAAGCGCATCTCGGCGACATCAAAGGCGCATTCGGGACCATAGCGCGCGGCGATCATGGACCGCGGGGCAATTGGTGGGCGCGCATCCGCACGCTTCTGGCCATTCTCGGGCCAGGGCTGATCGTCATGGTCGGCGACAACGATGCCGGCGCCTTCGGCACCTACACCCAGGCCGGCCAGGACTATGGCACGACACTGCTTTGGACGCTCGCCTTGCTGGTTCCGGTGCTCTACGTGAATCAGGAAATGGTGTTGCGTCTGGGCGCGGTGACCGGTGTGGGCCACGCGCGCCTCATTCTCGAGCGCTTCGGCAAGTTCTGGGGCGCCTTCAGCGTCATCGATCTGTTTCTGCTCAACGGCCTGACCATCGTCACCGAATTCATCGGCATCAGCCTCGCCCTCAATTATCTCGGCTTGCCCAACCATTGGGGTGTGCTGCTCTCCGCCGCCATGGTCGTGCTCGCGGTCTCTACCGGCGACTTCCGGCGCTTTGAACGCTTTGCGCTGGTGCTGGTCTTCGGCAGCCTTCTGCTGGTTCCGATCGTCATCATGATCCATCCGCCGCTCGGCCAGATCGCCCACGATCTCCTGGTACCGCAACTACCCGCGGGCGGCCAATTGAGCGAGGTGATGCTGCTGATCATCGCCATCGTCGGCACGACGGTTGCGCCCTGGCAGTTGTTCTTCCAGCAGAGCTATGTGGTGGACAAGCGCATCACGCCGCGTTTCATCAAATACGAGCGACTCGATCTGTGGATCGGCATCGTCTTCGTGGTGATCGGCGCGGTGGCGATGATGGCGTTTTGCGCCGAGATTTTTGCCGGCCGGCCCGAAGCAGGAAATTTCACCGATGCCGGAGCGGTGGCGGCAGGTCTGGAAAAATATGCCGGCAAGTTGCCGGCGGTGCTGTTCGCCGTTGCGCTGATCGATGCCTGCCTGATCGGAGCGGCGGCGGTGTCGTTGTCGACCGCCTATGCGATCGGAGATGTGCTATCGCTGCGCCATTCGCTGCATCGGAAGCCCGCCGAGGCGAAGGGTTTTTATGGCGTCTATTTCGGACTGATCGTAGTTGCCGCAGCTTTGGTACTTACGCCGGGAACGCCGCTGGGCTTGCTGACCAACGCGGTGCAGACGCTCGCCGGCGTCCTGCTGCCGAGCGCGACCGTGTTCCTGCTCTTGCTCTGCAACGACCGGGCGGTGCTTGGGCCCTGGGTTAATTCGCCCCGCCTCAATCTCTTCACCGGCGCAGTCATCGCGCTCCTGATCATGCTGTCCATGATCCTGACCGTTGCGGTGCTGTTCCCTGGTGTCAGCCAGCAAACGATCCTGACGATCCTGGCATCCGGGAGCGTTTTGACGGTCGGCGTGATCGTGCTGGTCAAATTCCTTTCGCCGGTACTGGATTCATCGCGCGTGCAGGACGGTGTCTCACCGCGGATGCTCGAGCGCGAGCGGCAGACCTGGCGCATGCCGCCGCTCGACCAATTGCCGCCGGGGCGACTCACGGTGCTCGAGCGCATGTGGCTGACCTTGTTGCGGGCCTATCTGGTGGTCGCGGCCGGCTTGGTGCTCGTCCGCATCGTGACGCTCGCCATAGGCTCGTGATCTTCCAGGCGTGCGTCACGGTTGTGACTGTGTTGCGCGCGTTGCCGAGGAGCAGAGCAGCTTCGATCGAAGCTGACGGTCAAAGCTCATGAGCGCCAAGGCCTCACTCTTTTCGTGCAAGACCCTTTCGAAGCAGACGTGGCAGCGCGCCATGATCCTGGCCTCATTGCGCGACCCATCGACCGGCGTCCATGAGCATTGGTCCCTATTGACCCAAGGCTGGTGGCCAACTCCTGCTCGTCCGGAACGCGCCGCGGGGGCGTCCACAATCGGCGAGGCACACGGACGCCGGCAACGGTAGCGATATCGGAGATGTAGACAAGGCTACAAACTGTACATTATGCTTCACTTGGGGATGGTGGAAGATGCTGACGGGGAATGAAATTCGTTATCACCAGGCCGGGCTTCGAGACCGCGGTCAGTCACGCTATTGTCACGAGGGGGATGGCAGCAAAGCGTCCTCGGGGTATGGGGTGGGGATGCGAGCACTCTGGATTGCAGGGCTTGGGCTCGTTCTATTGGCAGGTGGCGCGCGCGCCGCTGACTTGTCGGCTGCGCTGCCGACCAAGGCGCCGCCGCCTGTGGCGCCGGCCGCCTACGACTGGACCGGCTTCTATGTCGGCGGCCATGCGGGTTACGCCTTCGGTTCCTCGCAGTGGACGTCGACGCAAGCCGGCATGCCGAGCGTTGCGGGCTCGTTCGATTTCACCAATGGCTATAATTTCTCCGGCGGCACCGGCAGCTATTTTCTCGGGTTCCAGGCCGGTTACGATTACCTGACTGCCTCGCACTGGCTGTTCGGCGTCGAGACCGACATTGCGTTTCCGAGTTTTGTCGGCGGCACGAATACTGTCTCGACGCTGCCCACTGGCACAGTGAGCGAGCTCGAACGCGTCGAATTCTCCGGCAATGTGCTTGGCCGCGTCGGCTATGCGCCAAGCTTCGCGGCGGCGCATTGGTTGTTTTATGCCACCGGGGGCTTCGCCTGGACCTACGACCAGTTTACTCGCACTCAGCTCGCCGGCACGCCCGCCGGCGGGACGGCTGTACCCGGCGTGGTCGAGAACGCTTTTCTGGTGCCGCGCGTCGGCGGCGCGGTCGGCGCCGGTGTTGAGGTCGCACTCGCCTCGCACTGGACCGCTCAGTTGCAGTATCTGTTCACCGATTACGGCAACAGCAGCGTCACTTTCCCGGCAGGGGCGCAGCGGCTCACCTCCGACCTCATGTTGCAGCAATTGCGCTTCGGCTTGAACTATCGCTTCAACAGCGACAGCTCGGCCTCCGCCGACAAGGACGTGACGCCGCCGGCGCTGCAGACCGACAATTTCGCCGTCCACGCGCAAACGACCTATCTGCAGCAATATGCCCCGACCTATCGCTCACCTTATCTGGGTCCGAACAGTTTGATTCCGAACCAAAGCCGGGAGACCTGGGACGCGACAGCCTTTCTTGGCGTTCGGCTGTGGGATGGCGCCGAGTTTTGGCTCAATCCGGAAATCGATCAGGGCTTCGGCCTGAGCGGCACGCTTGGCGTGGCCGGATTCCCGAGCGGCGAGGCCTACAAGGTCGGCCAGTCGGCTCCTTATGCGCGCGTTCCGCGCGCCTTCATCCGCCAGACCATCGATCTCGGCGGTGACGAGGAGAAAGTCGAAGCCGCCGCCAACCAGTTCAGCGGATCGGAAACCGCGAACCGGCTGGTCATCACGGTCGGCAAGTTTTCCGTGACCGATGTTTTCGACACCAACAGATATGCCCACGACCCGCGCAGCGACTTCATGAACTGGACGGTCGTCGACACCGGCACATTCGATTATGCCGCCGACGCCTGGGGATTCACTTACGGCGCTGCCGCCGAATGGTATCAGGGCGATTGGACGGTGCGCGGCGGCGTGTTCGATCTGTCGGTCGTTCCGAACAGCACCGACCTCGATACCGGCTTCACGGAATTCCAATCGGTCGGCGAGATCGAGCGGCGCTATCAGCTGTGGGGGCAGCCCGGCAAGATCGCGGTGACCGGCTATCTGACGCGCGGACGCATGGGCAGCTTTGCCGATGCCATTGCTTTGGCCAATGCGACCGGCTTGCCGGCGGATATCACCGCGGTACGCCAATATCGCAGCAGCGGCGGTATCAGCATGAATCTCGAGCAGCAGATCACCGAGACGCTCGGTGTGTTTGCGCGCGCCGGTTGGAGGAGCGGCAATTTCGAACCCTATGAATTCACCGATGTCGATCGCACCGTCGTCGCCGGGCTGCAACTCGCCGGCAAACAGTGGGGCAGGCCGGACGATACGTTCGGCATCGCCGGCGTCGTCAACGGCATCTCGAACGTTCACCAGCAGTTTCTCAACGACGGCGGCCTGGGCATTCTGGTCGGCGACGGCCAATTGCCGAATCCCGGATCGGAGAAAATCATCGAGACCTATTACCAATTGCCGGTCTCGTATTTCAAACTGAGCGTCGATTATCAGTTCATCGCCAATCCCGGATATAATCGCGATCGCGGCCCGGTTTCGGTCATCGGCGCGCGGCTGCATTCGCAATTTTAGAGCAAAGAACTACGGCGCGGGGTCGATCACGATCGGCGCGGCGAGGACGGCGTGGCTTGTTGCGTTGAGTTCGGCATCGACGGTCACCGTCCAATTGCCCGGCTGCGAAAGCTCGACGTGATCGACTTGCCAGGCGCCATCGGCGTTGTGTTCGGTAATCAGCGCCGGTGATGGGCTTCCGCCGGGAGGCGCGATGGAGAATTTCACCGCGCGCGCATCGAGCGGCTCGAAATCGCCATTCCACAGCCGGATCGTCACCCGCGCGTCTCCCGGGTGGCCGGGCACGATGGCGACATCCGCCATGGCCTCCTCGGTATGGATGTGAACGAAAGCCGCGTCGGTGGGCAGGGCGCCATAGGCCGGGTGCTGATGCACGTGGATTCCGGGCGGCTTGGTGCCGAGCACGGCAACGATGCAGATGACGCCAGCGCCAGCGAGCGTCTCGATCAGGGCGTTGCGGCGCAGGTGCCGGAGCGCACCTTGCGCAGCGGTGGCGTTTTCGTTTTGGACAAGGCGCGGCGTGAGCCGCTGACGGTTGATCGCGGCAATTGCCACCATGGCGAGGAAGACGGCGATCTTTAGGAGCAGAAGCTGACCATAAAAAGTGCCGGTCAGCGCCTCGATACCGCCGGCGAGATACCAGGTGTTGATGATGCCGGTGACGACCAGCGTGCCGACGCTGATCAGGCCGAGCGTTGAAAAACGCAAAGTGGCTGCGCGCGCGACGGGCAGTGAATTGCTGTTGCCGGCGGCGCTGAGCAGAAAGGCGAGCGGCAGGAGCGCTCCGACCCACGCCGCCGAAGCAATGAGATGCAGAACATCGGCCGCCGGATGAATGACCCCTTCGGCGCCTTGGCCGCCGAGTGCATGGCCGCTCCACGCCAAGGCGCCGGTGAAGACCGCGGCCGCGAGCACGGCTACAGCCGCAACCCAGCTCCGGCCTTGCGCCGACAACAAAAGAGCGAACGCCACAGCGAGAACGCCCGCCGCGATGAGACGGACGATTAACGCGAGCCCGTAATGCGTTTGTGCGAGCACCGTCCACAGCACGCTGCCGGACAAGTCGTCCGGCGGCTGCCCGCTCATCGCCGCGGCAGTCAGAATGAGCCACGCCGCGCCCGACCCTATGGCGAGGACGAGACTGAACCAGCCGATGAAGGCGAGCCGCGGCCAGAGCGCCGCGCGCACCGCCTTGTCGTCGACGGCTCCGCGCAAGGCCGGCGCAGCGACGAAGACGACGAAAAAGACCACGCCTGCCGCCATCAGCGTCGCGGCAAAGTGGATGGCGCGCACATAGATCATCGTATCTCCCTAGAGCATGATCCCGAAAAGTGGAAACCGGTTTTCGGAAAAGATCATGCTCAAACGCAGAATCTAGACCCTGATCCGATTCAATCGAGATGGATCAGGGTCTAGGCGCCGCGGCGCCTTCGCGGCCGGCTATTTTCCGACATGGAACGTAAAGCTGCCTTGCGTCGTGTGGGTGTCAACCGAGAGCGCATGCCAGTTCACTCTATAGGTGCCCGGTCCGCCTGCCTTCAGGCCCACCCGCATCGTATTGCCGCTGACTTGCGCTTTGCCCTGACCGACCTCGGCACCGCTTCCATCCGTCACCGTCACGGTCGAGAAGGCAGGCTCGAGATTTTGCGTGAAGGTCAACACCACTTCGTGCGGCGCGCTCGCAACCGTGGAGCCGACCAAGGGGCTCGCATGATCGAGAAAGGCATGGGCCCATGCGGCCGGCGCGCCAAATGCCGTGATGCCCAACGCCGTGATGAAGAGCGCTGCGATTGTAAGACGTGCTCTCATTTGTCTCTCCTCAGAAGCTGAGCCGACGGGGCGTCGTTGTGGTCGAGCCGCCAAGGAGCGGCTGGCCGATTGTCGTCGGGAACATGTCATCGAGATAAAGATGTAATTGTCCCAGCACGCCGACGCCCGAGCCGCTGGCGCGGTTGACCGGAACCTGGGCCTCGAGACCAACCTGGAAATAGCTGCCGACCCAGATCACGCCGGGATTGATCGTGCCGGTGGTGACGAAACTGTTACCGAAATTGTTGGCGACGGGGGTCTGGAACTGGGCCTCGACGATGGGGATCAGATGATTGATGAAATCGGGCAGCTGATAGTCCCGAATTTCCGATTTCAGATAGGGCATGCTGTATTGGACCGAACCGCCATAGACCAGGACCTTGGGATTGAACGTGCCCTGCATGACGTCGAAGGACGACGTCGGGATCTGATAGCCGATCTGTCCGGTGATGGCGAAAGCGCGCAGCCAGCCGGCCTGGTCGGGCAGATCGCCAAAGCCTTTTCCGAAATAGAAGGTCGGCGTGAGCGAACCGGTGGAGGAGCCAATGCCTGAATTGGTGGCGCCGGTTCCGCCCCAATCGACGATGAGGCCGAGCAAGAGCGCCAATTCGTGGTCGCCGTTCTTGAGCAACTGATATTGCGCCGTGGTTTCGAGATCGCCGAAGCCGGCGCTGGTCGGGCCGCCGGGCTGGCGGATCTGCGACCAGCTGTCGCCGATCGAAATGCCGAAATCCTCGGTAATGCGTTTGGACACTTCGGCCGAGATATCCCATTCGCTGGCCGGCGGGTTGTCGGCGGTCTTCATCCAGGACACCGTCGGCAGCGACATCTCGTCGGCGACGCAAGGATCGTCGGTGGCCAGCGTTGCCGGAAAGAATCGCGCGCCGACGAAACAATGCGCGAAGGCGTTTGAAACCGATAAAGCAAGGAATGTGAGTGCGAGCGCGCAGGCGCGTGGGCACCACGGATAGCGGAACATAGCTGAACTCCATTGCAATGTGACGATTGCGGCTGCCGCGTTAGCGGCAACCAAACGATCACACCGGCAGAGGAGGCGCTCGCGAACGATAGGACTTAGTGTGCGGACTGGCGACAAAAGCCGCAACGGCAGGCGGCGCCATGCGCTCACCGGCCGACACTGTCAGCGTAATCGCCACGATGGGAGGCGGCGGCAGCGCCGCCACCAGCATCAAGCAGCCGGTGCAGCAATCATCGGCGCAAGCATGACCGGTGCCGCTGTCAGGTGAGGGCGCGGGATCGCCGGCGAAATCGGTATGGCAGATGACAGCGCCGGGCTGTGCAGCGGCGGCGGCCGCCGTCTGCGCGCCGCCGAAATTGGCGAGCAGGCCAGCGAGTGCGATCGCATAAGCCGCCGCGAGCGCGACGATGCGCTTCTGCAACAACCGTTTGCGGAAAAATCCGTGCACCGCTCTTTAGCCCCGCGTTGCCTTCATGGGGCCTCCCCGACAGGAAACACCCTAGCGGCAAAAAAATTCCGGGGCTAGGTGCTTGTTGCTGTTAAAGCCCGTGCCGCGCCAGCACTTCGCGCACAGCGGCGACCAGATCAGCCTCCGGCACCGCACGCTGTGCATCGGCCTGTTTCTGCAAATGCTCCTCGCGGCCCTTTTCCAGCTTCGCGAGCTCCGCGCCGACAATCAGATCCTTGATCGTGACTTCGCCTTTGGCCTTCTCGTCGGAGCCCTGGATGACGACGCAGGGCGAGTTGCGGCGGTCGGCATATTTCATCTGCGGAGCGAATTTGCCGGAGCCGAGATAAAGCTCGGCGCGAATGCCGGCAGCGCGCAACTGCGCCACCATGTTCTGATAGTCGGCGATGCGATCCTTGTCGAACACGGTCACGACCACCGGGCCGTGCTCGGCTTTGGTTTCGATCTTGCCGAGATATTCGAGCGCAGCGAGGAGTCGCGATACGCCGACGGAGAATCCCGTCGCCGG
This sequence comes from Xanthobacteraceae bacterium, assembly GCA_036264635.1. GTDB lineage: Bacteria > Pseudomonadota > Alphaproteobacteria > Rhizobiales > Xanthobacteraceae > BOG-931. Next base: position 592 of record DATAQN010000089.1, on the reverse strand, counting down.
CACCGGCTCGCCGCGAAAGCGCGACACCAGGCCATCGTAGCGCCCGCCGCCGCCGACGGAGCCGAAACGCGGCGAGCCATCCTTGCCGTCGGTGGCGAAGGTCAGCTCAACCTCGAAGACCGCGCCGGTATAATATTCAAGGCCGCGCACCACACTTGAATCGAAGCTGATGCGATCCGCGCCGTAATTTGCCGCGCGGACCAAGGAGGCGATCTGCTTTAGTTCAGCGATGCCTTCCTTGCCGGTCGAGCTCAGCTCGATCACCTTGCCCCAATTGTCCAATGCGTTTTCGACATCGGCGCCGCGATCGGCCAGCGGCGTTTCAATGTAGCGCAGAACGCGCTCGCTCTGCTTGGCGTCGAGGCCGGCGCCGCGGGTGAAGTCGCCGCTGTCGTCCTTGCGGCCTTCGCCGAGCAGCGCTGCCACGCCGTCGCGGCCGAGCCGGTCGTATTTGTCGATGGCGCGTAGCACGGTGAGTCGTTTGCCGGCATTGATCTCGCCGGACAGCCCGATGCAATCGAGCACGCCGTCGAGCACTTTGCGGTTGTTCACCTTAACGATGTAGGAGCCGCGCGGAATGCCCAGCGCCTCG
>DATAQN010000236.1:0-14631 GCA_036264635.1 Xanthobacteraceae bacterium | reverse complement strand
TTCTTCTTCGTAGCCCGGATGAAGCGCAGCGTAATCCGGGGTCAGCGTTCAAGCGTCACCATCGTTCCCGGATTGCGCTTCGCTTCATCCGGGCTACGAGCTACGAGCGCCCGTCGCTGTTTGACATTGTGAGCAAGGACTTCGGCGTGCGAGCGCACGTCTTCATCCTCCACCGTGATAACGGGGGAGGTACGCCATGCGCAGCATGGCGGGTAGGGGCGACGGCGGCGCAGAATGATGATGGAGACTCGTGCTGCTACGGCGCATATGCGGAGCAAGCTTGCGACAACGCGCAATACGTCGCCGCCCGCGCCCCCACCGCCGCCCTTCGGGCGGCACCTCCCCGTTATCACGGGGGAGGATTACGCGTGCCGCTCCGCGCGTGCGAGCAATTGCTTGGCGCGCACCAGATGCGGCCGGTCGTACATGACGCCGCCGATGCCGACCACGCCGGCGCCGGGGGAGGCGGCAAAGGCGTCGATGACAGCCCGCGCCTGGGCAACGGCTTGTTGGGACGGCGTGAAGACCTCATTGATGATCGGCACCTGCGCCGGATGGATGGCCATCTTGCCGGTAAATCCGTCGCGGCAGGCCTCTTCGCATTCGCGGCGCAAGCCCTCATTGTTACGAAAGTCGACATAGACGGTGTCGATCGCGGGTGCGCCGGCCGCGGCCGCACCGGCAAGGCACAGCGCACGAGCGAGCCGGTACGGATCGAGGAAGTTGCCCGCCGTGTCGCGGTTGGCTTGCGCGCCAAGGTCGGCGGAGAGATCCTCGGCACCCCAGGTCAGTCCGATCAGGCGCGCGCTCGCGCCGGCGAAAGTACCTGCGAGAAACATGGCCGCTGCCGTTTCAGTCGCGATCGGCAGGATCTTGATATGGCCGTCGGGCAGGGTGTTTTGCGCCTCGCGTACCGCAAGCTTGGCATCGGCATGAACAACGGAGGCGCCGCCTTCGGCCTTCGGCAGCATGATGGCGTCGGGCTTGGCCGGCGCGATGGCGTCGAGATCGGCGTCGGTGAGGCCGGTCTGCAGGCCGTTGACCCGCACCAGCATGTAGGGTCGCCCGGCGTTCGCCGTGGTCTCTTTCATGGCCTCTTTCAGAAAGGCCGCCGCGCTTTGCCGGGCTGCGGCCTTGCCATCGAGCGCGATCGAATCTTCGAGGTCGACGATCAGCGCGTCGGCGCCGCTGGTCATGCCCTTTTCGAGTTTTCTAGGACTGTCGGCGGGAACGAACAGAAGTGAGCGCATCGGGCGGACGACTCACTTCGGTCGCATGCGGATGAAGGCCTGCCGGTGGCATTCGGCGACCAGCTTATTGTCCTGGTTGAAGGCGCGGTGATGGAATTCGACAATGCCGGCGCCCGGGCGCGATTTCGATTCGCGCTTGGCCACCACTTCGGTCGAGCAATGCACGGTGTCGTTCTCGAACAGCGGGTGGGGAAATTTGACATCGGTCATGCCGAGATTGGCGATGGTCGTGCCGACCGTCATGTCGGAAACCTGGATGCCGATCATGAGCCCGAGCGTGAACAGCGAGTTCATCAGCGGCTGGCCCCATTCGGTCTCCTGCTCGCAGAAATGCCGGTCGATATGGAGCGGCTGCGGGTTGAGCGTCATGTTGGAGAACAGCATATTGTCCATCTGGGTGACGGTCCGCGTGTAGCGGTGCTCGGTCGTCTCCCCGACGACGAAATCCTCGAAATAAAGGCCGCCGCGCTTGTGGCGTATCACCGTGTGCTGACTCATTTTTTCTCTCCTTACGCCTTAACCCGTCTCCGCGTTAAGTTCCCGTTTACCATACTTGTTAATGATCGCTAACGCTCGTGAAAGCCGGTGGGAGCCGGTGAGGGGAGCATAAAGGCATGCTGGTCGATTCCAGCAATTCGACCGCAGGTTCTGCGGTCATCGGCGCTATTCGTCAGGCAGCTCAGGCCACCGGCACGAGCTTCCAATATCTATTGGCGACGGCGCAAGTCGAATCCGGGCTCAATCCGCAGGCCGGTGCGTCAACGTCATCGGCGCGCGGCCTGTTCCAGTTCATCGAACAGACCTGGCTTGCGACCATCAAGCAATCCGGCACCGCACTGGGCTATGGCCAATATGCCGATGCCATCACCAAAGACGCGTCCGGCAAGTACGAGGTGCAGGACCCGACGATGCGCAGCGCTATTCTCAAGCTGCGTAACGATCCGGCGGCGAATGCGGCGATGGCCGGCGCCTTCACCAAGGAGAATACCGCGCTGCTGGGCCAGAAGCTCGGTCGCACGCCCAGCGAGGGCGAGCTTTACATCGCGCATTTTCTCGGCGTCGGCGGCGCGGCGAAACTGATCAGCGCGGCGGCCGATAATCCAAATGCCTCGGCTGCGAGCTTGTTTCCAAGCGCGGCGCACGCCAATTCCTCGATCTTCTACGATCACACGACCGGCGCGCCGCGCACGCTGGCGCAAGTACGCGACGTGCTGACTGCGCGCTACGACGTTGCCACTCGCGAACGGCCAGTCAGCGGCGCGGCCGACGTCGCGCAGGCGACGACCGCGCCGAGCGCCACTCTCGTTCCAGCCTCGGCCGCAGTGCCGGCGAATACGGTTGCATCGGGCATGCCCACTGCGGATGCGGCCAAGACCGCGGCGGCGATCGTGCCCGACACCGCAGGCGTCACCAGCGCCTTCGCCGCTGCGACGCCGCCAGGCCCCGTGGCCAATACCGACGTCTTCCACAGCCTGTTCTCCGATCCGGGCCGCACCACGCCGATCGCCTCGGTGGTGAGCCAGCTTTGGGTTACCGGCTCAAGTCCAAATGCGATGAGCGATTTGTTCAAGGATGATGGCAAGAGCGGCTAGCCGCCGCATCAGAGCATCACGGTCTGGCGGCCACAAAAAAAGCCGAGAAAAGCCAAAAGAGTTTATGGTGAACGTTTTGTTAATCCACGGAACTTAGCATCGGGAACTATTCTTTCCTTCGCGTGATCTGAGCGCCAAATGATCGTCCGCGACTTTCTACAGTGGATCCGCACCGCCCCAGCCAGTGAACGGGCTGAAGCCACCAGCGCATTGGCCCGCGCCTACCTCTATTCAAATCTATCGCCCGACGATCTCGGCGCCGCCGAAGGCGCCATGCTGATGTTGCTGGACGATCCGTCGCCGCTGGTGCGCCGCTCGCTCGCCGACGCGCTTGCCGCGAGCCCCGACGCGCCGCCCGCCATCGTGCTGGCGCTTGCCGCCGATCAGCCGCAGATCGCAGCGCCGGTCTACGCACTGTCGCCGCTCTTCGTCGATGCCGATCTGGTCGACGCGGTGGCGACGGGCGCGGCAGCGACCCAGGCCGCGATCGCGAGTCGCGCCGGCCTGCCACGGTCCGTTGCGGCGGCGATCGCGGAAGTCGGCACCGCCGAATCGTGCCTGATCCTGGTTGAGAATCTCGACGCCGAGATCGCGCCGTTCTCGATGGATCGCATCGTCGATCGATTCGGTCATCTGGCCGCGGTGCGTGAGGCGCTTTTGCTGCGCGACGATATTCCGGCCGCCACCCGCCAGACGCTGGTCATCAAGCTCTCGGAGACGCTCGCCGGCTTCGTCGCCGGCCGCGCATGGCTCGACGTCGATCATGCGCGCCGCGTCGCCCGCGAGGCGTGCGAAAAGGCGACCGTCACCATCGCCGCCGATGCGCCGCACACCGAGCTTGCCCCTTTGATCCGCCATCTCTGCGCCAGCGGACAGCTCACCGCGGGTCTCATCCTGCGCGCGCTGTTGTCAGGCAATATCGTGCTGTTCGAAGAAGCTCTGGCCGAGCTCGCCGATATGCCGGTCGCGCGCGTGTCGGGGCTCATTCACGATCGCGGCGCGGCCGGATTGCGGGCTTTGTTTGAAAAGGCGCAATTGCCGCCTTCGACCTATCCAGCCTTCAAGGAAGCGATCGAAGCGATGCGTGAAGGCTTCCTCCTCGAGCCGGGCGGCGTGACGCGGCTCAAGCGGCGCATGATCGAGCGTGTGCTCACCCGCTGCGAGAACGAGGACCTCGACGAGCTCGCGCCGCTGCTCACTTTGCTGCGCCGCTTTGCGACGGAAGCCGCGCGCGAGGAAGCGCGATTGTTCTGCGACGAGCTTGTCGCGCTCGACTACGACGCGCAGTCAGAAGCGGCGTAAGGTCTCGACCATGATCCGATCAGGTTGAATCGGATCATGGTCTAGTTTGTTCGTTGGAGCATGATCTTTTCGGAAAACCGGTTTCCACTTTTCCGGATCATGCTCTAGCACCCGCGGCTTAGTTATCGGAGCCGCCTGGAGCGAGCGACGGCGCGAAAATGCTTTCCAGATAATCCGGTCGGAAATCGTTCTCGCGCCTGAGGAAGTCGTCGGTGACCTCGCGCAGCCGGCGCACCAATTCGCCGGCGACTTCGGCCTTGTCGGCGCGTGCATTCTCGCGCGTCATGGCGCGGATGGCGTCGACATGCTGGTCGACGAGCACCAGCGGAATGCGCGCGATGTCCGGCGTGTGTTCGAGGAGCCGGCACAGGCTATCCGCGACGCCCACGATTTCGGGATAGCCGAACGTCGCCGATTCGCCTTTGACGTCATGGGCGGCGCGGAACAGCGCATTGTGCGTGTGCTCGGTCATGCCGAGCAGCTTTATGGCTTGGCGCGCCGTTTCGATCCGTTCGCACTCCGCCAGCATCCAGCTGGAAAATTCCGACGAGAGCTGCACCAGCGCCGCTTCGGCGCGCGCGATCGGGTCGTCGTCATCAGGACCGGCCGGCGCGACGGCTTTGCGCAACTCGTTCGGCGGCGTGATGACTTCGTGGTCGGCATAAGTGACGACCAGCGGAGCTTGGTCCTTGCGTTGATCTTTGCGCGCCATTTTCGCTCGGTGCTCCTTGCGCTCAGGTCGTAACCTTGGCCTTGTCGATGAGATTTTCTTGACGCAGCAGATCCGTCTTGACCGCTTTGCGCCGCTCGACGCCGCTGTAATTCGGGTTGACGTTGCGCCGCCGGTCGGGTCCGAAATAGGTCTTGGTCTTCACGAATGGGCGCGGTCTGAGGACGACGTTGAGGATGCGCTCGTAGAGTGATTTCGCCGAGATCGGCTTGGTGAGGAATTCGGTGATGCCGGCATCGCGCGCGATCATCACACGCTTCTTGTCGGAATGGCCGGTGAGCATGATGATCGGCACGTAGGGATTGGAATTGGCACCCGGCTGACGGATCATCTGCGCCAGCTCGAGGCCGTCGAAGATCGGCATCACCCAGTCGGCGATGATGATGTCCGGCACGTAGTGGGTGAAGCCTTCGAGGCCGGACGCGCCGTCCTCGGCTTCATAGACTTCCCGCGCGCCGAATCCGTGCAGCAATGTGCGCAGGATCCGCCGCATATGCGCATTGTCGTCGATGACCAAAAAGCGCAAGCGGTTGAAGTCGATGCGGACCATAAATTCCCCCGCGCGGCAGACGTTACCAGCGCCGAGCCCCGCGGGCGCAAAAGTAAAGAAACGTCGTTAAACGGCAGTTAAGCTTTGGTCCGGGGGCGAAGGGGGATCAATACCCGAACTGTTCGCCCAAAATCCGTTCATCGAGATTGTGGCCGGGGTCGAACAGCATATGCATCGAGATGCTGTGATCGAGACTGATGTCCACGGCACGGACCGAGCGCACCTCGTCATGATCGGCGACGGCCGCAACCGGACGCTTCTCGGCTTCAAGCACTTCGATCGTGACATCGGCGCGATCCGGCAAGAGCGCGCCGCGCCAGCGCCGCGGCCGGAACGGGCTGATCGGCGTCAGCGCCAAAAGCGGCGAGCCGATCGGAATGATGGGGCCCTGAACCGATAAATTGTAGGCGGTCGATCCGGCCGGCGTTGCCAATAAGACACCGTCGGCGACCAATACGGGCAGGCGCTCCTTGCCGTCGACCAGGATACGCAGGCGCGCGGCCTGGTAGGTCTGCCGGAACAGCGACACTTCGTTAATGGCGCGGTGCCGGTAAATGCGGCCGACTTCGTCGCGTGCGCGCATCATCAGCGGATGGATGACTGTTACTTCGGCAGCCGCCAGCCGTTCGTGCAGATCGCCTTCCGCATATTCGTTCATGAGGAAGCCGACCGTGCCGCGATGCATGCCGTAGATCGGCTTGCCGGAATTCATGAAGCGTTGCAGGGTTGCCAGCATGAGCCCGTCGCCGCCCAGCGCCACGATCACATCGGCGTCCTCGGGCTTGGCGTCGCCGTAGCGGCGGACCAGGCGTTGGCGCGCGCGTTCCGCTTCCGGCACGTCGCTCGCGACAAAGGCGATTTGCTGATAGGTCGGTTTTGTCGGGCGCTTCGGCATAGCGGGCTGAACGGGAGGCTGAAATGGACGGCGATTTGGAACGCGCGGTGATCGTCTATACGACGTTTCCGTCCATTGGCGAAGCGGAGCAGGTCGGCCAGGCGCTGATCGAGCGCAGGCTGTGCGCCTGCGTCAATATCCTACCAGGGATGGTATCGCTCTATTGGTGGCACGGCGCGATCGATCGCGGCAATGAAGTCGTGATGATCATCAAGACCCGCGCCTCACTCGCCGAACCGGTACGCGAGGCGGTGCGCAAACTGCACACCTATACGACGCCGGCGATTCTGGTGATTCCGCTCGAAAGCGTCGACCCGGACTATCACGCCTGGATAGTGGCCGAGGCGCGCGGGGAATCAAAAGAGTAGGGCGACGGGCATGCCGGCACCGCTCATTCCCGCGCGAGCGAGAATGAGCGGCTGGAGCTGAAAATCAATAAGTAACCGTGCCGTCGATGGCGCCTTTCAGCGCGACATATTCGGGGCAGGTGGTGCCGCAGATGCTGGCGACTTTTTCGAGGTCGTCCTTGGCTTTGAGGATATTGCCCTGTTCAGCCTGCCACATGCCGTAATAGGACCAAGTCAGCGCGTGGTTGGGATCGGCGGCAAGCGCGCGCTCGTACCACACTTTGGCGTCGTCGTAGCGGCCGAGCTTGCGGCTGGCGTAACCGACAAGCGTCGCGACATCGACATTGTCGTCGTAGCCCATCGCGCGCAGGACGGCGATGCCGCCTTCATAGTCGTGCTTGTCGTAAACCAGCGCGTAGGCCTTGTGCCAGTTGTTGAGGAAATCCTCGGCCGAGCTCGATTTGTCGTTCTTCTTCTTGGTGCTCTTTGTGGTTCCTTGCTTGGGCGGCTGCTGGTTCGTTGACGACGGCGGGGAGGGATTGTTGCTCTCCATGGCGAAAGCCAGTCCCGGCCCGATGCCGATGGAACCGGCAAGAATGGCGGCAGCAAGCAACGGCGTTTTGCGCATGACGTGTCTCCGGTTGCGGTGCGGTGCAGCACGTAGAACACCGGCATCCTAGCATTTTATCCCGTCGCCGGCCGATCTATTCCCGCTTTCGGCCAATTCCGGGAAATCCGTTGCATTACAAAGATTTCACGTAGGTGAACGAAGTCTGCTGGCCGACTTCAGGACGCATTCAGTGCGGGGGGCGTAATCCTTGACGCCAACAACGGCACAGTCTCGCGAGGCCATCTCCCGAAAAGCTCGCTCAGGACTGCCGCCAGGGACACAGGAGAAGAAAGATGTTGAGGAAATTTGCCGCCGGACTGCTCGCAACCGCTTTGATTGCCGGCCCGGCTTTCGCGCAGACGTCAAACTCCAACACCAAGACCACGGGCTCCGCGCCGGCGGTCACGATGCCCGCCGCGCCGACGGCCCAGAATACTCCGGTGAAGGGCTCAGGCTCGTCAGCGAACGTCACGGCGCCCGCCAATACGGCGGCTCCGGCTGCGACTGATGCGAAGCAGACGGCGAAACCGGACAAGGCGGTGAAGCACGTCAAGCTGCACAACAAGACCCGCAAGCACCTCGCCAGCCGGTCTCACGTCAAATCCGGCAAGATGCATCAGGCACGGCATGTGAAGTCCGTGAAGTCGCATCAGGCCAAGCTGCAGACCAAGACTCAAATCAAGGCCGGCGCCGCCGCGAAGCGGTCGTAACCGGATAGGAGCTTGCCTGTAATCCGGAATATGCACCCAACAACCGGTGCGAACCGAGGCCCGGATTGCACGCACCGACTTGCGGGTCTCTGACGGTAGACCCCCCGTTAGGCCCGCAAGTCGGAATTATACGCACGATAGATCGAGATCGTGCGGCCTGCTAGTTGTCCCCGCGGGCGCGGCCTCGATCCGCGTCGAACAAAATGAACAATCCGCGAGGATCACGGAGGCCGGCGTCACAGCCGGCCTCCAGATCTTTTGTCAATCACAGACTGGTCTGCCACTCGATTGGCACGTGCTCATAGCCGCTCGCGGTCTTGATCAAATGGCCGCAGGCGGGGAAGGGGAAGTGATAGCCGGTCACCAGCATGCGGTCGGCCGCGGCGCGATCGAAAATCTTTTTGCGCGTGGCGACTGCCTCAGAACCGTCGATATCGAATGCCGCCTGCCAATCGGGATGACGCGCAAACACGGCTGGATGCTGCGCGGTGTCGCCCAGGACCAGAAGCGAGTCATTGCCGGAGTGGATGGCAAATACGGTGTGGCCTGGCGTGTGGCCGGGCGCGGCGAGAGTCTCGATGCCGGGCGCGACTTCTTTGCCCGGCGCAAAGCGTGCCACCTGCTCGGCGATGTCGGAAAAAATCCGCCGCTGATTTCGGAAGGTGAGTTTCAGATCCGGCTCGGCCGCATTCATATTGTCATCGTTCATCCAATAGGCCCATTCCGGCTCCGGCACCATGATCTCGGCATTGGGGAAGATCAGCGCGTTGTCTTTGTCCTTGATGCCGTTGATGTGATCGGGGTGGAAGTGCGAGATGACGATCTGATCGACCGCTTTGGGATCGACCCCGGCGGCGGCAAGATTGTCGCGCAGCGCGCCGGCGGACGCCGCGATCTGGCCGCCGGTACCCGTGTCGATCAGCACGAGCTTCTTTCCCGTATTCACGATCAGCGTGGTGAATGGCGTCGCCAGCTTGTCGTGCGGCATGAAGGCCTGATCGAGCGCGCGCTCGACCTCGGCAAAGGGTGCGTTGATGAACTTGTCGGTAATCGGCCGGTACCAGATACCGTCGTAGAGCGCGGTCAGTTCATAGGTGCCGATCCGATAGCGGAAAATGCCGGGCGTTGCCTTGTCGGCGGGGGCCGTTTCGGCCGTGGCCTGATCTGCAGTGGCGGCAAGGGCCGCGGCGGCGGATCCGGCCAGCAATGTCCGCCGCGTCAGTGGTGAGGGTCCGCTGCTATCGCTCGTCATGCGAGGTGTAACAATCTTCCCTTGTTCTTATTCCTGGCAGCATAGGCTCAATGTGGTTTTGCTTTATTCCAAATCGAGATTTGGGCCGCATTCTTGCATAGGCCACACGCGGGATCGTCGCTTGGCGATGTGACGATACGGTGGCACACAGCCGCAAAATGCTCCTCAAGCCGCCGCAAATCGCGACGGCGTTTTTTATGGAAGTACTGCCTTGAACGTCATGCCTCCGGCCCAAACGGTCCAGCCGGCCCCAGCACACCGTTCGTTCGCAGCGATGCGCTATCCGGGTTTTCGGGCGCAATTCTCGACCTATGTGCTGGCGATGATGGCCGACAATATCGAGCACGTCATCAGCTATTGGGTGCTGTTTCAGAAATTCCATTCTCCGGCTCTGGCGGGCTTTGCCGTGTTATCGCACTGGCTGCCGTTCCTGGCTTTTTCGGTTGCGACCGGTGCGCTCGCTGATCGCTTCGATCCGCGCCGCATCATTCAGTGCGGCATGGGCCTGTTCATCACCGCGTCGCTCGGCTGGGGCTACTTCTTCATCACCGGTACGCTGCAGATGTGGCACGCTATGGTGCTGTTGGTCATCCATGGCTGCGCCGGCGTGTTGTGGCAAACGCCGAACCAATTGTTACTCTACGACATCGTCGGCCGCGCCGATCTGATGAGCGCGGTGCGCCTGAATGCGACGGCGCGCTATGTCGGTGTGTTGATTGGGCCTGCGGTTGGCGGCGCGATCTTGCTGGGGCTCGGTCCGGCGCACGGCATCATGCTCAACACGCTGTTCTATCTGCCGCTCGTGCTGTGGCTGGTCAAAGCGCCCTATGGTCCGAAATTTCGGAAAGGCGCTGCAGCGCCGCCGCGCGCCGTGCGCGGGCTCGCCGATATCACGCAGACCGCGCGCGATATCGCCGCGCATCCAGTCATCATCGCGATGACGCTTCTTGCCGGCGCGTCATCGTTCTTCGTCGGCAATGCCTACAGCGCGCAGATGCCGGGCTTCGCCCAGGATCTCGGTCATGGCGATCCGGGTGTGATGTACAGCATGCTGCTTGCCGCCGATGCCGCGGGTGCGCTCATCGCCGGTATCGTGCTGGAAGGCAAAGCGCTGCTGGTGCCGAACGCGCGCACGGCGATCATTCTGGCGATACTGTGGTGCGCGTCGCTAACAGGGTTTGCGCTGGCCGAAAGCTATCCGGTCGCGCTTGGGCTCTTGTTTGCGGCGGGCTTCTTCGAATTGTCATTCAACGCCATGGCGCAGACCCTCGTGCAGGTTAATGCGCCGCTCGATATACGCGGCCGTGTCATCGGCCTGTTCAACATGGCGAGCCTGGGACTGCGCGCCTTCAGCGGTGTATCCGTCGGATTGCTTGGCAGCCTTATCGGCGTGCACTGGTCGCTCGGTTTGTCGGCGCTGGTGATGCTGGTAATCGCGAGCTGTCTGCTCGCGCTGCCCTAGACTTTGATCCAATTCGATTGAATCGGATCATGCTCCAATCAGTGGGCTAAGCCCGCGAGATATTGCGGCACCGACGGGTCACCTTCGGGCGGCGCCCACTCGGCGAATTCGTTCGGCCGATAGGGCCCGGGTTTGACCTCGAGCAGCATCGTGCCTTTTTCGCGCACATAAAGCCCGTGCCACGTCCCGATCGAGATCTGCACGACCGGACATGCGGCGCTCATTTCAATGCGATCGACCAACTCGCCCTGCGCGCTGAACTTCAAGAGATCGCAGCTGCCGCGCAACAGCGCCAACATTTCCCACTGCTGGCTGTGCTGATGCGGGCGCACATAGGTACCAGGCTCTAGCATGATCACCATGTGCTGGACCGATTCGTGGTGACCGCCATGCAACAACATATGCGAGCGCTTGCGCTCGCTTGTTTCGGCCTTGCCCAAAAGTTCGGCAATGACGTCGCTGCCGATCACCTTCATGTCGGGGGGCTGCATGCCGGAAGGTTGATCTTTGGCGCCGTTCGTCACAAGTTCCGCCCGAAGAGGCAATTGCGCGCTGGCCCCTTAACACGTCGCCGGCGCGTTACAATCCTGTAGCACTACCTTTAGGCATACTGCAGCAAGAATGTTGGGGCAAATACGCGCTGTCGGGCCGGGTTTGTTGTGCCTGTGCGCAAAGTCATGTAGGACCTGCGCGTGTGAGATCTGCGCGCCAACAAGCGGAAAGCGGCAATGTCAAAGCAAGAAATGCGTGAGGAGGCTGAACGGCTTGTGCGCGAGGCGATGGAGCGGAAAACCGTCACCGTCAAGCAAGGCAATACCCGCATCGAGACCAAATGCGGCAAATGCGGCGCACCGAACCGCGTGTCGGCAACGCCGGGGCAGACCCGGGTTCCTTACACCTGTAAGGAATGCGGCTCCAAGCAGGTGACGCTCTAGCCTAAGGCCTGTACGGCCCGCCGATCCGGAGCGGGCCGAAGCTCGTGACGCCGTGGCTCGACCAGTGTTGGATTTGAGCCAACGCCAAGCCTCACAAGCACCGACTTCACAAGCACCGACTTCACAAGCACCGACGATTATTTTCTGTTTTTCAGAAGTTCGTCTCTTTGCTTCACGAGCCGTTCCAGCTCTTCGTTTTGTTGCGCGAGGCGGTCGGCATTGCGCGCCTCGTCTCCGGCGCCTGAATTGGCGGCCGCCTGTTCGATCAGCTGCCGGATATTGTCGCGAATAATAGCGATGCGCTGTTCAAGTTCGGAGAGCGGAAGCGGGCTGCCGTTGTTCATAGTCATATCCTCAAGCCGGGCTTGCGCGACGCGTGCCTCGCGCCGCTGACTTTGGTGTCGGGGGCGCCAATGTTCTTCAGGCCCCCGGCAAATCCCATACGGATTTTACCCTGCTCCTGCGAGCGCTAAAAGCAGCCTCGGCGCCGTCAAAGAGGTTTCGGTCAACGGCAACCTTCTTGCCGACCTATACCGGTCCAGTATCGCGGCGCTTTAGCGAAGCGCTTTGTCCAGTAGGTTCTAGCGAGTGCGAACGATGCTTCGCATTCGGTGACGGCATGGCGTCGAGGAGGCATTGACCAGGGCCTGCCTCAGCACATCCCAATTGCATCCAAGGCATCGGCGCAACCATTGTTGCGCACGAGGCGTTGTAATGACGTGAAGTGACAAAATGGCGAAAGCTCCACTTTGGCCTCGGCAGCCCACGCTGGGGCCATCTTCTTTGGCCGCCTCACGGCAGTGGAACCAGCCGTGTTGTCCTAATTCCCATTTGAACGATTACCGACCGGCTCGCGTTGTTCAGGTATGACGCGGAGAAAACGGCGACTAGCTGACAGCTTCGTCATAGCCGGGTTGACCATGATTACGCTGTCGTTCCTTCTCTTTCTCGCGGTGAATGCCGTTCGGCTTGGGGGCTTCTTGGCCTAATCCCATGGTGGATGGCGGCCCTTATTCATTGCCAATCTGTTGAATGCTTGATCATGAGTCGAGTTGAAGAACTGCGCGCCCAAGTCCAGAAGCTCTACGAGCAGGCCGACCGCACGGAAGATCGCGAACAACGCTTTGAGATCATCCTTAAGGCGATGATGCTTGAATCTGAAGCCGACTGCCTAGAACGGGAGGACGTGCGCCCGCCATCTCAGGCCGGAAGGGGGCAGCAAGTCGCCCAACAGCAGCAGCAGCCCCAGCCGGACGACGACAAGAAGAAATAGGCGGGAGCGGCCGCCGTGCGACCACCTTGTTGCTGGTTTTGATTGCTCATGAACGTCTGTCTTCCAGTTTCTTGGCTATTACGACAGCACTCGGAAAAGCCTGCCGTTCCAGCAAGATACGCGACGGCGGAGTGTGTCTTCTGACACTCCAAAATCTGAACGATTAAAAATCTGAACGATTAACGGCCAGCTCGCGTTATTTAGGCATGTCCCGAAAAAGACGACGATTAGCCGACAGCTTTGTGGTGGGCGGAGCAACAATGGTCATGCTGGCGCTCTTCCTCCTCCTTGTTGTTGGTGTCGCTCGGTATGGCGTCTACTGACGTGCAGGCGGCGTAATGGAATCCGCGAAACAATGTCGCGACTACGCCGACGAATGCGTGATTTGGGCGAAAGAAGCAAAGACAGATCACGACCGCGACGTTTTCCTCAAAATGGCGCGAGGCTGGCGACGCGCAGCTAACGTCATGGACGGATCGGAAGTCCCCACCGCAAAGTTGAAGTAAGGGCGCCACAGTTGGCCGCACCGGACCGTTCGCTGAGCTTGTGAAGCTCTCAGCGCGCAGGGGAGGTTGGCACCGACGCTTACGGCGTGCAGAACCAATATCGAACACGGCTCCGAAATGCCCTTCCACTTTGGACCGTCTTTTGTACCGGGACTGCCTTCAATGTTCGCGTTCCGTGCGCAGTTGCGATAATCGGCAAGAATGCTAAAAGCCCCCGATACAACGATATTTCTGGTATTCGCCGGGTTAGCTCAGCGGTAGAGCAGCGGTTTTGTAAACCGTTGGTCGGGAGTTCAATCCTCTCACCCGGCACCAGTTTTTCCAGTAAAATCAATATATTGCGGGATAGATTTAAGGCGCTAGCGCAGTTGCTTGCTAGGGCAACGCCTGGACAACATTGGTTTTTGTTAGTCGATGAGCGAAGCCCAAGCGACCTAGTTGCGCGCCTACGCGCGGAATCGACCAACACCTCGCACGGCGCGCGTGTCATCACGTCTTCACAAGAGGCGTAAGACGCTGTGTGCACGCGGTGCGAGTTTGCTTGTGAAAGGGAATTGCGGATTGACGATGCGTTTCTTTCCTTGACCAACGCCGTGAGCCGGGCACCGAGGGCAGTGTCGCGTTCAGTCGCCCTCACAGATGTCCGCTCATTAAGCAGAAGCGGATTTCGAGCTCGCCGCTGCGAGGCCCTAGAGCAATGCGCGCGCGCCCACCACCATCTGGCGTCTATTGAATTTGTTATTTACTCTGTCTCCCGCTTTAGTTGTGGAGGATTATAACGTCAGGGAGCGCACAGCGATGAAACGCACCAAAAGACCGTCTCGACCGAACAAGACAACCAAAACGACTGTCGCACAAAAGAGAACCAAAAAGAGGCAAGTCAAAGCGACCGCCGCCGCACAAAAGAAGAAAGGTTCGTCAGCTCTACCACGAATCCTTGCAATCGCTATTGGAGATCCCGCTAACAACCGTACGATCGATAGCATCTTCGCCTTGGCATTGCCCTACCAGTGTCGGTACTACATTTCTGGAATGGTCGATCAGCTCATGAGGCAATCAACACAGCGCATTTTGGGTGCCGACTACGTTATCGACTATCAAGAATGTTGGGAGGGTGACGAAACCTTCACAGTTACAACGGACACTAAGCTCGTCTTGTGTATGTCAACTCCCGTGATGAACGCAGCCGTCGCCGCTAATGTTCAAGTCCCCATCGT
>DATAQN010000176.1:0-2917 GCA_036264635.1 Xanthobacteraceae bacterium | reverse complement strand
ATTTCCTACGGCAAGATCCTGCAGATCTTCTTCTCGGTGGCGCACGATCCGACCCAGCTCAACCGCCAGGGCCCGGACTCCGGCACGCAGTATCGCTCGGCGATCTGGACCACCTCCGAGGACCAGAAGAAAGTGGCGGAGGCCTATGTCGCCCAGCTCAACGGCGCCAAGGTCTATGCCAAGCCGATCGTGACCAAGATATCGGCGCTGCAGGGCTTCTTCCCGGCGGAGGCCTATCACCAGGACTACCTGACGCTGCACCCCAACCAGCCTTATATTGCCTACAACGACCTGCCGAAGGTCGAGAACCTGAAGAAGCTGTTTGCAGAAAACTACACCGAGAAGCCGACGCTGGTGGCAAACGCGAGCGTTTCGAACTAACGGCTTCTCCTGACTGAGGGAGTATTCATGTCCGACACCAAAACAACCGACAAAGTCGTCAAGACCGAAGCCGAGTGGCGCAAGGAATTGACGCCGATGCAGTACGCGGTCTTGCGCGAGAAGGCGACCGAGCGACCGTTCACGGGCGAGTACGAGTATGAAACCAAATCCGGCACCTATGTCTGCGCCGGCTGCGGGCAGACCCTGTTCGAGTCCGATGCCAAGTTCGACTCCGGCTGCGGCTGGCCGAGCTTCACCCAGCCGGCTGCGGAAAGCCATGTCGACCAAGAGCGGGACCATAGCCACGGCATGATCCGCACCGAGGTCCTGTGCTCGAAATGCTCGGGCCATCTCGGCCATGTCTTCAATGATGGCCCTGGCCCGACGGGCCTGCGCTACTGCATTAACTCGGCGGCGCTGAAGCACAAGCCGCGCTAGATGTTGCCCCTCCTGCCCTCACGCGGGCGGGAAGCGGCTTCGTCATTGGTAGACGGACGCGGAATGTGCTTTGTTTGACAGGCGGCGCGGCGAGTCTTTCGCCGGCCGCCTGTTTTGTTGGAGGGCGCCATGTCCCTTGGGACGATCCTGATCATTCTTCTGATCATTCTGATGCTTGGCAGCATCAGCGGCCGGTTTGGCGGCCATGGCTATGGCATCGGCCACTCCGGAACCGGGTTGCTCGGCGTAATTCTTGTCGTCGTCCTCGTCCTGGTCCTGCTGGACAAGTTATGAATCTTGCAACCTATTGAAATTACATAGGTTGTTGGTTTACTGTTAGATTCACGTTTTGGACCGACAGGATTCGCAATTCTGTCAAACAGGCCTATATTAGGGGTCGAAAATGACATGCTTGGCGGCCGCCGGTAGTGGCTTTGCCGCCGGCTCACCTCAAACCCGCTCGCGCTAGCGCCAAAAAGACATGAGGCCATCGACCATGCGTCCACTGCGTCCGTTCAACTTCAACACCTCCGCCGAACTCTTCCCCGCCGCGATCCGCAAGAAGAAGCGTGCCGGGTTTGCCTATCGGCGTTTCGGCACCGCGGCGGAAGCTGTTCGCTTTGCGATCGAGGAGTTGCCGGCGGATTCGCTCAATGGCGCCTATCTGCAGGTCGAGGAAGCGCGCTTCGACCAAAGCGGCATCCGTTCGCTGTATGAGAGCGAGTCGTTCCCGCTGCCGCGCCGGCCGCGCAAGGCCGAGCCTGCCGCCGCCAGCGATAAGGACGCTGCGTAAAGCTTTTTTGCTTTTGTGAAACGCGCCCTCGGACAATGGTCCGGGGGCGTTTTCTTTGGTGGGGTCAGTAGGGCTGCTTCTCCAACCAGCGCCGCAGCAATCGCGCATTGCGCATGTTGGCGCGGAACAGCACGTCGATGGCGTCGCCCGCAACCGGTACGGTGCCGACCACGCCCTGGAACGCGACATTGCCGAGCATCCGTGCAGTGATATGCCATGGCGCGCCCAGCGCGCGGGCTTCATAGACCAGCCAGAGCGAGAGACCGGTCGCGATGATGTCGCCAACCACCGGAATCAGGCCGACAATGCCGTCGACGCCGTAACGGATTTTCGTACCTGGCACCATGAAGGCGACGTCGAGCAGCTTGGCCATGGCCTCCAGTCGCTTGAGCCGCTGCTCGCGCGTGAGCTGACCGAACGGGTTCACCGTGGAATGGCGAAAATCGAAATGCAGGCCGCCGGATTGCGGCCGCAGCGTTTCCTGCGGTATCTCCCGCCCATCCTGGTCGATGATCTTGCCGCGCGCCTCCGTGGCGCCGAAATCAGCGCGGGTGGCGCGTGCGTGACCGAAAGCGTGTTTGTTTGTCATGCCCATCAGATGGTAACGCGCGAACCCAGTGCAAGTTGCTCTATTTTCCGCGCGCCGCCGTCGGCGTCAGACCGAAGCGGCGACCGAAACAGCGGTTGAAATAGGAAAGATCGTTGAAGCCGCATTCGAAGGCGATATCGCTGATGCGCCCTTCCTTGCGGGCGAGCAAATCCGCAGCCTTACGCATTCGTAATTCATTCAGCCGTGTGGTGAAGCTGGCGCCGGCTTCATACAGGAGCTCCTTGACATAGCGCTCCGACAGGCCCACCTCGGCGGCGAGTTTCTGCGCGGAAAAATCCGGCTCCGAGAGACGCCGCTGCAGGATCGTCAGCACCGCCTTGAGCCGCTGGCACGCAAACCGCCGCGCTGGGCTTCCACCGCGAGATCGCCGCGTGCGCCAAGGCCGATGGCTGCGAGATCGAGCAAATGCGCGGCGATCGCCATGCCGGCTTCTTCGACCGCTGCGGCATGCTCGAGCAGGAGATCGCTGTAATCCATGGCGAGCGAGAGGGCGCCGCCTGGCTCCAGCTCGCGTCCGACCATGGCCTCGACGCCGGGCACCATGGCCCGCAGCGTCGCAGTCGGAAAATGCACGTTGGTGAACTGCTTGCGATTGCTGCCGTCGGCGGCAAAGAACGGCTCGTCGAGCTTGAGCAAGACGATCGAGCCCGGCCGCAACGTGAACTCCGCGCCGCGATGGGTCATGGTCGAGGCCC
>DATAQN010000165.1:0-4517 GCA_036264635.1 Xanthobacteraceae bacterium | reverse complement strand
CACCCGCGCCCGGGCAAAACGGGGGAATGCCGCGGCGGCCTACGTCTTGCCACCTACTGTCTCCTCCGGCGCGCTGCTCGATAAGGGCTCGGACCGTCGGTTTCGGACGCTCGTCAATGATCTTTTCACGATCGCAAGCCGTATGGAGATCGTTCGTGCGCATCTGGGTCGACGCATGGGACTCAGCGGACCGCAATACAGCGTGCTGATCGCGGTCGCTCATCTGCAGGGTGAACGTGGCGTCAGGGTCGGCACGGTCGCCCAGGCCATGCACGTGTCGAGCGCCTTCATCGCCTCGGAGACCGGCAAGATGGCGCGGCTCGGACTGCTGCTCAAGCGGCCCAATCCGCAGGACCGTCGCGGCGTACTGCTCACACTGGCGCCTGCCGGCCGGCTCAAGATCGACCGCGTCAGCGCCGAGATCCGTGCGATCAATGGCACATTCTTCGGCGCGCTCGATGGCGGATCCTTCGCTGCCTTGTGCGTCGCCGCGCAGGCGCTGGTGAAAGGCTCCGGCAAAGCCGTACACTACGTCAACGCGGTCGAGAGCGAACCACTGTCGACTCTGAGCGCGGCCGAATGAGAGTCGCACGAGATATGCCGCCGGAATGATCAAGTGCGGCGCGAAAATGCCCTTGCGGTCTTTCGCCGATGTGCCAACGTTGAGCGCGGCTCGCGGCGCCGAGCGCGGTGACTTTTACCGCTTCCCTGCCATTCAGCGGCGAAGTGACGCATGAGGCCATGATCGGCAAGGTGGTGTTCTGATCGAGGGCAAGGAGCGACCGCCGGGCGCGAGATCGAGGGCATTGCCATTTTCTATCAGCAGATCGTAAACGGCCTGATGCTCGGCTCCATCTACGCGATGGTCGCCGTGGCATTGACGCTCAGCATCGGCGTTTTGAGATTTCTCAATTTCAGCATTCCCGGTCTGTTCATGATCGGCGGGATGGCGATGTGGGCGTTGGTGCGCAGCGGGATGCCGTGGCCGCTCGCAGCTGGCGCTGCCCTCATCGCGGGGGCGGTGGGCTCCCTCGTGGTGGAGCGTTTCACTTGGCGCTGGATGCGTAGCGCTCAGGATTTCGTGCCGCTGGTAAGCTCGATGGCCTTTCTGTTGCTGTTTGAGCACTTGGCGGTGATCTATTGGGGATCTGAGCTGCGCACCTTGCCGGCGCTGTTCGGCAATGCTGACTGGCGCATTGCCGGCCTCGTCGTCAGCCTGCCGCAGCTCGCCGGCCTGCTCTGCTCGATCGCGCTGATCTGGGCGTTGACGCTGGTGCTGGCGCGCACCCGTCTCGGTCGCGGCCTGCGCACGATCGCCGAAGATTCCGATACCGCGCTGCTGCTCGGCGTCGACATCAACCGCATCGTGCCGGTGGTGTTCCTCATCGGCGGCCTGTTTGCCGCGTTCGCCGGCTTGATCTTCGCGTTGAATTATCGCCAGGTTCATCCATTCATGGGCGAAGTGGTGGGCCTCAAAGGTATTTCGGCCATGATCGTCGGCGGTATGGGCAACGTTTGGGGCTCGATTGCCGGCGGGCTGATCATCGGCCTGGTGGAGGTAATGTCGATCGGCTATTTCGGCGCTGATTTCGTCGACATCGCGGTCTACGGACTGCTGCTGCTCATCCTGTTCATCCGTCCGACCGGATTGTTCGCGGGCGCAATCGCCGGGCAGGCGCGCGCATGAGCGGATATCTGGAAGGCGTCCTGGTTCTACTCGCGGTGAACGTGGTCTTCGCCTATGGCGGTTTCCTCCCCCTTGCGGCCGGACAGCTCAATCTGGGGCTCGCCGGCTTCGCGGCGATCGGCGCCTATGCTTCGGCATACCTCAGCAATGTGTTCAAGCTCTCACCGCTCGTGGCCATCCCGTTCGCAGGGATCGTGGCCGGCACGGTGGCGCTCGCCGTGGCGGTACCGGTACTGCGCACGCGTGGCATCTATCTGGCGCTTGCTACGTTCGCCCTCGGCCAGATCGTGCAAGCGATCATTCTCAATCTGGAAGTGGTCGGCGGCGCGGCCGGTTACCCGGTCGCGGCGTTTATTAGGCTTCCGACCATTGCCGCGGCAGCGGCCATCGTCGCGGCGCTGGTCTGGCTGTTGTTTGCAACGCGCTTCGGAATCGCGGTGACCGCGGTTCACGATGACGAGGGAACGGCCGACCTCATGGGTATCGACGTGCGCGCCTTCCAGATTGCTGCCTTTGCGCTCGGTTCGGCCATCGCCGGGATCGGGGGCGGACTCTACGCGCATCACTTCAGCTTCATCGAGGCACAATATTTCAACATCTCGCTGAGCATCACGATCGTGCTCTATGTCCTGCTCGGTGGCACCCAGACCGTGATCGGCCCGCTATTGGGCGCGGCGGTATTCACGCTGCTGCCGGAAATCTTGCGCGCCAGCGCCCACTGGCGCTACGTGGCGTTCGCCGCTGCCGTGATCGTGATTATGGCGTTGCGCCCGGAGGGGCTCGTCACTGGCGCGCAATTGCGCCGGCTGCTCGGCTTAACTCGAGCCGAACCGCGCCACCGCGCGATTGCACCCGGCTTGCCGAAGGAGCGTGCCGGGTGACGATGATCGATCCCATCCTTCGTCTTGAATCCGTCAGCAAGCATTTCGGCGGCTTGTGCGTGATCAACGATTTAAGTCTCACCGTCGGGCGTGGCGTGCGGACGGCGCTCATCGGCCCCAACGGCGCCGGCAAGACGACGATCTTCAATCTGATCACCGGCATGTTCGCGGTCGATGCCGGGCGCATCCTGTTCGACGGCGCCGATATCACCGCCACTCCTTCGCGGCGGCGCATCGGCCACGGGATCGCTCGCAGCTTCCAGAATATCCGGCTGATGCCCCATCTGAGCACGCTGGAGAACGTCATGGTTGGGCAACATTGCCGCAATCGCGGCTTGGGTGGCGTATTGCAGCCGATCAACCTCGTGCCGCACAACCGCTGGCGCGAAGCGGCGCGCGCGGCGCTTGCGGACGCAGGATTGATTGAATACGAGCGCTCCACGGTGGGCAGCCTCCCCTATGGCGTGCAGAAGCACATCGAGCTGGTGCGCGCGCTGATGGCACAGCCGCGGCTACTGTTGCTCGACGAGCCAGCCGCTGGTCTCAATCCGGCGGAAACCGAGGCGCTGCAGGCGCAACTCGAGAAAATCTGTGCTGACGCCGGCCTCACCTTACTGGTTGTCGAGCATGACATGCATTTCATCGGGGCGCTGTGCGAGGACGTCATCGTGCTCGACTTCGGACGCAAGATCGCCGAGGGTAGCCCCGAGGACATCCGTCAGAACCCCTTGGTGCAGGAGATCTACCTCGGCGCGCCGGCCGGCGAGCCGATGGAGCGCCACAGTGCAGCTCGAAGTGCATGAACTCGAGGTCCGCTATGGCCGCGTGCACGCGGTCCGCGGCGTCTCCGCAACACTCGCCCAGGGCGAGATCGTGGCGGTGCTTGGCGCCAATGGCGCCGGCAAATCGTCGCTATTGCGCGCGGTGTTGGGACTCGCCAGGCCGTGCGGTGGCACAGTGACCTTCGACGGCCGCGACATCACCCATTGGCCGACCAGTGTCCGGGTGCGCAGCGGGCTGATCCTGGTGCCCGAAGGTCGTCGCATCGTGATGACGCTGACCATCCACGAGAATCTCTTGATGGGCGCGTTCCACCGGCGCGATCACCGCGCGGTCGATGCCGAAATCCGCGATATCTATGAGCGCTTTCCCAATCTGGCGGCGCGCCGGCATCATCCAGCTTCGGTCTTGTCGGGAGGCGAGCAGCAGATGCTGGCGATCGGGCGCGGCCTGATCGCCCGACCGAAGGTCATGATGCTCGATGAGCCTTCGCTGGGATTGAGCCCGAGGCTGTCGAACGACGTATTCGCCCTGATCCGTGGCCTCAATCGGGAGGTCGGGCAAAGCATCCTGCTGGTCGAGCAGAACACGCAGCGGGCGCTCGAGCTCGCCGACCGTGCCTACGTGCTCGAACTCGGACGGGTTGCAATGGAAGGTCCACCCGAATGCATTCTCGCCGATCGGGGGCTGCAGGCCGCTTACCTCGGCCACGGCCGCGCACGCGAGGCGCTCACGGTTTCGAGCGGCGATCGAATCCAATCAAACAGAGGAGAAGCACCATGAAAACGAGATTGGCGGGTGCCATTCTGGGGGCGGCGTTGGCAGCGCCGTGGGCCGCGAGCGCGGCGTGCCAGGAGCTTCCGCTTGGCTATCTGCCGTCAGGGGCAGGGCCATTTGCGACATTTTCGAAGACGAATGAGATCGCGGCACAGATGGCGATCGACGAGATCAACGCCGCCGGCGGCATCAGCGGCAAGAAGCTGCGCATCGTTGCTTTCGACACCGCCGGCAAGCCCGATCAGGCAGTAGTTGGCGTGCGCAAGCTCGCCGACGACGATAAGGTTCTGGCCATCATCGGTCCGCTGAGCTCGAGCGAATGCCGTGTGGTGTTTCCGGCCGGCGACCGGGCCGGCATCGTCTCGATGTCCATGGCGTCGTCGGCGCCGAAA
>DATAQN010000163.1:0-17810 GCA_036264635.1 Xanthobacteraceae bacterium | reverse complement strand
GAGGGCGCGTACCAGTTCTGCATCGGGATCAGACCGCCCTGAAATGCTTGCGCTTCGGAACTGCCGCCGAGCGCATTGATCGGCGTATGGCACATGCCGCAATGCCCGAGGCCCTCGACCAGATAGGCGCCGCGATTCCATTCTGCGGATTGCTTCGGATCCGGTGTGTATTCGCCTTCGTTGAAGAACAGGGTACGCCAGCCGATGATCAGCGATCGATTGTTGTAAGGAAAGCGCAGATCGTTCGGGCGATCCGGCTGATGCACCGCCGGAACGGTTTTCAAATAGGCGAAGATGGCATCGCTGTCGGCGCGCGTGACCTTGGTGTAAGACGGAAACGGCATGGCCGGATAAATCAGGCCGCCGTCCGGCATGCGACCGACATGCATGACTCTGTAGAAGTCATCCGCATTCCATTTGCCGATACCGGTCTCCGGATCGGGCGTGATGTTGGTGCTGTAAAGCGTGCCGAACGGCGTCGGCATCGCAAGCCCGCCCGCGAACAGCTTCCCGGTCGGTGCGGTGTGACAGGCGACGCAATCGCCGGCCCGCGCCAGATATTCGCCCTCTTTGATTTGCGCGGCCTTGTCGCCGCTCGGCTTGTCTTGCGCGACACTCGGCGGCGAAGCGAGCAGAAGAATTGCCGCGAAGCCGATGAGCGCGTTGAACTGACCGAGGCGCCGAATGTTCATGGCCGTCTCACTGCGGTTCGCTGCCGCACGCAAAAGGAAGTGGCCAGCTTCCTTGCTTCGCCGGGATGGCGTCCGGCGAACCGGGAAGCGAAGCAAGGTAGGCCGCGACCGCTTTCACGTCATCTTCGGTCAGTCGCGCCGCGACCACCTGCATGCAATCCGGCTCGAGCGCGCTTCTGGTCCCGTAGCGAAACCCGCCCAGCTGTGCGCTGATATAGGCGGCGCGCAATCCGAGCAGGCCCGGTATGCCGGGCTCCATGCCCGTAAACTGGGCTCCATGACAGCTTGCGCAGGCCGGAACCTGCCGCGCGGCTGCACCGCCGGTCGCGATCGCTTGGCCTTGCCGCAGCACATCTTGGCTCACTTCGGGAATCGGAGGCGGCTCATTGGGAGGATGCTGCGTGGCAAAGTGCTGCGCGATTTCCGCAAGATACTGATCCGACAAATAGGCCAGCAGGTAATTCATCGGCGGATAATGACGCCGTCCATCTTTGAAGGCTTCGAGCTGGTTGTAGAGATAGCCGGCCGGTTTGCCGGCGAGACGCGGGAAATAGACGTCCTTGGTGCCTTCGCCCTGTGCGCCGTGGCAAGGCGCGCAGGCAAGTGTGCGGGCCGCCATCGTGTCCGGGGGACGCTCCGCCATCTGGGCAACAGCAACCTGGCTCGCTGATACGAGCCAACACACAAGCGCCACAAGCGGCCAAGCTCTGACCACGTTCGCCCCTCCGGCGCGGCCTCTCAGCTTCGGTGGGCCCTTATAAGCCTGAGATTCTACCGGTTCAATTTCATTCGGCGATCGAAGCCACTCAGAAGAAAGCAAACGCGGTGTGGCGGCGAGCTTCAAAGCATGACCCCGAAAAACATGCCCTCGGACTTGATCCGAGGGCGGAAACCGGTTTTCGGGACTATGCTCGAATTGAATGTCGAGGCCTTGATCCAAATCAATTCGATTTGGATCGAGGTCTATTCCGTGGCCGGCACGGAGTGGTGCTCGTGCGTGATGCGCCATTCGCCGTCGATCTTCTGCAGTCCGATCGTCAGCCTGAACGGGAACCCGCCTTCCACCGGAGGCCCGCTGACCGTGGCGGAGCCGCACCGCATGATGGCGACCGCGAACGCGACGTCCTCACCGGCGGTGATTGCAAGTTCCTCGATGTCGAACGCCTGCGGCGGTGTGTGGTACTTGAAGAACAGATCCCACGTCGCCTTGTATTCTTCCATTCCTCGCGCCTGCAGCGGCGGCGGGACGTCGAACATCACGATATCCGAATCATGATGGGCAAGGATGCCGGGATAATCATGCCGGCGCACTGCGGCCGCCCAGGCTTCGATCAGCGCTCTGATTTGAGTTTCGGTCTTGCTGCCGCTTTCCAACATGACTGCTGCTCCCGACTGTTCGCCAAAGGGACGTCTGATGCGATATCCCTAGGACGAACGTCGAGGCGCATATCCGACACGCCGAATAGTTAAAATGACAAAGCCCGGCGGTGAGGCCGGGCTTGGCAATTCTTCCGGAGTTGGAGCGGGCTCTGCGCTTGTTCCGTCACCCTGAGGTGGCCGCGCAGCGGCCCTCGAAGGACGACGGCCCGGGCGGAGCAGCATCCTTCGAGGCCCGCCTACGGCGGGCACATCAGGATGACGAAGCGTTACTTTATCTTCGCTTCGCGGAATTCGACGTGCTTCTTGGCGACGGGGTCGTATTTCTTCTTCACGAGCTTGTCCGTCATGGTGCGCGAATTCTTCCGCGTCACGTAGTAAAAGCCGGTGTCGGCACTGGATACCAGCTTGACCTTGATGGTCACGTTCTTGGCCATTTGGGGAAACCTTTCGCTGTTGGCCGCCAAACTAGTCAGGAAGCCCCAAAAGTCAAGAAAGCCGGCTAGAACCTTGCCGCCATGGCCCTTTTCACACCTCGAAATAGCTCGGATGGTCGAAATCGGCGAGCAGTCCGGGCTGTTTCGGCTCCCAGCCGAGCAGCGCCCGCGTCCGCGCGCTTGAACTCGGGCAATCGACCCCCGCGAATGGCGCAAACCAGCCAAAATGCTGGGCCGCCTCTTCTTTCGACTTGCTGACCACCGGCACGTTCAGACGGCGGCCGATCACATCCGCAATCGCCTTGAATGGCACGCCTTCCTCCGCGATCGCGTGAAACGGCCCGCCATAAGACGTACCAGCCTGGGCGCCGCGCTCGAGCGCCAGGCGGTAGAGGCGGGCGGCGTCGAAGCGGTGTGTTGCCGGCCAGCGGTTGCTGCCATCTCCGACATAAGCGGACACGCCTTTCTCGCGCGCTATGGCGATGAGGCGTGGAACGAATCCATGATCGCCATGGCCATGGGTCGTCGGCGGCAGACGGACAGCCGCCGCGCGCACGCCGCGCCCCGCAAGCGCGGCCGCCGCCGTATCTGCGATGCGGGGGAAGTTTCCGGTCGCCACATCTTCCTCAGTGGTAACACGGCCGGGCGCGAGAAGCGCAACGCCCGAAGTGATGAGGAGAGGGCGGTCCGAGCCTGCGAGCGCCTCACCGAGCGCTTCGATGGCGCGCTGCTCCGCCTCACAATTTTCCTGAAACTTCGAAAAGTCGTGGTTGAACGCGGTGTGGATCACGCCGTCCGCGGCGGTAGCGCCGCGGCGCAGGCTGTCTAAATCTTCCAAGCTGCCGCGATGGACTTCGGCTCCGACAACGGCAAGCGATGCAGCCGCCTTATCCGAGCGCGCAAGGCCGAGAACTTTGTGTCCCGCGCCGATCAGTTCCTTGACGATAGCGGAGCCGACGAAGCCGCTCGCGCCAGTGACGAAGACACGCATGCAAAACCCTCCGGGTTGACATCCACAAGATGACCTGGAGGTGATTTGTGCGCGTCTATTATCAGGGTAAAGTAGTGAGTTTATACAGGTATAATGCCTAACAGGATGAGCACGCTCGCGACCAACGACAATGCGCTCGGCACCTACCTGAAGGGGCGCCGTGCCAAGCTCGATCCCGCCGCCCTCGGCTTTCCCGCGGGGCGCCGGCGGACTCCCGGTTTGCGGCGGGAGGAGGTGGCGCAGCGCGCCAATATCAGCGCCACCTGGTACACCTGGCTCGAGCAAGGGCGCGGTGGTGCGCCGTCGGCCGACGTGCTCAACCGCATCGCGCGCGCTCTGATGCTGACGGATGTCGAGCGCGAGCACATGTTCCTGCTCGCTTTGGGCCGGCCGCCCGAGGTCCGCTATCAAGCGCACGAAGGTGTGCCGGCGCGGCTGCAACGCGTGCTCGACGCGCTGGAGGTCAGCCCCGGTTTCGTAAAGACGTCAACGTGGGATGTCGTGGCCTGGAATCGCGCGGCGGCTGCGGTCTTCAATTACGAGTCGCGAACGCCCGACGAGCGCAACATTCTGCGTCTGATTTTCTCCAATTCCGATGTCCGCGCGCGGCAGACGGATTGGGAAAGCGTGGCCCGTTTTGTCGTGGGCGCGTTCCGCGCCGACGTTGCTCGCGCCGGCGCCACGAGAAATGTCGAAGCGCTGGTCGATGAGCTCTGCCGCACCAGCCCCGAATTCGCGGCGATGTGGCGCGACAATGACGTGCGCGCGCACGGCGAAGGCATCAAATATCTGAAGCACCCGCTGGTCGGGCTGATCGCGCTGGAATATTCGGCCTTCGCCGTCGACGGCCGGCCCGATCTCGCCATGGTGATCTACAATCCGGCAACACCGGAGGATGCGGAGCGGATCAGGACGCTCATCAAGTCTCAAACCAAGACGGCATGACGACCGGCGCGCCGCCGAAATGTCTGAATTTGGCGCGATGCCGGACTTGTCGCGCGTGACATATGTCGCGTGATGGAGTCGCCTCTGCTGAGCACGTGGACTATGATTGCGATGCGAGATCCAACTCGACCCGGACCGGCAAGACCGGCCTGTGCATTCCGAGCCAATCGCCGGTGGGGACTAACCGGGTGAAGAAACGATCGATCGCTCTTGCCTTGTGCTGCTCTTTGGTCTGCTCGCCGTGCTACGCGGCGACGTTCATCGGCATCCTATGGCCATTGTTTGGGCCGCTTGCGGCGCCTGGGCTGACTGAATTCGTGTCTGAGCTTCAATCGATGCCGGATGTCGAAGTGGAGACCTATTGGCACTCGTCATGGTCGTCGCTGGTTGACGATATCAATCGTCAACCGGATGGAACGCACATACTTGTCATCGGCTACAGCCTGGGCGCCAATAATGCAGTGCTGGTGGCGAACAACTGCAATTACATTGATTCGATCATTGCGCTGCAACCCTCGATATTCACCCACAAAACGAGCCTGACCGGCAAAGTGGGAAGAATGGTCGAAATCTATGATCCAAATCCATTGCTGACGTTTGGTGGAATGGGATCGCAGAAGCTCGAGGGCCCAAATATCGAGTACATCGCGAATAACGACACGCACATCGGAGCGCCCTACAGTCCGCAATTCCGCGATCTGGTGCGAAGCGAGATCGCCAGGCTTGCCGCCGAGCCGCCTCCGAACACGGCGCCGGCAAAAGTGCCTGACGCATCCAACGCTGCCGGAAGTCCCGATGCTTTGTCGCTTCATAAACGGTCGCCGCCGAACTGACGCAGCGTGACTGCGCCACGGCGGTTTGCAGATCTTGCCGTCGCCTTGAGCGATGTCGAATTCCTCAAACTCGCCAATCGATTTCAGCCGTCATTCCCAATCGTTCTAATGCTCGTTCAATTTATAGGCTCGCTCCAACAATGTCCTTACAGCCTCTTCCGTGGCGTGGGTCGCTTTTGCGGAATAGGCCACATGCGCACCTCGCCCGAGGCAACCGTCCGCAAATGTGAAGGGCTTATGTGTCGCCATATTGATGATGGTCCCAACCGGTTCTTCCTTCAGTACGCAATGCGTCGTCTGCGCGTATGGCACGGCAACGGGATGAGACGGAAGCGATGGATAGTCGAATGCGTGTGACGTGTTGGGAAATTCGGTCATTTCGACATCCTTGGCCGTACGTTTGAGGCGCTCGAAATAGGCGCGGCAAGGAGCAATTTCGACCCAGTCGTCGGACTTTCCGTGAAAGATACGGATCGGGTGGTCGGTCACCTGGGTATCGTCGATGTAAGTCGTGATGCAGGGCGCATATAGCGCAATATAGGCCGCGGGATCGACCCCGCTTGGATTCCACATTTTTTGGAATCGCCTGAGGCTCGCATAAAGTGCCGCTTGCCCGCCGCGTGAGAATCCCATGACGGCAATTCGAGCTGGATCTATCCTCGGGTCTGCGGCCAACACCGCAAGACTGCGATACACGTCGAGAATCATATTTAGTCGCCCGAGCTTGGACTGATCAGAAACGGTACTGACGATCCCTCGCCCAGTAAATGAATCAATCGCAAAGGTGGAAATTCCCATCGACGCAAATGCTCTCTCCCATAGAGCGATGTTCTCCTCGATTCCACCTGAGCCGTGTACGAGGATCACCAGCGGAAGACGTCCAGAGCCTTGAGCGACACGCAAAGTTCCGGAAATCGTCGTGGGCCATCCAAACGAATCGCCCTTCAGAAATTGTTCATCCGATATAGTCAGGGTTTGGATCAGAAGTTTTTCGCCGCGTCCGCCAACATCACCTGGACGAACGTTCGCCGCTAAGGCTGTTTGAGCGGTGGCGATCGCGAGCACCGCAAATACGCGGACAAAGAATTGCATCATACCAGCCATCCTGACCAACAACTTGCTCGATCAAACGGCATATTGGTGATCCGCAAGATGTTTCTATCGCCCCACCAAATTGCAGCACCGCGTATGTCATCTTGCGACACATTGCCGGCATCGCGTGATGTCGGCCTTTGCGCTGCTGTTGGCAGCATAGCAGAGGTCAAACGCGCGCTGATCAAAGCACGGCCGAAGGCGGTCTAGGCTGCCGCTAATCTGAACACGAAGCGGTGTCGATGATTTTCTGGGTCAGCGCGTCGGGCTTTTTCTCTGCCGTCGAGGCAGCTTGCCAGACGATGGAGCCGTAGTGACGCGGCTCGGCGCGCTGGGCCTCGATGATTTTCTCGGTCAGTTCGTCAGGCTTCTGCGCTTGCCCGGGGTGCCCGCTGTTAGCGATGTCGCAATGCGATTGGCTCTTGCTCGTGTCGCTGCCGGTGGCCTTCGCGTCATTCTGAGAGTCTGTCGCCCGTTTGTTTGGATCGGGCGCTGGAGTTAGACTTGACGGGGCTGCCTGCTGAGGCAGTTCGGCTTGCGCTGTACCGTTACCGTCGTCTTCGGCGGAGAGCCTGGCGATTTCGCCTTTGACCAAATCGCGGAAATCCGCGCTGAATTGCGTTCCCATATGTGTATCGTTGTTGGCGATATATTCGATCTTATCCCCGACGAGTTTTTTTGATCCCATTCCGCCCAGCGTCATCTCCGGCCGCGGATTATAGATCTCGACGATTCGTCCCACTTTTCCGGTCAGCTCCGGATTCCAGCTCAACATGGACGGTTGTAAGGCGATGATCGAGTCGATGTAATCGACTTTATTCGCGACAAAGACCGTGCTGTTCGCGCCCAGGCTGTAGCCCACAACAAGCGTGTGCGTTCCCTTCGGCAGATGATTGAGATCGTCGACCAGGGACGGCCAGTGCTGATGCAGATACGTCCTGACCTCGACATCCGGCATCAATTTAAGCTCGGCGACCAGTTCGACGAGACCGACGGCGAGAAAAGGCCCGAACATCGGCCACAAGACGCCGACGAACGTCTTGGTTTTGGCATAAGCGGGTGAGCAGACGAGCACGCCGCATAAGGCAAGTGCAATCGAGCGCTTCTTCACTTGCTGATGCCTTGCTGATGCCCTTTGCGGCGCAGAATCGCGCGGGAACTTCGATTTTGCAGTTTGGGGGAGCGTCTGCGTGAATGGTTAACAATCGGTTATTTATGCATCGCTCGCGACGTCATGGCGCGCGGACAAAGATGAGATTGCGGATGACGGCAATGATCGAAAACGTGAAGGCGGCGATCAGCGCCATACCGGCCCATTCGCCTATGAGATGGGCCCAATGGAAGACGACCCCCGGCGGCTCTTGGGGCGAGGGCAACAGTCCCGCGAATTTATAGAACAGCCCGGCGGCAAAGCCGTAAAGCGCGGCGCGGGAAATTCTCCATCGGGACGCCACTATTCGTGTCCTGCCTTGTCCTCTGACTTGTCGAAGCAAGCTGCCTCAAGCGTCACAGGATCTCCCGCACGAATTTCCGGTGCAGCATGCGATAGAGCGGGGCGGGGTGGTCGAAGCTCATGCCGGAATTGATGCGGTCCTGCAGCTCTTCGAGTGCGACCGCGGTGATGCCGGGCATGTCTAGCCGCGAGGCGTCCGTGATCGGCATCCAGACCAGCTCGACGAGCTCCTTGTCGGGGCCGACAAAGCCGTCGTCGCGCCGCGCGATCGCGGTGACGTCGGCGGCGAAGAAGCGGCTGTCGAAGCGCAGCGGCCGCTTCGGGGGCGTGATCGCGCGGGCGATGAAGTGCACCGCGCTCAGGTCGGGCATGATGCCGGCTTTGGCGAAAGGCTCCCAGGCCTCCGACGGCGCCGCGATCGGCTTATCCGTCGGCACGCCGAGCATGATGCCGGTCTCTTCGTGGGTTTCGCGGATCGCCGCGAGCGCATAGGCCAGGGTCTTGGCCTCGCTCGGCCTTTTGACATGCAGCATCAGCCGCTGAACGTGGCTCTTATTGAGCGGCGTGGCAAAAGTCATCTTCCTGTCGGTGGGCTCGATGCGGCCGCCGGGGAAAACAAATTTTCCCGGCATGAAGCGATGGCGCTCATGACGGCGGCCGAGCAACACCTTTGGCACGGATTCCGAGCGATCAATCAGGATCAGCGTTGCGGAATCCCGCGGCTTCACATTGGGATGATTGAGGTCGCGAATGACCTTGCTCAGCCGTTCGGCGCGATCCGCTGCGGAACCGCCCGCGCGCACGCTTGAAATGTCGTCGTCAACCATCGTTGTTTCTTTCACACTAGATCAGCGAACCTCGTCATTGCGAGGAGCGACGCGAAGCAATTCAGAACGGCGACGCCACCTGGATTGCTGCGCGGAGTCTGTCATCGGGCCGGCCACTTCGGGCCGGACCCGTTGGCTCGCAATGACGAATTGCCTTAATCCCATTTCGCTCACCGCCGTCGCTTGGTTTGCTTTTTGTCAGGCCGTGGCGATTTCGGCCGCTGCCGCACCTGATGTCCAGCCTTTTGCGGCCTGTCCGCGGCAAAAGTTCCTGCATGGCCAATAAGCGAGAAACGCAACGCGCCCGCGACAGGCGCGGCCTCGACAAGCTCGACGGTCACCGGATCGCCGAGCCGGTAAGTCAGCGATGAGCCGGTAAATGCGCGGCCGGCTTCATCGAAGCGGTAATATTCGTCGCCGATGAAACGCGCCGGGATGAAACCGTCGGCGCCGGTTTCATCAAGCTCGACGAACAAGCCGGCGCGCGTGACGCCGGAAATGTGCCCATCGAAAGTGGCGCCGACGCGATCGGCGAGGTGATGCGCGATGAGCCGGTCCGAGGTCTCACGTTCGGCTTTCATGGCGCGACGCTCCGTCGCCGAGATATTGGCGGAGACTTCGGCGAGCCCGCGGGTGTCGGTGTCCTCAGGCAAGCCGTCGGGGCCGAGCTTGCCGGCGCGGATCAGCGCGCGATGCACGACAAGGTCGGCATAGCGCCGGATCGGCGACGTGAAATGCGCATAGCGGCGCAGGTTGAGGCCGAAATGGCCAAAGTTCTCAGGCGAATATTCGGCTTGCGCCTGGCTGCGCAACACCACTTCATTCACCAGCCGCTCGACGGTGTGGCCTTTGACGCGATCCAGAATGTTGTTGAATTGCTCAGGCCGCAGCGCGCCGCCTTTCGGCAGATTGATGTCGATGGTGACGAGAAATTCGCGCAGCGCGTTGAGCTTCTCCGGCGACGGCTCGTCATGCACGCGATAGATCAAAGGCACGCGCGCCTTCTCGCAGGATTCGGCTGCCGCGACATTGGCGAGGATCATGAATTCCTCGATCAGCCGGTGTGATTCCAGCCGCTGCGGCATGATCACGCGATCGACCGTGCCGTCGGATTTGAGCACGATCTTGCGCTCGGGCAGGTCGAGATCGAGCGGGCTGCGCTCGGCGCGCGCCTTCAGCACGGTGCGATAGGCGGCGTAAAGCGGCTCCAGCACTTTATCAACGATCGCTTCGGTATCTTCATCGGGCCGGCCGGAGACCGCAAGCTGCGCCTGCTCGTAATGCAGCTTCGCAATCGAGCGGATCATCACGCGGTGAAACGTGTGCGAGTGTTTGCGGCCGTCGCGCCCGATCACCATGCGCACGGCGAGCGCGGGGCGGTCTTCCCTCGGGCGCAGCGAGCAGAGATCGTTGGAAATGCGCTCCGGCAGCATCGGCACAACGCGGTCGGGGAAATAAACCGAGTTGCCGCGTTTCACGGCCTCTCGGTCGAGCGGCGTGCCCGGCCGCACGTAGCAAGCAACGTCGGCAATGGCGACGGTGACGATATGGCCGCCGGCATTTTTCGGATCGGGATCCGGCACGGCGTGCACCGCGTCGTCGTGATCCTTGGCGTCGGGCGGATCGATGGTGACAAAGGGAACGTCACGCCAGTCCTCGCGGCCGTCCATCGTAGCCGCGCGCGCCGACTGTGCTTCGTCAAGCACGGCAGGCGGAAAGACGTGCGGAATGTCGTGCGCGTGGATGGCGATCAGGCTCACTGCCCGCTCGCTCTTGATCGAGCCGAGCCGCTCGACCACGGTGCCCGCGGGCAGTCCGAACTTGCCGTGCCGTTGCACGTCGACCGCAACAAGATCGCCGTCGGCCGCGCTCGCCGTCGCACCGGGCGCAATGTTGAGCTCGCGGCCGAGCGCCTTCTTGTCGACCGGCACGAGCCGCCCGCCGCCAGAAGGCAGCGCGCGGAAGATGCCGAGCGTGCGATGTTTGGCGCGATCGATCAGCTTGATGATGCGGCCGGTAAATTCGTTGTCGGCTCCGCGCTCGATGCGAATGAGCGCGCGGTCGCCGACGCCGCCGGTTTCGCCCGGCTGCGCGAATCTCTTGGTGTTCGCCCGCGGCGTCGAGATGCGGATCACCGGCGGCGCGCCATGCGCCTGCTCGTCCCATTCGGTCGGCCGTGCCAGGAACTCGCCATCGCTGTCGCGGCCGGTAATGTCGGCAAGGACCACCGGGGGCAGGGTGCCGGAATGATGCAGCCGCTTCCTGCGGCGATCGATGGAACCCTCGTCGGCAAGCTCGCGCAGCATGCGGTTGAGCGCCGCGCGATCTGCGTTCTTGGCGCCGTAGGCCTTGGCGATTTCGCGCGGCGAAACCTGACCGCTCCGCTCGCGGATGAAGGCGACGAGTTCTTCGCGCGTGGGAAGACGTTGGGAGGAATGTTGCGGTGGGCGTTGCGGTGGACGTTTCATGGGGCACACATGCACATGGCCCCGGCGATGGGGCCGCTAAAGGGCCCCATCCTCAACATGTGAGCTGTCGCGTCAAAGTCATTCGGCAGCTTGCTGCGTCTTCTTGCGCGTTTTGGCTGTGGATGCCGCAACCTTTTTCGGCGCCGCCGCCTTTGGCGTTCCTTTGGCTGTCACTTTGCTCGCGGCGCGCTTGCCGGTGCCGCGGCCGCCGCCTGCGGCTTTGCGCGGCCGAGCCGGCGCCGGGCCGCGATCGGCGCGGGCGTCGATCAGAGCTGCGGCCTCTTCGAGCGTGATGGTCTCCGGCGTCTTGTCGGCCGGCAGCGTCGCATTGACGCCGTCATGGCTCACATAGGGCCCGTAGCGGCCCTTCTTGGCCACAATCGGCCCGCCGCGTGTCGGATGGTCGCCGAGCGCGCGGCCGGGATCAGCGCCGAAGCGCTTGCTCGGCCCCTTGGCTTTTTTCTCGGCGATCAGCGTCACCGCGTGGTTGAGGCCGATGGTGAACACGTCCTCCGGTGATTCGAGGTTCGCGTAGATCTTGCCGTGCTGGACGTAAGGCCCATAGCGGCCGATGCCGGCCAAGATCGGCTCGCCGTCTTCCGGATGTTTGCCGACCTCACGCGGCAGCGAGAGCAGCTGCAGCGCGCGCTCGAACGTGATCTCGTCGGGCGCGACGCCCTTGGGCAGGCCGGCGCGTTTCGGCTTCTCGCCGTCCTTGCCTTCGCCGAGCTGCAGATAGGGGCCGAAGCGGCCGGAACGCACCGTGACGTCGAGACCGGTCTCCGGGTCATCGCCGAGCTTCTTGGTGCCGATATCGCTACCGTCCGACTGCGACAGCGTGCGGGTATAGCGGCATTCCGGATAGTTCGAACAACCGATAAAGGCGCCGAACTTTGACAGCTTCAGCGACAGCCGGCCGGTGCCGCAGGTCGGGCACACCCGCGGATCGGGTCCGCCCGCCGGCGACGGGAACAGATGCGGCGACAACAGCTCGTCGAGCGCATCGATCACCGCCGAGATTTTCAGGTCCTTGGTGCCGTCGATGGCGCCGATGAAGTCGCGCCAGAAATCGCGCAGGACGTCGCGCCAGGCGATCTCGCTGTTGGAAATCTGATCGAGCTTGTCCTCAAGCGCCGCGGTGAAATCATATTCGACATAGCGCGCGAAGAAGCTTTCCAGGAACGAGACCACGATGCGGCCGCGGTCCTCGGGAATGAGGCGCTTTTTGTCGAGCCGCACATATTTGCGGTCCTTGAGCACCTGCAGGATCGAGGCATAGGTCGAGGGCCGGCCGATACCGAGCTCTTCCATGCGCTTCACCAGGGAAGCTTCCGAATAGCGCGGCGGCGGCTCGGTGAAATGCTGGTCGGCGGCGATCGAACGCTTGGTCAGCCGCTCGCTCGTGCTCATCTGCGGCAGGCGGCGCGATTCTTCGTCTTCAGCGGCCTCGTCGCGGTCTTCATTATAGAGCGTGAGGAAGCCGTCGAACTTCACCACCGTACCGGTGGCGCGCAAATCGAGAATGCGGCTGCCGACCTTGGCCTCGATATCGACCGTGGTGCGCTCGAGCTCGGCCGATTCCATCTGGCTTGCAACCGTGCGCAACCAGATCAGCTCATAGAGCTTCGCCTGATCGGCATCGAGATGGGCCTTGGTGTCGCGCGGCTTGCGCGTGAGCTCGGTCGGGCGGATGGCTTCGTGTGCTTCCTGCGCGTTCTTCGCCTTGGTCTCGTAGCGGCGCGGTGCGCCGGGCACATATTCGCGGCCGTAATCGCTTTCGATGACGCTGCGCACCGCGCCGATCGCCTCTTCGGCGATCTGCACGCCGTCGGTGCGCATATAGGTGATGAGACCGATGGTCTCGCCGCCGATATCGATGCCCTCATAGAGCCGCTGCGCCACCCGCAACGTGTGGGCCGGCGCAAAGCCGAGCTTGCGGCTCGCTTCCTGCTGCAAGGTCGAGGTGGTGAAGGGCGGGTAGGGGTGGCGCTTGACCGGCTTCGCCTCGACCGAGGCGACAGTGAAGGTCGCCGTCTCGAGATCGCGCTTGAACCGCTCGGCCTCCTCGCCGGAGCCGATGTCGAGGCGCTGCAGTTTCTTGCCGTCGGCGCCGACCAGGCGCGCTTCGAAGGTCTCGTTACGCGGCGTCGCCAAGGTCGCGATCAGCGACCAATATTCCTGGGTGACGAAACGCTCGATCTCGAGCTCGCGATCCGCGACGAGCCGCAATGCAACCGATTGCACGCGGCCAGCGGACTTGGCGCCCGGCAGCTTGCGCCACAGCACCGGCGACAGCGTGAAGCCGACGAGATAATCGAGCGCGCGGCGTGCGAGATAAGCGTCGACCAGCGCCTCGTCGATGGCGCGCGGATGCCGCATCGCCTCCGTCACCGCCTGCTTGGTGATAGCGTTGAACACCACGCGCTCAACGATCTGCGACTTCAGCGCCTTCTTTTCCTTGAGCACCTGGAGGACGTGCCAGGAGATCGCTTCGCCTTCGCGGTCCGGGTCGGTGGCGAGAATGAGCTTGTCGGCATCCTTCAAGGCGCGGGCAATGTCGTTGAGGCGCTTCGCCGCCTTGGGATCGACCTCCCACAGCATGCGGAAATCGTTGTCCGGATCGACCGAACCGCTCTTGGGCGGAAGGTCGCGGACATGGCCGAACGAGGCCATCACCTCATAGCCCTTGCCGAGGTATTTGTTGATCGTCTTCGCCTTGGCGGGCGATTCCACCAGTACAAGATTCATGAATAACCCGATGATTCTAGGGCAATTTTGCCCGTCAGCCGCCGTAAGCAAGGCGGTCTGGCCGCCGGGAACATGGGTAATGAGAGCCCGACTGTCAAATCGTCCCCGGTAAAATCCAGCCGAGCGGCAGCTCTGGGCGGCGGGATCAACAGTCGGGAACCGTGGAATTCACATTCACACTTTTAAGTTGTTGATTTGCAAAATCTAACTTCGAAGTATATGAATGCGGAACCCGGGGACGTTGGAAAATAATCACAACAGCGCCAATCACAGATTGGCAATGGCGAGCGGGCCCTGCCAACGAGGCAACGCGCCAAGAACTGCGTCGCGAACGGAAAATGCCGCACAGGGACGACACTGACGGGCCGAACAGCGGGGAGACTCCCGATTCGGCCGCACACTATATAGCCGCAATCGCCGGAGAACTCGCCAAGATCGCCAAGCGCAACGGCCTCAACACGCTAAGCACGATCTTGGAAATGGCGCGGCTCGAGGCCGACCAGGTGACCAAGAACTGACCTTTGCCGCAAGCCTATCCCGCCGCTCGCTGGCCCGCAGGCGCGGCAAGCGCGTCGGCCGAATCCATCGGCATGTGCATCTCGCGCAAATAGCCCAGCACCATCGCCCGCATATGGGCGCGCAGGCTCTCCCGGTCGAATGCCGTTGTCTTGTCGGTGATCGCGGCTTGCAGGAGCGAACTGCAGGTAATCACCATCGTCAGCGCAATCCGCTCTTCGTCGCGGAACGAGGCGTCGCTGCAACTGCGCAGGATCGCGGCCACCGGCGCGGCCATCCTCGCCTCCGCATCGCGCACGCATTCGACACCGCGCACTTCGGCCATCGGCTCGTGCAGCGCACGCGAAATCTCGATGTGCTCCCATTTCGCGGCGATGACCGCGTCGATCATGCCGGTGACCATGTCATCGAGCGGACGCCCCTCGAGGTCGCGGCAGCGCTGCTCGATCACAGTCAGCATCTGGTCCAGATGCCGCGCGACGACGGCAGTGATCAGCGCCTCGCGATTAGGGAAATATTGATAGAGCGAGCCGATCGACACGCCGGCGCGCTCCGCCACCCGCGTGGTGGTGAATTTGCGATAGCCGAGTTCGAGCAAAACCTGAATGCTCGCTTCATAAAGCGCTTCAACAGTGGCGGTCGAACGGCTCTGAACCGGCTGTTTTCTCGGCTCAATTTGTGGCGGGGCAGGGCTTGCCATAAATGCGAATTCCCAAAACGTGAAGAAAGCTTCACATAATGGATTGGCCGGCATCTTCCAAGCTCAAGCAAACGTCCAGGATCCCGGCCATTAGAGGGAGTTTCCCCATGTCGCAAATGTCGCAACAGCGCAGCGTCGTGATTACAGGGACCTCGACCGGGATCGGCTGGGGGGCGGCAAAAGTTCTTCTCGGCAAGGGCTTTCGCGTCTTCGGCAGTCTGCGCAAGCCGGCCGACGCGCAGCGCCTCAAAGCCGAGTTCGGCGACAATTTCGTGCCGCTGTTGTTCGACGTGACCGACGAAGCCGCGATCTATGCCGCGGCGGCGCACGTGCGCGCGGCGCTCCAAGGCGAAAAGCTCGCGGGTCTCGTCAACAATGCCGGCATCTCCGTGCCCGGCCCATTGCTCGAACTGCCGGTCGAAGACTTCCGCCGGCAGATGGAGGTCAACGTCACCAGCGTCGTGATTGTGTCGCAAGCCTTCGCGCCGCTTCTGGGCACCGACCGGGAGCTGCACGGCAAGCCCGGCCGCATCGTCAATATTTCCTCGGTCGGCGGCCGAACCGCGACGCCGTTCCTGGCGCCCTACAACGCGTCGAAATTCGCGCTCGAAGGCTTGTCCGAGAGCCTGCGCCGTGAGCTACTCATCTTCGGCATCGATGTCATCGTCATCGGCCCCGGCGCGGTGGTCACCGCAATCTGGGACAAGGCGGAGCAGATCGACATGTCGGTTTATCTCGAGACGCCTTATGGCCCGGCCCTGCAGCGGCTGCGCGACTACATGCTCGGCATCGGCAGGAAGGGTCTGCCGCCGGAGCGGCTCGGTGAGGTCATCGCACATGCGGTGATCACGCCGTATCCGAAGACGCGCTACGCCGTGTCGCCGCAGCCGGTGCAGGATTTCTTGGGACGCACGCTGCCCAAGCGCATGCTCGACCGCCTCATCGGCCGCCAGCTCGGACTGCTGCCGGCGCTGCGCTAAAGCAGCGACACCAGCCCGCCGCCATGGCGCTCCAGGCGGCCGGCGATTTCGAGCTCCAGCAACACCGTGCGCACCACGCGCGGCGAGGATTGCGACAGCCGCACCAGGTCGTCGATAGAGACCGGCGTCGGTGACAGCAGCTCCATGATCTGCACGCGTTCCTGCGCGCCGGGCTCGCCTGCGGACGGCTCGTCCTCGAGAAAGCCGCCGCCACCGGGCGGTTCGAAATCACGCTTCAAAACGTCCCGCCCCAAATCCTCGCGCCCCAAATCCTCGCGCCCCAAATCCTCGCGTCCCAAATCCTCGCGCCCCATGATCGGCTGCAGCACACTAATAATGTCAGCCGCTTCAGTAACCGGCGTCGCGCCCTGCTTGATCAGGCCGTTGGTGCCGTCGGCACGCGGATCGAGCGGCGAGCCCGGCACGGCAAAGACTTCGCGGCCTTGTTCTGCGGCCAACCGCGCGGTGATCAACGAGCCCGAGCGCTGCGCCGCCTCTACAATAACGACACCGAGGGAAAGCCCTGAGATCAGTCGATTGCGGCGCGGAAAATCGCGCGCCCGCGGCTCCCAGCCGAGCGGCATTTCAGTGAGCGCCACGCCATTCGGCAGCAGGGACTCCAGCAGGCTTACATTTTCGGCCGGATAGATCTTGTCCTGCCCGCCGGCGAGCACCGCGATCGTGCCGCTCGCCGCACTCGCCCGATGCGCCGCCGCATCGATCCCGCGCGCTAGCCCCGAGACGATGGCAAAACCGGCATCCGCCAGTCCCTGTGTCAGAATCTGCGTAATCTTGATGCCGGCGGCTGACGAGTTGCGCGAGCCGACAATGGCGACCAGCGGCATGGTCAGCACGCCCGCTTCACCGCGCAGTGAAATCAAAGGCGGCGCATCGTCGATAATGGCCAGCCGCTGCGGATAATCCGCTTCGCCCATCGCCACGAGCGCAATGCCGCGTTTGCGCGCCGCGTCGATCTCGCGCTCAGCCTCTTCACGCGAACAGATTTTTGGTGACGCCGCACCACCACGCCGGGCGAGGGAAGGCAGCGCCTCGAGCGCTGCCCGCGCTCCGCCGTAGTGATTGACCAAAGCGCGAAATGTCCGCGGTCCCACGTTCTGACTGCGAATAAGCCGCAGCCAGTCGACCCGCTGCTCATCGCTGAGCCGGAAGGATTTTGTAATGTCGTGCACGTTGTCCCGCCCATTCGCCGCGATTGGCGATTGTATCTCGGATTAAAAGAAAGAAATCCACAGCCTTGTATCGAGATGGCCGGGCTTGTTCCGGCCATCTCGATTCCAATGGCAGGACAGTGCCACGTGTATCGGGATGCCCGGGACAAGCCCGGGCATGACGCCGAAAGCTCGTCACCGATGTGTTGACAAATGTCTCTGATTTAGTTACATAGCTAAAGTGAATCTCGCTCACGAAAGGACCGGCGGCGGAGGCATGCCGCAGTCGGGAGCGAGAGGGCGGTGCCCGCGGGCGGAGTTGCAAACCGCACTCGGGCAGCTTCGGGCATCAGTCTCTTGGCACTACAGACCAAGCCGCGAGGTGCTCGCTGGGCGGGGACAGGTGAAGGCGGGTAACGCCCGCAAAAACTGCGCACGCTTCTGCCCCAGGAATGGGGATCGACAGGATCGGCGCTAACTCCAAGTCCCCGGAAGCATGGCCTGAAGTTGACACCTGGGGATGGAACACTCTCCAGGGCAGAGCCGCGGTGGGACGCCGATAGGCGTGCGCATCCCTGCTGG
>DATAQN010000125.1:0-47510 GCA_036264635.1 Xanthobacteraceae bacterium | reverse complement strand
GCTCGCGGTGCAATGCGACGGCGCCGAAATTGAGACCATCGAAGGCGTTTCCGACTCCGGCATCATCGCCGACTTGCAGGAGGCCTTCCAGAAGCGCAACGCACTGCAATGCGGCTTCTGCACTCCCGGCATGTTGATCGGGGCGCAGGAGCTTTTGTCGCGCGGCGGCGTGCCGTCTCGTGATATCATCCGCGAACATCTCTCCGGCAATTACTGCCGCTGTACCGGGTATCAGGCGATCGTAGACGCAATCGAATCCGTAGCTCTGACGAGGGCGGAAAAGGCAGGTTCTCCATGAATGAGCATGCAAAGCCAGATGCGATGACGCTGTCGGAGCGCGCCGACGAGCTCGAAGAGAAGATGATGAACGATCTCAACGCGCGCATCGCGACCAAGTCGACGCTGGCCTATCTGATGGACGGCAAGGTCGAAATGCCGTCGGCGCCTGAATTAAAGGCCGCCAATCCGGGCAAGTATTTTTTGATGGGCGCCGATCCGCGGCTGCCGGCGCTGCCGGACAAGCCGACGCTGGTCGATTTCATGAAACACCGCTTCGCCTCGACCAATCATTTGCTGCAGAGCGCGACGCTCGCCTTGAAGAATGGTCATAGCGAGAAAGTCATCCTCTCTTGCCTGCTGCACGACATCGGCGTCGTCGGTTTCATCCGCGCCGACCACGGCTATTGGGGCGCGCAGATGATCGAGCCTTATGTCGACGAGGAAGTGAGCTGGGCGATCCGCATGCACCAGGCGCTGCGTTTCTTCCCTGACCCGTCGGTCGGCTACGAATACCCGGAAATGTACATCAAACATTTCGGCGCCGATTATAAGCCCGAGCCTTACATCGTCGCCGAATGCGAGCGGGCGCGGAATCACAAGTGGTACATGACCTCGCGCCTGATCACGGTGAACGACGTCTATTCGTTCGATCCGAACGCCAAGGTCAATCTCGACGATTTCGTCGACATCATCGGGCGCAATTTCAAGCAGCCGAAAGAAGGGCTCGGCTTCGACAATTCGCCGTCGGCGCACATGTGGCGCACGCTGAACTGGCCGACACGGTTTCTGTGAATCTTTCCCCTCCCCCTTGTGGGGAGGGGTTAGGGGTGGGGGTCGGGACGATAATGCTCCGGTGGAGACAAATGACGGTGCGCCGATCTGCGCCTGCGCATTACGTCCCGACCCCCACCCCTCCCTCCCCACAAGGGGGAGGGTGAAGATATGAAAATCGCCGCCGACCAGCCGTCCGGCCTCACTGCGCTCGATCGGCCGAATTCCTATATCGGCCGCTCGGTGCCGCGGCCTAATCTGGCGCGGCTGACACAGGGGCGCGGACAATATGTCTCCGACGTCGTGCTGCCGCGCATGGCGCATGTCGCCTTTGTGCGCTCGCCCCACGCGCATGCGCGCATCAAGAATATCGAGACCGCCGAGGCCAAAAAATCGCCCGGTGTGATCGCGGTTGTCACCGGGGCCGAGCTTGCCCAGGTCATCACGCCCTGGGTGGGCGTGCTCACCCACCTCAAAGGCCTCAAGTCGGCGCCGCAACATGCCATCGCGGTCGAGCGCGCCTGCTGGCAGGGCGAAGCGGTCTGCGCCGTGGTCGCGCGCACGCGTGCCGAGGCCGAGGACGCCTGCGCGCTGATCGGCGTGGACTATGAGGTGCTGCCAAGCGTGACAGACGCGGAAACAGCGCTCGATCCAAAGACGCCGGTGATCCATCCTGATCTCGGCGACAACCTGACTTTCGAGCGCGTGCTCGATGTGGGCCAGGTCGACAAAGGCTTTGCCGAAGCTGACGCGGTGGTCGAGACGACATTTATTTTTGGCCGCCATACCGGCGTCACCAACGAACCGCGCGCCATTGTCGCCGATTGGAATCCCGGCGAGCAGCGCCTGACCGTGTATCAGGGCACGCAGGCGCCGCATATGACGCAGAATATTTTCGCCAAGCATCTCGCGCTCGAAGAGCATCAGGTGCGCGTGCTGACCAAAGATGTCGGCGGCTCGTTCGGCATCAAAGTGCATATCTATGCCGACGAGATGGCGACCGTGGCGCTGTCAAAGCTGCTCAG
Organism: Xanthobacteraceae bacterium; assembly: GCA_036264635.1. Taxonomy (GTDB): domain Bacteria; phylum Pseudomonadota; class Alphaproteobacteria; order Rhizobiales; family Xanthobacteraceae; genus BOG-931. The sequence continues at coordinate 45,435 of DATAQN010000125.1, read as the reverse complement.
GCGGCCGGTGAAATTTGTCGCCGACCGGCTGGAAAGTTTTGTCACCGACATTCATGCCCGCGACCATCGCGTCAAAGCCAAGATCGGCGTCAAGAAGGACGGCACCATTACGGCGTTCGAGATTGACGATCTCACCGGCATCGGCCCCTATTCGATGTATCCGCGCACCAGCGGCATCGAGGCGAATCAGGTCGTCAATCTGGTCGGCGGCCCTTATGTGTGCCCGAACTATCGCGCCCGCGCCCGCGTCGTTTTCCAGAACAAGAATGTCATGTGCCAATATCGCGCCGTCGGCCATCCGATTGCGACCGCGGTGACGGAGGGTCTGGTCGAGCAAGCGGCGCTCAAGATCGGCATGGATCCCGCCGAGTTGCGGCGGCGTAATCTCTTTGCCGACGATGCCTATCCGGCGACCAGCGCCGCGGGCCTGAAATTCGAAGGGCTTTCGCATCACGCGTCGCTCGACAAGATTCTCAAGATGATGGACTACACATCGCTGCGCGCCGAGCAGGCGAAGCTGCGCCAGCGCGGCATGCATCGCGGCATCGGCTTTGCGTCCTTCATCGAGGTCACCAATCCTTCGGCGGCGTTCTACGGCGTCGGCGGTGCGCGCATCTCCTCGCAGGACGGCGCGACCTTGAAGCTCGACGCGACTGGCGCGGTGATTTGCCAGTCCGGCGTCACCGAGCAAGGGCAGGGCACGGAGTCCATCCTGGCGCAGATCGTCGCCTCGTCGTTCGGCGTGCCGATCGAGCGCGTACGTGTGATTACCGGCGATACCGACAACACGCCTTACGGCGGCGGCACCTGGGCCTCGCGCGCCGCCGGTATCGGCGGTGAGGCGGCGTGGCAAGCCGGCAAGGCATTGCGCGCGAACGTGCTCGCTGCGGCGGCCCCTATTCTGCAAGCCGATCCGAAGAATCTCGACATCGACAATGGTGTTGTCGTCGATGCCGATACGCGGCGCGAGCGCATGGGCCTCGATGAGGTGGCGCGCGTCGTTTATTTCCGGCCCGATACTCTGCCGCCCGGTTTTCAGGCCGAATTCATGGTGACGCGCCACTATGTGCCGCGGCAATGGCCGTTTGCTTTCACCAATGGCGTCCAGACGTCCTATCTCGAGGTCGATATCCGCACCGGCGAGGTGAAGCTGTTGAAGCACTGGTGCGTGGAAGATTGCGGCACCGTGATCAATCCGCAGCTGGTCGACGAGCAGATCCGCGGCGGCATCGTGCAGGGGATCGGCGGGGTGCTTTACGAGCACTGCCTCTATGATGAGGCGGGTCAGATGCTCAACGGCACCATGATGGATTACCTCGTGCCCATGGCCGGCGAGATGCCCGACATGGAAGTCGGCCATGTGGTGACGCCCACTTTGGAGTCCGAGATCGGCGCCAAAGGCGCGGGCGAAGCGGGCACCGCCGGCGCGCCGGCCTGCATCATGAATGCGATCAACGATGCGCTGCATCCGCTCGGGGCAGTGCCGATCACGCAGATGCCGATCACGCCGGAGCGGGTGCTGGCGGCTTTGCGACGATGAACCAGCATAAGCGGCGATCTCAGCGCGCGCCCTCGCCCCCGCGGGGAGAGGGTTGGGGTGTGGGGGCTCGGCGGTCGAGAATCAACTGGAAGCGCCGAACCCCCTCACCCTCGCTCGCTTCGCTCACTCGACCTCTCCCCCGTGGGGAGAGGTGAAGATAGAGCCAAGGATCCCTTCACTCTTGCCTGATCGGCCTCTCCCCTGTCCGAAGTGGCGACGCTAAGATGCGCAGAGGAAACGCTGCGAGAGTGCGAAATGAACGAGAACTGGAAAAACGAACAGGTCCTGATTGTCGGCGGCGGCATCGGGGGGTTGACCACGGCGCTGGCGCTGGAGCGGCAGGGGATTCCGTCGCAGGTCATCGAGCAGGCGGCGGAGTTCAAGGAAATCGGCGCCGGTATTCAGCTTGGGCCCAATGCATTCTGGATGCTTGAGCATCTCGGCCTCGTTGAGCCGATCAGCGCGCTCGCGGTTTTTCCCAACAATCTGGTCATGCGCGACTCGATGACCGGCGAGGAGATCACGCGCATTTCGCTCGGCGAAGCGTTCCGCAAGCGCTTCCATCATCCTTATGCGCTAATCCATCGCGCCGATCTTTTGAACGTGCTGCTCGATGCCTGCCGCAAGTCCAACCTGATCCGACTTGATGCGTCGCAGAAGGTCGTCGATGTTGGAGAGAACGGCGGTGGCATCACGGTCAAGACCGCGAGCGGCAACACCTATAGCGGCGCGGCTTTGATCGGCGCCGATGGGCTGTGGTCGACCATCCGGCAAATCGTCGTCGGCGACGGCAAGCCGAAGCCGGCCGGCCACATCACCTATCGCGCCGTCTTGCCGCGATCTGAGGTGCCTGAGGAATATCGCTGGCAAGACATGGCGTTCTGGGCCGGCGAGAAGGTGCATCTCGTGCTCTATCCGCTGCGCACCAGCGAACTCTTTAACCTCGTCGCCGTGTTTCACTCCAACCGCTACGAAGAAGGCTGGGACTCTTTCGGCGATCCGGCGGAACTACACGAACGCTTCGCCGGCAAATGCGCGCCGGTCCAGATGCTGCTTAACAAGATCGAAAGCTGGCGCATGTGGGTGCTGTGCGACCGGCCGCCGATCAAGGAATGGAGCAAGGGCCGCATCACGCTTCTCGGCGATGCCGCGCATCCGATGCTGCAGTATCTGGCGCAAGGCGCCTGCATGTCGATCGAGGATGCTGTCTGCCTCGCCGACAGGGTCGTCGCCGCCAGGGGCGATTATGCCTCGGCGTTCCAGGCCTACCAGCAGGCGCGTTATCTGCGAACCGGCCGCGTGCAGATCATGGCGCGCATCTACGGCGAGTTCTATCACGCCGGCGGCGTCGCCCAGGAATTGCGCAACATGATGCTTGGCGGCCGCACGCCCGAAGACGCGATGGCCGGGATGGATTGGCTTTATGGGAAGCCGGTGGAGCTTTTGGGCGCGGCGGCGTGAGTAAAGTTGTAGCTGGCAACGAGCTGGGACCGTCACCCTGAGGCGCGAGCGAAGCGAGCCTCGAAGGGCGACGGCCCGAGCGGAGCAGCATCCTTCGAGGGCCGCTTCGCGGCCACCTCAGGATGACGGGCCACAAGCCACGGTTCAGAAAGTGCTCAGTGCCCCGCCGGCTGCGCCTGCATCGCCTCGCGGGCGCGGTGGAATTCCGGCGTCGGCGGCGGGCCCCAGATGCTGGTATTGCCCGGCTCCCAGGTCTTCGGCCGTTGCGGGGTGTCGCGATGCCAGGGCCGCGGCTCGAAATAGCCGAGCTCCTCGTCGAACATCTGGTCGAGCTCGCAGAACAGCTCGATGACCTGATCGTCCGGATTGCGGTGATAGGTCGCGATATTGTGGCCCGGGCCATGCCGCAGCGGGCCCCAGATGATCGGGATATCCTTCTGCCCGAACAGATCGCAGGAATTCTGCAGGTGGATGAAGTCCTTCAGCTCGAAGGCCATGTGGTGCATTTTGCCCGCCGTGCCGCGGATGAAATTCACCGTGTGGTGGTCGCTGTTGCAGCGCATGAAGACGAAGAAGTCGCCGATCCAGTCCGATACCCGAAAGCCCATGACCTTGCTGTAGAACTCGGCGGTCTTTTGCGGATCGTCCACGACCCAGGCGATGTGGCCAAGCTTGTACGCGCCAACGCCGTGATGCTGCAGGTGCTTGCCGAGATAGTTCCACTCCTTGAACAGCGCGATCGTGGTGCCCTTGTTGTCCTTGAAGGTCAGGATCTGGCCCAGGCCGGGGATCGAATCGTTGCGCAATTCGCTCTTGATGCCGTCCTTCTCAAGCTCGCGGGCGAGATCCTTGAAATCGGAGCTGGGCGCGACCTCAAAGGACAGCATGGTGCCGCGCTCGGCATCGGCCTTGTTGAGCTGAATGGCGAGCTGGCCCACCTGGGTGGCCAGAAAGGCGCGATCCTTCTCGCGTTCGGCGAGCACAAGACCGACGACCTCCGTATAGTAGTCGACCATCCGATCGAGGTCGGGCGTTTCGTAGACGGCGTGTCCGATGCGGCGCGGCTTGATCATGGCATTTGCTCTGGCTGGCGTTTTCCTCTCGCGTGAGAGAACCACCAGCCCGTTGTGAACTCAAGTGCGCGCCATGCACAAAAGCATCACTGGGCTTGCCAATCGTTTGGGTTCGCGGTTTGCTGCGCGCCGCAAATCGTAAGGGAGCAGACGGTTATGGCTGGGGCCAAAGCGGCGAAGACGGTAAAGGCTGGGAAATCGGCGAAGGCTGGGGCGGCATCGAAGCTTGCGGGCTATAAGCTCGCCACCTACAAGTCGAGCGATGGGCCGCGCGCCGGCCTTGTCATCGGCGAAGAGGTGTTCGACGCGGCCAAGCTCACCGGCAAGCCGGCCTATGCCAGCGTTCTCGCCATCCTCGAAGACTGGAAGACCGCCGAAGGGGTGTTGAAGGCTGCCGCCGGGAAAGCCGGCAAAAGCCGGATCGCGCGCCAATCGCTGAAACGGACCAAGTTCCTCGCGCCGGTGCGTTTCCCGTCGGCGATCTTCTGCGCCGGCGCCAACTACGCCGACCATGCCGCCGAGATGGCGGCGCGGGAAGGCCGCCCGGCGCCGCCCGATCCGCATACGCAGGGGCTGAGGGCCTGGCACTTCCTCAAGGCGACGCGGACGGTCACCGATCCCGGGGCGCCGGTGAAGATTTCCGACTATGCCAAGCAGATGGACTGGGAGATCGAACTCGTCGCGGTCATTGGCAAGGTCGCCAAGAAGGTGCCGTTGGCCAGAGCGCTGTCCTATGTCGCCGGCTACACGATCGGCAACGACCTTTCCGCCCGCGACCGCGGCCGGCGGCCGCAGGTGCCCGATGCCTCGCCGTTCAAATGGGATTGGACCAAGCACAAGAGCTTTGACGGCTCCTGCCCGCTCGGGCCGTGGATCGTGCCGGCTTCCGATATCGGCGATCCCCAAAATCTTGGCCTGAAACTGTGGGTTAATGGCGAGCTCAAGCAGGATTCCAACACTTCGGGCATGATTTTCAATCTCGCCGAACAGATCGAAGAAATCTCGGCGGGGACCACCCTCCATCCCGGCGACCTGATCATGACCGGCACGCCGGCGGGCGTCGGCGCCGGCCGGGGCGAGTTCTTGAAGGCGGGCGATGTGGTGAAGCTTTGGATCGAGAATATCGGCGAGATTGAGAATCGGATGACCTAAATCGCCATTCGGGCCTGCGGACGAAGTCCGCGGGCTCGGAATCGATAGCCACAGATCGTGTGGTTCGTTACCATTATTGGCGATCCCGGGCTTTTAGCTTCTCGCCCCCGATTGGGGGCGGGGTGTCGGCTCGGCGGCATAGCAGAGCTTAGTTATGCGCGTTACGCGGAGCGACGATTTGTGCTACCAATTGAACAGTTCTAAAATCGCCTGCGAAATGAGCGATCGAGACAGACAACGAAAGCCAGGGTGAAACGCGAGGGAATCGATGGCCGAGAAATTCGTCGCAAAGACTTCTGAGTTCAACGACGGCGAACGCCGCATCATTTTCGTCGGCGACAACGAGATCGGTGTGTTCCGGCACGAAGGCGAGTTCTACGCCTATAGCAATTTCTGCCTGCATCAGGGCGGGCCGGCCTGCGAAGGGCTGACCATCGCCAAGGTCGAGGAGCGCCTGCGGCCGGACAAGACCTCGATGGGTCTGTTCTTTTCCGAGGACGAGATGCACTTCGTCTGCCCATGGCACGGCATGGAATACGACATGAAGACCGGCGAGTGCGTGTCCGACCGCAAGATGAAGCTGAAGCGATACAAGGTCTTGCAAAAAGGAGAGGACGTTTATGTCGTCGCCTAAGCGCGCGGCTAGAACCACCTCGAAGAGTGCTGCCAAATCCGCGGCTAAAGTGATGGCAAAGCCGGCGCCGCGCCGTGCGGCTGCGGCCAAAGTGAGTGCAAAGCCGGCGAGTAAGCCCGCCGTTGTGGCGGTGAATGGCGCGTCGGCGGATGCGAAGCACGTTGCCGCCACGCTCGATCGCATTCTTGCCGACGGCAATCTCGACGCCATTTCGGCCGAGGCCTTGCAGGCACTGATCGCGTCAGCCTGCCGGCTTTATCGGGCGCGCCGCGAGGCTGGCGAAGAGTTTGCGCCGGTGCCGAAGAATTCGATTTCCGCAACCGACGTCATGGTGACGGCGAGCGGATTGTTAAAGGCCACCGATCTCGCCGTATTCGAGCTCGGCATGTGGCAAAACTGGACAGGACGCTAGCGCGTTCGGACATTTAAAAAAGCGCCGGAGGGCGCCAGGAGGAAGACCATGGATCTCATCGCTGACCGCGGCCGCCGCGTCAACGTCGACGAGCTTAATACCAGCCGCCTTTTGGCGCATGCGCGCAAGCAGGCGCACCAGCGCAATTTCGACGACGTGCTGATCGTCGACGTCGATGCCCATCACTACGAGGGCGAAAATTACGACGAATTCCTGCCCTATATGGAAAACGATGTGCTGCGCCAGCTCACGATGTCCGGCCGCAAGAAGGGCAATTCGCGCGCCGGAGTCATGGTGCAGGGCGTCGGCTATCAGGACATGGGCGGACGGGTCACGCGCTACCCGCTGCGGTCCTCGGAAAAAACCGAGCCGGGCTCGATGCGCGACATTCAGCTCGGCCACCGCTGGATGGACGCGATGAGCGTCGATTATTCCTGCCTGTTCCCGACCGGCATGCTCAGCATCGGTCTGCATCCGCAGATCGAGATGGAGGTCGATCTGTGCTGGGCCTATAACCGCTGGCTCACCGAGAAGGTGATGCCGGAGGCCGACAACCGCTTCTTCTCGATGCTGTGCCTGCCGTTTAGCGATCCGCAAGCGGCGCTGCGCCAGGTCGAGACCTTCGGCGACCGCAAGCATGTCGGCGGCTTCATGGTGACCACCGTGCGCAACCACATGGCGGTCTACGACAATGCCTATATGAAGCTTTACCGGGCGATGGAGGAGCGCGGCCTCGTGTTGTCGTTCCATTCCGGCCCGAACTGGGGCGGCGAGCCGATCTATCGCAGCTGCAACCGCTTCCTCTCCGCGCATGCCCTCGGCTTCACCTGGTACAACGTCCTGCATTGCACCAACTGGGTGATCAACGGCATGGGCGAGCGTTTCCCCAAATTGCCGGTGGTCTGGATCGAATCCGGGCTCGCCTGGGTGCCGTTCCTGATGCAGCGCCTCGACCACGAATTCATGCTGCGGCCCTCGGAAGCGCCGCTCTTGAAGAAGAAGCCGTCGGACTACATGCGCGACATGTTCTATTCATCGCAGCCGATGGAGATCCAGGATTACGATGCGATCGAGTGCACCTTCCGCATGATGAATGCGGAAACGCAGCTCCTGTACTCGTCGGACTATCCGCACTGGGATTTCGACCTGCCGTCGACGATCTGGGATCTGCCGTTCCTGACCGAGAAGGCCAAGCACAACATCCTCGGCGGCACCGCGGCGCGCCTGTTCAAGCTGCCGCCGCGCAACGCGAAGCAGAAGGAAAATCTCGAGCGCTTCGGGAATCTCACCGCGGCGGCTTAGAGCTGATCGCAACGCCGTCATGCCCGCGCTTGTCGCGGGCATCCACGCCTGAGTCGCCGTTGCTGTCCAAAGACGTGGATGGCCGGAACAAGTCCGGCCATGACGGACTGTTGGCCGACCAAAAAACACTAGCCGAATCTGCCTGGAAGGAGCGTCGCACACGCCCAATTGCGGCATAAAACGGGCAGCAGTACTGACCTGTCAAACGCGTGTTTGATTTATTTGTTCCGACTTTCAGATATTTACGATTAATTTTGCGACGCACCAAAAAGCTGGCCTTTACCGTCGTGAAACGGTAAGAACACCACTTCCCCAGCCAAAAATTTGAGGGACGACAGAGGATGAAGCTTCTCATAGCTGCGTGCATTTTTTTGGGTGTTTCGGCGACTGCCGCGAACGCCGTTGATCTCGCCGAGCTTGCGCCGTGCCGCCCGGCTGCAGCCAAGTTCTGCGACCGTACCGGTGGAATGACCTGGAGCAATCTCCTGCGTTGCGGTGCGACGCTTGCTGCTCACAGCTGGCGCGTCGGCGAGGGCTGCCGCGTGGTGCTGCGCAGATACGGTCAGCTCTGATTGTTCGTTTGAGGATGATCTTTCCGAAAACCGGTTTCCACCCTCGGATCAAGTCCAAGGGCGTGCTTTTCGGGATCATGCTCCAGCCGGTCAGAAAATTTTCGTACGCGTCAGTTCGCGTAGAATACAAAACCCCGGCGCCGCGAAGCACCGGGGTTTCGATTTTTTGCGTCCGTCCGGAAAAGGACGTCGACTGCTCTCGCTCAGAACAGATGCGAGAAGATGAAGTAGAGCGAGCCGGACAGGATCATCGCGGCCGGCAAGGTCAGCACCCAGGCCATCGCGATGTTGCGGACCGTCGACCATTGCAGGCCCGATCCGTTGGCGGACATGGTGCCGGCGATGCCCGAGGACAGCACGTGCGTGGTTGATACTGGCAGGCCGTAACCGTCGGCGGCGGCGATCGTCGCGGCCGCGGTGATCTCGGCGCAGGCGCCTTGCGCGTAGGTCAGATGCGTCTTGCCGATCTTTTCGCCGACCGTCACCACGATGCGCTTCCAGCCGACCATGGTGCCGAGGCCGAGAGCAATCGCGACCACGATCTTCACCCAACCAGGGATGAACTTGGTCGCATTATCGAGCGACTTTTTGTAGGCGTTCAACGTCGCGACATCCTGCGCGCTCAAGTCGCTTTCCTTGTCCTTGAGCAAGAAACGGATCGCTTCCGAGGCGAGATACATGTCGTTACGCACGTTGCCAACCAGATCCGACGGCATTTTGGCGATTGTGCCGTATTGCGTGACCTGATCGGAAATGCTTTTCACCAAGACCGCCAACGAAGGAAACGTTCCTTCATTGATCGCCCGTGTGGCGACATATGACGTGACCGCCGGACGTGGATCCCCAAGCACGTTGTAGCCTGCCGCTTTCGCGTTGATGACGGCGCTCGCCGCTTGCGAGTTCGTTTCGAACTGCGCGATTTGGCTCGCCGGCATTGCGCGATTGAGCGCATAGGTCGTCGGTACCACGCCGATCAGGATCAGCATGATCAGACCCATGCCCTTCTGACCGTCATTGGAGCCGTGGAAGAAGCTCACCAACGTGCAGGTGAGAATCAGAATGCCGCGGACCCAGGTCGGCGGCGGTTGATCGCCCTTGGGCTCGGCAAACAGTTCGCTTTTGACGCTGCTGGGAAGGCTAAATTTGACCAACAGCAGCAGGGCAGCGGCAAGGCCGAAGCCGAACAGGGGCGACAACAGCAACGCCTTACCGATCGAGGTTGCTTGATCCCAATCGACGCCCGACGTGCCGCTGCGGCCATGCAGCAACGCATTGGCGATGCCGACGCCGATCACCGAGCCAATCAGCGTGTGCGAGCTCGAGGCCGGCAGACCGAAATACCAGGTGCCCAGGTTCCAAATGATAGCCGCGATCAACAGCGCGAAGACCATGGCGAAGCCGGCGCTCGAGCCGACCTGCAGGATCAACTCGACCGGCAGCAGCGAGACGATGCCGAAAGCCACCGCGCCCGATGACCACAGCACACCGGCGAGGTTGAACATGCCGGACCAGACCACCGCGATATTGGCTGGCAGCGAACGCGTATAGATCACGGTCGCCACTGCATTCGCGGTATCGTGGAAGCCGTTGACGAACTCGAAGCCCAGCGCGATCAAAAGCGCGACGAAGAGCAGGAGAAACGGCAGGTAACCTTCAACTTTCGAGCCGGCGGCGCTGATGTCGGTATAGATGCTGTAGGCCACGAACAGAATGGCTACGGCGATAACGCCCAGGAACAGGATTCCCGTCAGTGGGTTGAAACCCCTATCGAGATTGGGTCCACCACGCCGTGCAGGCTCGATTGACCCGGGTAACGCTATGTCGCTCATTGTTGTCTCCCTCGGCCAAGCGGGTTCGGCCAATATATCCAGCCAAGCCCCTCAGCGCATACCCCAATGGTCATAATCTGCGGGCTATCCATGAAGCGGGGATGACGAACCCCGCTCGCGACGTGTAAGCCGTAGCAAGTGGCCGCCCCTTACCACCGGAATCAACAGGAACCCTATTCACCCTTGTTGTAATCGTAGAGCACGTGACCATAGGGCAGCGTCAGGTCCGCCAGAAAGTGATGCGCGGCCACAATCTTGCGCACCGGGAAATCCGCCACCGGGGCATTGACGTGTGGGACGAGGTGCAGCCGGCCCGGGCCGATCCAAGACCCTTTCACCGCGATATCGGTCAGATTATAGGCGACAAGCTGGCACACTTCGGCATGACCGTCGACGCCGGGGATCAGCTTGAGATTGACCTGGGTCTTGGCGAGTGTCGCCGTTGTCCGCTCGCCGTTACCGGCCATGCTTTCGTGTTTATAGCCCATCGTCCCCATGGCGACGAGCTGGCCGCCATATTCGAGCGTCCCAGTCAGCGTGTCCTTGAAGATTTCCAGCTTTGGATGAGCATATTTCTTCGGGAAGCCCCAGATTTCGCGGCCGGCCGCGATCGGCGGATCGTCGTCGAGATACATTTGTGCGACGAAATTGACCTCTTGGCCGCGATAGCGGGCGGGGATGACCATGCCGGACTCGGTATAAGCGCCGAAGCCCGAACTGTCCGGCATCTTGATCCATTCGTAGTGTATGAGCGCCTGTTCGATCGGTTCGAGCGGCTCGGGCAATTGCGCGTGCACGACCTCCGGATCGGTTTCATAGCTGATGACCATGTATTCGCGATTGATGAAACGATAGGGTCCTGCCGGATAGCTCGGACCGGCGGCGGGCATCGACGGCAGCTTCAAAACATCTTCTTTGCGCACGGGCAGCTCGCTCTTTCTGCTGATCAAATAAGATGACGGAAACAACGGCCCTACAGTCGGTGCCGATGCTGACAGCGCGATGACGCGCGGCACGCGATCGGGCCGGGATGCACGCCAAATTCACCAAATCGCGAGCGCTTCGCGATGGCCGGACGCCATAACGGCCATTCCGTCATGACGCTGTCATGCACATTGCTGAGCATCGGCGGGACCTGTCACCGCCGCCGTTCCCCTACAACTCTTTGCATCGCGAGTTGCGTCATGAACGAGATGTTGCCGGATCTTCGTGTCGAGGCCTCTACGCCGCTCGAGATGGCGCAACAGAAAGCGCCGCTGACCAAAACGCAGATCAAGGACGTCTGGCGGCCGGAGCGCTGCGATCGCATCGCGCTCGTGCTGCAAGGCGGCGGCGCGCTCGGCGCTTATCAGGCCGGCGTCTACCAGGCCATGCACGAGGCCGGGCTCGAACCGGATTGGGTGTCAGGCGTGTCGATCGGCGCCATCAATTCGGCGATCATTGCCGGCAATCCGCGCGGCCGCCGGCTGCGCCAGCTGCGCAAGTTCTGGGAGCAGATCACCGATCGCAAAATCTGGCCGTTTACACCGGACGGTGACGTGTTCCGCAAAGCGCGGAACGCGACGAGCTCATGGCTCACCATGGTGCAAGGGCAGCCGGGATTTTTCGCACCCCGCTTTCCCAATCCTTGGATGAGCCTTACTGGGGCCAAAAGCGCGACCAGCTACTATGACACCGCGCCGTTGCGAGCAACGCTGACCGAGCTTGTGGATTTTTCTCTCATCAACGAACGCGCGACGCGTTTCTCGGTCGGTGCGGTGAATGTTCTCACCGGAAATTTTGTTTATTTCGACAATTCAGTGGAACAGATCGAGCCTGAACACATCATGGCGAGCGGCGCGCTGCCGCCGGCATTGCCGATGGTGAAAATCGGCACCGACCATTATTGGGATGGCGGCATCGTTTCGAATACGCCGCTGCAGCATTTGCTCGATCAAGAAGACAATCTGAACACGATGGTGTTCCAGGTCGATCTCTTCAGCGCGCGGGGCGTGTTGCCTCGCGACATCGAAGACGTGATGGGCCGCCACAAGGACATCATGTATTCGTCGCGCACGCGCTATAACACCGATGTGTTTCGCCGCCTGCATAATTTGAAGGTCAGTCTGTATCGGGCGCTGAGCCGGATCCCGGAGGAAATCCGTTCCGATCATGAACGCGAGCAGTTAGCGCAACTCTCGAAGCTTTCCGACATCGCCATTCTGCATATCATTTATCAGCAGAAAGCTTATGAGGGACACGCCAAGGACCATGAATTCTCCGGCACGTCGATGCGCGAGCATTGGCAGAGCGGCTACGAAGACACCAAGCGCACGCTCAAGCATCAGAAATGGCTGAAAATGCCGGAACTCGGCGCCGGCATCGTCGTGCATGACGTTCACCGGGAAGAGGACTAAGGCTTAGCCTGTCCTGTGACCTCTCGGCAGCGGCGGCGTGTAGCCCCTTCCACGCTCACGCTTGCTCGCGTAGTCTATTGCAGACGAAAAGACTCCGAGCGTCTCAATCTGATCGAGACAATCCGCAGGCGGCGAGGGGGCGGATATGAGCGGCGACGACGTCCACGAAGTCTATGCTATCCGCTACGGCCACCATTCGCGCCGCTCTCCTGTCAATTACATCGACGGTGATCCGCACGACGTGCTGCAGCCGCTCGACTTTTTTGTCTGGGCGATTGTCGGACCTTCAGGCACCATTATCGTCGATACCGGCTTCGACGAAGCGATGGGCAGGAAGCGCCAGCGCGACACGACCAAGCCGGTGCGCGAAGGGCTCGCGGCGCTCGGCATTGCGCCGGATGCGGTGAAGACCGTCATCCTCAGCCATCTGCATTACGACCATTGCGGTAATTACGACCTGTTTCCGCAAGCGCGCTATCATCTGCAGGATCGCGAAATGGCTTATGCGACCGGGCGCTGCATGTGCCATCAGGCGCTGCGCGCTCCGTTCGAGGTCGAAGATGTCGTCGCCATGGTGCGCAAGGTCTTTACCGGCCGTGTTGCCTTCCACGACGGCGAAGACGAGATTGCGCCGGGCGTGACCGTGCATCATATCGGCGGGCATTCGAAGGGCCTGCAGTCGGTGCGGGTGAAGACACGGCTGGGCTATGTCGTGCTCGCCGCCGACGCCACGCATCTCTACACGCACATCAATGGCGGCCGGGTTTTCCCGCTGACCTACAATATCGAAGAAGTGGTCGAGGGTTACGAACGGCTGAAGAAGCTGGCCAGCGCGCCACGCCACGTCGTGCCCGGTCACGATCCGCTGGTGCTCAAGCGCTATCCGGCGGCGAAGCCTGGGCTCGAAGGTTGGGTTGCGCGGCTCGATACCGAACCAAAAGACGCATGACTGTCGGGTTGGTCCGGCGGCAACATGCGCATCGTCGTTGTGTTCGATAAGGGGGCTTTTATATGGGGGGCTTCATGACCCTCCCGCGTCGCGGTGCGCTGCGCCTGTTGGCAGGCGCTGCCGCTTGCTCCGCGGTGACGCGTCCGGCGCGCGCCGATGTTTACCCGTCCCATCCGGTCCATGTGCTTGTTGGTTTCGGCCCTGGTGGATCGCCGGAAATCATCGCGCGGCTTGTCGGTGAGTCGCTGTCGGAGCGGCTCGGCCAGAAATTCATCATCGAAAATAGGCCTGGCGCCGGCACGACCATCGCGACGGAGGCGGTGGCGCGATCAAATCCCGACGGTTATACGCTGCTCTTGGTGACATTGCCGAACGTCACTGCCGGCATGCTTTACGAGGGTCTGCCCTTCGACTTCCGAACCGATATCGTGCCCATCGCAAGCATGAGTTTGTTGCCGCAGGTGATGGTGGTCAATCACAACTTCCCCGCCACGACGGTGCCGGAATTCATCGCGCATGCCAAAGCCAATCCCGGCAAAATCAACATGGCCTCGACCGGCTCCGGCAATCTCAGCCATCTGTCGATCGAACTGTTCAAGATCCTGGCTGAAGTCGACGTCGTTCACGTGCCTTATCGCGGCGCCGGGCCGGCGCAGGCCGACCTTCTCGGAGGGCGCGTCGACGGCATGTTCGATACCATACCGGCCCTGATCGAGCCGGTGCGCGGCGGGCGACTGCGCGGGCTTGCGGTGACAACGCGCAAGCGCTTCCCGGCCTTGCCGGATCTGCCGACCGTCGGCGAATCCGTGCCGGGCTTTGAGGTCAACGGCCTGATTGGGCTCGGCGCGCCAAAGGGAACGCCGGCCGAAATCGTTCGCAAATTGAACAGCGAGACCAATGCCGCGGTCGCCGAGCCGAAATTGCAGGCGCGCTTTGCCGCTCTCGGCGCCGTCACCTTTACCGGCTCGCCCGAGGATTTTGCGCAATTTCTGGCGCGCGAAACCGACAAATGGGGCGGGGTGATCCGTGCGGCGCATATCAAGGCGGATTGAAGCGCCTCCATGGCGCTTTGCAGGGCAACATTATGTGGTGCGGCTGTCGGATGTGACATCTCATTAAACTGACAAATATACTTCATAAAACTCGTGGCGGCCCGGGCGAACGGCTAAGCTCGTGCCTGTTGATTGGCCGATTTGCTATTCGGCGGGGAGGATTCCATGCGGGCATTCCTGCTGCCCTTGCAACCGCGTTTTATTGTCTACACCGCCGCAATCGTTCTCAGCGCGCTTCTTCTGTTCGACGAAGTGGACGGCTATCCGTCGATTTACGTCGTCATCCTCCTTGTCCTGTTCGCGGCGCTTGCGCTCATCGGCACCGTCGATCTTTTGCAGACGCGGCATGCGGTGCTGCGCAATTATCCGCTGAGCGCGCATATCCGCTTCATCCTGGAAGAGATACGTCCTGAGATCCGGCAATATTTTCTCGAGAGCGAGAAGGACGGCACGCCGTTCTCGCGCGACAAGCGCGCGATCGTCTATCAGCGCGCCAAGCAGGCGCTCGACAAGCGGCCGTTCGGCACGCAGTACGACGTCTATTCTTCGGGCTTCGAATGGCTCGCGCATTCGATTGCGCCGAAGGTGGTGGTCAAGGAGCCGTTCCGCATCACGATCGGCGGACCGGATTGCGGCAAGCCCTATTCGGCTTCGGTCTTCAATATTTCGGCGATGAGCTTTGGCGCGCTGAGCCCGAATGCCATTCGCGCGCTCAATAGCGGCGCCAAGAAGGGCAGTTTCGCGCATGACACCGGCGAGGGCGGCTATAGCCCCTATCACCGCGAAAACGGCGGCGACATCATCTGGGAAATCGGCTCGGGCTATTTCAGCTGCCGCAACAGCGACGGCACGTTCTGCGCGGAAAAGTTCGAGGCGAATGCCAAGAGCGATCAGATCAAAATGGTCGAGCTGAAAATCAGCCAGGGCGCCAAGCCCGGCCATGGCGGCGTGCTGCCGGGCGCCAAGGTTTCGGCCGAGATTGCCGAAACACGCGGCGTGCCGATGGGCGTCGATTGCATTTCGCCGTCGCGCCATTCGGCCTTTTCGACGCCGACCGAAATGATGCAATTCATCGCCAAGATGCGCGAACTTTCCGGCGGCAAGCCGGCCGGCTTCAAGCTCTGTGTCGGCCATCCGTGGGAGTTTCTGGCGATCTGCAAAGCGATGCTGGAGACCGGCATTTATCCCGACTTCATTGTCGTCGACGGCAAGGAAGGCGGCACCGGCGCGGCGCCTCTCGAATTCGCCGACCATCTCGGCATGCCGCTGCGCGAAGGCTTGAACTTCGTGCACAATGCGCTTGTAGGCATCAATGCGCGCGACCGCATCAGGATCGGCGCCGCCGGCAAGATTATCAGCGCCTTCGATGTAGCGCGCGTCATGGCGCTCGGCGCCGACTGGTGCAATTCCGCGCGCGGCTTCATGTTCGCGCTCGGCTGCATCCAGTCGCAGTCCTGCCATACCGACCGCTGCCCGACCGGCGTCTCGACCCAGGACCGCACCCGCCAGCGGGCGCTCGTCGTCCCCGACAAGTCCGAGCGCGTCTATAACTTTCACCGCGCGACCTTGGAATCGCTTGCCGAGATCACCGCGGCCGCCGGGCTCGATCATCCAAATCAGTTCATGCCGGCGCATTTTTCACGCCGGGTGTCTGCGCAGGAAGTGCGCAGCTTCGCCGAGCTTTATCCGCCGCTGCAGCCGGGCGAGCTCATCGCCGGCACCGGCGACAAGCGCTTCGAGGTTCCCTGGGCCATGGCGAGCGCGCATGAATTCCGGGCCATGCCGCGGGCGGCGTGAGCGTTGCAATGGAGGTGGCGTTTGCCGGCGAAGGAACGATTTCTTGTCGGGCCTGTTTGCCCGTCGTCGGGTTGTTTCTTGCAAAGGAAGCGGTGTCCCGGAGGAGCGAATGGTCAAACGGCGGCGAAAATATTCCCCAAGCGTGAGCAAAGATGTCGAACGCGAAATGCGCAGCTTCGAGCGTGGCACCGCGCGGAGCGGGCCGGGCGGCAAAGGCGGCAAGGTGAAGAGCCGCAAGCAGGCCATAGCGATCGCGCTGTCGGAAGCGCGCAAGGAGGGAAAGCGCGTCCCCAAAAAGCCGGCGTAAGCGCTGGCATGCATGGGTTGACCTTGCCTCGCGCGGGCCAGGCGCCTCTTCTCACCCGCAGCTTGTCGGGATAGGCTTTCTGCAAAAGAGCAAGCGCGGGCGATTGTTCGCTTCGCGCCATCACAGAGTTGGGGGAGGGGCGGCGTGAATCTCGCCCGCAGAGGGTTTCTCCTGCTGGCCGCAGGTGCTGCCGCGCTTGCTGGCATTGCGGCGGCTGCGTTCGCAGTCGATTATCCCGCGCGGCCAGTGCGCATCGTCGAGGGTTTTGGCGCCGGCGGCACACCCGATCTCACGTCGCGCTTGACCGGCCAGTGGTTGGCCGAGCACCTCGGCCAGCCTTTCATTGTTGAGAATAGGCCCGGTGCCGGCAGCAATATCGCCGCGCAGACCGTGGTCGCGGCGCCCCCTGACGGCTACACGCTGCTCACCTGCCTTACAGCGAATTCGATCAATGTCTCGCTTTACCAAAAACTCGATTTCAATTTCACCCGCGACATCGCGCCGGTGGCGGGGATGATCATCTTTCCCATGGTGCTCTTGGTTAATCCGTCGTTTCCGGCGAGGAATCTTGCTGAATTCATCGCTTACGCCAAAGCGAATCCAGGCAAGATCAACGTCGCTTCGCCTGGGATCGGCACGCCGATGCACATGTCGATCGAACTTCTGAAGATGATGAGCAATATCGATATCGTGCATGTGCCTTATCGCGGCCCGGCGCCGGCGCTGACCGATGTCATCGGCGGTCAGGTTCAGGCCTTCGTTGTGACCGTATCCACTGCGCTCGGCTCCATTCGCGCCGGCAAGGTCCGGCCTTTGGCGGTGACGAGTGCGCAGCGCGCCGACGTGCTGCCGGATGTTCCGAGCATTGGCGAAACGCTGCCCGGCTTCGCGGCCGTGAGCTGGAGCGGCACTTGCGCGCCCAAGGCGACGCCGCAGCCGATCATCACGATGCTGAGCGACACAATCACGGCGGGCTTCGCCGACCCGCAATTCAAAGCGAAGATCAAGGAACTCGGCGGCGAAACAATTCCGACGCCGGCGCAGGACTTTGGCAAGTTCATCGCCGGGGAAACCGGCAAATGGGCCAAGGTCATCAAATTCGCCGGCGTCAAAGCTGACTGATCGCGGTGACCGGGCGCAACGACGCCCGCGGCCATCGGGGAGGAGCGAGCATGACGATTCCGCGCAGGCAATTGTTGCGCCTGGCTGTGGGCGCGACGGCGGTTCCTTTTGCTTTGCGTGCGGCGAGCGCGGCGCCCTATCCGGATCATCCCGTACGGCTGGTGCTGCCATTTCCGCCCGGCGGCGTGTTCGACATCGTCGGGCGGCCTTGGGCGGACAAAGTGAAGACGAGCCTCGGTGCGGTGTTCGTCGACAACCAGCCGGGCGCGGGCGGCTCGATCGCCGCGCAATTGGTCGCGCATGCGGCGCCTGACGGCTACACGATCTTTCTCGGCACCTCGTCGATCAATCTCGCCGAGATGATCCTGCGCGAGCATCCGTTGCTCGATCCGACCAAAGAGCTGCCGCCGATCTCCATGGTGGCGATCACGTGTTTCGCCATTGCGGTCCATCCCTCGGTGCCGGCGCAAAACCTCAAAGAGCTGATCGCTTACGTGAAAGCCAATCCCGGCAAGCTGTCTTATGGATCGTCGGGCGCCGGCACGATCAATCATTTGAGCGGCGAGATGCTGAAGTCGCTGACTGGAATCAGCGACTTGCCGCATGTGCCCTATCGTGGCGCCGGTCCTGCGCTCGCCGACGTCATTGCCGGACAGATTCCGATCATCATTCCGGCGATGACCAGCCAGGTGCTCGAGTTTCACCGCGCTGGCAAACTGCGTCTCCTGGCCATTACTTATGGCTCACGCCTGCCGGTCGCGCCGGAAATCCCGACCTCGGCTGAGGCCGGTGTCCCAGGACTCGTCACCCAGCAAGTCATCGGCATATTCGGCCCGGCCGGCGTGCCGAAGGATATCGTCGCCAGGATCGACGAGGCGAACCGCGCCGCCATGGCCGACAATGCCTATCGGCAATCGCTGGTCAATGCAGCCGTCATCCCGGTCCCCGACTGGACGCCGGAGCGTTTCAATCAGTTCATGACCGAAGACGTCGCGCGCTGGACGCCTTTGGTCAAAGCGCTTGGCATCAGGCTCGATTGAGCCGTGGCGCTCGTTATCACACGCGCGCGTATTTGCCGCGATTGAAGAAGCGATCCTTCTGATCGTCGGTCGCCGTGTCGCGGTTCGACTTGATCTGAGCGATTTTGGCGAGCGCCGCTTTAACCGCCGGCCGCTCATCGATCGCCTTGAACCAGCGCGCGAGATTGGGATGGTCGTCCCATTTCACGCCCTGCGCATCGTGGTTGCGCGCCCAGGGAAAGGTGGCGATGTCGGCGATCGAATAGTCGTCGCCGCCGAGATAGGACGCTTCGCCGAGCCGCCTTTCCATCACTTCGTAGAGTCGCTTCACTTCGGTCTGATAGCGCTCCATCGAATAGGAATAGTCGCCCGTCTTTGGTGCGAACATTTTGAAATGGGTGAATTGGCCGAACATCGGGCCGACGCTGGCAATCTGGAACGTCAACCACTGCAGCACGTCGTACTTCCTGGCGGTGTCTTTCGGCAGGAACTGTCCCGACTTCTCGGCAAGATACATCAGGATCGCGCCCGACTCGAAGACCGTATAAGGCTTGCCGCCGGGGCCGTCGTGATCGACGATCGCGGGAATTTTCGAGTTCGGATTGATCTTGAGGAAATCCGGATCGTACTGCTCGCCTTTCCAGACGTCGACGAAGTGCTCTTTGTACGGCAGCTTCGTCTCTTCGAGCATGAGGTAGATTTTCTGCACATTCGGTGAGGTCAAAGCATAAAGATCGATCATCGCAATACCCTTGAGGTTCTGCCGCGTGAGATTCCGCCCGTGTCATGGGCGGCCTGTAAAATTATCGGCCTCAATCGCTAGCAAGACAAGATCGTTCCAGGCCCACGGGGGGCGGGGATCCCTTGTGCGGGATCGCCAAGGCCGCGTAGGCTAAGGCCAAGGTTCAACAAGAACCATTCGGCAGGGGGAGTGGAATGCATCGCTTGATGAAATGGCTTGTCGCGTTGGGTTTTGCCGGCGCGGCGGTGATGGGCGCGGGCAACGCGGCGCGCGCCGACGACTATCCGAACCATCCGGTGCGCTGGCTGGTCGGCTATCCGCCCGGCGGCTCGACCGACATCTGCGCCCGCCTCATCGGGCAATATCTGTCGGAGCATCTGCATCAGCAATTCGCGATCGATAACCGGCCCGGCGCCGGCAATAATCTCGCCACCGAAATGGCCGCGCACTCGCCACCGGACGGCTATACGGTGTTCCTGGTCAATCCGGCTAATGCCATCAACGCGTCGCTCTACAAGGGTTTGAATTTCAATTTCATCGACGACATGACACCGGTCGCGGGCTTCATCCGCGTCCCTAATATCATGGAGGTGAATCCCAATGTGCCGGCGAAGACGGTCAGGGAGTTCATCGATTATACCAAGGCCAATCCGGGCAAAGTGAACATGGCCTCGTCCGGCATCGGCACCTCGGTGCATCTGTCGGGCGCGCTGTTCATGATGATGACCGGCGTCAACATGGTGCACGTGCCTTATCGCGGCGCCGGGCCGGCGCTGACCGACATGCTCGCCGACCAGGTACAGGTGATGTTCGACAATATGCCGTCGTCGATCGGCCATATCCGCGCCGGACGATTGCGCGCGATTGCGGTGACGACTGCGGTGCGGGAAAAGACGCTGCCGGACGTGCCGACTGTCGCCGAGACGGTGCCGGGCTATGAGGCGAGCGCCTGGTTCGGCATGGCGGTCCCCAAAGGCACGCCGCGGCCGATCATCGACAGGCTGAACAAGACTGTGAACGAGGCGCTCGCCGATCCGGCGACGCAGGCTAGGCTTGCCGAGCTTGGTGGCACCTTGATTCCCGGAACGCCGGAAGACTTCGGCAAGATCATCGCCCAAGAGACCGACAAATGGGGCAAGGTGGTGAAGGCGACGGGTGCCACGGCGGAGTAAAAGGAACACAGCCTCCGCTCATTCCCATGAAAGCAGGAATCCAGAATCGGCGCACGTCGTGCGGCCCTGGCTTCCGGCTTTCGCGGAGATGAGCGCAAGCTGCGTTGAGCGGACATCGGAAATCATATGATCAAAACAAAGAAGCCTGAAGATCTGCGCAGCTATCGCTGGCTCGGCAAGAACGATCTTCGCTCGTTCGGCCATCGCTCGCGGCTGCGGCAGTTCGGCTATGACCAGGCCGACTGGGCCGGCAAGCCGGTGATCGGCATCATCAATACGTGGAGCGAGATCAACGCTTGCCATGGCCACCTGCGCGACCGCGCCGAAGACGTCAAACGCGGCGTCTATCAGGCCGGCGGCTTTCCCATCGAATTGCCGGCGATGTCGCTCGCCGAGCCGTTCGTGAAGCCGTCCACCATGCTCTATCGCAATTTCCTCGCCATGGAATGCGAGGAGCTTCTGCGCAGTCATCCGATCGACGGCGCGGTGCTGATGGGCGGATGCGACAAGACCACGCCCGGCCTGATCATGGGCGCGATCAGCATGGGGATTCCGGCGATCTATGTGCCGGCGGGCCCGATGTTGCGCGGCAATTGGCGCGGGCATGTTTTGGGTTCGGGCTCGGACGCCTGGAAATATTGGGACGAGAAACGCGCCGGCCGCATCGGCGACGAAGAGTGGAATGAGATCGAGAGCGGGATTTCGCGCTCTTTCGGCACCTGCATGGTGATGGGTACGGCGGCGACCATGATGGCGATCACCGAGGCGCTCGGGCTTGCGCTCCCCGGCGCTTCGTCGATCCCGGCGCCGGACGCCAATCATCCGCGTATGTGCGCCGCCGCCGGCCGCCGCGCCGTCGATATGGTGTGGGACGATCTCACGCCGAACCGGATTTTGACGGCGGCCGCTTTCGATAATGCCATCCGCGTGCATATGGCGCTCGGCGGCTCGACCAATGCCATCATTCACGTCATCGCCATGGCGCGCCGCGCCGGCATTCCGCTCGATATGGCAAAATTCGATGCGATCTCGCGGCAGGTACCGGTGATCGCCAATATCACGCCGTCGGGCAAATATCTGATGGAGGATTTCTTCTATGCCGGCGGGTTGCGCGCGCTGATGGCGCAGATGAAGGACCTGCTCGATCTGTCCTGCCTCACTGTGAATGGACGAACGGTCGGTGAAAATCTCACCGGCCACGACGTGCATCTGCCGGACGTCATTCATTCGCTCAAAGAGCCGCTCTATCCGGAAGGCGCGACGGCAGTGCTCACCGGCAATCTCGCGCCGCGCGGCTGCGTGATGAAGCCGGCGGCTGCCGAGAAGCGCCTGCTCAAGCATCGTGGCAAGGCGCTGGCTTTCGAGAATTACGACGAGATGGCGCGCGCGGTCGATCGCGACGATCTCGACGTCACGCCCGATCATGTGCTGGTGCTCAAGAACGGCGGCCCGAAAGGCGGGCCGGGCATGCCGGAATGGGGCCAATTACCGATCCCGAAGAAGCTGCTGAAAGCCGGCGTGCGAGACATGTTGCGCATCTCGGACGCGCGCATGAGCGGCACCAGCTACGGCGCTTGCATTCTGCATGTCGCGCCGGAGAGCTTTGTCGGCGGGCCGCTCGCCTTCGTGCAAACCGGCGACGAGATCGAGGTCGATGTCGCGGCGCGCCGCATTCACCTGCATGTCGGCGAAGAGGAACTGGCGCGGCGTCGCGCGGTGTGGAAATCGCCGCCGCAGCATTATCCGCGCGGCTACGGCGCGATGTTCTCCCAACATATCGGCCAGGCCGACGAAGGCTGCGACTTTGATTTTTTGCAAGGGCAGGCGCCGATTGCCGAGCCGGAAATTCATTGACGAGACATGAAGGGCGTCGAAAATGAAAACGTGGCTCGTCACTCTGTTCGCATTGTTCATGCTTGCAGCGGGCACTTCCGCCCACGCCCAGAGCCCGGCCTTCCGCGTCGATCCGTATTGGCCAAAGCCGCTCCCTAACAACTGGATCCTCGGCCAGGTCGGCGGCATGGCCGCCGATGCGCAGGACAATATCTGGGTCTTTCAGCGCCCGCGCTCGCTGACCGACGATGAGAAAGGCGCGGCGCTCAATCCGCCGCGCTCGAAATGCTGCGTGCCGGCGCCGTCGGTGCTGGTGTTCGATCAGGCCGGCAATGTGGTGAAGTCCTGGGGCGGGCCGGCGGACAATCAGGGCTATGACTGGCCGGCCCAAGAGCACGCCATTCTTGTCGACAACAAAGGTTTCGTCTGGCTCTCCGGCAATGGCGAAACCGACAATATGGTGCTGAAATTCACCACCGACGGCCAATTCGTCAAACAGCTCGGCAAGCGCGGCCCGCTGACCTCGAGCACCGATCTCACGCAGTTCGGCCGCGTGGCCGACCTAAAGCTCGATCCGCGCGCCAACGAGATTTACGCCGCCGATGGTTACGGCAATCACCGCGTCGCTGTGCTGGACGCCGATACCGGCGAGATCAAGCGGGTCTGGGGCGCCTATGGCAAGCCGCCGACCGACGACAAGCTGCCGCCTTACACATCGGACTCGCCGCAATTCGCCAATCCGGTGCATTGCATCGGGCTGTCCAAAGATGGCCTCGTCTATGTCTGCGATCGCGCGAACAATCGCGTGCAGGTGTTTCAGAAAGACGGCACCTTCGTGCGCCAATATGTCGTCAATCCGGACACCAAAGGGTCCGGCTCGACGTGGTCGCTGTTGTTCTCGCCGCTCGACAAGAGACAGCGATATTTCGTCCTGCTCGACGGCACCAACAACGTGATGGAAACGGTGCGCGTGGCCGATGGCGCGGTGGTCGGCACGTTCGGCGGCGCGGGCCGCAGTGCCGGACAGTTTCACTGGGTCCATGCCGGCGCCTTCGATTCGCGCGGCAACCTCTATACCGGCGAGGTGGATAGCGGAAAGCGCCTGCAGAAATGGGTGCCGGTGGAGTAGCCGGGCGTCTTACAGCGACCGCGGATCGTCTTCGACGAAACGATCCTGCCAGCGGGCGAACAGCTCTTTGCCGCGGACGGGAAACTTCTCGTCGAGAATATCGCAGCCGAGAATCCGGTCGGCGCGGAAGTGGCGAAAATCATCGCGCAGCTCGCACCAGGCGCTGACCAAAGTGGACTCGGCGTAATAAGCGATCGCAATCGGCCACACGACACGCTGGGTGCGGTCGCCTTTGCCGTCGCTATAGCCGAGGCGCAGCTTGCGCTCGTCGCGGATCGCAGCGCGAATGGCCGTCAAGTCGGCGACCGGCGGTATCGGCGCGCCCTGGCGTGAGACGAAGATCGGCGGCGTTTCAAGATGCGCGCGCAGCGCATCGGGCAACGCGCTTGTGACCTTTGACAAGACGCTGCGCGCGGCCGCCTGCAGGCCGCGGTCGCCGGTCCGGCGCAGCATCCGCATGGCGACCGCGATCGCCTCGATCTCGTCTTGCGTGAACATCAAAGGCGGCAGATCGAAACCGCGGCGGAGCACATAGCCGATGCCGGCTGCGCCTTCGATCGGCACGCGGCGCGCCTGGAGCGTCGCGATGTCGCGATAGATCGTGCGCACTGTGACTTCGAGTTGATCGGCCAGGGCTGCGGCTGTCATCGGCCCTTTCGCCGTGCGCAGGGCTTGAATCACATCGAATAAACGATCGGCACGACGCATGGCTGCCTTCTCCGGTACGGGCGGGAACAGGATAGGCTCCTGACAAAAGGCTGTCAGTGGGGAACGCCTATCTTTCCCAAAACCTGCGGAAAAGGGCGGCCTGCATGACTGACGTGGTTTGTACTGACAGCGCCGATCGGACGGCGCTTAAACGGAACCTGGTGCTGCTGACGCTGTGTCTCGGCGTCCTGGTAGCCCAGGTCGATACTTCCGTCGTGAACCTCGCGATGCAGCCGATCGGGGCGACGTTCCATGCCCCGGTCTCGGGTCTGCAATGGGTTCTCGACGCCTATAACCTGACTTATGCTGCGCTGCTTTTGACCGGCGGCCTTGTTGCCGATCTCTATGGCCGGCGGCGCGCCTTTCAGGCTGGTGCATCGATATTAACGGTCGCATCGATCGGCTGCGCGGTGGCGGGCTCGGTCGACTTTCTGGTCGCGGCGCGCGCCGTCGCCGGCATCGGTTCGGCGCTACTGCTGCCGTCTTCGCTCGCCATCGTTCGCGTCGTCTGGTCGGACCAAAATGCGCGGCGGCGCGCACTCGGCGTCTGGGCAAGCTGCAACGGCCTTGCCTTCGTGATCGGGCCGAGCCTTGGTGGTGTTCTGATCAAATATTTCGGCTGGCCGAGCGTGTTCATTCTCGCCGTGCCGCTGGCGCTTGCTGCGTTTGTGCTTGCTGCGCTCGTCCTGCCGGAATCGTCCGATCCGAAGGGGCGGCATTTCGACCTTGCGGGTCAGATCTTCGGATCGCTGACGCTGGGCGGTCTTGTTTTCGCGGCGATTGCTGGATTTTCCGATGGCTGGCCGGCGATCGTTGGCTTGGCGGTCGCCAGCGTGTCATTGCCGCTCTTTCTCTTGGTCGAGCGGCGCGCCGATGCGGCGGCGCTCGTGCCCTTGGCGATGTTCCGTAACCCGGCTTTCTGCGGCGCCGTGGCCGCCACCGCCTCAATGACGTTCGGCGGCTATGGGTTGATCTTTCTCTTGCCGTTGCTCTGGCAGTCGTCTGGACTTCTCACCCCGGAAATGGCCGGCCTCGCGCTGATGCCCTGCGCGTTGACCATCTTTCTGATCGCACCAAAATCCGGTCATCTCGCTCAACATCTCGGCGTGCGGACAATGACGGCGGGAGGCACAGCGTTGAATGGATGCGGCCTGCTCATGCTGGCGGCGACGCAGGGCGGCGCGCCGCTGGCCGTTGCCGAAGCCGGACTGATCGTGGTCGGCATCGGCATGGGCCTGAACACCGGGCCATTGATGTCGGTTGCGGTCGATGCGGTGAGCGCGGCGCGATCGGGCACCGCGTCGGCGTTGATCAACGTGGCGCGCATGGCGGGTGCGACCCTGGGCGTCGCATGTCTCGGAACCGCATTCGCGATCTGGCACGGCGGTACCGAGGGATTCCGCGCAGCGATGCTGCTCGGCGGCACCGTTCAGCTCTGCGGCGCGCTGGTCGCCTTCCTGACGATTCGATAGGTCGGCTTACGTCCGGCGCAATTACGCCGGTCGCTTTTCCGTCTTGGCGCGGATGGCGTCGTAATGCGTGACGAAGTCGGCATACATGCGCTGCAGGCCTTCGCGCAGCGGGATCGCGGCGCGCCAGCCGAGTGCATTGATGCGCGAGACATCGAGGAGCTTGCGCGGCGCGCCATCGGGACGCGATGTGTCGAAATCGATCTTGCCGCGGAAGCCCGTCACCTCGGCGACGATGCGTGCGAAATCGGCAATCGGGATGTCCTCGCCGGTGCCGACATTGAGAAATTCCAGATCCGAATAGCGCTTCATGACGAAGACGCAAGCATCGGCGAGGTCGTCGACGGCGAGGAATTCGCGCCGCGGCTTGCCGGTGCCCCAGACCGTGACGCTGTCGGCGCCGCTGACCTTGGCCTCGTGAAACCGGCGCACGAGAGCTGCCGGAACGTGGCTGTCCTCGGGATGATAATTATCGCCTGGACCGTAGAGATTGGTCGGCATCACCGAGACGAAGTCCGCGCCATATTGCTTGCGGAAGGCCTCGCACATTTTGATGCCGGCGATCTTGGCGACGGCGTACCACTGATTGGTCGGTTCGAGCGGCCCCGACAACAGCGCTTCCGGCTCCATCGGCTGGGGCGCTTCGCGCGGATAGATGCAGGACGAACCGAGATAGAGGAGCTTCTTCAAGCCGTGGCGGTGCGCGGCGCGGATGGTGTTGAGCGCGATCGCAAGATTGTCGGCGATGAATTCGGCCGGATAAGTGCTGTTGGCGCGAATGCCGCCGACTTTCCCGGCGGCGATAAAGGCGGCGTCCGGCTTGGTCTTGGCGATGAAGCGGTCGACCTCTTCCGAATTGCGCAGGTCGAGTTCGCGGCGCGTCGCGCAAATGATGTCGCAGCCTTCGCTTTGCAACCGCCGCATGATCGCGGAACCCGCCATGCCGGCATGGCCGGCGACGAAGACGCGCTTGCCGTGGAGGTCGAATATAACCGGCGCTTCGCTCACGGCCTCGCCTCAGTCGTGCGGGTTGCGATGCGCGCCGTTGGTGCGCATCTCGGCGAGATCGCTGTCCACCATTTCGCGCACCAATTGTTCAAACGACACTTTGTGCTTCCAGCCGAGCTTTTGCCGCGCCTTGCTCGGGTCGCCGAGCAGCGCGTCGGTTTCGGTGGGACGGAAATAGCGCGGATCGATCTCGATGAGAACGCGGCCGTCGCGCGCATCGACGCCTTGCTCGGCGATGCCCGAGCCGCGCCATTCGATCTTCTTGCCGACATGGCTGAAGGCCTTTTCGACGAATTCGCGCACCGAGTGTTCCTCACCGGTGGCCAGCACGTAGTCGTCGGGCTCCGGCTGCTGCAGCATCAGCCACATGCCTTCCACGTAGTCGCGCGCGTGGCCCCAGTCGCGCAGCGCCGAAAGGTTGCCGAGGAACAGTTTGTGCTGCAAGCCAAGCTCGATCGCGGCGACTGCGCGGCTGATCTTGCGCGTGACGAAGGTCTCGCCGCGGGTCGGGCCTTCGTGATTGAACAGGATGCCGTTCGAGGCATGCATCTTGTAGGCCTCACGGTAATTGACCGTGATCCAATAGGCGTAGAGCTTGGCCACCGCATAGGGCGAGCGCGGATAGAACGGCGTCGTTTCGCGCTGCGGGACTTCTTGCACCTGACCGTAAAGCTCCGATGTCGATGCCTGGTAGAAGCGGACCTTGTCCTCCATGCGCAGGATCCGGATCGCCTCGAGCAGGCGCAACGTGCCGAGCGCATCGGCATTGGCGGTGTATTCCGGCGTCTCGAAGGAGACGCGCACATGGCTCTGCGCGGCGAGATTGTAGATCTCCGTGGGCTGCACTTCCTGAATGATGCGGATCAGATTGGTGGAATCCGTCATGTCGCCATAGTGCAGAAAGAATCGCACGCCCGCGCCGTGCGGGTCCTGGTACAGATGATCGACGCGCGCGGTGTTGAAGGACGAAGAGCGCCGCTTGATACCGTGGACGGCGTAGCCTTTGCCGAGCAAAAGCTCGGCCAGATAAGCGCCGTCCTGGCCGGTCGCTCCGGTAATCAATGCAACAGGTTTCGTCATGAAATCAGATCCGCCTCGCTCTTCGCCATGTTTTGTTTTCGCATCATTTTTATCCGAAAACCGGGAGCCACCCTCGGATCAAGTCCTAGGGCATGCTTTTCGGAAATGATGCATAGCCCGCAACAGCAGGGCTCTTGTCAAGTCAGGAGGACGCCGAACCGCTCATGCGCTGCATTTGCCGGGTCTGCTGATTTTCTTTGAGGCGGCGCTGGCCTTCGGCATCGATGGCGCGCTTGAGTTCCGGGTGATGCGCGGTGAGCGTGTGGAAATCGGCGAGGTCGAGCATGAGCAGTGTCGATGGCATGGTGGTGGTGACATTGGCGCTGCGCACTGAATCGCCGAGCAAGGCGAGTTCGCCGAAGAATGTTCCCTCACCCAGCCGCACCGGGGCCGGCTTCACATCCACCTGAACCTCGCCCGCGGCGATGAAATACATGCAGTCGCCGACCTTGCCGCGGCGGATGATGGCGGTCCGTTCGGGGACTTCCAGCCGCCGCAGCATGTGGGTGATTTCAGTAATGGCGGAAGGATCGAGCGATTGGAAAAACGGCACCTTACTGACGAGGTCCCAGGTCTGAATGAAATTGCGCCGCCGTGTCTCGGCGGCAAAGCCGGTGGCGAGAATGCCGGTGCAGAGGCCGAATGTCGCGATGCCGCCGATCATGACCACGCCGCCCAGGAGCCGCCCCAGCCAGGTGATCGGCACCTTGTCGCCATAGCCTGTGGTCGTCAGCGTCACCACCGCCCACCACAGCGCCTCCGGCAGCGAGCCGAAGGCGTTCACCTGCTCGCCGCGCTCGGCAACATACATGATGGCGGAGGACAGAAAGAGGATGATCAGGAACAGCGCGAAGACGCTGGCGAGCGCCTTTGCTTCGAGAACGAAGACCCGGCCAAGCTGCGGGAAGCCGGGCGACAGCTGCGCGAGCTCGAGAATCCATAACGAGGCCCACAGCCATGCCGTGGGCAAGTCGGCGCCGCACAACAGCGCGGCCGGAACGGCGACAACGCCGATCAGGTCGACGAAGCCGGACGCTGAGAGCAAATAATCTCGCGCCGTCCCGGCGCGCCACGAGATCTGGGCGCGGACAGCCATATCGACGGCGAAATAGCCGAGACACACCCACAGGCAGGCAAGCAGCCAGCGGCCGGCGGATTGTTGCAGGTCCGGCATCGTGTAGGCCGTCAGCGCCGACAGCCCGACGACGACGACGATGAGGCGAGCGAAGGACGATGCGCCGAAACGGCGTAACGGCGCGGTGAGATGCGCGATTTTCGCCAGAGCGGTACTGCCTATGACGCGGTCTCCGTAGCGGTAAATTCGGCCTAAACCCTCTGTTTCGTCGTCAAATTACGCCGCGGCACCCGGATCGGCCAGCCGAAATTCGGCCGCAGGCCGCCCGGCCGCGGCGAAGACGGCGTTACAGTGAAGCTTTACAGTAAATACGGCTTTGGCAGGCCATCGGACCAGATGATTACGGCCGGACGACGGATCGGCGCTGATTGATCGCCGGGCGGGCGCGGGCTTTGATTCGATCTTGGCGCGAACTGTGCTCGAGCTTGGCGCTCCGCCGGAGGCCGATTCTCGTTCCCTTGAAATCGATAAAGCCTTACTTTCGCGCGCTCACCGCGTTGTCATAATCGCGGTGCAAGTGGTCCACGTAAGTTGGTGAAAGCGGTTGCGACGTGGTGCAAGTGGAGCCTACGCGCTTGACATGCAGGCGCGGGATTCATGCACCGAGGCCGAGGGCGGAGGCGAGTGATGCATTGGGAAAATATGTTGAACAGCGTCGCGTCGCTGATGATCGTGGCGACCGCGTCGACCAAGACCATGGTCCCGTTGCGCATGCTCGCCATTGTCGCCAATTGCATGCTCATCACTTTCTACGGCTTTGCCCATGAGTGGGTTCCATTCATGCTGCAGACGGTGGCGCTACCGCTCAACGGTTACCGTCTCTATCAGATGCTGACTCTGATCCGGAACGTGCGCGATGCCATTCGCGGCTCGACGTCGATGGATTGGCTGAAACCCTTCATGGCACGGCGCCTGTTCCGCAAAGGCGACATTCTGTTCGCCAAGGGAGAGGAAGCCCATGAGATGTTCTGCATCGTCACCGGCCGCTTTCTGCTCCTCGAGCTTGGCATCGAGCTGAAGCCGGGCCAGGTCGTGGGCGAGCTTGCTATGCTGGCGCCGGACAATCGCCGGACCGCGACACTCGAATGCATCGAAGACGGCGAGGCGCTGTCGATCACCTATGAGCAGGTCCAGGAGCTCTACTACCAGAATCCGACCTTCGGCTTCTATTTCCTGCGGCTGTCGACGGAGCGGCTGTTCGACAACATCAACCGCCTGCAGGCGGACCTGGAAGGCCACAGGCCGGCGCAGGCCTGACGGCGCTCGGATTGCCGAGGCAGCGCCGGGCCGTGCCGGGCATTTCGCGTAGAAGCTATTGGTAGAAAAAGGAAATTCCCTCCAAGCCGCGTCGCACTTGAGCTTATATTCGCGGCCGGATGTCGTTACAATTCGACGCCAGACCTCGATCCGATCCAATTGAATCGGATCAAGGTCCAGCTTCTGGGTTTGACCATGATCTTGTCCGAAAACCGGTTTCCACTTTTCGGGATCATGCTCTAAGCCTTAACGCGGCGTCAGTCCGCCACACCGGGATATTCATGCCGCAACAGCAGATCTCACGCTTCGAGCTCGTCCGCTATCTCATCTCGCCGGCACTGCTGGTGATGGTCGTCATGATGGTGGTCGAGTCGATGCTATCGGCGGCCACGACCTGGCTCGTCATCAATGCCGGACGCCGCGTGGCCGTCGGCGAATTTCTGGCGACCGATCTCATCTGGATTCTGTCGACGACGTCGGTTGCCTATGTCATCGGCGTCGTCAGCTGGGTCTTCGCCGAGCGCGCCGGCTATCGCGGCTTCGGCAAGTACATGCTGCGTTTCGCGCGCGAGAACCGCGGCAAGGTCAAGCTCCTCAACGACAAGCCGACGCGCGAGCAGATCGAGCCGTTCCTCACCGGCGAGACCTATCAGGTCTTCTTCAGCGTGATGTATGAGCTTGAATTTGCATTCAAGCTTCTCCTCAGCCTGGTCTTCAACGCACTTGTGCTTGGCGTCGAGATCGATGCGAGCCTGCCGTTTGCCTATGTCGGCGCTTTCGGGGCGCTGCTCCTGATGCAGTGGGCGCTGCAGACGCCGATCGCGCGGGCATATCTCGAAAACCAGCGCCGCAATAATCGCATCACCGCGCAAGGCTATACCGCCTGGGACAATGTCTTCGCCGGCGACCGCTACAATCTGCGGCTCTGGCTCGCCGACTTCAAGGACCGGCTGCGCGACGGTCTGACTGCGCAGATCCGCGCCATCGTCGCGCGCGAGGGTATGAGCGCGATGAGCGGCATCGTGAGTCTGGCGATCATCTTCGCCACGATCACGATGGTCGCCATGCACAATATCGGCAATACGGCGATGCTGGTCGGGCTGGCGACCACGCTGCCGCGGCAGATCGAGATGAGCTACGAATTGCATCTGCTGGCGACCGGCTGGAACGACTTCATCGCCATCTGGACCCGCTTCGGCGGGGTTGCCGCCAATATGCTGCCGGAGCCGGATCCTGACTTCGACGAGCGCATCAAGTTCGACAAGCTCGTTCTGCGCGAGGGCCACGACGCCCATGTCGTGTCTTCGCTCGGCGACGCGCTGCGCATCACGCTGGCGCGGCCGAACGGACGGATCAACGTGCGCGGCGCCAACGGCGCCGGAAAGTCTTCGCTGCTGGCAAGCCTCAAGACCGAGCTGAAAAAGCGCGCCTATTATTGGCCGACCACCGACCGGCTGGTGTTTCAGTTCACCCGCGGCGTCGATCCGGTCGATGTCGAAGGCGACGACGAGGATGACGTCGTTGTGACAACCGAATCCATGGACAACAAGCTCGGCTTTTCGTCCGGCGAGCGGCAGCTTAAATCGCTGCAGGAAATCGTCGAGTGCACCGAGGCCGAATTTTATCTGCTCGACGAATGGGATGCCAATCTGGATACGGCGAACAAAACCAAGGCGGACGCGCTGGTCGACACGCTTGCGGCGCGTGCGCGCGTGGTCGAGATTTCGCACCGCGACCGGCCTGCTTGAACAGGGGCGGCCGATTTGGGCGCAATGATTTCCATTTGTTGATGTGATCCGCGGCACAACCGGTGCTATGAAAAATGTGCTAAAACGACCGATTGAGGTTTGTTTTGGGTGGGAGCAGCCGCCATGAAACGACGTCAGGTGCTTCAGTTACTGGCCGGCGCGACGTTAAGCATGTCCTGCGGCGCCGTCGCGCAGACCTCGAAAACCTATCGCGTCGGCACGCTCACGGTCGGGCCGCCGATCCCGCCCACGGCAGGCACCGGAAAGATGCTCGTCGAGGGGCTCGAGCAGCGCGGCTTTAAGCTCGGGCAAAACCTTGTCTACGAGGCTCGCGGCGCCGCCGGCAAGGTGAGCCAGACCGCCAATCTGATGCAGGAGCTGAAAGCCGCCAATGTCGACGTGGTGGTGACTGTCAGTTATCCGGCGGCGGCGGCGGCGAAAGCGTCGGGTGTCCCGACGGTGATCGCGTCGGGCTCCGGCGACCCGGTCAAGACCGGACTGGTCACGAGCCTGGCGCAGCCGGGCGGCAACGTCACCGGAATATCCGACGACGCCGCGGCGCTCTCGACAAAGCGGCTCGGACTGCTGAAACAATTGTCGCCGCAGCTGCGCCGGGTGGCCATGCTATGGAATAAAGACGATCTCGGCATGTCGCAGCGTTATGATGCGTCCGCCAAAGCCGCGCAAGAGATGGGGGTCACGGTGCTGCCGCTCGGCGTGCGCGAACCGGACGATTTCAACGACGCCTTCACGACGATGGACAGCAGCCGGCCGGATGCAATTTTGATGGTGTCCGACTCGCTCACGCTGCTCAACCGCAAGCGCGTGTTCGATTATGCCGCTCAGCACCGACTGCCGGCAATTTATGAGCAGGACTTTGTCGCTCGCGACGGCGGCTTGATGTCTTACGGAGCTGACCAAAAGGAATCCTTCGATCGCGCCGCGGCGCTTGTCACCAAAATCTTCGAAGGCGCCAAACCTGCCGATCTACCGTTCGAACTGCCGACGCGCTATCTGCTGGTCGTCAATCTCAAGACCGCGAAGGCTACCGGCATCAATCTACCGCCGGATTTTGTCGCGCTCGCCGACGAAGTCGTCGAATGAAGCTCGCCTCGGCCGGCGGTATCCGCCAATGAGGCAGAAGAGACCGGTCGTGAAAGTGTAAGATAGCGCCATGAAGGCTGACGTGAAGCAAAACGCTAGCGCAGCGACAACGGGACTCGATCGTCCCGATGTTGCAGCTGCGGTTTCCGGCGCTTCGGTCGTGCGCAGCCTGCTGTTCGTCAAATATGTCGCGCTGCTGATTGCCGTCGTCGTGCTGGCACTGATCGCCAATGGCATATTCGAAGTCTGGTTCTCCTATCGCGAGCACAAGTCGGCGCTGATCGACACCCAGCGTCTCCAGGCCCAGGCCGCCGCCGACAAGATCGAGGAATTCATCACCCAGATCGACAGCCAGCTCGGCTGGACGACCCAATTGCCGTGGACCGACGGCACGCTGGACCAGCGGCGCTTCGATGCGTTGCGGCTGTTGCGCCAGGTGCCGGCCATCACTGAATTGGCGCAGATCGATGCCTCAGGCCACGAGCAGCTGAAGGTGTCGCGGCTGACCATGGACGTGGTCGGCAGCGGCATCGACTATTTGGACAAGCCCGAATTCAAACTCGCCATGGCCAACAAGGTCTATTACGGCCCGGTCTATTTCCGCCGCGAGTCCGAGCCCTATATGACGATCGCGCTCGCCGGTGCGCGGCGTGACAGCGGCGTGAGCGTCGCGCAGGTCAATCTCAAGCTGATCTGGGACGTGGTGTCGAAGATCCAGGTCGGCGCCAATGGCCGCGCCTATGTGGTGGACGGCGGCGGCCGCCTCATTGCCCATCCCGATATCAGCCTCGTGCTGCGCAATACCGACATGTCGCACCTTGCCCAGGTCGAGAGCGCGCGCGCCGGCTCCGCCGGCGATCCAGTGCAGACGGCCTTGGACATTGCCGGCCACGAGGTGCTGACGGCCTTCGCCCCGGTCGTTCCCCTCGGCTGGTATGTCTTCGCCGAGACGCCGATCGAAGAGGCCTATGCGCCGCTTTATACGTCGATCCAGCGCACCGGTTATGTGCTTTTGGGCGCGCTCGGGCTTGCCTTCATTGCCGGCCTGTTCCTCGCCGGCCGCATGGTGGGGCCGATTCAGGCCTTGCGCGCCGGCGCCGCGCGCATCGGCGCGGGCGATCTCGGCCAGCGCATCAAGATCAGGACCGGCGACGAGGTCGAGGCGCTGGCCAATCAGTTCAATGACATGGCCGGTAAGCTGCAGGAGTCGTATGCGGACCTGGAAAAGAAAGTCGAGCTGCGCACGCACGAACTGAGCGACGCGCTCGACCAGCAGACCGCAATCAGCGAAATCCTGCGCGTGACTTCGAATTCGCCGAGTGACGTGCAACCCGTGCTCAACTCGGTGGCCGAGCACGCTGCCCACATTTGTGACGCGCAGGTCGTGGAGGTATTTCTTCTTGAAGGGAAAGTTCTGCGGGATGCCGCCTGGTATGGCGATTTTCCCCGGCTATCTGAAATTCCGCTCGATCGCGCCACCGTCATAGGACGCTCGATTTACGATCGTCAGCCGGTGCACGTCGCCGACCTGCTGACGGCCGGCGATGAGTTTGCCGCCGGACGGGAATATGCCCGCAAAATGGGGCATCGCACGATCCTTGCGGTGCCTCTGGTCAGGGAAGGACGCGCGCTCGGCACCATCACGATCCGCCGGGCCGAGGTGCGGCCGTTTGCGCCAAAGCATATCGCGCTGCTGTCGACCTTTGCAGATCAGGCAGCGATTGCGATCGAGAATGTGCGGCTGTTCGAGGCTGAGCAAGAACGCACGCATGAACTGTCCGAATCGTTAAGGCAGCAGACCGCAACCGCCGATGTGCTGAAAATCATCAGCCGTACGACGTTCGATCTGCAGACCGTGCTCGATACGCTGGTGGAATCGGCGGCGCGGCTTTGCGAGGCCGAAAAGGCGTCGATCAATCGTGCCGAAGATGGCGGCTATCGGGCGGTCTCGACGTACGGATTCTCGCCGGAGCTCAAGCAATTCGCGGCCG
Organism: Xanthobacteraceae bacterium; assembly: GCA_036264635.1. Classification (GTDB taxonomy): domain Bacteria; phylum Pseudomonadota; class Alphaproteobacteria; order Rhizobiales; family Xanthobacteraceae; genus BOG-931. The sequence goes on along the minus strand of DATAQN010000125.1, from coordinate 10,442 downwards.
AGCACCTCATTCCGGCGGGACCAGCGTCAGTCACCGGCCGCACCGTTGCCGGCGGAGCCACGGTTCAGGTCCTCGATGTGACCGCTGACGCCGAGTATAAGACCACTGCATACATGAAATTCGGCAAGGTTCGCACTCTCTTGGGCGTGCCGATGCTGCGCGAGGGCATGCCAACCGGCGTCATAACGATGATGCGCAGCGAAGTGAGGCCGTTCACCGACAAGCAGATCGAGCTGGCGCAGACCTTCGCCGATCAGGCGGTGATCGCCATCGAGAATGTCCGGCTGTTCGAGGAAATCCAGGAGAAGAGCCGCCAGGTCGAGGAAGCGAGCAAGCACAAATCGCAATTCCTCGCCAATATGAGCCATGAATTGCGCACACCGCTCAACGCCATTCTCGGCTACACTGAACTGATCCTCGACGGCATCTACGGCGATGCGCCGGACAAGATGCGCAATGTTCTCGACCGCGTGCAGACTAACGGCAGGCATCTGCTCGGCCTCATAAATGACGTGCTCGATCTGTCGAAGATCGAAGCCGGCCAGCTCGCGCTGAGGCTCAGCGATTATTCGATCAAGGAGATGATGGAGGGCGTCTATGTCGCGGTCGAGCCGCTCGCCGGTAACAAGAAGCTCGGCTTCAGGCTCGAACTGTCAGAGGATCTGCCGACGGCGTATGGCGACGAGCGGCGGCTGTCGCAAGTGCTGCTCAATCTCGTCGGCAATGCGATCAAGTTCACCGATACCGGCGCAGTGACCATGAAGGCCGCGGCCGCGAACGGCAGCTATACTATTGCAGTGAACGACACCGGGCCGGGCATCGCCGAGGACGATCAGGCCAAGATCTTCGAGGAGTTCAAGCAGTCGGAAGCAGCGCAGACCAAGGCCAAGGGCGGCACCGGGCTCGGTCTTTCGATCGCCAAGCGCATCGTCGAAATGCACGGCGGCAGGCTCTGGGTCGAATCGACGCTCGGCAAAGGCTCGACTTTCTTTTTCACGGTGCCGCTCAAGGTCGAAAGTCAGGCGAGGGCCGAGGAATGAGCAGGCGCATTCTTGTCGTCGAGGATCAAGAAGATACTCGTCAAATCCTCCGCGATCTGTTGGGCAGCGTTGGTTATGATCTGTCAGAAGCCTGGGACGGCGAGGCCGCCGTTGTCGCCGCCAAGGCGCAGCACCCCGATCTCATTTTGATGGATATTCAGCTGCCCTTGGTCGACGGTTACGAGGCAACCCGCCGTATCAAGGCCGATCCGGAGCTCAAAAGCATTCCGATCATCGTCGTCACGTCCTATGCCTTGAGCGGCGACGAGGACAAGGCGCGCGCCGCCGGTTGCGACGCCTATGTCACCAAGCCGTATAGTCCGCGGCAATTGCTGGCTAAGATCAGGGAATTCCTGCCATAACGAGTGGCGCCATCGCATGAACAAGCCGTTCCGCATCCTCGTCGTCGACGACAACGAAACCAACCGCGACATCCTGATGACGCGGCTGGAAAAGCACGGCTATGAGCTGCTGCAGGCCGCCGACGGCGAGGAGGCGCTCGCCTGCGTCAGGCAGCATCTGCCTGATCTGCTTTTGCTCGACGTGGAAATGCCAAGACTTGACGGCTTCGAGGTCTGCCGGCGGCTGAAGAACGATCCATCGCTGCCGTTCATTCCGATCATTCTTTGCACCGCGCGTGCGGCGTCGCAGGACGTCGTTACCGGACTTGATGCCGGCGCCGACGAATATCTGACCAAGCCGATCGATCAAGCCGCTCTGGTGGCGCGCGTACGTTCGATGCTGCGGGTCAAGAAACTGCATGACCAGGTTCAGGCGCAGGCGAGGGATCTCGCCACCTGGAATCAGACGCTGGAGCAGCGCGTCAACGAGCAGGTGGCTGAGCTCGATCGCATGAACCGGCTGAAGAATTTTCTGTCGCCGCAGATCGCCAAGCTGGTCATATCGTCCGGCGATACGAAATTATTGGAGAGCCACCGCCGCGATATTACCGTGGTGTTCTGCGATCTGCGCGGCTTCACGGCTTTTGCCGAGAGCGCGGAGCCCGAGGACATCATCGCGGTCCTGCAGGAATATTATCGTTGCCTTGGCGAGCAGATCGACCGCTTCGAGGGCACTTTGCAGCATTTCGCCGGCGACGGCTTGCTGATCATCTTCAACGATCCGATACCTTGCTCGGATCCGGCGGAGCGCGCGGTGCGCATGGCGGTCGAGATGCGCGGCCGCATCTCGGAGCTCGCGGAGAGGTGGCGCCGTTTGGGGCATGAGCTGGGCTTCGGCATCGGCATTGCGGCCGGACATGCCACGTTGGGCAATGTCGGCTACGAGGGCCGGTTTCATTACACGGCGACCGGCACGGTGGTGAATCTTGGCTCGCGGCTCTGCGCCCACGCCGCCGACGGTCAGATCCTGATCGACAGCCGGGTCCATATCGCGGTCGAATCGATCACCAGCACGGAACCGCTCGGCGAGCTGGATTTGAAGGGCCTGCACCGCCCGGTCCGGGCCTTTAACGTGCGCGAGTTGACGGCGTAGCAATTTTGCCGAAATTTGGCGCCCGCCATCCGTTTTGAGCATGATCCCGAAAAGCGGAAACCGGTCTTCGGGACGAATCATGCTCAAACGAACGCTGAATTGCAGGGGGAAATTGTGGCCGAAAAGCTGAACGACGTCATCGAAGAGCTCGCGCTCGCCAACCGTATTCTCGCGCATGAGGGCGTGCTCGACGCCTTCGGCCATGTCAGTGTGCGCCATCCGACCGATCCGGGGCGTTACCTGCTGTCGCGCTCGAGGTCGCCGCTTTTGATCGAGCCGGACGACATTCTCGAATTCACCCTCGATTCGCAGCCGGTGCGCCCGCCGAAAGTGCAGCTCTATGCCGAGCGCGTCATTCACGGCTGCATCTTCGCGGCCCGTAGCGACGTAATGGCGGTGGTGCATCACCATGCACCGGCGATCATGCCCTTCGCCATTGCCGGCAAGCCGGTCGTCCCGGTCTTTCATCTTGGCGGCGCGGTGGGCAACGACATCCCGTTCTGGGACCAGCATGACGAATTCGGCGACACCAACCTTCTGGTGGTGAAGCCGGAAGAGGGCCAGTCGTTGGCGCGGGCGCTCGGCAAGCACGCCGCTGTCATGATGAACCGGCACGGCGCGACCGTGGTCGGCGGCAGCCTGAAGGAGATGGTGTCGCGCGCGATCTTCATGTGCCAGAACGCGGACTACCAGCTCAAGGCGATGGCGCTCGGCACGCCGCAACCGCTCTATCCCGGCGAAACGAAATTGGCCGGCGCGATCAGCCTGATGCCGACTGTCGTCACGCGGACATGGGAATACTGGAGCATGCGCCTCGCCGCCGACGGCGGTCTGCCGCCGCGGCGCAGCGGCACAAAGGCAGCCCGCCGACCGGTGCCAAAGACGTCTCGCGTCACGCCGCGCGAGCGGCGCAAGGGCCGGCGGCGCTGATGGCGTCCTGAAAGCCTCACGGCGTTTTTAGGAGACCGATGCCGACAGTCTCGCGCCGGCGCCTGCTGGCTGCCTCATTTGGCTCTTTCCTGCCGGATCTGCTGCGGCCGAGCGCAGCAATCGCGGATGAGATGATGTTTCCGGAAGACTTCGTCTGGGGCGCTTCGACCTCGAGCTATCAGATTGAAGGCGCGGCCGAGACGGACGGCCGCGGCAAAAGCATCTGGGATGTGTTTTCGCACACTCCGGGACGGGTCAAGGGCGACGACACCGGCGACGTCGCCTGCGACCACTATCATCGCTGGCCGGAGGATATCGAACTCCTCTCCCGCGGCGGCTTCACCGACTATCGCTTCTCGACCGCCTGGCCGCGCATCCTGCCTGAGGGCGCGGGCCCCATCGAGCAGCGCGGCCTCGACTTCTACGATCGGCTGGTCGACGGACTTGCGGCGCGCGCCATTACGCCATGGCTCTGCCTCTATCACTGGGACTTGCCGCAGGCGCTTGAAGACAAGGGCGGGTGGCGCAGCCGCGACACCGCGGAGAAATTCGCCGACTATGCCGGCATCGTCGCCAAGCGACTCGGCGATCGCGTCAAGCACTGGATCACCTTCAACGAGCCGAACATTCATGCGCTGTTCGGCTACGGTCTCGGTGAACATGCACCGGGGGTCAAAGGCCTGCCGAATATGCTCGCGGCGATGCACAACCAGAATCTGGCCCATGGCCGCGCCGTGCAGGCGCTGCGCGCCGAGCGCACGGATTTTCGCATCGGTACCATCGTCTCGCTGCAGCGGGCGCTGCCGGCTTCCGAACGCGATGACGATCGCCGCGCCACCGAACGTTTCGATGCAATGTGGAATGGCGCTTGCCTCGATCCGCAAATGCTCGGCCGTTATGCCGCGCCTGTAGCCGGCGATTTCGCGCCGCTGGTCGAGAGCGACGATCTTGCCACGATCCATCAGCCGCTCGACTTCATCGGCATGAACTATTATGCGCCGATGTATGTCGAAGATGCGCCGACGAGCCTGTTTGGCGCCTGGTTCGGCGCATTGCCGCCCGGTACGCCGGTCACCGCCATGGGCTGGCCGGTGAACGCCAATATGCTGACCGATGAATTGGTGCGGGTCAGCGCCCGCTACAACAAGCCGGAGATCTACATCACCGAGAACGGCGCCTGCTATGAGGACATCGTCGCCGCCGACGGCTTGGTGCATGACGCCGAGCGCACTGCCTATTTGCGCGATCATCTGGCGGCGGCGCAGCATGCGCTCGATGCCGGCGTCAATCTGCGCGGCTATTTCGTCTGGTCGCTGCTCGACAATTTTGAATGGTCCGAAGGCTATCGCCGGCGCTTCGGCATCGTGCGGGTGGATTTCGCCAACCTGACCCGCAAGCCCAAGGCCTCATATCAGTGGCTCGCGGAATTCATCGCGCAGCAGAAGCGGCGGTAGCTCAATCTTCCCCCCCTTGTGGGGAGGGGTAGGGGTGGGGGTCGGGACGTGGAGCACGAACGAAGACGATTCATCAACTGATGTCTTCGCTGAGCAAGACGTCGGGACCCCCACCCCGCCCTCCCCACAATGGGGAGGGAGAAATCAATGCCGATCACGTGCCGCGGCGCTAATGGCGTTGAGCATGGCGGTGCGGTCCTTGTCGAGCACGACGCGCACTGATTGCTGCTTGCCGATCTGGCCCATTTCGCGCTGGCGTTTGACGGTGGCGGTCGCCATCAGCGGCTCGACGCCGAGCTCGCGCAATGTATCGGCGACCTCTTCCATCTCGGCGGCGCGCCGCTCGCCGTGGCTTGCCATGCGCTCGAGGTTATAGGGCACGACCTTTGCCCAATCGAGGCCCGGATAATTGTTCTTCAGCGAAGCTGCGACCTCGTCGATCACGCCGGCGCGGGCTGCCGCGACAAAGCACTCCATGGTCAGCGCCTCGATGCCCTTGATCATGACGCTGCGCACCATCTTGATCGCAGCCGCCGCACCGGTTTCCGGCCCAGCGATGCTGGCGCGCATGCCAAGTGCTGCAAGCGTTGGCGCGATCGCTTCCGCATGCGGCCCGGCGAGCAGCATCGGCGTCTGGTGCCGCGCCGGGTAAATAGGCGCCAGCACTGCGACATCGACATAACGCGCGTCCTCGCCGAGGAGCTTTGCGGTGTCCTGCTTGCGGCCCGGCGAAACCGAATTGATGTCGAGAAGGAACGGCCGACCGGAAAGATGCGTCTTAACTGATTTCGCCGCCTCGACGCTCGATGCCGCTGTGACGGCTGTAACAATAATATCAGCGTCGCGTACGGCGTCGGCAGCCGAAGTGGCGCGGCGCACGCCGATGGTTTCCGCAGCTTGTAGGAGCTTTGCGCCTTCGGGCTTCGGAAACAGAATGTCCCATGCCGACATCCGCTCCACTGTGCCGGCGTCATGCAGCCCCGCGGCGATCGCCTGGCCCGCTTCGCCAAAACCAATGAAACATACTGTCGGCTTGCCGTTTTGCATGAGTCCCATACCTCCGAATACGCCCAATTGCCCTTGCGCCGTCCGCGCTAGATTTTACGTTGCCGCATGATCTTTTCCGAAAACCGGGTTCCACTTTTCGGGATCATGCTCTAAGGACAACAATCATATATTCGAGTTCAAAGTCCTCCGCGAGTGTTCCCATGAAGCCTCAATCCTGCCGTGACCGGCTTGAACAGGCGCTGTTGCGCATCGCTGATCCGAGCGGCGAGGGCGCCCGCGCCTGCCTCACGGTCTATCCTGAGGCGGCCCGCACCGCAGCCGATGCCGCCGATGCGCGCACCGCACGCGGCACGAGCCTCGGTCCGCTCGACGGCGTCCTGATCAGCATCAAAGATCTGTTCGATGTCGCGGGCGAGCCGACCCGCGCTGGCTCGAAAATCCTTGCCGAAGAAGCACCACCCGCGACAGCCGACGCCACGGTGGTGCAGCGGCTGCGCGCGGCGGGCGCGGTGATCGTCGCCAAGACCAATATGAGCGAGTTCGCTTTTTCCGGCATCGGCGCCAATCCGCATTTCGGCACGCCGGGCAATCCGCGCGACAGAAAGCGTGTGCCCGGCGGCTCGTCATCGGGGGCGCCGATCACGGTTATTGACGGCATGAGTGAGATCGCCATCGGCACCGATACCGGCGGCTCGGTCCGCATCCCCGCCGGGCTTTGCGGCCTGGTCGGTTTCAAGCCGAGCCGGCAGCGGGTGCCGACGGACGGCGCGTTTCCGCTGAGCAAGACGCTCGATTCGATCGGCCCGATCGGCAAGAGCGTGACCGACTGCGCCAAAGCAGATGCTGTGATGGCCGGCGAGACATTTGCGCCGCTCGAGCCCATCGGCCTTGCCGGGCTTAGGCTCGGTGTCGCGGTCGGACTTCCGCTCGACCGGCTGGACGACACTGTGGCCAAGGCATTCTCGGCGGCAATGTCGCGGCTCAGCAGCGCCGGCATGAACGTCACGCCCGAAGAATTTGCTTTGTTCGATGATATGGTCGCAATCAACAACCGCGGCGGCATTTCGCCGCCCGAAGCCTATATCGTGCACCGCGACCGCATGAAACGGCGTGCGGCCGATATCGATCCCAATGTTCGCGCCCGCATCGAGCGCGGTTGTGCCGTGACCGAAGCCGATTACGCCGACATGATGCGTGAGCGTACACGGTTCGTCGCCGCCATGGACGAGCGGCTAAAGTCGCTTGACCTCATCGCCATGCCGACAACCTCCATTGTTGCGCCGACCATTGCCGAGGTTGCAGACCGTGATGTCTTCTCTGCGCGCAATGCGGCAGCGCTGCGCAATACGTCCATCAGCAATTTCTTCGATCTCTGCGCCATTTCGCTGCCGATCCCGGATACGGCGCTTCCGGTCGGGCTCATGCTGGTCGCGCGCAACGGCCAAGACCGGATGCTGTTGCGAATAGCCGACGCTGTGATGCAGCAATTTGGCGGATAAATCCGCGCTTGCCGCCGGGCCGGCAATATCTTTGGTTGGGCACGTCCTGATCGAAAAACCGGTTTCCACTTTTCCGGGACATGCGCTAGCATTTTGACAGCGAAAGAAAAAGCCTTCCGGGGGAGGATTTCCATGCCGCGCGTTCACATCTTGCCCAATCGCCGCGATTTGCTCATCGGCACAGCCGCTTTCGCGGCGACGCTTTCAGCTCCGGCCGTCCTGCGCGCCGAAATGGCGCCGCTGAAGGTCGGCGTCCTTTTACCGCGCTCGGGCTTTGAGGCCGGCATCGGCCAGGACTGCCAGCGCGGCGTCGATGTGGCGCCGGAGATCCTGAAATCGCTGGGCCTGCCCGCCCTCGCCATTATGGACGCCGACACCGAGTCCAATGTCGACACTGCGCGTGCCCGCGCCGAGAAGCTCATCAATGACGGCGCGCAGCTCCTGATCGGCGCTTTCGATTCCGGGCAGACCACCGCCATCGCTCAGGTCGCGGAGCAAAAAGGTATCCCGTTCGTCATCAATATCGCCGCGGCGCCCGACATCACGGAGCAGGGCTATAAATTCGTGTTCCGGAATTTCCCGACCGCCGGCATGCTTCTGTCCAGCGCCTTTGCCAATCAGCTCGAGCTTTTCAACATTGTCGGCTCGGCGCCGAAGACAGTCGTATTCATGCATGTCAACGATACGTTCGGCACCGCGATGGCCAAAGGCATCGGCGCCGTCATGCCGAAATTCAACATGCCTTATACGATCGCGGAAGAAATCGCCTACGATCCGGCGGCGCGCGATCTGTCGGTCGAAGTCGCCAAGGCCAAAGCCACCAACGCCGACGCGCTTCTGGTGGTCAGCCGCCTCAATGACGCGATGCTGTTGACGCGGGAACTGGTCAAGCAGCGCTGGACGCCACAGGCGATCATGAGCATGGGGCCCGGCTGGTACGAGGATCAGTACCTCAAGACGCTCGGCAAGCTTTCGGATGGGCCGCTCAGCTTCGATCCGTTCCAGGATCCGAACAAGAAGCTGACCAAGGTCCTGGAAGCGGCGCTCGCCAAAAAGAGCCCCGGCGTCAATCTCAGCACCAATCACGTCTACACTTTCGAAGCGCTGTTGATCGCCGCCGATGCGTATAAGCGGGCCGGCTCGGCCGATCCGAAAGCGCTGGCCGATGCCATCCGCGCAACCAATATCACCGACAATGTGAGCATCGGACCGGGCATCCAGTTCAACGCCAAGGGCCAGAACGACAAGCTCAAGGAAGGCGTCATCCAGAACCGCGGCGGCAAGCTCGTCGCGGTGGCGCCCAAAGAGGCCGCGCAGGCCAAGCCGGAATGGCCGATGACGTCCTACCAGAGCCGTAGCTGAAGGCGCTGCGGTGTCGTTCGACGTCACGCTGAATGTTGCCGTCGGCGGGATTTTGACCGGTCTGGTCTACGGCCTGATGGCACTCGGGCTTTCGGTCGTGTTCGGCGTAGTGCGGATCGTCAACTTTGCTCACGGCGAGATGATGACGATCGCGATGTATATCGCGGTGGTCCTGTTCTCGCAATTTCACCTCGATCCTTTGCTGATGCTGGTGCCCATCGCCGCGGTGCTGTTCGTCTGCGGCTATGCCTTGCAGGCCGGCCTGATCAATCCCTTCATCACGCGGCCCGAGCACAGCCAGTTCCTGCTGCTGGTGGCCATCGGGTTGATCATCGTCAATGCGCTGTTGATCATCTTCGGTCCGGATGCCCGCAGCGTGCAGACGTCCTATGCCTATGACAGTTTTCAGATCGGACCGCTGATTCTCGATGCCTCGAAGCTTTATGCCGGCGGCGCCGCGATCATCCTGACGGCGATCTTGTTCGCCTTCTTCCGTTTCACCCGCACCGGCACGGCGATCCGCGCCTGCGCCGATAACTACACTGGCGCCCAGGTCGTGGGCCTGAACGTCAAGCACCTCTATGCGCTGACTTTTGCCATTGGCGTGGCCTGTGTCGGCGCAGCCGGCGCGATCATGACGTTGATCATCGACGTGACGCCGATGCTCGGGCCAAGCTACACGCTCCTCGCCTTTGTCATCGTCGTCACCGGCGGATTGGGCTCGATGCCCGGCGCGCTGCTTGGCGGCGTGCTGATCGGCCTCACCGAGGCTTTTGCCGGGCTGCTGTTCACGCCGTCGGCCAAAAGCATGTTCGCCTTCGGCATTCTGGTCCTGGTGCTGCTGTTCCGGCCGCAGGGCCTGCTCGGCAAGAGGCTGGCGTGATCGCGCGGCTGTCCGGAGATTTGCCGGCGCGTGCGCTTTGGCTCCTGGCCGCGCTCGGCGTCGTCTTGCTGATCGCTCCCTTATTCGCCAACGATTATCTGCTCACCGTCCTCATTCTCATTCTGTACTTTGCCTATGCCGGGCAGGCCTGGAACATCATGATGGGCTTTGCCGGGCAGCTGTCGCTCGGCCATGCCCTCTATGTCGGCCTCGGCGCCTATGTCGCGGCGCTGCTGTTCACGCGCTACGGCGTTCCGCCCTGGCTCGGGCTCATTGCGTCGGTTGCGATTTCGGTCGCCGGCAGCGCCGTTATCGGCTTTCTCGCCTTTCGCTTCGGCGTCTCCGGGGTCTATTTTGCCATCCTCACTATCGCCTTTGCCGAATTTGCCCGCATCGGCTTCGATCATCTCGATATCGTCAATGCCTCGGCGGGATTGTTTCTGCCGGTGGCGCAATATGCGCATGACGATCCGTGGCGGCTGCGCGGCGACCCGCGGATGTTCTATTACGTGATCCTTGCGGCGACGGCGTTGGCGTTCATTCTCAGCCGCGCCTTGCTGACGAGTCGGATCGGCTATTTCTGGCGCGCCATCCGCGAAGATGAAATCGCCGCGCGCGCCGCCGGCATCGATACGTTCCGCTACAAGATGTATGCGGTGATGATCTCGGCGGCGGTGACGGCGTTCGCCGGCGTGTTCTACGCCTTCTATTACAACAATCTTTTTCCCGAACAGGTTTTCAGCATTTCACGTTCGATCGAGATCATTCTCGG
>DATAQN010000090.1:0-13791 GCA_036264635.1 Xanthobacteraceae bacterium | reverse complement strand
CTCGAATTTGTGCGGCGGGTCACCATAGGTGACGTTGTCCTCGAAAACTTCGCGGATCATCTCACCGCCGCCATTGAACGGCGGCATGGCGGCCAAATGGGCATATTTGCCGTAGAGCACCCCGATCCCGCTCGGCCCGTAGAGTTTGTGCCCGGTGAAAGCGTAGAAGTCGCAATCGAGGTCCTGCACATCGACATCGAGATGCACCGCGCCCTGCGCGCCGTCGACCAGCACCTGAATGCCGCGCGCATGGGCGAGCCGCACGACCTCTTTCACCGGCACCGCGGTGCCGAGCATGTTCGACATCTGGGTGATGGCGACCATCTTGGTCCGCGGCGTCAAAAGCTTCTCGAACTCGTCGAGCAGGAAATTGCCCTCGTCGTCGACCGGCGCCCATTTGAGCACCGCGCCCTGGCGCTCGCGCAGGAAATGCCACGGCACGATATTGGAATGGTGCTCCATGATCGAGAGCACGATCTCGTCGCCGGGCTTGATGCGCTCGCGTCCAAACGTATAGGCGACAAGATTGATCGCTTCGGTGGCGTTGCGGGTGAAAATGATCTCTTCCTTGCGTCCCGCATTCAGGAACGCCGCGACTTTCTCGCGCGCGCCCTCGTAAGCCTCGGTCGCCTCGTTGGCGAGATAATGCAGGCCGCGATGCACGTTGGCATATTCGGACGTATAGGCTTTGTTCAAACGATCGAGCACAGCCTGCGGCTTCTGCGCGGAGGCGGCATTGTCGAGATATACAAGTGGCTTGCCGTAAACCTGCATCGCGAGAATCGGGAAATCCGCGCGAATGCGGTCGACGTCATAGACACCGGCGGTGGACATGTCGTTCATTGCTTTGCCCCGCGAGCCTTCAGCCAGGCCGCAACGGCTTCCATCAGAGATTCGCGAAGGCCGGCATCTTCGATGCCTTCGATCGCTTCGCCGAGAAACGCCTGGATGAGAAGCGCCTCGGCCTCGGGCTCCGGAATGCCGCGCGCCATCAGATAGAATTTCAGCTCGTCGTCGAGCGCGCCCGCCGTCGCCCCGTGGCCGCACTGCACATCGTCGGCAAAGATTTCGAGTTCCGGCTTGCTGTCGGCCTCGGCGCGTTCCGACAACAACAGCGCCCGCGTCATCATCTTGGCGTCGGTCTTCTGCGCGCCCGGGCTGACGATGATGCGGCCCTGGAACACGCTGTGCGCCTCGTCGTCGAGCACCGCCTTGAACACTTCGCGGCTTTGGCAGCCTTCGGCGATGTGATTGGCGACCAGCGTCGTATCGGCGTGCTGACGGCCCCTGATCAGGGTCGCGCCGCGAATGCCGGCAACCGTATCCTCGCCGTCAAAGCGCAGGAACAGCTGATTGCGCACCACCGACCCGCCGATGGTGAAGGTGAAGGCATTGAAGCGTGCCTTGCCGCCAATGGCCGCCGCCAGTGTCGAGACATGCAGCGCGTCGGCGCCCTCGGCGATGAGTTTGACATAGTCGACATGGGAGCCGTCGCCGGCAAACAATTCGAGCGCGGCATTGACCTGATAGTCGCTGCCCGCCGGACCTTCGTGGCTCTCGATCAGCATGGCGCGCGCGCGCGGCTCGATCACGAGCAAAGAACGCGCGAAACGCGCCGTGGGCTTTTCCGATGAGACGAACACGAGATGCAGCGGCCGCTTGATGACCGACCCGGCGGCGACGCGGATCACCGCGCCGTCGCCCATCAGCGCCGTGTTCAGCGCCACGGCGGCATCGTCCACCGGCGCGAGCTTGCCGAGATGTTCCATGACGGTGGGATCGTCGCCGGCGAAAAGCGCATCGGCGAGCGAGCCGACGCTCAAGCCTTCTTCAAGCTTCGCCGTATCGGAAAGCTCCGGGACAAAGGCGCCGTCGACAAAGACCAGACGCCGCGCTTCGAGATCGCCGGCGAGGGCGCCGGCCTTCTTCCCCAGCGCCTTCGCGGCGGCGTCCGGCAGCGGCGCCAGCGGCTTGGCGTCGCGCATCAGCGCGCGCAGGTCGGTATATTTCCATTCCTCGACGCGGCGATGCGGCAGGCCGGATTTGGCGAACACGTCGAACGCGGCCTCGCGCTGCGCAGCGACGGCTTTATCGCCGGGCAGGTTGGCGCGTGCTTGCGCAAATTCCTGCGCCAGCGCCGTCTCGGCCGCGGTCTTGATGGTTGTGACGTCAGCGCTCACGCTGCAGCCTCTTCCTGGTATTCGGCATAGCCGCGCGCTTCGAGCTCGAGCGCGAGCTCCTTGCCGCCGGTGCGCACGATGCGGCCCGCCGATAGAACATGCACCACGTCAGGCACGATGTAGTTGAGCAGCCGCTGGTAATGCGTGATGACGACGAAGGAGCGCCCCGGCCCGCGGAGCCGGTTGACGCCGTCGGCGGCGATCTTCAGCGCGTCGATGTCGAGGCCGGAATCGGTTTCGTCGAGAATGGCGAGCTTCGGCTCGAGCAGCGCCATCTGCAGCACTTCGTTGCGCTTCTTCTCGCCGCCGGAAAAGCCGACATTGACGCCGCGCCGCAACATCTCCGGATCGATGCCGAGCTTATTCGCCATATCACGCACAGTCTTAAGGAGTTGCGGCGTCGAGAGCTCCGGCTCGCCGCGCTTCTTGCGCTGCGCATTCAGCGCCGTGCGCAGAAACGTCATGGTGGCGACGCCAGGGATTTCCAACGGATATTGGAAAGCGAGAAACAGACCCGCCGCCGCGCGCTCGTCGGGCGACATGTCGAACAAGTTCTGGCCGTTGAACAGCACCTCGCCCTGTGTCGGCTCGTAGTCGGCCTTGCCGGCAAGCACATAAGCGAGCGTCGATTTGCCCGAACCGTTTGGGCCCATGATCGCATGCACCTCGCCCGCATTCACGGTGAGATCGAGGCCTTTCAAAATCTCCTTGCCGTCGATCGCGACGTGCAAATCTTTCACTTCAAGCAATGCCATCTAACCAAGCTCCAGATTTATTCATTGGGCGCGGCGCTATCGATGACCCCACCGCCAGCGCCATTCACCATCCGTCTTGCGGCGGCTGATCTCGACGAGCGCGAAAATCGCGGCAAAATCGATTGCGACCGCGAGCCAAAACACCACGTCAAGCGCCGAGTGGCGCATCACGGTAAGCGTAGCCGCGACAATTACCATCACGGTCGCGAGCGTCAGCGCCCAGCCCTGCCAAGTGACGGGCGTGGCGCCATAGCCATATTGCTTCGGTCTGAACCAATACGTGGACATGGCACATCCATCCGTTCAGCCCACGCTGCCTTCGAGCGAGACCGAGATCAGCTTTTGCGCCTCGACCGCGAATTCCATGGGCAATTGCTGCAGCACATCCTTGACGAAGCCGTTGACGACGAGCGCGGTCGCCTCCTCCGCCGACAGTCCGCGCTGCCGGCAATAGAACAGCATGTCCTCGGAGATTTTCGAGGTGGTCGCCTCGTGCTCGAACAGGGTCGAGGAATTCTTGGCCTCGATATAGGGCACGGTATGGGCGCCGCAGGTGTCGCCGATCAGAAGCGAGTCGCAATTGGTGAAGTTGCGCGCACCCGTTGCTCGGCGATGCGCGGTGACGAGCCCGCGATAGGTGTTGTTGGAATGGCCGGCGGCGATGCCCTTACTGATGATGCGGCTCGTCGTATTCTTGCCGAGATGCAGCATCTTGGTGCCGGAATCGACCTGCTGATAGCCGTTCGAGATCGCGATCGAATAGAACTCGCCGCGCGAATTGTCGCCGCGCAGGATGCAGCTTGGATATTTCCAGGTGATCGCCGAGCCGGTCTCGAGCTGGGTCCAGGAAATTTTGGCGTTCTTGCCGCGGCAATCGCCACGCTTGGTGACGAAGTTGAAGACGCCGCCTTTGCCGTTGGCGTCGCCCGGATACCAGTTCTGAATGGTCGAATATTTGATCTCGGCGTCATCGAGCGCGATCAATTCGACGACCGCGGCATGCAGCTGGTTCTCGTCGCGCACCGGCGCGGTGCAGCCTTCGAGATAGCTGACATAGGAGCCCTTGTCGGCAATGATCAGAGTGCGCTCGAACTGGCCGGTATTGCGCTCATTGATGCGGAAATAGGTCGACAATTCCATCGGGCAGCGCACGCCCGGCGGCACGTAGACGAACGAGCCGTCGGAGAACACCGCCGAATTCAGCGTGGCGAAGAAATTGTCGCTCACCGGCACCACTGTGCCGAGATACTTCTTCACCAGTTCAGGATGCTCTTGGATCGCCTCCGAGATCGGCATGAACAGCACGCCGGACTTGGCAAGCTCCGCCTTGAAAGTGGTGGCGACGGAAACGGAGTCGAACACGGCATCAACGGCGACCTTGCCATAGCCGTTGCCGTTCGGGCGGCCTTCGCCGTCGAGGCCTTCGTCTTCGGCCGCCAAGTCCTTGGTCGTCTCCCCTGCCGGCTTCTGGATGCCGAGCAGCGCTTCACGCTCGCGCAGCGGGATACCGAGCTTCTCGTAAGTCGCAAGAATCTCCGGGTCGATCTCATCGAGCGATTGCGGCGCCTTCTTGGGCGCCGAGTAATAATAAATGTTCTGATAGTCGATCGGGCCGTAATCGACCTTGGCCCATTTCGGCTCGCGCATGGTCAGCCAGCGCTTATAGGCGTCGAGCCGCCACGCCAGCATCCACTCGGGCTCGTTCTTCTTCGCCGAGATGAAACGAACCGTGTCCTCGGAAAGACCCTTCGGGGCCTTGTCCGATTCGATCAGCGTCTCGAAGCCATACTTGTATTGGTCAACGTCGATGCGCCGGACCTGGTCGACGGTCTCTTGTACTGCCGGCATTCGTCCCTCCGCTCACGGGGTCAAGGCCCGCGGGTTGGATTAAGTCGGTTATGGTCGGGTGTGCCTGGTTTCTTGCTCACCACCATCTATGGTTGCAGCGCTTGAATCGTTCAAATCACCGCGAAATCGGTCAACCATACAGCTATTTAGGCGAAAGCCTAAGCCGCGATGCCCGACCGTCCCTTAGATAATGCAGTTGCGAGCTTTCTCCAAGCGTTGTGCAGCCTTTCGACGTCGGTTTCGGACGTTTCATGACCCAGGCTGAGGCGAACCGCCCCACGCAAGAGTTCCGGCGAAACGCCCATGGCCGCAAGAACATGTGAGGGCTGCACCTTGCCGGAGGAGCAAGCCGACCCGGATGACACGGCGATGCCCTCGAGATCGAACGCAATCACGGCAGTCTCGGCCTTCATGCCTTCTAGGGCGAAAAGCGTTGTATTGGGAAGCCTTTCGGCCCCCTCGCCAAAGATCACCGTAGCCGGGGCGATTGACCGCAGCCTGGCCTCGACCTGGTTCCGCAGGGCCAGCATACGGCCCGCCTCGGCCTCGCCCTGTCGCGCCGCGGCTGCCGCCGCCCCGAAGGCGGCAATGCCCAACACATTCTCGGTCCCGGCGCGCATGCCGCGCTCCTGGCCACCACCGCGAATGAGCGGATCGTTGAGGTGAAGGTCTCCGCTCGCCCGAACGAGTGCGCCGACCCCTTTCAGCCCGCCGATCTTGTGTGCCGACAGCGTCAGAAGATCGGCGCCCAAGGCGCTCATCCTGCAGAGTATGCGGCCGGCAGCCTGAACCGCATCGACATGCAGCAGGCCGTCCGCGGCGTGAACGACACTAGCAGCTTCAGCAACCGGTTGAATGACGCCGGTCTCGTTATTGGCCAGCATTAGGGAAACCAGCGAGCGCTTTGATTTCGCGAGCGCCTTTTTCAGAGCATCAAAGTCCAACCGGCCCTGCGCGTCGACCGGAACCTCCTCAACCGCGCCCCGGGCAAACCGGCCCCCGGCCCGCACCGAAGCGTGTTCGATCGCCGAGATCAGCAGCCGGTCGCGCGGTTGCTTGTCGGCACCCAGCTCCCAGGCGGGCGACAGCGCCATCACATTGGCTTCCGTCCCGCTCGAAGTGAAGAACACGTCGGAGGCTCGCGCCCCAACCAGCGCCGCGACCTCGGCGCGAGCGTTCTCGACGACACGCCGCGCGGCGCGACCCTCGGCATGCACCGACGAGGGGTTGCCGAGAAGCGAAAGTGTAGCCTCGACGGCTTGCCGCGCCTCGGTGCGCAAGGGCGCCGTGGCGTTCCAATCGAAGTAGCTACGCTCCGCCATCGTCTCTTTCCAAGGCTGTTCTGGCGACGTCTATAGAAGGTCCGGCCGGGATTGAACCGCTGTCTTTGGCGGCAGCGTTGATTTCTATCAATTCACGCCGCGCGCACCTTCGTAATCCTTGCTTTTTGGCCCCTGCCTCGTGCTAGAAGTCGCGACCCAATGCTTCGGCCGCTCACAACGCACATCGGCACTACCAAAAAACCAAAGTGTTATTAGGTAGTTATGTGCAACACCTGATGTCGTCAAGCAAGCCGGATTAAAGCGCGACTCTGGCGCCAGTTCTGATCGAGGTTTCCAAAAATGCCCGAGGTTATCTTTACGGGGCCCGCCGGCCGCATCGAAGGCCGCTATCATCCGGCACGGCAGAAGAACGCGCCGATCGGCATTGTGCTGCACCCGCATCCGCAGTTCGGCGGCACGATGAACCACCAGATCGTCTACCAGATCTATTACGCCTTCGTGCACCGGGGCTTCTCGGCGCTGCGCTTTAATTTCCGCGGCGTCGGCCGCAGCCAGGGCGGCTTCGACCATGGCATTGGCGAATTGTCGGACGCCGCCTCCGCGCTCGATTGGGTGCAATCGGTCAACACCGAAGCGCGCGCCTGCTGGATCGCGGGCTTCTCCTTCGGCGCCTGGATCGGCATGCAGCTTCTGATGCGCCGGCCGGAAATCGAAGGCTTCATCTCGATCGCCCCGCCTGCGAACCTCTACGACTTCTCCTTCCTCGCGCCCTGCCCGTCCTCCGGGCTGATCATCCATGGCGACAAGGACGCGGTGGTGCCGCACCGGGACGTGACGACTTTGGTCGAGAAGCTCAAGACGCAAAAGGGCATTGTCATCGAGCAGAAGGTCGTCCCCGGCGCCAACCACTTCTTCGACGGCAAGGTCGAGCCACTGATGACCTCGATCGGCGGCTATCTCGACAAGCGGCTCGGCCGCACCGGAAAAACGCCGGCACCAACGACGGCGGCGTGACCCGAAATCCTCCACCGCGATAGCGGGGGAGGTGGCGAGCGAATGCGAGACGGAGGGGGCGCGGGCGGTGCAGAATTGAGCTCTGGAATTAGGGACTAGTCGGCACAGCCTGCGCCCCTACCTCCGCGCTTCGCGCGGCTACCTCCCCCGCTACCGCGGTGGAGGATGAAGAAATCGCAGCGCCGCCTGGATTCCTTCGCTTCGCAATAACGGCGACCCCACCTAACCTAATCTCGTCGCGCTTAAAGCCTGCGCCAATTCCTTCACAATCCTGCGCTGATACTCGCCTGCATCTGATGA
The DNA here is from genome assembly GCA_036264635.1 of Xanthobacteraceae bacterium. Classification (GTDB taxonomy): domain Bacteria; phylum Pseudomonadota; class Alphaproteobacteria; order Rhizobiales; family Xanthobacteraceae; genus BOG-931. Next base: position 6,411 of record DATAQN010000090.1, on the reverse strand, counting down.
AGAGGCGGAGAGGAATCACATGCTCACACGACGGCAGGCGGCAGCGGGCCTTGCGGCGGGCGCCTTCGGCGCGGTCATCGCGGCGCCGAAATCGGCAGCCGCGTTTGCGCCATCGCTGCAGGACGAATTGGCAGCGATCGAAGCTAAGATCGGCGGCCGGCTGGGCGTTGCAGTCTTGGATACAGCGTCGCAAGCGCGCCTCGATCATCGCGGCAATGAGCGGTTTCTGCTGTGCAGTACGTTCAAGGTTCTTGCCGTTTCGGCCGTGCTCAAGCGCGTCGAGGCAGGCCACGAGCATCTCGACCGGCGCTTTGTGATCAAACACGCCGATCTGGTGGCCTATTCGGCGGTGCTCAAGGATCGGATCGGCGATACCATGACGCTGGCCGATCTCTGCGCGGCGGCGATGACCGAAAGCGACAACACCGCGGCCAATCTGATCCTGCGAAGCCTCGGCGGAACGGCCGCCTTCAACGCTTATGCACGCACGATCGGCGACACCACGACGCATCTCGACAACAAAGAGCCGCTGCTCAATCACGCCAAGCCGATCGGTCTTGCGAAAGGCGATACGACGACACCGGCGGTTATGGCGAACGATCTGCAGGCGCTCGTTCTGGGCGACGCCCTTGCGCCAAGCTCGCGCGATCAGCTCAAGGCCTGGATGCTCGCCTGCCGCACCGGCGACAAACGCCTGCGCGCCGGGCTTCCCGAAGGCTGGCAGTGCGGCGACAAGACCGGCTCCGGCGACAATGGCAGCACCAACGACATCGCCGTGCTATGGCCGCCGCAGCGCCCGCCGGTGATCGTCGCGGCCTATCTCACGCAGACGAAGGCGAAATACGAGGATTGCGAAGCAGCGCTCGCCGATGTCGCGCGCGCGATCGTGGCGGCGCTGGCTTGACGAGCAACGTCTCGCGCGCCTGCAATCGGCGTCTCCGGCGCCATTGTCGCGGAGCGGAACAGCAGGACGAAAGAGATGGGCAAAGATCGTCTCGCCGCCTTCAGTGACGGCGTCATCGCAATCATCATCACCATCATGGTGCTGGAGCTGAAAGTGCCGCACGGCGCGGACTGGGCGACCCTTCTCAGCGTGGCGCCGAGCTTTGCCGCTTATGTCATGAGCTTCGCCTATGTGGCGATCTACTGGAACAACCATCACCATCTTCTTCACACCGTCACCCGCGTCGATGGCATGGTCCTGTGGGCCAATTCCAGTTTGCTGTTCTGGCTGTCGCTTGTGCCGGCGGCGACAGCCTGGCTCGGCGAAAATTTTTTGGCGCCGGTGCCGACCGCGGTCTACGGCATTACGCTCCTGATACCTTCCATCGCATGGCGGTGGCTGCAAGGCGCCATCATCAAGATGCAGGGTTCGGATTCCGTGCTCGCCTCGGCGATCGGCAGCGACCTGAAAGGCAAGGCATCGCCGCTGCTTTATCTCGCCGGGGTCGGCTTGGCTTTCGTCGCGCCTTTACTGTCGATCAGCCTGTACATCCTGGTAGCCGTGATGTGGCTCATTCCCGACCGCCGCATCGAAAAGGCCCTTCACGGGGGCTAGAAGTCCTTTATGTCGCATTGGCCGCAGCACAACAGCGACCGGCCAAGCTTGCAATCTTCGCGCGCTGACCGTTGAATAGGCTTCAAAACAAGAAACCAGAAAAAACTGGCAAAAAACTGGAGTGGGCCTTCAAAGGGAGAACGTCATGCGCGTGACGCGTCGGAATGCCGTCTACCTGCCGCTGGCGGTTGCCGGCTTGACCATCGCCGGTCTGAGCTTGGCCGCCTCAAGCGCCGCCGCTCAGAACGCTGCGCCTGAAACCATCAAGATCGGGCTGGTGATGCCGATGACCGGCACATCAGGCGCCGTCGGCCGCGAGATCTCCGACGCGACCAAGCTTTACATCGCGCAGCACGGCGACACCGTGGCCGGCAAGAAGATCGAGCTGATCATCAGGGACGATCAGAGCATTCCCGACAACGCCAAGCGGCTTGCCCAGGAATTGATCGTCAACGACAAGGTCAGTTTCCTCGGCGCCGGCCTGACGCCGAGCGCCATGGCGATGGCGCCGATCGCAACCGAAGGCAAAGTGCCAACTGTGGTCATGGTCTCGGGCACATCCATCGTCACCGAAAAGTCGCCTTATTACGTGCGGACGAGCTTCACGCTCGGCCAGCAGTCCGGCATCATCGCCGACTGGGCGATCAAGAACGGCAGCAAGAAAGCGGTCTCGGTCCTGTCCGACTGGGCGCCCGGCGCCGAAGCCGGAAAAGTCTTCGCCGACCATTTCACCAAAGGCGGCGGCGAGGTACTTGATACGCTGAAAGTGCCGCTCGCCAATCCGGATTTCTCGCCGTTCCTGCAGCGCGCACGCGATCTGCAGCCTGATACGCTGTTTGTCTTCGTGCCGGCCGGCCAGGCCGGCACCTTCGCGCGGCAATTCTCCGAACGCGGCCTCGACAAATCCGGCATCAAGTTGATCGGCCCGGGTGACATCGTCGACGACGACGATCTGCCCCAGCCGGCGACGGGTGACGCGCTGCTCGGCGTCGTCACCGCCGGAATTTATTCGGCCGCTCATCCGTCGCAACTCAACAAGGACTATGTGGCGGCCTACCAGAAAGCGAGCGGCCATCGCGCCAATTTCATTTCGGTGGGCGGCTATGACGGCATGAACCTGATCTATGAGGCGCTGAAAAAGACCGGCGGCAAGACCGACGCCGATACGATCATCGAGGCCGTGAAGGGCATGACGTGGGAAAGCCCGCGCGGCACGATCTCGATCGATCCGCGCACCCGCGACATCGTGCAGAACGTTTATATCCGCAAGGTGCAGAAGGTCGACGGCCAGGCCTGGGCGATCGAATTCGCGACCTTCCCGGCCGTGAAGGATCCATTGAAGGAAGCGACGAACTAAAGCTGTTTGTCCTTCAACATCGTCATTGCGAGCGAAGCGAAGCAATCCAGAGCAGCGTCGAAGAACGTTGCTTCGTTCCTCGCAATGACGCTTAATCGTATCGAAATTCGCTCCAAATCGTGTCAATTCGCAACTTGAAAGGAAGTTCGGTGATGGGCTTTGCGCGCATGCTTCGTAGTCTGTTTCTGATTGGCACTGCGCTCGGCGTGTCGCTTTTTGCAAATGTCGCCCACGCACAGAATTGGCCGACCAAGCCGGTCACGCTGATCGTCCCCTTCGCACCCGGCGGCACGACCGACATTGTCGGCCGCATCATCGCCCAGCAACTGAGCGAAAAGCTCGGCCAGACCTTCGTGGTCGAGAATATCGGCGGCGCTGGCGGCACGCTGGGCGCCACCAATGCCGCGCGCGCGGCGCCCGACGGCTATACCGTCTTCATGGCAACTGTCGCGCATACCATGGCACCGGGCATCTACAAGTCGCTCGCTTATAATTTCGAGAAAGACTTCGATCCGATCACCACCGTCGCGACGGTGCCGAATATCCTGATTGTGAACCCATCATTGCCGGTGAAGAACGTCGCCGAACTGATCGCCTATCTCAAAGCCAATCCGGGCAAGGTCAGCTACGGCTCCGCCGGCGTCGGCTCGACCGAGCACATGTCGGCCGAATTGTTCAAGTCGCTCTCGGGCACCGACATCGTCCACGTGCCCTATCGCGGCGGTGCGCCGATGCTCGCCGACCTTATTGCCGGCAATATTCAGATGGCGATCGAGACGAGCGGCGCGGCGACGCCGCTGGTCAAAGCCGGCAGCGTGCGCGCGCTGGCGGTGTCGCCGGCCAAACGCTCGGCGTTGTTCCCTGACCTGCCGACGCTCGCGGAATCCGGCCTCAAAGGTTACGACGTGTCGACCTGGTATGGCTTCCTGGTGCCCAAAGGCACGCCCGAGCCGATCCGCACCAAGCTCTACAATACGACTGTCGAGATCCTGAAATCGCCCGACATCATCAAGAAGCTGGCCGATTTCGGCGCCGAACCCGGCGGCGAGCCGCCCGCGCAATTCACCGCCTTCATTCACGAAGAGACCGACAAGTGGGTCGGCCTCGCCAAGAAAGCCGGCATCTCGGCGGAATAATTTGGCATCGCCCCGCTCGCTTGCCGTGCTTCTCCTGACAACGGCGAGCGTGTAGCCTTGCTCCCTGCCGGGGTACCGGAAAGCGCGTGGGGCAAGGCTATGAGAGTCACCCGTCGCAGGATCCTGCAGCTGGCAGCGGGCGCTGCCGCACTCGAAACCGTGTTGCGCGAGGCGCGTGCGGAGACCTATCCGACGCGGCCCGCGCGAATTATCTCCGGCTTTCCGCCGGGCGGTATCAACGACACTTACGCCCGCCTGATCGCGCAATGGCTGTCGGAGCATCTCGGCCAGCAATTCATTGTCGAGAACCGCTCTGGCGCCGGCGGCAACCTTGCAGCGGAAGCGGTGGCCAAGGCTGAGCCGGACGGCTACACGCTCCTTCTCACGACATCGGCAGATGCCTGGAACGCGACGCTCTACAACAATCTCAACTTCGACTATGTCCGCGATTTCACGCCAGTAGCCACCATGTCGCGCGGCGCCGGCATTCTGGTCGTACATCCCTCGGTACCGGACAAAACACTCACCGAATTCATCGCCGATGCCAAAGCCCATCCGGGCAAGATCTCCATGGCCTCGGCCGGTATCGGCAGCGCGCCCCATATGTTCTGGGAATTGTTCCGGAACATGGCCGGCGTCGACATGGTCCACGTGCCCTATCACGGCGGCGGACCGGCCGTGGTCGATCTGCTTGCCGGCCAAGTCCAGGCCTATATGGGCACCTTTGCGTCGTCGCTGGAACATGCGAAAGCGGGCCGGCTGCGCGCTCTCGGCGTGACCAGCGCGGCCCGCTCCGCGGTCCTGCCTAACGTCCCGGCCATTGCTGAAGTCGTGCCCGGCTACGAAGCGACCATCTATGTCGGCATCAGTGCGCCGCGCGGCACTCCGGTCGGGGTGATCAATGCGCTGAGCCGATCCATCAATCAGGCGCTGACAGATGCGAGCATGAAAAAGCGCATCACCGATCTCGGCGACATGCCGCTTGCAACCTCACCTTCCGAGTTCGCCGAGCTTGTCGTCGAAGAGAGCGACAAATGGCACAAGGTGATCAGGGTGGCGAATATCAGGGCGGAGTGAGGCCCACGTCGTCAGTCCGGGTTCCTCGCTTCGCTCGGCGCCGGAACGACGATCAACTCAGATGCGGCCCTGGTCCGTCGCCCGCCGCTTCCAACACCGCGGCGCGCCACTCGCGCTTGACCGGCAGGATCGGCGGCATGGGCGCGGTGTCGGGCGCTTCGGTGGGCGCCGCGACTGACTCGATCTGCTCGGTCTTGGAGCCGGCGCGCATGAACAGATTGTAGATCAGCCATTGCAGGCGATGGCGCGGACCGGACAGCGGAAAGCGGCCCGCGATCGACGGCCACGAGTAGAAAGTCTCGTAGGCGCCGGACTGGCCGTGGCGCAGCTCCTCGCCGGACATTTGCGCCGGCCGAAACACCACCCGGCCCTGGTCGTATTTGGTCCAGTCGAAAGAGACGATGCGGTTTGCCTTCTTCAACTCGTACCAGGTCAATGTGCCGGGATAGGGCGTGAGCACCGAATAGGCGCAGGCGTCATACTTGGCGTCGCGATTGAAACGCACGGTCTCATCAAAAACCGACGTGTCATCGCCGTCAAAGCCGAACATGAACAGGCCGAATACGATGATGCCGTAGGAATGGATCTTCTCCACCAAGGCGGCGAACATGTCCGGCCGATTGACATGCTTGTGCACGCTCTTGAGCGTATCGCGCGAGATCGACTCGAAGCCGATGCTCATCATGGTGCAGCCGCTTTCAGCCGCAAGCTCGAGCATCTGGTCGTCATTGGCGAGCTTCGAGGTGACACCGGCCTGCCATTGAAAGCCGCGGCCCTTGAGCGCGCGCATCACCTCTTTCGGCCGGTCCGGCGTGCCAAAGAAATCGGCGTCGTTGATGGAGATGATGCGCGAGCCGCAATTCTCCATCTCGCGCACCACTTCGTCGACCGGACGATAGCGGAATTTCAAGCCATTCATCAGCGGCTCGGAGCAGAAGGTGCAGCCTTGATGGCAGCCGCGCGAGGTCTGCACGAACGTCTTGTTGACGTAGCGGTGCTTTTTCAGAAGGTCGTAGCGCGGCATCGGCACGCCGACCATCGGATGTAGCGTATCCGACTTGTAGGTGCCGCGCACGGCGCCGTCCTCGAGATCGTCAAGCAGCTTGCCGATGACAAGCTCCACTTCGCCGATCACAACCGCGTCGCAATGCTTGAGCGCCTCCTGCGGCATGAAGCTCGCATGCACGCCGCCCATCACGACCGGCACGCCCTTGGCGCGGAAGCGATCGGCGATCTCGTAGCCGCGATTGACGTAGCTCGTCATGGCCGAAATGCCGACCAGG
>DATAQN010000245.1:0-6165 GCA_036264635.1 Xanthobacteraceae bacterium | reverse complement strand
GACAACGGCCGCCGCGGCCGCGTCATCACCGGCGCCAACAAGCGGCCGCTGAAGTCGCTCGCCGACATGCTCAAGGGCAAGCAGGGCCGGTTCCGCCAGAACCTGCTCGGCAAGCGCGTCGACTATTCCGGCCGTTCGGTGATCGTGGTCGGCCCGGAGCTGAAGCTGCATCAGTGCGGCTTGCCCAAGAAGATGGCGCTCGAACTGTTCAAGCCGTTCATCTATTCGCGGCTTGACGCCAAGGGCCTGTCGACGACGGTGAAGCAGGCGAAGAAGCTGGTCGAGAAGGAGAAGCCCGAGGTTTGGGATATTCTCGACGAGGTCATTCGCGAGCATCCGGTACTGCTCAACCGTGCGCCGACCTTGCACCGCCTCGGCATTCAGGCCTTCGAGCCGGTGCTGATCGAGGGCAAGGCGATCCAGCTGCATCCCTTGGTCTGCGCCGCCTTCAACGCCGACTTCGATGGCGACCAGATGGCGGTGCACGTGCCGCTGTCGCTCGAGGCGCAGCTCGAGGCGCGCGTCCTGATGATGTCGACCAACAACATCCTGCACCCGGCGAACGGCGCGCCGATCATCGTGCCGTCGCAGGACATCGTGCTCGGCCTCTATTACCTCTCGATCATCCGCGACGCGGTCGAGGGCGAGAAGCTGAAAGTGTTCGGCGATCTGGCCGAGATCGATCTCGCCTTGCACGAGAAGGTCGTCAGCCTGCATTCGCGCATCAAGTATCGCTGGCACGGCGTCGGCGAGGACAGCAAGCCGGTCACGCGCTGGTACGACACCACGCCGGGCCGCGTCATCCTCGGCTCGGTGCTGCCGAGGCTCGCCAAGACGCCGTTCGACCTCGTCAACAAGCTGATGACGAAGCGCGAAATCTCCTCGATGATCGACACGGTGTATCGCCACTGCGGTCAGAAGGAGACGGTGATCTTCTGCGATCGCATCATGGCGCTCGGCTTCTATCACGCGTTCAAGGCCGGCATCTCGTTCGGCAAGGACGACATGGTGGTGCCGCACTCCAAGCGCGCCACCGTCGAGAAGACCCGCGAGCTCGTCAAGGAATTCGAGCAGCAGTACAACGACGGCCTGATCACCCAGGGCGAGAAGTACAACAAGGTCGTCGACGCCTGGTCGAAGTGCACCGAGACCATCGCCGAAGCGATGATGAAGGAGATTTCCACCTCGCGGCCGGCCTCCGAGAAGGGCGCCGAATCGCAGGTGAATTCCATCTACATGATGGCGCATTCCGGCGCGCGCGGTTCGCCCGCCCAGATGCGTCAGCTCGCCGGCATGCGCGGCCTGATGGCCAAGCCGTCGGGCGAGATCATCGAGAGCCCGATCATTTCCAACTTCAAGGAAGGCCTCTCGGTGCTCGAATACTTCAACTCGACGCACGGCGCCCGTAAGGGCCTCGCCGATACCGCGCTGAAGACGGCCAATTCCGGCTATCTGACGCGCCGTCTCGTCGACGTGGCGCAGGACTGCATCATCACTGACTACGACTGCGGCACCACCCGCGGCATCAAGGTACGGGCCATCATCGATGCCGGCACCGTCGTCGCGTCGCTGGCGAGCCGCATCCTTGGCCGCACCACGGCGGAGGATGTGCGCGATCCGGCAGGCACCGAGGTTCTGGTGCCGAACGGCACGCTGCTCGACGAGTATGCCGTCGATAAGATCGTCACTGGCGGCGTGCAGGAGCTCAAGATCCGCTCCGTGCTCACCTGCGAGCTGACAAACGGCGTCTGCGCGGCATGCTACGGGCGCGATCTCGCCCGCGGTACCCCGGTCAATATGGGCGAGGCGGTGGGCGTCATCGCCGCCCAGTCGATCGGCGAGCCGGGCACGCAGCTGACCATGCGCACGTTCCACATCGGCGGCGCGGCGCAGATCTCCGAGCAGTCGTTTATCGAGTCGAACTTCGAAGGCACCGTGAAGATGAAGAATCTGAACGTGGCCCGGAACTCCGATGGCGATCTGATCGCGATGAACCGCAACCTCATCGTTGCGGTGGTCGATCCGGACGGCACCGAACGCGCCGTGCACCGTATTCAATACGGCGCACGTCTGCGGGTCACCGACGGCGAGCACATCAAGCGCGGCCAGCGCATCGCCGAATGGGATCCTTACACCAGGCCGATCCTCACCGAGGTCGAGGGCAAGGTCGGCTACGAGGATCTCGTCGACGGCCAGTCGCTCACGGAATCGCTCGACGAGTCGACCGGCATCGCCAAGCGCGTCGTGATCGATTGGCGCTCGGGTTCGGCCCGCGGCCAGCAGGATCTGCGTCCGGCTCTCGTGATCAAGGGCGCCGATGGCGAGATCCTCAAGCTCAGCCGCGGCGGCGACGCCCGCTACACGCTGGCGGTCGATGCCATCATCTCGGTCGATCCGGGCGGTCATGTGAAGGCGGGCGACGTCATCGCGCGTATCCCGACGGAGAGCGCCAAGACCCGCGACATCACCGGTGGTCTGCCGCGCGTGGCCGAACTGTTCGAGGCGCGGCGGCCGAAGGAATCCGCAGTGATCGCGGAAACCTCCGGCACAATCCGCTTCGGCCGCGACTACAAGAACAAGCGGCGTATCACCATCGAGCCGACCGACAAGAGCGAGGAGCCGCGCGAGTATCTCGTGCCGAAGGGCAAGCACATCCACTTGCAGGACGGCGACGTGATCGAGAAGGGCGACTTCATCGTCGAAGGCAACCCGGCGCCGCACGATATCCTGGCGATCAAAGGGGTCGAGGAGCTTGCCGGCTACCTCGTCAATGAAATCCAGGACGTCTATCGGCTGCAAGGCGTGACGATCAACGACAAGCACATCGAAGTCATCGTGCGGCAGATGTTGCAGAAGGTCGAGATCACCGACTCCGGCGATACCGACATGATCCAAGGCGATCAGGTCGACAAGCTTGAGTTCGATGAAAGCAACGCCAAGGCGGTGGAAGAAGGCAAGAAGCCTGCGACCGCGCATCCGGTGCTGCTCGGCATCACCAAGGCCTCGCTGCAGACACGCTCGTTCATCTCTGCGGCATCGTTCCAGGAGACGACGCGCGTGCTGACCGAGGCCGCGGTCAACGGCAAGGCCGATACGCTCGACGGGCTCAAGGAGAACGTCATCGTCGGCCGTCTGATCCCGGCCGGCACCGGCGCCATGATGAACCGCATCCGCGAAGTCGCGATCAAGCGCGATGCGCTCATCCTCGCCGAGCGCGAGAAGGAAGCGGCCGTCAAGGCGGAAGCCGCGGTCGAGCCCGCGGCGCTGCCGGCGGCTGAGTAAACTCCGCGCGGTTTACGAAATCGAAGGGCCGCCCGATGGGCGGCCCTTTTTTCTTGAGGATGGAGTGGGAGGAGAAAATTAGCGACCGTGAGGCAATGACCAGTGCGCTTAAGAAGGTCGTACAGCCCTTCCTTCGGTCATCTGAGTTCAAGGGATCATTCCCGCATTATCGAAGAGCAGGAACGGCGACCGTTGATCTTCTGACTTTTCAATTCAATCGGCACGGCAGCAGTTTCGTCATTGAAGTCGCGCGGTGCCCCGCTGATGGCATCATCACTCCTTGGGGCGCGCGTATACCACCCGAGAAGGCAACTGCCGGGGATATTCACCCAAACTATCGTCCGCGCCTCCAACCGACCGCTGATAATGCAGTCGACCAATGGTTTCGCTTTGGCGCCGAATCCGCGGAAGAGGTCGCAGCGGCAGTCTTGAGACGCCTAACTGAACAAGATCCGTGGAGCCAACTTCCGATCGGCCATTCGAAACCGCAGCCCGCAGAGACTGCTTCGACTTAACGTGGGTGGGGCTAATGAGCACAGTTCTGGTGACGGGCGGTTCGGGCTTCATCGGCAGTCATTGCATCGTGCAGCTGCTGGCTGCCGGGCACCGGGTGCGAACCACCGTGCGGAGCCTGGCGCGCGAGGCCGATGTGCGGGCGATGCTGCGGCAGGGTGGCGCCGAACCGGGAGATCGGCTGTCGTTTTTCGTTGCCGATCTCGAACACGACGCCGGCTGGAACGAAGCCATCGCCGGTTGCGATTATGTGCTGCACATTGCTTCGCCTTTGCCGGGGAGCACTCCCAAACACGAAGACGAGCTGATTATTCCGGCGCGTGAGGGCGCATTGCGGGTTTTGCGCGCGGCGCGGGATTGCGGCGTCAAGCGCGTGGTGCTGACATCCTCATTCGCGGCGATCGGCTACGGTCAGACGCCGCGAATGAAGCCATTCGACGAGACGGATTGGACGGACCCCAACAGCAGGCTCACGTTTTATGCGAAGTCGAAGGCTGTGGCAGAACGCGCGGCCTGGGATTTCGTCGCGCGTGAGGGCCGGAATCTGGAGCTTTCGGTCGTCAATCCCGTAGTCGTGTTCGGTCCGGTGCTTGGGCCGGATTACTCGGCATCAATTCAAATCGTGAAACGGATGATGACCGGCGGCATGCCGGCCTGCCCGCAGTTTTATTTCGGCGTCGTCGATGTGCGCGACGTTGCCGACCTGCACATCCGCGCCATGACGGACCCCGCGGCAAAGGGCGAGCGCTTCCTCGCGCTCGCCGGCGATTTCATGTCGCTGCGTGATATTGCCGTCGTGTTGAAGAACCGGCTGGGAGCGGCCGCCGGCAAAGTATCGACGTGGCAGCTGCCCAACTGGCTGTTTCGCGCCATCGCGATTTGGAGCGCAGACGCGCGGGCAATGCTGCCCGAGCTCGGTAAAATCAAGAACGGGACCAACGAAAAAGCCAGGCGCATGCTGGGCTGGGCGCCGCGTCCGCGTGAAGAGGCGATTGTTGCGACCGCTGAAAGCTTGCTTCGCCTTGGGCTCTTGAAAGCCGGCCAGTAAGCCCCCATGCATATCGCATCGGCAAAGGGACATCTCACTTCCAATTTCGCTTTCTCTCAATCCGGGCTAGATCTCGGTCATGCCTACGGTCATCAAAATCCTCAGCGGCAACGCGATGCGTACGTTCTTGAGTGAGATCGTGCCGCTGTTCGAGCAGTCGAACGGCGCCAAGGTCGAAGTCGAATATCGCCTGACGTCCGTGCTGAAGAAGGACATCGAGGAGGGCGCGGCTTTCGATATCGCCCTGTTGCCGCGGCCCGAGATCGATGAGTTGACCGCAGCCGGCAAGATTGCAGAGGGCGCTACTGCAGATGTGGCGCGCTCCACCGTCGGCCTCTGCGTCCGTGCCGGCGCGCCCAAACCCGACATCGGCAGCGTTGCTGGCTTCAAGGCGGCGCTCCTTGCGGCAAAGTCGATTTCCTATAGCGATGGGCCGAGCGGCGCCTATGTCGGTGGTCTTCTTGGCCAGCTTGGCGTTGCCGACGCGATGAAGCCGAAAACCAAGCTGACCAGCCGGCCGGTGGCAGAGCTGGTCGCGGTGGGCGAGGCCGAGATCGGCCTGCAGCAGATCGTGGCGATCCTGCCGGTTCATGGCGCGGATCTGGTCGGCCCGCTCCCGGCCGAACTGCAGAATGTCATCATATACGCGGCCGGCCTCTCTGCCCGTGCGGCCGACCCCAAGGCCGCCCGCGCCTTTGTCGCGTTTACCAAGACGCCACAGGCCGGGCGTATCATGCGGGCCAAGGGCATTGAGCCGGCGTGAGCGCGGATTGACAGCGCAGATGTGCTTGCGCCATCGCACTTTTGCGCCCATATCTGCTTGACTTAGGCCATTTACGCCGATACATACCGCGCACTTTATCGGCAGGCGGTGAGCTTCGCCAGTCGGAACGGCCTGCCGTGTCCCCGCATAAGCTATTGAAAGGCGTCGCTTTTCGGCGCTTTTGCGGCCCAGTGGACACGGCGTGACGCCTCGACAAAAGAAGCTCAGACGCTGCCGCTGACTTCGGAAAGTCAGTTTACCGGGTGCAAGACCGCGGGCTCGCCGCATCGTGGTCCTCTGCAATGCCAAGCGCTCCTCCGCACCGTTACGCGGATGGCGCGGTTTGGTTTTGCGCGTACGCGTTTTGCGGCGAACGAACGGGCGCAAGCCTGCATTGGGAAAGTTTGATGGGGCGAGAGCCCCGAATTTGGAGCCTGAACGAGCAATGCCGACGATTAACCAGCTCATTCGCAAGCCGCGCGTTACGCAGCACGCGAAGAAGAAGGTCCCGGCTCTGCAGCAAAGCCCGCAGAAGCGCGGCGTCTGCACGCGCGTCTAT
>DATAQN010000168.1:0-42200 GCA_036264635.1 Xanthobacteraceae bacterium | reverse complement strand
CTAGAGCTCGATCGGTCCGTCCATTGTCACGCGCGACGGCGCAAGGGCACTCGCAAGCGCGGGCAATTGGCTGTGATCGCAAAAGGCCGGTATCACGGTTCGGGCCTGGACGGCCTTCACCAGCTCGACGGCGTCGGAGAGCCGCGGATGCACGTTCCAACGCATGGTCTGGGCGCGGGCGCTTTTCGCGACCCGGTCCGCCGGCGTGTTGGGATTGATACGGCCGGTGAGCAGGATAGTGGCCCCAGGCCTGTCCTCGACTTGCGGAAGAAGTTTTCCGCTGGCGCCGGAGGCGCAATCCGCCGAGGCCGCGAGCATGACGCCGCGTGCGCCGTCGATCGGTTTGGCGATTTGGGCGAGCCGCTCGATCTCCTCGCGCAAGCCATCACGCAGCGAGAGCCGGTCAGGGCCGCCGAGATGTTCCAAGGCTTTGCGCATCGCGTCGTCGACATGAATCCCTTCGACGCCGTGACGCATGAGTTCGAGTGCGATCTCGGGACCACGCCCGTTCGCTGGCACCGGAAGCAGAAGCGCGCCGCGGCCGAGATATTGCGCAAACGTCGCCCAGCAATCGGCCAGCGGTTTCTGATAGTCGCCGTAGGAGCAGTCGATCAGTGCGGTCGCGGCTGCTGTCGTTGGCGGATCGTAGGCGTAAAGCACCGACTCCGTGCAGAAATCGCCGGTATAGAGAAAGCCTTTCCCGGCACGGACATTCAGCCAGATGCCGCCCGGAGCATGGCCGTTGCGGCCGGTTTCCACCGGGATGCCAAGAATTTCCGTCTGTCCACGGATCGGCAATGGCCGTGCTGAAATTGAAGCGGACAGGGCCCGTATCACAGGTTCCGTCGCATAAACCGGCGGATGACCAAGCTTTGGCAGGAGCGACAGGCCACCGACATGGTCCTGGTGGCCGTGGCTGAGAACAACCGCATCGACCGGCCCAAGACCCCCAACCTCCGGTAAGCGCCCCGGCGGCGGACCTTCCCCAAGATCAAGCAGAAGGCGCTTGCCGCCGATTTCGAGGAGGAAACAGGCCGGCGACTTGCTGCCGACCCCCGAAACGAGCCGTAACGAACCCGAATTCATGTCATTTTCGCCTTTTTTCGCGGCCCTCCGAGGCAACATTGACATTAGCGGGCGGCGTCCTTAATCAACCCCCTAAATTCCAAGGAATAACGCCATGAAAGTCCGTAATTCACTGAAATCGCTGCGGGGCCGCCACCGCGACAACCGCATCGTGCGCCGCAAGGGCCGGGTCTATGTCATCAACAAGACCCAGCGCCGCTTCAAGGCCCGTCAAGGCTGATTTGTAGGGTGGGTTGGCCGCGAAGCGGCGTAACCCACCGTGGCTCAGATGGTGGGTTACGTCTTGGCTAACCCACCCTACGGCCTCCTCCCGGCTGCTCACTTCCGCCGCATTTTCCCCGCTCGATTGAGTACTTTTCCGGCTTGCCGCGAGACGGCGAGGGAATAGATTCAATGGGCATGAAGCTTCGATTCTCTGGTGCTTTTGCGGTTGCTGCGCTTGGCCTCAGCCTTATGGCTGCGGGGGTTCCGGCGCACGCGCAGGACCCTGACCAATGGCTATCGCCGCCGAACGATGCGCTGAAGCCCGCGCGCGGCGAGAAATACAATCTCGACACGCTGTTCGCCGCGCTGAAAATCGCCCCCGACGATGCCAGCGCCAAGGCCATCGAGGATCGCATCTGGTCGATGTGGCTGGTGTCGGGGAGCGACACCTGCACGCTCTTGATGTCGCGCGTGAAGGATGCGACCGACGAGAAGAATTTCGATCTCGCGATCAAGTTGCTCGATGCGGTGATCGCGTTGAAGCCGGATTATGTCGAAGCCTGGAACCGGCGCGCCACGGTGTATTACCTTAAGCAGGATTACGGGCACTCGCTTGCCGATCTGCGCGTCGTCCTCGCCAGGGAGCCGCGGCACTTCGGTGCCCTGTCGGGTCTGGGCCTCATCCTGCAAGACATCGGCGACGACAAGCATGCGCTCGAAGCCTATCGCAAGGCGCTCGAGATCGATCCCCACCTCGAAAACATTCCCGAGGTGGTGAAGACGCTCAGCGAAAAGGTCGAAGGCCGTCAGATCTAGTCCCTGCGCCTCGGCTGCATCCCCGATTTCCCTTTGCGCAATCCAAGCTACACTCCACTTTGCTCGCAATGGCCAAGCCGGGGGAACGCATGGACGCCGATCGACTGACAATCCGAGAACTCGTGGAGAACTGGGCGGTGTGGCGCGACGCGCGCCTGTGGGACCGCTTTCGCACCGTCTGGCATGCGGACGGGCGCATGATGGCGACCTGGTTCCAGGGCACTTTCGAGGAATTCATCAAGGGCAACGACGAGGGCTGGAAACGCGGCGTGCGCATTCTGCATTTTCTCGGCGGCTCCGCGATCGACGTCGCCGGCGATCGCGCCATCGCGCAGACCAAGATGACGATCTCACAGCGTGCGCCGGTCGACGGCGTGATCTGCGACGTGGTCTGCACCGGCCGCTTTTACGATTTCTTCGAGAAACGCAGCGGCCGCTGGGGACTCGTGCTCAAGCGGCTGGTCTATGAGAAAGACCGCCTCGATCCGGTCGATCCGGCGGCGAAGCTTTCTCTCGACCAGGATCTGCTCAAAAGCTTTCCCGAAGGCTACCGCCATCTCGCTTATCTGCAGACCAAGATCGGCTACAACGTGAAGAAAGACATGGCGGGCCTCGAAGGCCCCGACCTGGATGCGCTCTATGCCCAGGGCGCGCGCTGGCTCGATGGTGGGGCGCTTTAACGATGTCCTGTGCCGATTGACGTTAAAGCGAGGGCGAGCGTTCTACTGTTGCTTCATCTGCCCGGCTGGAGTCACGCGATAAAGATCGGCGGGCGCGAAATCGTCCGTCAGCAACTCGCCGCCTTCAGAAAATTCCTTGGTGATCCGCTTTCCCACAATGTCAGACAAAGGGTAGCGGAAATGAAATTGTTGCTGCAGCGCGGTTGCGCGCTGTAGCAGCATATCGGTGGTCGGCCGGGGTGAGGGCGACGCGACCGCGATTGCCTGGGCGAATTGCGGGCTCGCCCAGTCGGGATAGACATCCACTGTTGGAAATACTGCGCGCAAAGTCACCAGGCTCGACACATAGAGCTTGGTGTTGGCGGCTACGTTCGATGCGACCGCCCCGCCGGGAGCGAGATGCGCTTTGACCAGCTCATAAAATTCCTTGGTCAGGAGATGAAACGGAATGCCCAATTCCCGGAACGCGTCCAACAGGATGAGATCATAAGTCTTGTTGTGGCGGTTGAGGTAGACGCGCCCATCGCTGTCGATGAAGTTCACCTTGTCGTTCTCGCGCAGACCGAAATATTCCTTGCCGGCCGCGATGACGTCGGGGTCCAGCTCCACGACATCAATTTGTGCATCCGGCATCGCGCGGCCGAGATAGGTCAAGATCGATCCGGCACCCATCCCGATCATGAGAATGCGCATTGTCGCTGAAACATCGGCGGCCGGAGGATAAGTGAGCGCCACCGGCACGATCCGGTTGTAGGAGACCGGCAGAGCATCGGGGTCTTTCAGATCCACGATCGATTCGACGTAGTCCGGACGCCCTTTGAACATGCTGCTCAGCCCAAGGAGCGATCCGTGCTTATCGATGAAAAGGTTGTTGTACTCGGTTTCGATATGCGCGACTTGGCCATCGCTGTGTTTGAGCATGTCCGCCCGGACGGCTTCGTCGAACAGGTCGCTCGACCGGGCGCTCGTGCCGGCGATCATGAGGGCTGTGAAGGCGATGACCGCCGTTGTTGATTTGGCGGCTTTGGTCCGCGGCAGCACCCGGTCGAATGCGATCAGGAGCAGTGCGCAACACAGCCCGGCAGCGCCGAGTAAAAGCGTGATGGCCCGCGTCCCGATCAGCGGAATGAGAAAGAACGTCGTGCCGAGCGTGCCGATGATCGAGCCGGCGGTGGAAACGCCGTAGATCGTGCCCGACACGGTTCCCGATTGCTGCGCGGTGCGCAGTACAAGCCGGATCGCAAACGGCGAATAGACGCCGAGCAGCGTCACCGGCGCGAACATGATCGCCAGCGCGGCGTAAAGGCTGCCGACGCGCACATCGTCGATAGAGTCGGCAACACGACCGAGCACAGCTCCCGCAAAGCCCGGCAAGGCCAGAAGGTATACGGAGGCAAGGCCGACAATCGCGCCCAGCACTGTTGCCGATGCCGTGCGATCGCCGATCACGCCGCCGATGAAATAACCGACCGTCAGCGCCGCCAGCACCGTCGAGATCAGCGCCGCCCAGGTATAGATGCCGTTGCCGAAATAGGGATTGAGATAGCGCGAGCCGAGCATTTCGAAGCTCATCACGATCGCGCCGGTGACGAGGGCGGCGGCATAGATAATGGTGCGGAAAATGACGAATGAGGCGTGTGAAGGAGTTGCCTTCGCGGCGGGGATCGACTTCGTACTGTTCACGTCACTCTCCGTCAGCGCCCCGCTACCGCGATTGTGATGCCGCACCCAGGCAAGGTGGCGCGGCGGCGGCGCGCGATCAAGGCCGACCGGCGGCGTGTCTCGCGAAGGCAAACGCTGCGGAGAGGGCCCTGGAGCAGCGATCAGGCCGCCGCTTCGGAAGCGGGTGCGGAGTTCGAGGTTTCAGGCGAAGCGGCCTTTGTAACGTCCATGTTTTCCATGAAACGCGCGATGATGAGCTGCAGCACGGCCAGGCCGAAAGATCGATCCTGATAATAGAGTTGCTTGGCTCTGCTCTCGCTCATCTCGTAAATGTCGCAGTCGCTGACGCAGACGACGGTCGCTGTGCGCTTTTGGTTGCGCGCAAAAATGCCGATCTCGCCGATGACGGCTCCAGGCTCCAGGAACTTGCCGAATTCGGGAATGTGCATTCGGCCTTTGGCCAAATAGTACATGCCTTCGGCCTTCTCGCCCTTGTTCATCAGGACGTGGCCGGCGGCGAAACGGCGATGCGACATGAAGGGGATGAGGGCATCGATTGATAGATCGGAAGCTTGCGCCGCTTTGATGCCCCGGATCAGCCGCAGCAGTTGAACAAGCCGCATAATATTGACGGGCAACAAAACGAGATGGAGCACAAGCACCGGATAGATATGGGCAAATGCTCCGAAGCTCGCGAACAGCACGTTGCTGCCGATGGCGACGATGCGAAGCGGCACCATGGTGCCCATGCAAAATGTCGCGAGCACGCTCAGCGATGCCGCGTAACCCAGTATGTCAATCCATGTCGTCGAGATGCCGGTCATGGCTTCACCCGCGGCGACCACGGCAGCAGTGCGCGTGGTCGCTTCCTAATGGTTGCAGGTTACCGTCGTATGGCTGGGACGTTCGATTCCATTACAGGCAGTGCCGCTTTCTTTTACGCGCAGTGCCGCGCAATAGACCAGAGTGAAAATAGGCCGTGGCCAAAAGTTCCGCTCGGTTCGATGGAGGCTTTGAAGCAATGGGAGCGCTATCCTGCCGTCGTGGTGGACCGGGCGGCTGTTTTTGATGCATCACATGTTGGCGGTCATCGCGGCCATTTTCGTCATCGGCGCCGTCATTTCCTTCATCGGCACGACGCTGATCGAGCGGGCGCATCCGCCGCGCGGGCGTTTCGTCGAGATCGCCGGCTTGCGCCAGCATTTCATCGAGACTGGGGAGTCGGCCCAAGCGGCGCACCAGGACATACCGATCGTTCTCATTCACGGCGCCGGCTGCAATCTTGAAGACATGCGGCTCGCGCTCGGCGATCGTCTCGCCGGCCGAAGGGTCATTTCGATCGACCGGCCGGGCCATGGTTGGAGTGAGCGCGGCTGGAGCGACCGGCGCGGCCGCCAAGGCAGTTCGCCCGAATATCAGGCCGCGGTGGTGCGGCAGGTGCTGGACCGGATCGGCGTCGATCGCGCCATTCTCGTCGGCCATTCCTGGGGCGGGGCGCTGGCGCTGCGGCTTGCGCTCGATCATCCGCAACGTGTCTCAGGCCTCGTACTTTTGGCGCCGCCGCTTTACCCGCTGTTCCATGGCGTGACGTGGTTCTACGAGCTCATGGCGACGCCGTTTCTCGGCGGGCTGATCGCGCATACTATGCTGATGCCGGTCGGCCTGTTGTTCATCGGCGTCGGATTTTGGGGGGCGTTCCTGCCGCAAATGCCGCCGCGCCGTTATCTCAAGTGTGCGGGCACGTTGTTGTCGCTACGGCCAAAGACGTTTCTGGCGAATTCGCGCGACATCGCGGATCTCAAAATCAACATTCCGCCTCAAGCCGCGCGCTATGCGACGCTCGCGGTGCCGACCACGATTGTCACTGGCGACCGCGACCTGATCGTTGCACCGCGCCAGCACGCCATGGCTTTTGCGGCAGCCGTACCTGCCGCGAAACTCGTGGTGCTGCCAGGGGTCGGCCACATGCTGCATCACGCTGCGCCGGAACGCGTGGCTGCAGAAATCGAGAGAATGATGGACGGCAAATAACGATGAGCGCAAAGCGCTGTCGCTACTCGCTTGCGGCCTCGTCGCCGACATAGGCGACGCGCATGAAGTTGGTGGCGCCTGGCGTTCCGAGCGGCACGCCGGCGACGATGATCACGCGCTGGCCGGCTTTGGCGAAGCGCTCGCGGAAGGCGATGCGGCAGGCGCGTTCCACCATGTCGTCCTGGTCATGGGCGTCCTCGTCGATGACGCAATGGATGCCCCAGACCACGGACAGTTTCCGCCCTGTCCCGTCGATCGGCGAAATCGCGACGATCGGG
Organism: Xanthobacteraceae bacterium; assembly: GCA_036264635.1. Taxonomy (GTDB): domain Bacteria; phylum Pseudomonadota; class Alphaproteobacteria; order Rhizobiales; family Xanthobacteraceae; genus BOG-931. The sequence goes on along the minus strand of DATAQN010000168.1, from coordinate 35,443 downwards.
CAGTTCGGCCGCTCGCGCGACACCCGCGTGCCGGTCGAGCCGGACGAGGTCCAGCACACGATCGCCGGCAGATCGAGCGTCTCGGCGACTTGTCGCGCTGCTGCCGCCATCGCGTCGGCGCCGGTCGCTTCCGGCTCGGTGCGGAGCAGATGCACGGAAGGCAGATAGGCCGCATCGCTCTCCACTTCCTCGGCGATACGGTTCATGGTCGCGACCGCTTCGGCCGGAAATTGGCCGGCGGCCGATTCCGCCGACAGCATCACCGCGTCGGCGCCGTCGAAAATCGCGGTGGCGACGTCGGACACTTCGGCGCGCGTCGGCACCGGGCTCGCGATCATCGATTCCAGCATCTGCGTGGCGACGACGACCGGCTTGCCGGCACGGCGGCACGCGCGCGTCATTTCCTTCTGCACGCCGGGTACTTTCTCCAGGGGCATTTCGACGCCGAGATCGCCGCGCGCTACCATCAGCGCGTCGGCGAGTTCCAGAATTTCGGACAGCCGCGCCACAGCTTGCGGCTTCTCGATCTTGGCCATCACGGCGGCGCGCCCGCGCGTTAGCTTCTTGGCTTCGGAGATGTCTTCCGGCCGTTGGATGAAGGACAGCGCGATCCAGTCGACGCGGGCATCAAGCGCGGCTTCGAGATCGGCGGTGTCCTTCGGTGTCAGCGCCGCCAGCGGGATGATGGTGTCGGGCAGGCTCACGCCTTTGCGGTTCGATACTTTGCCGCCGACTTCGACGGTAGCGACGATGCGCTGTGGCGTTACCTCGGCGGCGATCAGGCGCAATTTGCCGTCGTCGATGAGCAGTGCATCGCCCGGCTTGATCGCGGCGAAAATCTCCGGATGCGGCAACTGCACGCGCTTGGCGTCACCCGGCGCCGGATCGGTGTCGAGTGTGAACTGCTGCCCGTTGTCGATCATCGCCGCGCCGTCGGCAAAGGTGCCGAGTCGCAATTTCGGCCCCTGCAGATCGACCAGAATGCCGATCGGACGGTTATGGTCGGCTTCAACGGCGCGGATCGTCGTCACGAGCTCGCGCATGCGGTCGTGATTGGTGTGGCTCATATTGATGCGGAACACGTCGGCGCCGGCCTCGAACAGCCTGGCGATCATTTCGCGACTACCTGAGGCAGGACCGAGCGTGGCGACAACCTTCGTCCGCCGCTGCCGCCTCATTGCGTCAGGCCCCGCTGCACCTTGGGTGCGACTGAGTTGCCGCCGGCCGGCGGCGCCATTGCCGGCGCGGAACCTGGCGGCGGAGTGTTCGTGGCGCCGATATTAGGATTCATGGGCGGCGCTTGCTGTGTCGGCTGCTCGGCTGATTCAGTGAGCTGTACGGTCCAGGCGCGCTGCTCGCCGGTATCGACCTCGAAAAATCCGGTGCGGTCATAGCCGCGCGCCAGACAATCGCCGATGCCGCGAATCGTAAATTCCTTATCGCGCGTGCACATATAAGCCTGTCCCATCCACTCGCCGCCGCGATCGTAATCAATGGCGTAAACATAATAAAATCTTGCGACAAGATTGCCCTTGAGGATGGTTTCGCAAGTGCGCGCCGGCAGATTCCACCAGCCTTCCGTGGTCCAGCCGTCGGCCTCCTTGTAGCCGATGGCAACGCCGATGCGGCCGGCGGTGTTGTTGCAAAGCCGGAAATCAGCTGCAGCCGGGCGCGTGGAAGTAGCCAGCATCAGCACGACAAGCGTGCATACCAGCGCGGCGCCCGCCGCCAGTCTCGGTAGAAAAGCCTGCCTCATTTCCCGTTCAGATTTTTCGCAAAAAGATCGACCCCTCACCAGCACGTCCACTAGAGCACGCTCCGAAACAGCCGGTTCGGGCTTTTTCGGATCATGCTCTAAGGAACGTCAACGACGATCGCGCGAAAATCAGTGACGTTTGTATACGTCGGTCCTGGTACGAACAAATCGCCGATGCCGTTGAAAAACCCCGTCGAATTGTTGTCGGCGAGAAAGGCGGCGGGATCGAGGCCGGCCGCCCGGGCCCGGCTGACCGTGGTTTCGTCGATAAAGGCGCCTGCGGGGTCGTCCGGGCGGCCCCTGCCGCCATCGGTCCCGTCGGTATCGGCGGCCATTCCGGCAATACCGCCCGCGCCGTCGAGATGGACGGCCAAAGCCAGCGCATATTCCTGATTGGGACCGCCTTGGCCATTGCCGCGGAGCGTCACGGTCAACTCGCCGCCCGAGAGGATGACGATCCGGCGGCCCTGCGCGGCATAGCCGCGGGCAAGGCGGGCGTGTTCGGCCGCGACCTCCCGCGCTTCGCCCTGCAGCCGGTCGCCGAGTACGACGCAGTCGTAACCGGCGTCGCGGGCACGCGCCTGCGCGGCGGCAAGCGCGTCGGCCGGCCGTGCGAGGATGTGGTAGGTGGAATTGGCAAAGGCCGCATCGCCCGGTTTGGGCGATTCGTTCGCCGGGTCTTCGAGCGCTCTAACTACCGCTTGTGGCAAGTCGAGCCGGTATTTGGCGATCACAGCGCGCGCGTCGGCAAGCGTGGTCGGATCAGGCACGGTCGGGCCCGAACCGATGACGGCCGGATCGTCGCCCGGCACGTCTGAAATCGCGAGCGTCACGAGCTTCGCCGGGAAAGCGCGCTTGGCGAGCCGGCCACCTTTGATGCGAGAGAGATGCTTCCGCACGCAATTGAACTCGCCGATATTGGCGCCACTGCGCAGGATAGCGCGCGTGGCCGCCTGCTTGTCGGCGAAACTGAGCCCGGCTGCAGGCGCGATCAGATTGGCCGAGGCGCCGCCGGACAAAAGGACCAGCACAAGGTCGTCGGCGCCCGCGCCGTCGGCGATGGTCAGCATCTTCTCGGCGCCGGCGAGGCCGGCTTCGTCCGGGACGGGATGGCCAGCTTCGACGACCGGAATGAGCTTGGTCGGCCGGCCATAGCCGTGGCGCGTGACCGCGATGCCGGTGATCCGGTCTTCTTGCGGCAGGCGCGCGAGATAGTGTTGCTCGGCCACCTCCGTCAGCGATCCGCCTGCCTTGCCGGCGGCGAGCACGATCAGCCGGCCGCGCGACGGTGGTTCCGGCAAATGCGGCGGCAGGCAGCGCGAAGGGTGGGCGGCGGCGACGGCGCTGCGAAACAGTGATTCGAGCAAATCGCGCGATCGAGTGGCCACGAGAATCCTACAAGTTGGGGCCGAAATGCCGGCCGCAGGCCGGCAGGGCCGAAATGGGACTATGGCGAGAGGGCACTGCTAGCCCTATCTTCCCGGTAGCTCAACCGCGGAGACGATCATGGCCATCGATGCCAAAACCACCACGGAACTCGAAGCCGCGGTCTATCGCCGCCTGGTCGAGCATCTGCGTGAGCGCGCCGACGTGCAGAACATCGATCTGATGAATCTCGCGGGCTTTTGCCGCAACTGCCTGTCCAACTGGATGAGGGACGCCGCCGACGCGAAAGGCGTGCCGATGACCAAGGAAGAGAGCCGCGAGATCGTCTACGGCATGCCTTATGAGGAATGGCGCGCGCTGCACCAGAAGGAAGCTACGCCTGCGCAGAAGGCGGCCTTCGAAAAAGCAAGCCAAAAGCACTGACGGGGCCTGAAGCCGGCTCTTGTCCTGTGCAGAGCGTGGATGAACGCACGCTGTTCTTGACCTTGGGCCGCTTGCTCCCGAAACCTCTTGCGAACAAGCGAGCGTGATTTTCTCCGATAGGCCGGCATCCGGCTCGAGCGGAGCGCGCCGTATCGTGAGGAGTAAAGAATGGCCACCGTTGCCGCCGTCAAGGACGAACAAGCCGAACAAGCCGCTCACCGTTTCGCCAAGGATCAGCTCAAGGCGTTCGTCGAGCGCGTGGAAAAGCTCGAAGAAGAAAAGAAAGCCATCTCGGACGACATCCGCGACGTCTATGCGGAAGCCAAGGGCAACGGCTTCGACGTCAAAGCGCTGCGCACCGTCGTCCGCCTGCGCAAGCAGGACGTCAACGAGCGCAAGGAGCAGGAAGCGATCTTGGAGACCTACCTGCACGCGCTCGGCATGCTGAACTGAAACGCCGCATCGTTTCGGGTAGGGGTGCGTCATGGCCGGATTCGTTCCGGCCATTCACGTCTTTGGCTTCGAGACTGAAGCGACGCCTCGGAACGACAGCTGTTAGAGCATGATCCGGAAAAGCATGCCCTTGGACTTGATCCGAGGGTGGAAACCGGTTTTCCGAAAAGATCATGCTCCAACGAACAAACTAGACCATGATCCGATTCAACTTGATCGGATCATGGACTAATGCAGTGACGCCGTCCGTCCTGACGGGTAGTTCACCGTCGACACGAACACAATCGCCGCGCCGGTGAAATGATCGTGCTCGAGGCCCGGATTGGGATCGGCGGCAAAGGTCATCAATACGGAGCTGGTCGGTTTCACCATCATCGCCGCCAGTGTGCGGAAGTCACGTACGCCCAGCGCGACCGTGGTCAGGAAACGATGCACGCTCGGCGACAGCACAATGGCGCGCATCCACGGATTGCCCAGACGCGGGTCGGATTTCACCACGGTCACCGAGCTCGAGCTCGCCGTCATGATGACCGATGAGGTCTGATTCCCGGAGCGCTTCAAGGCCACGGTGGTGCCGCTGGCTGCGCCTTGCTGAACCGGTGCGACTTGAACCGGAGCCGTTTGCACGGCGGCCGGCTGGGCTAGCGTGGATTGCGCCGGCGTGGCGGTGCCACGCAGCGCGGCGACACCCATCGGGGCCGCGCTCGCAGGCGCGGCCGCATTGGTGGACGGTTCGGCATACGAAAGGGCAATGCCTGAACCGCCGACGCCGGCGTTCGGGTTGAGGAACGGTCCGATCGCGCCGGTGGATACGTCTGGACTGGCGCTGGCTTGTTTGCTGGCGGCTTGTGCGCTGCGCTGGAGTTTCGCTGCAGCTTGGGGATTGGCGACCACAGTCCCGTCAGCCGGGCCCTGCCAATAGCCGCGTTCGGCGATGACTTGATTAGCCGTGGGCGCCTTGCTCGCGGCCGGCTGGGTCGGCAACGACGGCTGCAACGGCGCTTGTTCGGGCGCCTGCGACGCTGGCTGCAGCGGCGCGGCATCTGCCGTGCGAATGAGTTTCACCTTGGAAGCGGCATCGGCAACTTTGACGGCCGCGGCGACAGTCGCTTTCTCGGCCGCCTGAGCGCCATGCTCAAGCGCCGCTAGAACCGGGCGCTTCGGCGGTACCGGTACCGCGGCAACGGCCACCTGTTGTGGCGCAACCGCCGGGGCAGGGTGCGCGGCCTCTGCCGGCGAGGATGGCAGGGCAGGCGAGGATGGCGCGGTGCTCGCCACGGCTTCCTCGTCGTCATCCTCATCCTTTACACCGAGCCCGAGGAGCTTGGCGAACGGATTGGCGTGCGGACGCTCGTTGCTGGCGAGGAGTGTATTGGCATCGATAGTAACGCCGGCGGCGCGAGCCGAATCGAGCGAATTCGCTGACGGCATGCTGCCGTGTTTTCTGATGTCGGCCAGCGCCAGCGCATAGCCCGCCATCGGCCGGCCGTCAGCCGGAATTTGCACGGTGCGGCCGTCCGGGAACACCCGTGAGAGCTCTTCGCGCGACATGCGCGGCCACATCCGGATGTCGGCGGTATCCATATGCACGAAGGGCGAGCCCGACGTTGGATAGAAGCCGACGCCGCCGCGCTGCATGCGCAGCCCGATCTCGCGCAGCTTCTCGAGCTGAATGCCAGGGATGTAGAAGTCCATGGCATGCCCGAGCATGTGCTGGCTGAAGCGCGCCACGCCCGTATTGGCGGAACGATGGCGCAGCATGGCGTTGGTCTCGGGCGAACGGTAGCCGCAGACAACCTGGATCGGCGATCCGGTATTGGCCTCGCGCTGCACCTCCCACACCAGATCGATGAGGTGCGGGTCCATTTTGGTCTCTTGGCTCTTGCGCCAGTCGCGCAGGAACCAATTCAGCTTCTCGAGCGCGGCCTCGTCGTATTGGCCGTTGCGCTTGTAGGTGATGGTGATGTCCTCGTTGGTGTGCATGTGATGCATCGTGATGCTGCGCGTGTCGCCTTCGGCGATCGCGTTCTGCAGGGATTTTGCACCGACAAGGAGGGCGACAATCGCCAAGCCGCAGGAATAACCGGCGCGAACAAACAAACGACGAGTCTTCAGGCGCGCGTTATCAACGTGCACTGGACATCTCGCAATGACGCGTTCAGCGACATATCCGCCGCGGTACCCCACCGCTGCGGATTAACCCTAACGCATTGTTAATTTGGGAAGGGTTAACGAGACGTTACCGTCACCCCACCCCCGACCGGATTAGGGCTAACGTCCTAGTGTGGCAAAAAATGGCCCTTCCCCGGCAAGGGCCTAATCAATGGTTAACGATCGGCCCCTGCTCCGGCTTCAGGTCACAGCGGCCGGTCAGATCGCCTAACGCATTGAATCAAAGTGAAGTTCTTAGGGTTACCCCTGCCGCACCCAAGCGCGGCAGGCTACTTGTCCACAGTGGTGCAGAATTAGCGCAGGGCCGTATTATCGCCCGTCCGAGTGACCTTGCGGCCATGCGGGACCGGCTTGTGCGGCACCGGCGGCGCCGGATCGGCGGCAAAACCGCCGAACAGCCGCGAGAAGAAATTGTCACCACCGCCTTGCGAGTAGCTGTTGCCACGGCCACCGAAGAGGCCGCGATTGCCGCCGCCGAACACTGTCGGCGAATCGGGCATCGCCAACACTTCGCGATGGGAAATGTCCTCTTTGTGCTCGACCGCGACATCCGCCATCTTGTCGTCGCTCTTGAGCAGCGCGATCAGCGCTTTGTCGCGGCCATAGACATCTTCGCGGAATTGCAGCTTGCCATCATCGTCGACGAAGGCGGTCTGATAGGTGAGGTTGACCTGGATATAGGTCGGGAATTGGATGTCGGTCTCGCTGCCTTCGGCGATCATCTTCTTGATGCGGTCTTCGCTGTAGCCGTCGTTCGGCCGCACCAGCGACAACAGCACTTCGGCGTAATGCGGCGGATTCTGCACCCGCATGCAGCCGTGGCTGAATGCCCGCTTGTCATAGGCGAACATGTACTTGTCCGGCGTGTCGTGCTGATAGACCAAAAATTTGTTCGGGAAGTTGAAGCGAATGCGGCCGAGCGCGTTCTTGTCGCCGGGCGGCTGCCAGATATGCACGCTGCCATCGGCGTTGTGGCCGACCTTCAGCCCCATGCGGTCGAGAACGGTCGGATCCTGCGCCAGCGCCGGCAGATATTCGTGATTGATGATCGACGGCGGCACGTTCCAGGTCGGATTGATGGTGATGTATTTCATCTCCGCCGTCATCAGTGGCGTCGGCTTGTCCGGCTTGCCGATCACGATCCGCGTCGTCCAGACCAACTGATCGTCGTGCATGACCCGCAGCGTGAAGTCCGGCAGATTGACCATCACATAGGTGTCGGGAAGGTGATGCGGCATCCAGCGCCAGCGTTCGAGATTGGCGAGGATGATGTCGTTGGCGCGATCCGGCGCCTTCTTGCCATTGAGCACCTCGACGGTCGCGGCTGTCAGCGTGCCGGTTGCCGAAAGCTGATGCTCCTGCTGGAACTTCTTCACCGCGTCAGCGAGCGGCTTGTCATAGGTGGTGCCACCGTCGCCAAGCACGTTGAGCCGCTCGCGCAAAGCTGGCACGCGATCGTCCTGCATGCCGGCCTTGAGCACCGGGCCTGAGCCGATCTTGTCGGCGTCTTTCTCGATCTTGCCGCCGCGGATTTCGGCGTATTTGGCCTTCAGCGCTTTATAACCCGGCGTTTGCGGCTCGTAGGCGTCGAGCACAGCGGCGACGTCGCTGGCGCTGAGGATGCCGGCGAGAACGTCGGCTGGCTCCGGGGCCTTCTCGTTGAACTCGATGTCCGGGCTCACGCGCGACCAGTGCACGCGGCCGACCGCGGCATGATGGGCATAAGTCAGGACCGATGCGGTCATTTGAATTTCGGCATTGGCCAATGCGGCGGGATCCGTGATCTTCGCGAAATTCGGCATCGGGTAATCGGCCGGATCGAGGCCGTCCGCATCGACTTGGCCGAGATAGGCGATCGCCGCGGCAGCACGTTCGTTGACCTTGCCGTCGGTGATCCAGATCGGCTCGTAATTGCGGCCGGAATAGAAGGCGTCGACCTGCGTACGGATCTGTTTGTTGCCGATGATCTGGTCGAACTTGCCGCTCGCGAGGTTGTGTAACTGATCGGCGATCGGCGCGTCGGGCGACGGCGGAGCGCTGGCGGTCGCCGGAGGCGGTGTGTCGGCCGGCGCCACAGCAGTCGCGGCCGGAGCGGCCGCAGCCGGGGCCGAAGCGGCAGCTGGCGCCGGAACCGCGGCTGGCGTCGCCGCCGCAGGCGCGGCGGGACCTGACGTAGCCGCAGGCGCATCGGCCGGCTGGTCAGGCTTTTGTGCGCTATCAGCCGCAGGAGCGGCGGCGGGCGTCGATGCCGGGCTCGCAATGGACTGAGTCGTGTCCGACGTCGCTGAGTCGCTGGGATCGGCAAGCGCAACGCTTGTAGCGGCCGTAAGGAACAACAAGACAGCCGTCGAGGTCAGAAGCCGCTCAAGACGAATCCCTGACATTGCCATTCTCCCCTGGGAACCTGCGCGTCTGGCCGCAAAAAGCCACCGCTCGGGGACAACAGGTCCCCAATGTGGCAATAACGCAGCCGTAACCGGGGGCATGGCCTCACCCAGATGGCAAAGATAATTGCCGGAACCATGCCGTAGCCCACACAAGCCGTACCTTACGTGAGCCGCCGGGGCTTGTCCCATAAAGACAGCGTCACAAACCGTCACATCCCGCGATTTTTCACGGCCCTGTCGCACTTTCGCAACGGACCGGGGCGAGGTGAGGGCAAGGGGGCAGGCTGGCGGCGGCTAGGGCATGATCCCGAAAAGCATGCCCTTGGACTTGATCCGAGGGTGGAAGCCGGTTTTTGGAAAAGATCGTGCTCAAACCAAGAATCTAGCCCGCTAGTCTAGGTGCCGTTCTCGCTGTTGGCATCGGCCCGTTCGCTGCTCATGCCGAGCGCTTCAAGCTTGCGGTAGAGTGTCGAACGGCCGATTTGCAGCCGCCGCGCCACCTCGGACATCTGCCCCCGGTAATGAGTTATGGCATAGCGGATGAGCTCGGCCTCGATCTCATCGAGCGGACGTACCTCACCGGCGGCGTCCAGGAGCGGCAGCACGTCGGCGGGCGCAATTGGCGGACCAAGTGCAGGTCCCATCGCCGGCTGGAACACCTGGTCCTCTTCGAAGCCGTTGGGGATGAGCACCGGCTCAAATTCTTCCAGCGGAAGGCTAGGGCTGGTCGCCGCCGCTTCGGCGAGCGTCGTATCTCCGGTGGCAAACTGTGCGGCAAGCTGCGGAAACTCGTTGATGCCGACCTCGTCGGATTCGGCGAGCACGACCGCGCGGAACACGGTGTTTTCCAGCTGGCGGATATTGCCGGGCCAGCGATAGGCCGTCAGCAAGCGCAGCGCCTCGGGCGTGATCAGGCGAATGCGCTTTCCCTCTTCGGCGGCGAAGCGCGCCAGAAAATGCCGGGCCAGCGCCGGAATATCAGCGTGCCGTTCACGTAGCGGCGGCACCGTGATCGGAAATACGTGCAGACGATAGAAAAGGTCTTCGCGGAAGCGGCCGGCCTTCACGTCGGCGATGAGGTCGCGATTGGTGGCCGAGATCAGCCGCACGTCGACTTTCACTGGCTTGCGCGCGCCGACCGGCTCGGCCTCGCCTTCCTGAATGGCGCGAAGGAGCTTCACTTGAGCGGCCGGCGGCAATTCGCCGACCTCGTCGAGAAACAGGGTGCCGCCCGAGGCCTCGACGAATTTGCCGGTGTGGCGCTCGGTGGCGCCGGTGAACGAGCCCTTCTCGTGGCCGAACAGGATCGACTCGACGAGGTTCTCCGGCATCGCACCGCAATTGACCGCGACGAACGGTTTGCTGCGCCGCTCGCTCGAGCCATGGATGGCGCGTGCGATCAATTCTTTGCCGACACCGGATTCGCCGCCGATCAGAACCGGGATGTTCGACGCCGCCGCCTTTTCGGCGACGCGGATGATGGCCTGCATCGGCGGGCTCTTGGTGATGATGTCGGTAAAGCCGAGCGTGCCGGAGCGGCTCTTCTTCATCCGCTGCAATTCGCCTTCGAGTGCGCTGGCATTGAGCGCGTTGCGGAGGCTCACATGCAGCCGCTCGGCGCCGACCGGCTTGACCACGAAATCGACAGCGCCGGCACGCATCGCGGAGACGACATTGTCGATGCCGCCATGCGCCGTCTGCACGATCACCGGCACGTTGATTCCGGCCTGCCGCATCTGGGCGAGCACGCCGAGCCCATCGAGATTGGGCATGACCAGATCGAGAATGACGCAGTCGATGTCGCCACCGTCGGATCCGGTGAGAAGGGTCATCGCCGCGTCGCCCGAGTCGCGTGTCTGCGTCTGGTATTCGAACTTACGCAGCATCCCTTCAAGGAGCCGGCACTGCACCGGATCGTCATCGACAATAAGAATGGCCATGATGCGGTTGGGTCCTTCCCGGCCTGGTGTCCCGTTTCGGGGCACTCTCGCCGAGGAGGCTTAATGGCCTGTTAAGGTAGCGCCGCGGGTCGCGGCACTCTCCGCCTTGTTCTTGACCATCGCCGTTATGGATCAGCGCACCAAACAAGGCCGCTTATTGTCGAACGTCCAGCCCGGAATGAGATATTGCATCGCCACCGCGTCGTCGCGCGCGCCGAGGCCATGCGCCTTGTAAAGCTCGTGGGCTTTCTCGACCTGGGCGAGGTCGATCTCGATGCCAAGGCCGGGCCGCTCCGGCAGCGCCACCATCCCGCCTTTGATCCGCAGCGGCTCTTTTGTGAGCCGCTGCCCGTCTTGCCAGATCCAATGGGTGTCGATCGCGGTGACCTTGCCGGGTGCTGCTGCCGCTGCATGCGTGAACATCGCCAGCGAAATGTCGAAATGGTTGTTGGAATGCGAACCCCAGGTCAGCCCCCAATCACGGCACATCTGTGCCACGCGCACGGCGCCCTGCATGGTCCAGAAATGCGGATCGGCGAGCGGGATATCGACCGACTGCAGCTGAATTGCATGCCTCATCTGCCGCCAATCGGTCGCGATCATGTTGGTCGCGGTCGGCAGCCCCGTGGCGCGGCGGAATTCGGCCATGACTTCGCGGCCCGAATAGCCGTGCTCCGCGCCGCACGGGTCCTCAGCATAAGCGAGGACGCTGCCCATGCCGCGGCACAGGCGGATAGCCTCGTCGAGCGACCACGCGCCGTTCGGGTCGAGCGTGATGCGGGCGTCGGGAAAGCGCGCGGCGAGCGCCGTCACGGTCTCGATCTCCTGTTCGCCTGACAGCACGCCGCCTTTGAGCTTGAAGTCGTTGAAGCCGTAATACGCACGGGCCGCCTCGGCGAGCCGCACGATCGCCTCCGGCGTCAAAGCTTCCTGGTGGCGGAGCCGGAACCAATCGACATTGGCGTCCCGTTCAGTCCGATAGGGCAGGTCGGTCTTGCCGCCGTCGCCGACGAAAAAGAGATAGCCGAGCATCTCCACGGCGTTGCGCTGGACGCCTTCGCCGAGCAGCGCCGCGACCGGCACGCCGAGGAACTGTCCTAACAGATCGAGCAGCGCCGCCTCGACAGCGGTGACGGCATGAATGGTCACACGCTGGTCGAAAGTTTGCAGGCCGCGTCCGCCGGCATCGCGGTCGGCGAAACGCTGGCGCATCGCATTGAGAATGCCGTGATAGGCGCCGATCGGCTGGCCGACGATCAAAGGCTTGGCATCCTCCAGCGTCTGCCGGATAGCTCGCCGCCCGGCACTTCGCCGATGCCGGTATGGCCTGCATTGTCGTGGAGAATGACAATGTTACGGGTGAAGAATGGCGCGTGCGCTCCGGACAGATTGAGCAGCATGTCGTCATGCCCGGCCACCGGCACGACGCGCATGCCGGTGACTTTCGGCGCTCCGGAGAATTGCCGATCAGGTCCGCTGGTCATGACAAATCTTGGCGCGCGCCCGCGCCCTCATCCAACCGTTGATCGCGACCTTTGGTGGCCCTGTTACGACGCCGGTCGCAGTGTCAGTCCGGCAATGCCGAGCGCGAGATTGACGCCGACCTGGCCCGTGACCGACAGCGGCTGCAGCGAGACCGAGCGATGTGAGCCGCCGACCAGAACTTTGGCGCCGGCACCGAGCCCGAGCGAAGCATCGGCATTGGCGCCGACATAGCGGCCCGCGAGTGCGCCGTGATGGTAGCCGTTGGTCGGCATCACCACGCCCCAGACCATGACGCCGCCGCCGCGCACGCCGAGATCGAGGCCGAGCCGGCCGATATGGCCGACGTAATTCTCCGGCGGGCCGCCATTATCGGGCGCGAAGCTGCAGCGCACATTTTGGCGCGAACCGACGATGAGGCCGAGGCTCGCCGACGTTTTGCACGTCAGCACGCCGACCTTGGTGCCGCCTGCTGGCTGTGCGAAGGCTGGCGTCGCCAGCGCCGCGCCGACTGCGATGCCAAAAAACGCGTGACGAAATTTTAGCATGTGCGGTTCTCCCCGTGTCCCGATTGAACGCCCGGCCGCCAATCGCTGAGCGGCGCCGAGGGAAGCAGAGCACAGGCCTCGCGGGCCAGCAAGGCCGTGGCGCCTCACCTTGATTTGCGCGCCGTCGCGCCGTTCAATGCTTTGCGTGGCGCGCCAATGCGTACCGCACAATGGGTGCACCTTATGGCCTTTGCTCAGGCGACCACTGGCTTCGTTGCAGGAAGTGTTCCGGATTCTAAAACCGTGCTGACCCAATTGTGGCGCGACGCCGAATTTGATCCTGGCGCGCTCGGCGATGTCGAACTGACCGGCGCCGAGCCGGTTCTCCCCTCGTCATTCGCGATGGGTACGGTGGCGCAGGCGACGATCGCCGCCGCTGCGCTTGCGGCTGCTGAGATCGGGCGCTTGCGCAGCGGGCGGCGTCAGCGCGTTTCCGTCGATATGCGGCGTGCGGCGATCGAGTTTCGCAGCGAACATTATGTGTCGGTCGACGGCCGCGCGCCGGACGCCGTGTGGGACCACATCAGCGGCCTCTATCGCTGCGGCGACGGCCGTTGGATCCGGCTGCACACAGTTTTGCCGCATCACCGCGCCGGGCTGATCAAATTGCTCGGCTGCGCCGAAGATAGAAACGCTGTGCAACGCGCCCTCGATCACTGGCAGGCCGAAGCGGTTGAGACGGCGGCGGCGCAAGCCGGCCTTGTCGCCACGGCGTCGCGTTCCTTTGCGGAATGGGACAGCCATCCGCAAGGCCGCGCAGTCGCACAATTGCCGTTGTTCAGCATCGAAAAAATCGGTGACGCGCCGCCTCTCGAGCTTGGCGCCGCCGAGCGGCCGCTGGCCGGTCTGCGCGTGCTTGATCTCACCCGTATCATCGCCGGCCCGGTCTGCGGCCGGACACTCGCCGTCCACGGCGCCGACGTGCTGTTGATCACCGCCGAGCACTTGCCTTCTGTGCCGTCGCTCGTCATCGATACCGGGCGCGGCAAATTGTCAGCGTCGCTCGATCTGCGCGAGGCGGCGGGCCGCGACGCGCTGACAGCACTGCTGCGCGAGGCCGACATTTTCATCCAAGGCTATCGGCCCGGCGCCATCGCCGGTCACGGCTTTTCTCCGCAACAGGCCGCGCGCATCCGGCCCGGCATCATTTACGTCTCGCTCTGCGCTTATGGGCAGGAGGGGCCGTGGGCCGAGCGCCGCGGTTTCGACTCGCTGGTGCAGAATGCGAACGGATTGAATGACGCGGAAGCTTTGGCGTTTGGTGCGGGCGAAGATGACACGCGCAAGCCGAAGCCGCTGCCGGCGCAAGCGCTCGATCATGGCACCGGCTATTTGCTCGCTTTCGCGGCGCTCGCGGCGCTCAAGCGCCGCATGGAGGAGGGCGGCTCTTGGCATGTGCGGCTGTCGCTAGCGCAAACCGGATTGTGGTTGCGCCGGCTTGGCCGGATCGACGGCATGGGCTGTCGCGATCCCGGCTTGGCCGATGTCGGCGATTGTCTTGTGGAGACAGGATCAGGTTTTGGCAAGCTCACGGCGGTTCGTCATGCCGCTGACATGAGCGAAACTCAACCATATTGGGCGCGGCCTAGCGTGCCTCTTGGCACACATCCGCCAGTCTGGCCGCGCTGATGGATGAAGTTCGAACTCCCGCAGCCGTCTTGCGGGCGACTTAGACCTGAGTCACTTAGACGTAAGTCACTTGGACTTGAGCCACTCAGATCCGGGCCACATGAAATGACGTTTTGAGGATAAGCCACCCGATGCCCCGCTCCCCGAGAATGACCAAACGCGTTGCGCGCCGCCCTGGCAAGCCCAGTCCTTCCCTGGCAAAGTCGCTCGGCCGTTTGCCGGAATGGAACCTCAACGATCTTTATACCGGCCTCGACGATCCGGCGATCAAGCGCGATCTCGACCGCGCCGATGCCGACTGCATTGCCTTCGAAGAAGCCTACAAGGGCAAGCTTGCCGCGCTCGCCTCTGCGTCTGACGGCGGCAAACAACTTGCCGAAACGGTATCGCGCTACGAGGCGATCGACGACCTGATGGGTCGCATCGGCTCCTATGCCGGGCTCGTTCATGCCGGCGACACGCTCGATCCGGCGCGTACTAAATTTTACGGCGACGTGCAGGAGCGCATGACGGCGGCCTCCACGCATCTGTTGTTCTTCACGCTGGAGCTCAACCGCATCGAAGATGCCATCCTGGAAAAGGCGATGGATGCGCCCGCGCTCGGTCATTACCGGCCGTGGCTCGAAGATGTGCGCCGCTACAAGCCCTATCAGCTCGAGGATCGCGTCGAGCAATTGTTTCACGAAAAGTCGGTGACCGGCTATTCCGCCTGGAATCGGCAATTCGATGCGACCATCGCCAATCTGCGCTTCAAGGTCGGCGGCAAGCCGCTCGCCATCGAGCCGACATTGAATCTTCTCGTCGATCGCTCCGGCGAAAAGCGCAAAGCCGCCGCAGAAGCGCTCGCGCAGACTTTCAAAGAGAATGTGCGCGACTTCGCGCTGATCACCAATACGCTCGCCAAGGACAAGGAGATTTCCGATCGCTGGCGCGGCTTTGCCGACATCGCCGACGACCGGCATCTGTCGAACCGCGTCGAGCGCGAGGTGGTCGATGCGCTGGTCGCTGCCGTGCGCGACGCCTATCCGCGGCTCTCGCACCGTTACTATGCGCTCAAGGCCAAATGGTTCGGCAAGAAGCGGCTGCCGCATTGGGATCGCAACGCGCCGCTGCCGCAGGTGCCGACGCGCACCGTGGGCTGGGTCGAGGCCAAGGACACGGTGCTGACCGCCTATGGCGCGTTCTCACCGAAAATGGCGGCGATCGCCAAGCGCTTCTTCGACGAGCGCTGGATCGATGCGCCGGTGCGGCCCGGCAAAGCGCCGGGCGCCTTTGCGCACCCGACCACGCCCTCGGCGCATCCCTATGTGCTGCTCAACTACCAGGGTAAGCCGCGCGACGTGATGACGCTCGCCCATGAGCTCGGTCACGGCGTGCATCAGGTGCTGGCGGCGCCGAACGGCGCGCTGATGGCGCCGACGCCGCTCACGCTTGCCGAGACCGCGAGCGTGTTCGGCGAGATGCTCACCTTCAAGAAGCTTCTTGCCACGACGCGCGACAAGAAAGAGCGCAAGGCCATGCTCGCCGCCAAGGCCGAGGACATGATCAATACGGTGGTGCGGCAGATCGCGTTCTATACGTTCGAGCGCGCCGTCCATACCGAGCGCAGGAACGGCGAGCTGACGGCCGAACGCATTGGCGAATTATGGCTCGACGTACAGCGCGAGAGCCTTGGGCCGGCCATCGAGCTCAAGCCCGGCTACGAGAATTTCTGGGTCTATATTCCGCATTTCATCCATTCGCCGTTCTACGTCTACGCCTATGCCTTCGGCGATTGCCTGGTGAACTCACTCTATGCCGTCTACGAGCACGCCGCCGAAGGCTTCGCCGAGCGCTATCTCGCCATGCTGTCGGCGGGCGGCACCAAGCATCATTCCGAACTGCTCAAACCATTCGGGCTAGATGCGCGTGATCCGAGCTTCTGGCAGGGCGGGTTGGGGGTGATCGAGCGGATGATCACGGAGCTGGAGACGCTCGGCTGAGCTGAGCCCCCAAGGCCGCCGTTGAATCTGGCGCCTCCGAGTGTTATACAAATTGTAATACATAGGCACTCAGGATCGCACCATGAAGATTGAAATAAAGCGCATCGGCAATTCCGACGGATTCATCTTGCCCCGCGAGCTCATGCAGCGGCTCGATATCAAGCGGGGGCAGGAGTTTCATATCGTCGAGCTTGCGGGCGGCGGTCTGCAGTTGCTCCCCTATGATCCCGATTTCGAAGCCACAATGGAAGTGGCGGACGAGATCATGGACGAGTACCGCGACACGATGGCGACGCTGGCGAAATGATCGTAACGTGCCATGTCCAAAGACCCGAAGTGGCTGACCTACGACCAGATCATCGCGATTCATAGTCGGCAGCTGCGCCGCTTCGGCGGAGCGGCTGGCTTGCGTGACGAAGGTTTGCTGCGCTCGGCGCTCGAACGTCCGATCAACAAATGGCACTACGAGCAGGCCGAGCTTCCCGAGCTTGCCGCCGCTTATGCTTTTGGTTTGGCGAAGAACCATGGGTTCGTCGACGGTAACAAGCGCATAGCCTTCATGAGCATGATGGCCTTCCTGCGCAGAAACGGTGTTAGATTCGCCCCGGAGCAGGCGCATGTAACGAAAATGATTCTTTCGCTTGCCGCAGGCGAAGTCAGCGAGGAAAGTCTCGCGCGCTGGATACGCGACAATTGGCCGAAGACACGAAAATAGCTCAGCGCGCTACTTCACGTTCTTGACCACCCAATCGTCGATCACCTTGGCGATTTGTAGGTTGTTCTTCTCGATCATCACCATGTGGCCGTTGCCGTGGATGCCTTTGTCGCCAAGCCGCATCCATTCGAGCTTCATGCCGGCCTGTTTGAGATACTTCTCCGTGCAGTTGTCGTAGAGCCCGTGATAGGACGCCTCCAACGTGACGATCACCGACGGAATGTTCTTCAGGTCGACGAGCTGCCGCGCCGGCTCCTTCTGCATCCAACAGACGGACATGTTCGGGGCGTCGGGTGCCTCGTCACGCACGACTGAAATCTCGCTCGGGTCCTTCACCGGCGGATCGTAGGTGATCGGGATGTCGCTCGGGCCCCAGGCGCGGCCCTTGCCGGTGCCGATAATGGTGTTCTCGAACGGCGGGCCGGAGGGCTCGATGGCGATGATGCCTTTGACGAGCTTCGGCCGTGCGTCGGCGATGAGCCAGCCGAACGGGCCGGACTGCGAATGCGTCAGCACGATCGCCGGGCCGATCTTGTCGAGGAGCGCCGCGCCCGCCTCCTGATTGCGCTGCTGGGTTTCTTCGTTGGAGATCACGGTCTCGACTTGCGAGGCGTAGAACTGATCGAAGACCGGATCACCCTTCTTGCCTTTGTTGGCGCCTTCGCCCGGCCACTGCGTGTGCTTCTCGCGTCCGGGCCAGGTGCCGTCGCTTTCGATCGCGGTGAACTGGAATTGCTCGTTCTGCGCGGTGAACATCCGCGTCGCGCCGTCGCCGGCGTGGATGGCCGAGCGGCCGCGCATCGGCTGGTCGATCATGTAGACGACATAGCCTTGGCTGACGAAATATTCGGCCCAGCCTTCGCGCCCGTCCGGCGTGCCCATCCAGTTGGTTGCCGTCTGCGCTGCGCCGTGAATGAGCACGAGCGGGTAGGGGCGCCGTTGTTGATGCGGCGCCAGCACCTCGACATAGATCTGGCCTTCCATGATCTCTTTGCTGGGCTCGCCGACATAATGGCCGCCGACATAGAAGAAGCCGCGCCTGGCGACCGCTGACTGATCGACCGCCGGCACCGGAAGCTTCACTTCGGCGAGCGCCGGGACGCTGAGGCCGGCCGCCAGCAGCGCCGCATAAAGAACGCTAAAGCGATAGTGCAGGCTCGCACGCGGATATTTCATGATGTCCTCCCCCGGCCGCATAATTCAATTTTTTGACTTGCCGCAGCGTGCGGCCGTCCATATTTCAATGTCAATCTGACGCGCTGCCCAGTTTGCACGGTTCACGCATGCAATGCACGCTTGCCTCACGAGCCGCCCACGCGTAGGCCATAATCCTGTTTTGAGTGAATGCGGCGAGAAACGCGGCAAGTGATGATCGCATGACAGACGGCAAGTCCGGCAACGAGAGCAAGCCGCCAAAGCGCGGCAGCGATGCCGAGCGCAATCGCTTCTCGGCGCGGGCAGCGCGCTATGCCCGGGTTGGCGCCAATGTCGGCGGTGTCGCGGCGCGTTATGCCGGACGGCGTCTGCTCGGCAGCGAGGGCGACCGCGCCGGCGAGGCGAGTGCGCTGTCGTCGGCGCTCGGCCGGCTCAAAGGGCCATTGATGAAGGTCGCGCAATTGATGGCGACCGTGCCCGATCTTCTGCCGCCGGAATATGCCGCCGAATTGCAGAAGCTGCAGAGCGAAGCGCCGCCGATGGGCTGGGCTTTCGTCAAGCGCCGCATGATGGCCGAGCTTGGCGCCGGCTGGGAAAAGAAATTCGCGAGCTTCGAGCATCATCCGGCAGCCGCGGCTTCGCTCGGCCAGGTGCATCGCGCGCGTTCGCATGACGGTGCGGAGCTGGCCTGCAAGCTGCAATATCCCGACATGCAGTCCGCGGTCGAGGCGGACCTCCAGCAGCTGCAATGGCTGTTGGCGCTGCGCCGGCGCTTCGAGAGCGCCATCGACACCACCGAGATCGCCAAAGAGATCGGCGCCCGCGTCCGCGAGGAGCTCGATTATCGGCGCGAGGCCATGCATGTCGCGCTCTATCGCAAGATGCTCGACGATGTCGATTGCGTGCGGGTGCCGCGCGCCTGGCCGGAGCTCTCGACCGGGCGGCTGCTGACGCTCGACTGGCTCGACGGCACCAAGATGCTCGCGCACAAAGACGCGCCGCTTGCCGTGCGTAACGTGCTGGCGACCGCGATGTTCACCGCCTGGTGGTTTCCGTTCAGCCGCTTCGGCGTCATTCATGGCGATCCGCATCTCGGCAATTACACGGTGTTCACCGAGGGCAAGGCGCCGGCCGGCATCAATCTGCTCGACTATGGCTGCATCCGCATCTTCGCGCCGAAATTCGTCGGTGGCGTCGTCGATCTCTATCACGGCCTGCTGCACGGCAAGGACGATCTGATCGTGCACGCCTATGAGACCTGGGGCTTCCGCCGGCTCTCGCGCGATCTGATCGACACGCTCAATATCTGGGCGCGTTTCATCTATGCGCCGCTTCTGGACGACCGCGTCCGCACCATAGCCGATGGCGTGAAGCCGTCGGAATACGGCCGCCGCGAAGCCTTTCGCGTGCATCAGGCGCTCAAGCAGAAAGGCCCGGTCACGGTGCCGCGCGAATTCGTCTTCATGGACCGCGCTGCGATCGGACTTGGCGCCGTGTTTTTGCACCTGCGCGCTGAGCTGAACTTCTACAAGCTGTTCAACGAGGCGATCGAGAATTTTACGCTCGAACGCGTCGCCAAGCGCCAGTCCGCCGAGCTTAAGGCGGTGGGCCTGCCGCCGGCGTAAACAAGGTCGGCCTTCGGCATAAATCTCTGCCGTCCGCGTAATTCGCCGGGCCGCATTGCAACGCCGAGCATTGACGGCGGTATTTGCAACCGGGATGCTGCCTCCCAAGAAAACGGGACTGGGGAGGACGGCATGAACGCCTCACGGCGTAATCTCATTCAAGCATTGGCCGCCGGCGGCGCGGCGCTGGCAACCACGCAGGTGCCAAGCCGCGCCTTCGCCGAGTCTTCGGCTGCACAGGCCGAGCCGGCGGCGCCGCCTCCGGTCGATGTCGGCGAAGCAAGCTCGCAGGAGCGCGCGCTCAACATTGTCAGCATCGAGGAGCTGGAAGACGGCGCGCGTAAGATTCTCTCGCCCGGACGCTTTGCGGTGATGGGATTTTGCGGCGACGGCTGGACCTATCGCGAGAACCGGCGCGCCTTCAACGATTTTCCGATCATGCCGCGCCGCCTGCAGGGCGTGAAAGAGATTGACCTGCGCACGACGCTGCTCGGCCACGACCTGGCGCTGCCGGTCTTCACCTGCCCGACCGGCTCGCAGGGCACCTTCCACGTCAAGGCCGAATTGCCCAATGCCGGGGGCACCGGCGCCTCAGGCACTTTGTTCGTCGCTTCCGGTGCATCGAACCGGCCAATGGAGGAGATCGCCAAGGCCACGCCCGGCCCGAAGTGGTTCCAGATCTATATGAACCGCGACATGGAGCTGAACCGCTGGCTGGTGCGGCGCGCCAAGGCGGCGGGCTTTTCCGCAATCGTGCTCACCGCCGACGCGCTCGGCCCCGGCCAGAGCGATGATTTCATCCGGCTCGGCCGGCCGCGCGCGGCGGGGCTCACCGCCGGCAATCACGACCTCGCGCTAGGCGGCCATGGCAATTTCGCCGACCAGAAACATGATCTGAGCTTCTCCGACATCACCTTCCTGCGTGAAGCCTCCGGTCTTCCGGTCCTTGTCAAAGGCGTGGTGCAGCCGGAGGACATTCGGCAGAGCCTTGCAGAGGGCGCCGCCGGCATCTGGATCTCCAACCATGGCGGCCGGCAGATGGACGGCGGGCCGGCCTCGGTGAGCATGCTGCGCACTGCGGTTGATACGGTGGAAGGCCGCGTTCCGGTCGTGCTCGACAGCGGCATCCGCCGCGGCGTCGACGTGTTCAAGGCGCTCGCCCTCGGCGCCACCGCCGTCGGCATCGGCCGCCCGGCTTTGTGGGGCCTGATCAACGGCGGCTCGCTCGGCGTCAAAGGCGTCTACGCGCAACTCGCTACCGAACTGCGCGCCACCATGCTGCTCTCGGGCGTCGCTAAGGTCACCGACCTCAAACGGGAGAATCTCGCGAAGGTGTAAGGGATGTCACTCTTTATGTTGGCTGACTGAACAACTATAATCGCCGGATGACCAAGCTTCTTGAAAGGGCGTTTGCGGTGGTCAGCCGCCTACCGCCGGAAACACAAGACGAGATCGCGCAGGCTATGCTGCAGTTCGCGGCCAACGATGGCGAGCCGGAGGAGATTGACCCGGCGCATCTTCCGGCCATCCTGGAAGGGCTCTCCCAGGCCGAAAACCGCCAATTCTCCAGTGATGCTGAGGTGGAGGCCGCGTTCCGTCGTTTCGAACGATGAAAATTAGGTTCACGCCGCGCGCGACCCAGGACCTTGTTGATATTGCAGATTACATAAGCAAACGCAGTCCGAAGGCATCGCTGCACGTGCGGGCGGCCATTCTGGATTCTCTCCAGACGTTGACACTTTTCCCGGAGGCTGGGCGCAGCCAAAAAATGCCGTCCGTCCGCAAGCTCGTCACGCGGAAATATTCATACCTGGTTTATTACCGTATAGATGCCGCGAGCAATGAAGCCATCATTGTCACGATCCAGCACCCGGCGCGTGACAGGCCGTACGAGGATGGCTAACAGCAATCGATATCGGCGTCGTCGAGGACGATCAGCGCGTTCTTCATGAAGGCCGGGGGCAGGTCGTCCTCGGTCACGTCGGCCAGCGGCTTGAAGACCTTGAAGTGATACCGGCCGCGGGCAGTCCAGAACACCAGGTGGGTCTCGATCGGCGGGCAGCCGGGGAGGCCGCAGGCCACTTCCGAGACCATGACGGTGTCGTCATCGGTCAGCGCAAAGCGCGCCCGCGTCCAGTCGCGCAGGCGTTCCGACGCTTCGCTATTACCGCCGCTTTTCCTGATGAATCCAAGCATGGCGACCCATTCTGCCCCGGGGCTTGTCCCGGGCCTCCACCTCCTTATACACCTCGGCTGAGCAACACGCGGATGGCCGGGTGAACCCGGCCAAGACCCCAAGGAAAGGATAAACAGAGTGGCCGAAACAGTATTGGCAGCGGTGCGGACCGGACCGAGCAAGACCGAAATTCGCGAATATCCCATGCCGGACATCCCGGCCGATGCCGCGCTGATGAAGATGGAGGTCGGCGGCATCTGCGGCACCGACGTCAAGCTCTACAAGCACCCGCCGTCGAGCGCGCCGGTCATCATGGGCCACGAGAATATCGGCGTCATCGCCAAGGCCGGCCGCGAGTTCACTGCCCGCAAGGGCTTCAAGGAGGGCGACCTCGTTTTCGTCGAGCATTACGTGTCCTGCGGCAAATGCGAGTGGTGCCATGCCGGGCAATACCGGCATTGCGAGAACACCAATTGGCGCACCAATCCCGACGCCATCCGTTATGGCTACACCTCGGCCGAGAAGGCGCCGCATCTGTGGGGCGGCTTCGCCCAATACGTCTATCTGCCGTGGAACGCGGTGGTGCATCACGTGCCGAAAGGCGTATCTGCCGAGCTTGCCGGTCTGGTCACGCCGATGGCGAACGGCGTCGAATGGTCGCTGTTCGACGGCAATGTCGGCTACAATTCCACCGTGCTGATCCAGGGCCCGGGCCAGCAGGGCCTGTCGCAGACCGTGATCTGCAAACAGGCCGGCGCGTCCTTGATCATCGTCACCGGCACGTCGAAGGACAAAGCGCGCATGGACGTCGCCAAGAAGCTTGGCGCCGATTACGTCATCGACGTGCAGAAGGAAGACCCGCTCGCCCGCATCATGGAAATCACCGGCGGCAAGGGCGTCGATGTCTCGCTCGACTGCACGGCCGGCGCCGGCACTATCCCGATCCTGCTTGGCATCGAGGCGCTCAAGCGCAAGGGCGGCATCATCGTCGCCCAGGGCGAGATGGCGCAGTTCCCGAATTTCCCGCTGGAGAAGTTCACGGTGAAATTCATCACCATGAAGAGCGCCCGCGGCCACAGCTATAAAGCCTGCGAGCTGGCGCTGGCGCAGCTTGCCTCGAAGCGCTTTCCGCTGGACCTCGTCACCACCCATCGCTTCGGGCTGAAGGATGTCGACCTCGCCATCCGTTCGGTCGGCAATGAAGGCGTGCCCGATGTGATTCATGCGTCGCTGATGCCGTGGACGTAACCAAGTAAAGTTGTTGCAACGCACATCTGGCGCATTCATCCGCGCCGGAGAATCTTGTAGGCTTTGCAACCAAACCAGCGTCTATTTGTTACCGCTGTTGCTGGGTTGTGCGGTGGCCGCCGCAAAGGACGACTGCAATGACGCAGTTTTTGGTCCGCAAGTCGCTCGCCGCCTTGCAAGCCGAGGCGGAGGAGCCGGAAGTCCAGTCGCTCACCACGCATGGGGGCGTGCCGCTCAAACGCACGCTTTCCGCCGCCAATCTTGTCGCACTGGGTATCGGCGCCATCATCGGCGCCGGTATTTTTGTATTGACCGGTCACGCCGCCGCCGCCAATGCCGGTCCGGCGATCACCTTGTCCTTCGTGCTCGGCGCCTTTGCCTGCGCTTTTGCCGGATTGTGCTACGCCGAAATGGCCTCGACTGTGCCGGTCGCCGGCAGCGCCTATACTTACGCCTATGCCACGCTCGGAGAGATCGTGGCCTGGATCATCGGCTGGGACCTGATCCTGGAATACGCACTCGGCGCCACCACCGTTTCCATCGGCTGGTCGGGCTATGTCGTGAGCTTTCTCAAAGATCTCGGCATTATCGTGCCTGCGGATTTCGCCAATGCGCCGCTCGCCTATGACGCCGCGCAGCACAGCTGGAGCACGACCGGCGCGGTGATCAATATTCCGGCGATGCTGATCATCGCCCTGATCACGATGCTGCTGATCATCGGCATCCGCGAATCCGCGCGCGTCAATAACGTCATCGTCGCTATCAAGCTTGTCATCGTTTTCTTGTTCATCGGCGCCGCCGCGCGCTATGTCTCGCTCTCGCATTGGGTCACCGCACATAATCCGAACGGCGATTTCATTCCGCCCAATCTCGCGCCCGGCGAATTCGGCTTGAGCGGCGTGCTGCGCGGCGCCGCCGTCGTGTTCTTCGCCTATATCGGCTTCGACGCGGTGTCGACCGCGGCGCAGGAGGCCAACAACCCGAGGCGCGACATGCCGATCGGCATTCTCGGCTCGCTTGTGGTCTGCACTGTGCTTTACGTCGCGGTGGGCTTCGTGCTTACCGGCATCGTGTCCTATGACAAGCTCAATGTCGCCGATCCGATCGCAGTCGGCATCGATGCGATCGGCCTGACCTGGCTGTCGCCGTTTATCAAACTCGGCATCGTGCTTGGCCTAACCTCGGTCATTCTGGTGATGATGCTCGGCCAGCCGCGCATCCTCTATTCCATGGCGAGTGACGGGCTGCTGCCGCCCATTGCCGCCAGAGTGCACAGCCGCTTTCGCACGCCTTACGTGACCACGATCCTGACCGGCATTGTCGTCATGGTTTTCGCTGGCCTTTTTCCGATCGGGCTGGTCGGCGAGTTGGTGAGCATCGGGACCTTGTTCGCCTTCGCCATCGTCTGCATCGGCGTGTTGGCGCTTCGAATCACCCAGCCGGAATTGCAGCGGCCATTCAGAACGCCCGCGGTCTATGTCGTCGCGCCGCTCGGCGCGCTGTCGGCGATCTTTCTGATGTGCGGCCTGCCGTTCGATACCTGGCTGCGGCTTGGCGTGTGGCTGGTCGCCGGTCTCGTTGTCTATGCGCTCTACGGCATGCGGCATAGCAGGGTGGCGATGGAGCTGTCTGCCGTTGTTCCGTCACCCTGAGGTGCGCGCCGCAGGCGCGCCAACCAAGCCGGCTTTTGCCGACTTGGACCAGCGACAGTGTCGAAATCGGCAGAAGCCGATTTCGTTGGGGCGACGGCCCCGGCGCCTCGACAGGCATCCTTCGAGGGCCGCTTCGCGGCCACCTCAGGATGACGGAGAGCGTTTGCCATGCTAGCACGGCTAGCCTAATGCGCGGGCTCCTCTCAGTCAGGTCATCCAATGGATTCGATCTTCGTCACCCACAAAACGGCGGATGCGGTTCCGGTCTGGTTCGTCACCGCGGCGAACTACAAGGACGTGCGCAAGATGATTGGGGCCGAGGCGCGTGCTTTCGCCGACGCGGCGGGCTTTGAGCCTAAAAGCGGCCGCTACCTGCCGCTGCCGGGAAAAACCGACGAAGAGGCGCGCCTCGGCGGCGTGCTGTTCGGCCTCGAAGGCGAGGATGAACCGAAAGATCCGTTTCTGCCCGGCCGCCTGGCGCAGCAATTGCCTGATGGCGTTTACCGTTTCGCCAACGATCCGCACGATGCACGGCTGGCCGCGCTCGCGGTCGCGCTCGGATCCTATCGCTTCACGCGCTATCGCAAGGCCGAGGCGCATGCCGTCAAGCTCGATCTGCCCCAAAGCGTCAATCGCGAGGAATTGCAACATATCGTCGAAGCCGTCAGCCTGGCGCGCGATCTCATCAATACGCCGGCCAACGATATGGGCCCGGCGCAGCTCGAGCAGGCTGCTCGCAAAGTCGCCGCCCGCCACAATGCGACCATCACGGCGATCATCGGCGACGAGCTTCTGGAAAAGAACTTTCCGCTGATCCACGCCGTCGGCCGGGCGGCTGCCGGCGAACCGCGGCTGATCGACATGCTGTGGGGCGATGCGAAACATCCGCATGTGACGCTGGTCGGGAAGGGCGTCTGCTTCGACACCGGCGGTCTCGACATCAAGCCGGATGCGTCGATGCTGAACATGAAGAAGGACATGGGCGGTGCGGCGACCGCGCTTGCGGTCGCCCATATGGTCATGGCGCGCAAGCTCAAAGTGCGGCTGCGCGTGCTCATTCCGGCGGTGGAGAATTCGATCGCCGGCTCGAGCTTCCGCCCGCGCGATATCTACACGTCGCGCAAGGGCATCACGGTGGAGATCGGCAATACCGACGCCGAAGGCCGCCTGATCCTTGCCGATGCGCTGGCGCTTGCCGACGAAGACAAACCGGAATTGATCGCCGATTTCGCGACTTTGACCGGTGCCGCTCGCGTTGCGCTCGGCCCCGATCTGCCGGCTTTCTTCACCGATGACGACGCGCTAGCCGGCGATCTGATGAAATACGCCGCGGCCGAGAACGATCCGGTCTGGCGGCTGCCGCTATGGCGGCCCTATGAGTCGATGCTCGAGTCGAAGGTCGCCGACACCAACAATATCGGCGGCAGCCAGGGCGGCGCCATCACCGCGGCTTTGTTCATGCGCCGTTTCGTCACGACGAAGTCGTGGCTGCACTTCGACGTCTTCGCCTGGAATGCCTCGGCGAAAGCTGGCCGGCCTGAAGGCGGCGAGTTGCAGGCGGCGCGCGGCCTCTATGCGCTCCTTGCCGCGCGCTACGGCTGACGATGGCTGCGTTCGATCCACGCCTCACGCCGGCGCGTGCCGATTTGGCGGCAAAGCACCTCGAGGGCAAAATCACGGCGGCGCGCTTTGTCGAAGGCCGTGTGATGGAGGTGATCGAGCCGCAGGCGCCGCTCCGCCGCGAGCCGCGGCCCGATGTGCCGCTCGATACCGAGGCGCTCAAGGGCGAGCGCGTTACGATCTACGACAGCAATGCCGAAGGTTTTTCCTGGGGCCAGCTTGCCGCCGACGATTATGTCGGCTGGCTGCCGTCGAACGCGTTAGCGCCGGCCGGCCCCGCGCCGACGCACAAAGTAGCGGCGCTCCGCACCTTCGCCTTTCCCGGCCCGTCGATCAAATTGCCGCCGCTCGAGGCGCTGCCGCTGGGCGCAACGCTTGCGGTTGTGCGTGTCACGGATCGCATGGCGGTGACTGCAAGTGGCGGCTTTGTGCCGGCGTTGCATCTCAGACCAGTCGGCGAGTACGTGCAGGATTTCGCCACGGTCGCCGAGCGCTTTCTCGGCGTGCCTTATCTGTGGGGCGGCAAGACCGCGCTCGGGCTTGATTGCTCCGGGCTCGTGCAGGTCGCGTTGCAAGCCTGCGGCATCGCCTGCCCACGCGACAGCGACATGCAGGAGCGCGCGCTGGGTGCTGTGGTCGGCGATCGCGCCGCGCCCGAGCGCGGCGACCTCATATTCTGGAAAGGCCATGTCGCCATCGTGCGTGATCGAGACACGATGATTCACGCCAACGCCTATCACATGGCCGTCGCTATCGAGCCGATCGCAGAAGCCGTTGCCCGCATTAGCGCAGCCGGCAGCGAGGTCACCGCTATCAAGCGGATTACTGCTTGAGACCCAGCGACTTGGCGATCGCCGCGAGCTGGTCATTCTGTTCCTTGATATTGGCGGCGAACTCGGCTGGACGCAGCATATTCATGATCTGGCCGGTATCGACCAGGCGCTGGCGGATGATCGGATCGTGCTCGGCGACATCGCGGAAATCGGCGGCGATGCTGTCGCGCTCGGCGTCCGGCATCTCTTTCGGCCCATAGAGGCCGCCGGCAGTTTCCATGGTCAGTTGCGGATAACCGGCTTCGGCCGCGGTCGGAATATCCGGCGCGGTCTCGGCGCGTTTGCGGCTGGTGACGAGCAGGACCTTGACGCGGCCGGTCTGCAGCGTCGATTGCACGGCCGCGAGCGAGGACGAGAGCACCTGGATGCGGCTTTGCGACAGGTCATTCGGCGCCAGCATGATGTCGCGATAGGGCACGCGCGTGACCTGCAGGCCCATGTCCTTCATGAAGCCGAAGATCAGAAAATCCGAGTTGCCGGTGGCGGCCGCGACATTGAGCATGCCGGGCTGCTTGCGCGCGAGCGCGACGAGATCATCCATCGTATTGACGCCAAGCGCTGTCGGCACCGAGATCGCAAGCACCGTGACATAGACACCTGCCACCGGGGCGATATCGCTCAAAGTGTAAGGCGGCGCCTCCTGGTCGTAGAGATGTACCAGAAAGGCGGCGGCCGGCCCGAAGAACAACGTGTGATCGTCATGCGCGTCGATGAAGACTTTGAGCGCGACAAGCCCGTCGCCGCCGGGCCGGTTTTCCACCACGACCGGCTTGCCCCAGCGGGCGGTCAGCCGGTCGGCGAATAGGCGTGCCGTCGTATCGGTCGCGCTGCCCGGATTGAAGGGCAGGATCAGGCGCACTGCATGTGTCGGATAGGCTTGCTGCGCTCGCGCAGAACCGGTGAAGATTAATGTGCCCAGCAAGATTGCCGCAGTGGCAAGCACCGCGACGATATTCCGCCCGCGCATCGGCTTCCTCCCCGGAGGACGTTATGTTTGCGCAAAGCGTAACACGTTGTCTTGGACTTTGGGATATGCCGACGCGCGAATGCTGATGGTACTGCTCAATGCAGCCAAGCCTGGTAACCCGCGACCAGGAGCTCGACAGCGATCAGGACGACAATGATCATTTCCAGGCGGAACGAGCGCTTGGTGTCGAGGATGTCGGTAAGGACTTGCGCGGTTTCGGAGATCACCGAAAGCTTGCGGAACAGCGCGTCGGTCCGCTCCTTGAGCTCATATTCATCCTCGAGCCGCGCGTAGAGACGTTCGAGGCTGGGCCGGTCCCAGAGCACGTCGGGCTTGTCGGTCACGGCTACGCGGCCGGCGACACGCTGCTGCACCAGAAGCGCATGACCAATCTGCTTGAAAATGGGGCCGCGGCCGGCGGTGGCCCGGCCCTTTTCCGCAAGCTGGCGTGCGAACGGCTCGACGAGATCGAAGACGGCAGCGACCTGGCGTTCGTCGTGCGCAAGAACGACGCTCTTCGACAAAGCATCGGCAATAACGATAAGGCTATCCGGTGTGATCGTCTTCAGCGCGATCGGCCCGCCCGGCATGATCTGTTCGTCCTTGTCGGGGATGAGATCGATCATGACCGATTCTTCCTCGGCCGGTTGCACCGGGCGGATCAGCCGCGGCCGCAAGCCTTTCAGAACTTCTTCTTCCTCTTCGGCCGTAAGCCCAATCATCACCACGACGCCATAGCGGAACAGCGTCACAAACCCGTCTTTGCCGTATTTATAGGTCAGCGGCGCGGTAGAAACGACGTGATCATGCTCGAGCTGCGAGGTGTCGATACGGTCGCTCAACAGCATCGCGCGCCCACGTTTGCGGCTCGCGGCCTGTGGGGGCTGCTGTGGTGCCGGTTGTGGGACCTGCTGCGGAACTTGCGGTTTCGCGGTCTGCTGGGCGTCGATCGTGGTAAGCATGAGGGGCCACCAACCTTCCCGGCATAGATAGGTACTCTAAGGCGCGGTTTCGAGTTGTCCCGGATGCTGGCCCGCACGCTGCGGTAGTATAAGGATACACGCGATAATCAAAGCGCCGATGACGGCCGAGGCCAGCGGCCGGCTCAAGGCAAGGCCGCCGTCGCTCACCGGCTTGTCGAGGAAGTCGCCGACCGTGGCGCCGAGCGGCCGGGTCAGGATGAAGGCCGCCCAGAACAGCGACACGCGCGAGATATTGGTCAGGAAATAGAGCGCGATAAGGATCGCCAGTCCGGCGGCAAAGACCAGTGCGCCGCCATCGTAGCCCAGCCCGGTATCGTCGGCGGTCCAGTCGCCAAGCGCGGTGCCGAGCGTTTGCGAGAACGTGATCGCGATCCAGTAGAACGCCTCGACTTTCGGCGTGTTCACCGTCGCGACCGAGATCGAGCCCTGTGACCAATACCAGGCGCCGAGCGTCGCGAGCACACATGCCAGCAAGACGAGCGAGCCGCCAGTGTAGCCGATGCCGAGTGAGCGATCCGCGAAATCGGCCATTGTGGTGCCGGCGGTGGTCGAGGCGATGATGGTCGCCCAGTACAGCGCTGGATGAAACGTCTTCGCTGCGGTCTGCCAAATCACGAGAATGACGAGCAGCGAGAGGAACAGCGCCGTGCCGGCGAGGTAGCCCCAATTGAGCGTCATCGTGACGGTGTCGCCGCCAGTCTCGCCAAGTGTTGTCGCCAGGATCTTGATGATCCAGAAGCCGAGCGTGACTTCAGGAACTTTGCTTGCGGTTCGCTCGATCGCGCCGGTCATCGTTCCTCCACTGCCAAACAAAAATTCGCGCGCAAATGTTGCGCGCGTCGATACGCTTTCGGCGTAAGCAAAGTCTGTGGAGAAGTAAAGGCAAGAGCGCGCAGTTTGGAGAACTTCCAAGTCGTAAGGCTGCGAGTGCAAAATTGTCGCAGCCTGTTATCTGCTCATTGCTCTTTGGCTTTCTCAGCTATGCGCAAGATGTAGATCAGCACTTCCGCGACAGCGCGGTAGAGCTCGACCGGAATTTCTTGATCAATCTTCAAGCATGACAGCGCCAGCGCGAGCTCGGGCTTATGCGTGACCGGCACGTCATTGGCTTGCGCAAGCTCGATGATGCGGCGCGCGAGTTCACCGCGGCCGATCGCCGTGACGCGCGGCGTACCCGGTTTCTCATATTCGAGTGCGACGGCGAGCGCCGTCTTGCTGTCGCTCATGACGCTTGATCCAGAAACATGCCGGGCGCGGCGCCCTGCGGGCGCTGCGAGCCGGCGGAATTTCCGGAGCCGCTCGCAAAGCAACGCAACTCGCCCGGCTCGATTTGCGCGCTGCGCAAGCCGGCATCAAGGAGCGGCAGTCCCGCCGCCAACAGTTCGGCGCTTTGCGCGCGTTCGGCGTTGAGCGTCACGGTCGCGCGCTCGCCCACAAGCGCGATGCGTACATGCACCGGGCCGATCGCCGGCAGATCGATGGAGAAGTTCGCGCGCCAAGCTGTCAGGCTCTCCGGCGTATTTCCGTTGCCGGCGTCGCGCTCGATGGTCATCGGCGCAACGCTGGTGCCTTGCGGTGTGGCGAGCGGAATTTCGAACATCACACGCGTCGAATTGTTGTCGCCGTGTTGCGTATTGCTGGTTGGATCGCTGGGCAGCGAAACAATGCGCAGCAGGGTCTGTCGCGCAATCGCTGCGTCGGTTTGCGAAAGCAGATGCGCGATCTGCTCGCGCGGCGGGGCGGCTGTCGAGAGCGAGGGCGGCGCGGGTGCCTGCGGCACGCTTGGCGCGCCGCGATAAGGCGGCAAGAGAGCATTGGCGCGCGCTGGCGCCTGTGGCGTTTCTGGATTTGGCGGCGATGATGCCGTCTGTGGGCCTGAGCCGGCTTGCAAAAGGAGATGCGTGACCTGCTCGCGCGTGGACGCCGCTGTCAGGAGCGGGAGCAGCGCGGGCGCCTGCGGCAGGTTCGGTAAGCCGCGATAGGTCGGCATCGGAGCGGTGGTGCGCGCTGGCGTCTGCGGCGTTACCGGGGTTGATAGCGTTGGCGCAGCCTTTACGCCTGTTTGCTGATCCAGGACGTTCTTCAAGGCCTGGCGCAATACGAGGAGGGCGGTACCGAGGTCGGCGGGCGCTGTCGCGGATGTCGAAGGGCTCGTCGCCGGCGCGGCGTTGGCGATGCCGGCGCGCATCAGCGCCGTTGCGACATCGTCGGCGCTGATGTTCTGCCCGGAGGCAACGTCGAAACGCATCGCGAGCAAGAGCCTGGCCGCGTCGAGCACCGGCGCTGGCAACGATGGCGCGGGCGCAGCGGCCACGGCTTCAAGATCGGCGTAGAGAGCTGCGAGACCTCCTTGTGAAGTCGCGGCGTCGCGCACCAGTGCCGCAGCGGTCGACAAGGCGGCTTGTGTGAGCGGTGTCGCGACGCGTGCTGGCGCGCTCGATTGGTCGGTGAGCGCGGCTGCATCCGTTGCCGATGCATTGGCGGCGTCCGCTGTGGATGAATTGGTCGAACCCGCTGTGGCGGGAACGGTCTCCGTCGCATTCGTGCTGGTCTGCGACGAAGTCATCGCGTCGGCAGCCTGCTGAGCGGGCGGCTGAGGCGATCCAGCCGCGACGGGAGTGATCACGATCTGCGGCTGTTGCGGGGAACCTTGCACCGCGATCGCAACAGGAGTTCCAACCGGCAGCGGCGTGTCCGCCGTTACATCAATGAGGCCCGCCGGCGTTTGCAGGCGCAATGTCGTATCGTTGAGGAGCGCAAGCACCGTCCCGTTCAGGATCTGCCCGATCATTTGGCCGAGCGTCTGGCTAAACTGCAGCTGTACCGGCGCAACCGGCGCGCTTGAAGCTATGGGGGCAAGCTGCGGCGTGGCAATCGATGTCATCGCACTCGATCCTACAAGGCCGCGTGTAAAGGAGCTGTTAACCAGCTCCATGCCGCGGCGCTGTCATCAGCGCTCGTCGCGAGGACAACAGAAGAGACAGAAGATTTCGTAACCGGCTTACCCTCAAAGACCGCCCGATGTCAGTTTTTTGTTCTCGCGGTCGAGATTTTTCAGATCGCTTGAAGTGATTTGGAACGTTTCCCGGACTGCATTCCAGCGATAGGCGGCATGAAAGGTTCTGCGCAAAGGCCGTGGTATTTTCTCGCCGCTGCAATCGGCGCGGTCGGGCTGCAATGTCAACCTCTCGTGCACGGCGAGGTGAACCTGGCGATAGCCGCCACCGTTGTCGGGACCGGTGGTGATCGCCGGTGACTGGGTGAGACGGGACGTGCAGATTCTCACGTTAAAAGTCGAAACCGAGCCGACCAGTCGAAAGCGATCATTGCGCACGAAAAGCCATTCAGTGCCGACGAAGTCTTCGTTGGAATTGAAGTGGTCGCTGTCGATGACGATCAGGTCCGATCCGCGCCCGAGCGCAAGCGGCTTGCCGACAAATCCGGTCAAGCGGTCAGTGCCGACTTCAACCACGTCGAGGAGCTTGGCCTGATCTGTCATGTCGAAGAGCGCCAGCAGCGTGAACTCCGCCACCGCGCCATCCGATGGGCCAAGATCGGCCAACAGCGCGAGGCGCGATTTTCCGTCGGCGTGGATCGTGTGTGCCGTCAGCAATTGGATCGCGACCGGGCCGGCGGGATCGGTCTTGGCGTCATCTCCCTCGATATGGCGGTAGGGCACGATCGTGTGTGCCGTCGGCTCTCCGTGCGCGGGCAGGCTGTCGAGATCGGTTACGATCTGTTTCTCCAGATCGAAATATGTGACGGCCGGATGACCCGCGACGTGGTCGGTGGGATTGAGAGCGTCGGTGGCGCCGGCACTGCCGATGCAAAGGAGGCCTGCGACGGCCAGCAGGACCAATCTCGCCGCTTGCTTCATCTAGCGAAAGCCGTCGCCTTGGCGCGGGTCGGTGCCGCCGCACGTCGTATCGTTGTTGGGTACGTAGTCCTTGCCGCGCATATAGATCCCATAGCCGCCGCCGATGACGGGAGCATCCGCCGGCAATGACGGACCGCCGATGCGCCTCACGCCGTAGAGCCCGAAGCCCAGGATGACGAAAATCAGGATGACGGGATTGAAGTGGAAATAGACGCCGGCAATCATCGCGGCGGCGATGAGCGCGATCACGCCAAACAGAAGTTTCAGCATCTGCGTCTCTTGGCTATGGAGCAATCAATACGAGTCACGGAATACGGGCAGCGGCCCAAATTAGTCGCGGACGGGAATGCCAATGTTCAATGCCAATATTCAATGGCTAAGTTCAATATCATAAACGATGCCGCTGGCGCAGCCGGTGGCGCTCCACTACCATTCAATTCCAGCCATGAATCCAGCCAGGAATGAGGGAAACGCTGAATGCCGGGAAGGGTCGAGGGTAAGGTCGCAATGGTGGTGGGCGCGGGCTGCGTTGGGCCCGGCTGGGGCAATGGCCGCGCCGCCGCGGTGCTGTTCGCCCGTGAGGGGGCCAAAGTCTTCGCGGTCGACAAGGATGCCGATTCGATGAAGGAGACGGTCGAGCGCATCGGCAATGACGGCGAGATCGCCACGCACGTCTGCGATGTGCTCGACGACGCGCAGGTCGCGGGGATGGCGGAAGCCTGCCGGAAGAGATTTGGCCGCATCGATATCCTGCTCAACAATGTCGGCGGCTCGGCCGCGGGCGGCGCCGCCGAAATGTCGGAAGAGGCGTTCGACAAGCAGATCGACTACAATCTCAAGAGCGTATTTTTATCCTGCCGGCATGTCATTCCGGTGATGGTCGAGCAGGGCGGCGGCGCCATCGTCAATACGTCGTCGAGCTCAGGCATTCGCTTCACCGGCTCGCCGCAGGTCGGCTATGCCGCGTCCAAGGCCGCGGTGATCCAGTTCTCGCGCGTCACCGCCGTGCAATATGCCGGCAAAGGCATTCGCGTGAATACGGTGATCCCGGGGCAGATGCATACGCCGATGGTCGAAGTGCGCCTTGCCAAGCAGCGCAGCGGCGGCGACGTCGATGCGTTGCTCCAGTCGCGTGTCGCGCGCATCCCGCTCGGCTTCATGGGCGACGGTCGTGACACCGCGGCAGCCGTCCTGTTTCTTGCCTCCGACGAAGCGCGCTTCATCACTGGAACCGAGATCGTCGTCGACGGCGGCATGACCGTACGCTGTGACTGATTTGCTTCCCGGACGCGATGCAGCGCCCCAACGCTGCATCGCTGATCCGGGATCGTAACAGGCTCTGAATTTGCCAAGCTCCCGAGTCTGCAACACTTCGTGCTGCGCCGCGACCGGGAAACAAAGGGAAAACCAATGACTATTGATGCCGACGATCTGACTCCCACCATCGCGCCGCCCGATCCTAATCCGAAGAAGCCGCGCATCACGCTGCCGCCGCTTGCTTGCGACTCGCATTTCCATGTCTTCGGCCCGCACGCCAAGTTTCCTTATGCGCCGAAGCGGCCGTTCACGCCGACGGATGCGCCCAAGGAGGATCTGTTCCATCTGCACGAGTTCCTCGGCTTTCAGCGCGGCGTGTTCGTGCAATCGACCTGCCACGGCCGCGATCACGCAGCCTTGGTCGATCTGCTCGAAGCCGGCAATGGCCGCTATCGCGGGGTCGCGCTGCTCGAGCCGGACATGACGCCGGAAGAGGTCGAGCGCCTGGACGATGCCGGCGTGCGCGGCTTGCGGCTGCATTTTTATTTCGCCCATCTCGGACAGGCGCGGCCGCGCGAGGAGATGCTGAAGATGATCGCGCTTGCCGAGCCGTATGGCTGGCATGTCGCTATTCATTGCGGCGGCAACGGCATCGTCGAGCTTTATGAATTCATCCGTTCGATCGATGCGCCGGTGGTCATCGATCACATCGGCCGTGTCGACGTTGCCGAGGGGCGCAATGGCAAGGCGTTCGCGACGCTGCGCCGCCTGCTCGACACCGGCAATGTCTGGGTGAAGCTTTCGGGCACCGACCGCATCACCAAACAGCCGTATCCTTTTGCCGATGCCGTGCCGTTCGCTCGCGATCTTGCCGCGCATGCGCCCGAGCGCGTGGTCTGGGGCACCGACTGGCCGCATCCCAACCATAAGGCCGTCCCCAATGACGGCGAACTGGTGGATCTCATCGCCGAGATCGCGCCGGACGACAAGACACGGCGGCAGATGCTGGTCGACAATCCGGCAAAACTGTTCGGCTTCTAGTGTCCCGATTCCGAAGTTTTGACGAGTTTGGCCTGGGTGTTGGCGATTTTCATAGTGGTCAGGCAGAAGCGCTTGATCGAGGCGAGGATGTCATTTGCCGATTTGGTCCAGCGGAAGGGTCTAGGGTTGTCGTTAA